>NZ_LMRY01000012.1:0-403937 GCF_001427935.1 Paenibacillus sp. Soil724D2
GACACTTTTAGGCTAAGAAAATACAATGAAATTAGCCGGAGGTTGTTCGTATGAGGGTAAAGCATAGCAAGTTTGACGAACTGAGAATACAGGTCGTGGAAGAAGCGCTTGAGCGGGGGAACATTGCTTTAACAGCACGGAACCATGGATTATCCCCTTACTCGTTATACAATTGGATGAAACAATATCGAGATGAGGTGGAGCCTACAATGGGCAAGAAGAAGGATCTAGATAAATTTAACAATCCTCAAACCACAGAAGAATGGAAAGAGAAGTACGAGCAGGCTACGAAGCTCATAGGTGAAAAAGAACTAGAAATCGCAGTACTTCGTGACTTAGTTAAAAAAAAACATCCACACATCCAATGGAAGTGGCCCGAGAATGGATCTTAAAAGGTTATAAAGTTCGAACCATTCTAAGGATTTGCCATGTGCCTCGTTCTACGTATTACTATCAACCGAAAGAAGCTAACTCTCAGAAGAAAACCTCTCGGCGTGGGCGCCCCGCCTCAGGGTATTCCCTTACCTTCGCGGGCAAAAAAGTAAGAGATCATCTCATTAAACATTACATTGAAAAGCTCCTAGAAGGCGAGGAGTCTGCTTATGGTTATCGTAGAATAACCACTTGTTTACGCCGTAAATACAAACTTCGTATCAACAAGAAGAAAGTATACCGGCTATGTAAAGAGATGAAGATTCTTGCTAAACCTGCAAAGCCTTCTAAAGCTCATCCACGCCGTCTAGCCAATAATATGGAGGTTACAGGCCCTAATCAATTGTGGCAGCTGGATATTAAATATGGTTACGTAACTGGCTWACAGAGGCATTTCTATACCGCTAATATTATTGATGTCTACGATCGTCACCTAGTCGGATGTCATCGCGGTAAAGCTTGTGATACAAGTCATGTTCTCCGCGTGCTACAAAAGGCCATCCTGATGCGAGGCACAATGGACCAGGAGAAGCCATTAAYCGTTAGAACAGATAATGGCCCTCAGTTCATTAGCCATGCTTTCGGAACGTTCTGTGAGTCCAATCAGATTATTCATGAACGTACACCGAATCGAACCCCCAACAAGAATGCCTATGTCGAGTCTTACCATAGCACCTTAGAGCGAGAGTGCTTTAAACGAAACATCTTTATGAGTTACGAGGAAGCATTTGCAGAAGTAGATCGGTTTGTCACTTTTTACAACGAGCGTCGAATTCATTCGAGCTTGTATGACTATTCTCCCAAAGAATTTCTCGAGAAGTTAAAGAAAAATGAAGTAAAGCCGTTTAAACTCGCAATTTAATAAGTAATCTGTTGCTTTAGTCGACTAGTGTCCAGTATTAGGGGGTTAGACCGAANAGTTAAAGAAAAATGAAGTAAAGCCGTTTAAACTCGCAATTTAATAAGTAATCTGTTGCTTTAGTCGACTAGTGTCCAGTATTAGGGGGTTAGACCGAATTGTGGCCTATATAGGCCATTTCGCGACAAATGGGTTCAAATTGTTGTACAAACTACAACTTGAAGTTGCGAAATAGCCTTTGGGCGTGTGAATTGTTGTAGAGAATACAACATTAGCAATCATTATAACCGATTTGACCTCACGAAAGCTGGATGACTCTAAAATCGAATTTTGGAGTTATGTCTACCTGTTGTGAGGAGGTGAGAAGGCATAATGAATGAATCGACAGTCTCGAAGGTGATAAACCCGGCTCTGCTGCAGTTTGGCAATGGAACCGGGTTTTATGTTTTAACTCCTAAGGTTTGAAGGTTTCTAAGTCGTAGGCGTTATACGCCGGGTTAATCCCCAAAAGAGCAGGGCTAAGGCGCTTACTGAGGCACCCAGCAAGCATACGCCGATCCAGCCAGCGTATGAGAAAACAACAGTTGAAGAAATTGAACCGACGGCACTGCCGATGGAATAGAAGATCATGTAGCCAGCAGTGAGACGGCTGCGTGCCTCTGGACGTACGTTCAAAATCATGCTCTGATTGGTTACGTGCACAGCCTGCACCGCGAGATCCAGAGCGACAACTCCGACTATTAATGCCCACAGTGAGTTCTCAGCTAAGCTGATTGGCAACCATGATCCTAGAAGCAGAACTAGAGCTATACCGGTTGTTCGCTGACCTAGTCCGCGATCGGCCACACGTCCTGCCCGTGCAGCTGCTAGCGCTCCGGCAACACCTGCTAGGCCAAACGACCCGATTGCAGTATGTGAAAGAGATAATGGCGGTGCGCTGAGCGGCAGTACTAGCGAAGTCCATAAAATGCTGAATGCAGTAAAGATCAGCAGACAGATGACGGCACGTATACGCAGTATTGGTTCTTGAATGAACAGAGTGAACACGGAACGCAACAATTGCGGATAGGATAGGGGAGCTTTTACTTTATCGTGGTGTGGCAGCATCCGAAATAAAGCGATAGCCATTAAAAGCGTCATTACTGCGGAGACATCATAGACGGCACGCCATCCAGCGAGATCCGTCAGTACACCAGCGATGGTACGCGCCAATAGAATGCCGATCACGACACCGCTTGTCACCAAGCCAACCACACGGCCACGATCGTTCGGCGGAGCCAAAGTTGCAGCGAACGCAACAAGCACCTGTACCACTACGGCAAACAGCCCTACTACAGCCATACCTCCAAGGAGTACAGCACTTGTGGGCGCAATGCTTACCGTGAACAGTGCTAATACGGAGACTAGCAGCATACGGACAACCAAGCGACGTCGATCAAATAGATCCCCAAGCGGCACAAGAAATAGAAGTCCCAATGCATAGCAAATCTGAGTGATTGTAATAATTATGCCTACGAACGAATGACTGATGCCGAACTCCTTAGCAATAATGTCGAGAAGCGGTTGTGCGAAATAGATGTTGGCGACAGCAAGCCCGCTGGCGACTGCTAACAAGAGCGTGGCCGAGCGTGAAAGCGATGAATTGATATCCGATTCGGATACGTCGGACTCGCTTCGTACTTTTTTCACTTCTACACCGCTTGCATCCCCGACGTCTATATGTTCTTCAAGCTTCTCCATTGTTCACGCTCCTTGGCTGAATTTAGTTTTATTAATAACGTACTGATCAGTACGTTATTATAAGGAAAAACATACGACAATTGACTCTTATTGTCAACGATTTGACATTTAAATGCTGGAAAATATAAAATAATATCATACTGATCGTTATGGAAAGAAGGAATAATATGGCTAGGCTCCGTGAATTTGATGAGCAAAAGGCTTTAGATGCAGCTATGCATGTATTTTGGGAAAAAGGATTCGAGGCAACCTCGTTAAGCGATTTGACATCCAAAATGGGTATCCAGCGACCAAGCATTTACTCGGCATTTGGTGATAAAAAGGAACTGTTTGAAGCTGCGCTGCGAAAATATACACAGTTTCACGCTTCTAATGTTAGAGCGCGACTTCAAAAAAAGTCATCAGTGATAGAAGCATTTCGTTCCTATTTTGAAAGTATAGTGGCTGAAGAATACGAGGAGGGGCCCAAGCCCAATCGGGGTTGTTTTTGCCTGAACACGATGGTCGAACTTGCACCTCATGATACCAAATTTGCAATACTCACAAGAGAGCATCAGATGTATCTATCCGCTATATTTCAAGAAACGATTGAGCGAGGCATACGATCAGGTGAGCTTGATAACGCTACGAATCCATTAGCCTTAGCGCAGACACTTGTTGTCTCGTTAATCGGTCTTACAGTTATGATGAAATCACGTCCAGATCGCTCATTTATGAATAATTCTGTAGAATCCATTCTTACATTGCTCAAATAGGACGTAAAAAAACGGGCTTTCGCCCGTTTTGAAATCGTAGTTTTCTTACGACACCATTTATTTTTTGGTTACTGACGTGTACCACTCGTTGACTTCCTTCGTTGTCTGATCACCGCCATTAGCCTTCCAACTAGCGACGAATTCGTCAAACGCATTCACCGGCAATTTGCCATAGATGATTTTGTTGAATGTTTCCATTTCAGACTGACGCAGAAGGTTCCATTTCGAGATCATGGTCGGTGTCGCCGCACCGGTGAAATAGTTTTGCTTGCGAATGTCCATTTGTGACATGACGACTTTCGCAGCGTACCAGTTTTCAGGTTTGCGGAAATCTGCAATCTGCTTCTCATAAGGAGTTTCCGGCTTTTTGCCGTCCGCAAGCTTAACAAGCGTCTTCATATATAGATCCGGAATCCGCGCCGGTCCGGTTATGAATGTGAAGTCATTGCTGAAGTCTTTGATTTTGTCTTTATCACTAGTCGGTTTTCCATCCACGATGTCCCAATCATAGCCTTGGGCAAAGCCGTTTTCGAATTTGCTGCCGATTGGTGGGTTGGCCAAGTTGTCAAGCATGTAGTTGTAATACAGGAAGATGGCTTCCGGATGTTTAGCGTCTTTATTAATCATGAAGCTGCTGTTCACGCCAGAATTTTGCCATTTCGTGCCTGCCAGTCCATCTGGACCTGCTGGAACCGGATAGGCTTTATATTTCGAATTTTTTACATTCTTGATCAAATCCGGAGCCGGCCAGTCAGGAACCCAGTTTGCTCCAGGCAATACACCTGCATTTCCTTTTGTCCAGATCTCAGCAGATTTACCTTCGTCCCACAGAGCTGCATCAGGATGAATATAGCCTTTGTTCATCCATTCTTGAAGTTTCGCTAGCGCTTTCTTGGCCCCTGGGTTGATAGACCCATATTCAAGATTGCCATTTGCGTCTTTGTTCCATTGCTCCTCAACAGAGCCGTATGCCCCGAACAGCCAATCGAGTCCGCCCATCCATGTGTTCGTATTGTTTTTCAAGGAAATCGCGAGCGGATAGACATCCTTAGCAGCAAGCCCGTCCGGGTTCTGATTTTTGAATTTGTCCATCACGTTCTCTAAATCTGCGATCGTCTTGGGAGCCGTAAGATTCAGCTTCTCCATCCAATCTTCCCGGAGCCATAACATCGTATCGTCATTGTCGGTATATTCCAGAATTGGCAGGTTGTACTTCTTGCCATTTCTTGTGAAAGGGTACCATAGTTCTGGATGTTGAACGGTATGGTCTTTCCAAGTTTTGTTGGCGTACTTCTCAAACAACGCGTCAATGGCAACAAACTGGCCGGAATCGATCAATTGGTTGGTTAGTACGGGATCCGTTGGTACGAATACGAAATCTGGCAGTTTCTCGCCGGAAGCAATTGCAAGCTGAAGCTTCTGCTTATATTGATCCCCGCCAGCAGGGTACCAAGTATCTTTATGCTTGATACCTAGCGTCTCCAACATCCAACGATCGTGGACATTGTTCTCTTTGGTGTCGCCTTTGACGTACTTCTTTGGCGGGGCAAACATGACGACGGTGCTAATCTCAATTGGCGGATCGTATTTGCCTTTGGTGAATCCGGCATCGGATGCAGCGGTATCTTTTGAACCGGTAGTGACTGGCTTCTCACCAGACTTTCCGCTACAAGCCGAGATCACGATGAGTGAAGTGGCTACGAGCAGCAAGCATGATTTTTTGAGTTTACTCATTTTTGATTTCCCCCTACGGTGTAAAATTACTACAGTGTTAACTCTACCAACTTATTGGGGAAGGTATCTATATGATTATTTTAGTTTCCGTAAGACTTTGTTAGGCAATTAATTACCGTCTCTAAATTCTTGCGGTGTTACACCGAACTGGCGTTTAAACACTTTGATAAAGTAAGCCGGATCCAAATAACCGACTTCCGTGCTGATTTGATACACTTTTTTGTCGGTTGTCTTTAGCAAATGACAAGCACGCTCCATTCGCAGAGAGGACATGTAATCGCTTATCCCTTCACCGGTTTCAATCTTATAAATTTTGGATAAATGTGTCGGGTGTAAATTAACGTGGTCTGCAAGCGCACGCAGCGAAACATCGAGATGAAGGTTTTTCTCCGCAAAATCCTGGACTTTCTTTACATACAGGGATCGTATATCTTTGATTTCATTTGATGCATTCTCTTTTAGCTTGCCAAGCACGCCGAGAGACCACTTTCTAAGCTTGCTAATGGAGGAAAAAGCCTCTCCGCTCTGCAAGGATTCAATCTCTGATCCAATTAAGTTGGCCAATGTGTAGCCGTTCCGATGCGCTATATGCGTGAAGGAAGAAGCGATTGAAAATCCAGCCTCCATACAGTGCTCCCAGGATTCGGACCATCTATCATCAAGCTCCGCGAACACCGTCCCTAGTTTATCTTCCGCCGCATCCCAACGCCCGACCTCGAGCAGGTTAATCAAAGTAGGAGGCATATGGATCGCATCCAAGGTTCCCTTCGAAACGTTTTGCTCGAAATCGCCAACCCGCATGACGAACTCCTGTTCGTCTCCTACAATTTGCCGGAAATAGGCTGATGCCTGTCTATAATGGTCCGGTAACTGGTCCGGAAATTGGAACCACTCCGTAATAACGATGGACAGAGATCCTTTCAAGAATTGTTTCACTTTATACTGAAGCTGCATAGCAAGCTTTTCTAAAATAGTTTCATTCCCAACGTCAGAATGATCTCCCTTGAGCTGAAGCAGAAAAGCAAGATACCCATGCTCTTCCTTAACACCCCAGACTTCTGTAAATTCTCCGATAATCTCTTCGGCCATATTGATGATCGCATATTCCATCAACTGCTGCCCATTGTTTTTATATTGACCGAATTCTTCCTCCATACGGACGAGCAGGAGGGCACAATTGCCATAATGGAACGGTAATTCATAATTCTCTAGCTTCCGACTCCATTCGTCGATGGGCATGCGATGCCCCCGTAAGGCATCAAGCAGCAATTGGCCGCGAAGAAGCGGTAAGTTTTCGCGAAGGGTGTATTGGGTGCGTTCATGGGAGCTAACGCTTTCCCATTCATTATTCAATTGATCGATCGCAGCCTTGACGGCGTCAAACAATTCGTTGTCGGTCGGCGGTTTAAGCAGATAGTCTACTGCCTGATTTCGGACGGCTTCTTTCGTAAACTCAAAATCGGAATGACCGGATAATATAATGCATTTTATTTTTTTGTCAAACATGCGAATTCGCTCTATCAGCTCTATGCCTGTCATTTCAGGCATGAGAATGTCCGATATGACAATATCGATAGGATGCGTCTCGAGGATTTGAAGCGCCTCATGCGCAGAATAAGCTTTATGGACCTGTTCGATGCCGAGCGTATGCCAAGGTTTGTGCATGGATAGGTTGTCTACCCAGTGAGCTTCATCGTCTACTATGATCATTTGCATGTTACGTATCTCCTTGTATGAAGGGATGATGGCGATGTTCTTCTCCCGAGTTTAATTCCCAAATAATTTCTGTTCGAAATCCTCCAAGATGCGATTTCGTGAAATAGAGATAAGAGTTATCTCCGAATTGATGAATGATCCGCTGGTTGGTGTTCCAAAGACCACAGCCCATTTTCTCTTGTAAGGGCTCCAGCATTTTACGATTTAGCGCCATTTGCTGATCTTCCGTCATCCCGGGGCCGTCGTCATCGATATAAATCCTGCAATAGCCGCCTACAATCTCGCCGCTGATTCGAATTTCACCCGATGAATACGATTTCCCAACCCCATGAATGACGGCATTTTCCACAATCGGCTGGAGCAGCAACCGCGGAACTTGTTGGTTCAACAGCTCTTCGGGTATATCGATAAGGTAATAAATTCTGCCATTACGCAGCTTTTGAATGTCTAGGTAGTTGACGATCAGTCGAATTTCTTCGTCGAGACTAGCCGTTTCCCGCTCCATTCGGGTCGTGTAGCGGTAGTATGCGCTTAGATTATACGCCATGGAAACGACGGCCTCTTCGTTCTTCATCTGGGCCATGTTGACAATGTAGCCTAGGCAGTTGTAAAGAAAATGCGGATTAATTTGAGCTTGCAATTGCTTCAAAGTCGCATCCCTAGCCCTGAGTTTCTCATTGAGCACGTTTTCAATTAAGCCTTGAATTTGCTGAGACATATCATTAAATCGATGAAACAGAAATGAAAACTCATTGTGCGCATTTGTCTTGATCCTTACCGAAAAATCCCCCCGCTGTACGCTCTGTAATCCGCGAATTAGCTTTCTAATCGGACGTTGAACGTTCCGGTACAGCAGCACAGAGGAAGAAATACCGACCACAAAAAGCAGGACCATCGATAAATAGAATAGATTGCGGCTGAACGATATCGGTCCTAAGATTTGATCCAGTGGAACAATGTCAACCAAATGCCAGTCCAATTGGGGAGATTTCACAGCACTAACCAAATAATTTTTATTTTCTAATCTCACGACCTGCTGCATCGTATCTTCTAGTGACTGTCCGTCCAAATAATGGATGAGGTCACTTGATAGCTGCGTGGACGCGCTGCGATTCAGAATCGGAGTCTCACCCTTGTGGTAAAAGAAAGGATCTCCTTGACCGCCTGCCTTATAAGTGTCTAGCATATTTTGAATATTTTCATGACCAAAGCTGGCTTCAACCACCAGATTACTTCCACTAAGCGTATCCTGTTGGCCGAAAGAATCCGTATAGAACCAATAAAAGGCCTTCGGATCGCCTTGGGGCACGGTTTCGCCATCCCCATAAGTCCATTTTCCGGTCATATTCTTTTTCAAATATTTCTCATCATACTCGGACGTTTTAATGGCATTAGAAATGGCTTCTTTGTTCTGTTGGGAATACACCGTGTATTTAACCGGCCATATGTTCATAATACCGGACTGCAGCACCATCTTTTCCTGAACCACGTATCTAGTCTGCATCCGATCATAGCGATCTTCCCAGATGTTTAAGCCGTTGAATTTCTGAACATTTGGATCTTTCGAAAAGGTCATGACAAAGTCCATCATCTGATTGATCCTCGAGTCAATTTGGCTGGACAGAAAAGAGAGCTGTTTGATATTAGATACCTGTAGCTCTTTGCCTATAACATTGAATGCGATTCTATTGGAATATGTAAATACGATAATGATAGGGATGAACAAAATGATAATAAGACTGTTCATTTTGGCAAACAGACTAAACCTGGTACCGACCCTTCTTTTGACAAACGCAATACCTCTTTGCAGCTCCATAACCGATCCCCCCAGAAGATATCCCTAACAAAACCCTATCCATCCTAACATTGTCTTATAGTTTATGGGTAGCGTTTGTTGATACTATATATATCAGGGTTTCTCAAAATACACAAATGAGTTTTACGGAACGGGGTAGAGAGCTATGGACGCAAATACAGTACATCAAGTGACCCACAAGGCCACCGAACGTGTGAAAAGGAAAAGCGGCTACAAACAACCATGGATACTTCATCTCATGGTGCTGCCGGCTGTCCTATTGGTTTTTATTTTTTCTTACCTTCCCATGTCGGGGATTGTTATGGCTTTTCAAGATTATAAGTCAGGTTTGGGAATAACAGGCTCACCGTGGGTCGGTTTGAAGCATTTTCGTTATATGTTTGAGAATGATTATTTTTTGAAAATTACGTGGAATACCCTGTTCTTTGCTTGTACCAAGATTGTGATGAATTTAATCATTCCATTTATTTTCGCCTTGTTATTGAATGAAGTAAGGAACATGGGGCTCAAAAGGTCGATCCAAACGCTGGTCTACTTTCCCCACTTTCTTTCATGGGTCACACTCGCAGGGATTCTGATTGATTTGCTTGCCCAGACAGGGCTTGTCAACCAGTTCCTTTCCAGTGTGTTCGGCATTAAGCCGATTTTCTTTCTAGGCGACGGCAATTGGTTCCGATTTACCATTATTTTCAGTGATGTCTGGAAAGAATTTGGGTTCAATACGATTTTCTTCCTAGCGGCGCTCACTGCCATTAATCCAGCGCTGTACGAAGCCGCTGAAGTCGACGGGGCTAGCCGCTTCAAGCAAGCAATGCATATTACCATCCCATCCCTTATTCCGATCGCAATCGTAGTTGCAACTTTAGCTTTGGGCAATGTACTGAATGCGAACTTCGACCAAGTGTTTAACTTGTATAGTCCTCTGATCTATCAGCAGGGTGATATTATCGACACGTTTGTGTACCGGGAAGGTCTTCTTAGCGGGCAATTCAGCTTCGCAACAGCTGTCGGTCTATTCAAATCATTTATCAGCTTAATTTTAATCATCATATCCTATCGTCTTGCTTATAGATTCGCTGGATATCGAATCTTCTAATCGAATGCATACGAGATCAGTTTTTCTGCGAAAACTCTAAGGAGGACAACATATGTACCACAAAACGTTATCTTATCGCATATTTACCGTGTTTAACAATGCGCTGTTGATCATAATCTCTATTCTTTGCCTACTGCCGTTGTTCCACTTACTGATGGTGTCTTTAAGCTCAAACGCTCCCGCCAACGCCGGGTTGGTTACGTTTTGGCCGATCGGTTTTACATTTGATGCCTACGAAAAAACGTTTAACAATGCCCAATTTCTTACATCGCTTGGGGTATCCATTAAACGGACTATCCTTGGAACGGTGCTTGCGATGTTCGTTAACGCCATTGCAGCTTACGCGCTTTCGAAAGATGCTCGCGTCTTTCGCGCTCGCACCGGCTATCTTTGGTATTTTGTCATAACTATGCTGTTCAACGGGGGCCTGATTCCCAACTATATCCTTGTCTATAAGCTTGGTTTGATGAATACGATGTGGGCGCTTATACTGCCTGGAATGGTAGCAGTATATAACCTCATTCTGCTTCTTAACTTCTTCCGTAACGTTCCTAAAGATCTTGAGGAAGCTGCCTTTATTGACGGAGCAGGTCATTTTCGAACCTTCTTCACGATTTACTTGCCCATCTCATTACCAGCCATAGCGACGATTACCTTATTTACGATGGTTGGCCATTGGAACGCTTATTTTGACGGCTTGATCTATATGAAAGATGCTGAACATCTCCCGCTTGCAAGTTTCATGCAAACCATTATTGTTCAAGCAGATATGTCGAAGATTGATCTGTCAGCGGTTGCGAATCAATCTCAACGAACGATTCGGGCATCTCAAATATTTATCGGCGCGTTGCCCATATTGGTGGTCTACGCCTTCCTGCAACGTTTCTTTGTAAAAGGGATCTCTATCGGCGCCGTCAAGGAATGATGGATGAACCAGAAGGGGGCAAGGCTCTCTTATTGAAGATGTAAAAAGAAGAACACTGTGGCCATTATGGCTACAGTGTTCTTCTTTTTTGCCTTCTTACGCCTTCGGCATCTTCCACCGATGACCATCCAAATCAATGAAACCGGCTCCGTACGTCCATCCCTGATCATGAGGCTCACCGTAAATAGTGCCGCCAGCCTGTACCGCTTTCTCTAACATTTGATCTACTTCTTCTTTGCTCTCGGTATCAATGGATAGCAATACTTCGGTACCTTGCTTCGTATCTGCAATATCATTTTTAGTGAAACTTTTGAATGTGGACTCCGGAAAGAGCATCACGATAACTTTGCTATCTCCGATTAGTAAGCCAGCGGCATCATTACTATTGTGATGTCGCGGATGAAAAGAAAATCCAAGGGGGCGGATTGTCGGATTGGTTAGTGAAGGCTCATAACTAGGATCCAATTGAACCGGTGATTAAACCGCTTTCAAATTATTTCACTTTTAATTATGTAAGGAAGAAGATCACAAGATATATCCGTTTTGAGATCAAGGATACATTGCGAAGCTTGCAGCTCATCAATCCCCAGAATACTAGTTAAGTAAAATAGCATGTGATCATAGATCGAGTTGAAATTCTCTAGTTCGTTGGGGTTATCGGACAAATATTTTTGATGTTTCTTAACGAAATTCTCGGTGACAGGATTCAAAATGATATACCTCCAACTGGTTATAAAATCAATCTATCACAATTGGTTAGAGGTTGAATAGGAATTTTTTTATATCTATGTATGACCATATCCATAATAATAATTAGTCCTGTACTTTATTACTTGATTTATCGTCGAATGTGAGGAATTCTAATCGTAAATTGTGAAGTATGCGCTATTTGCGCTCTTTGATAAGTTCTTTAATTTCTTCAAATTGTCTCATGATTTTTTTATAGGTTAGATATCCAAATAGCGCCTTTAGCCCAAAGAAAATAACCGCCCCAATAATAATCAAAATATAATTGTGACTTATGACTTCAATCGCTTGATTTAATTTTTCCAATTGGCGGGCCTCCAAAATATTTCTTATCATGGAACAATTATGGTCAAAGCAGCCCAATGATAAACCACCTAATGGATAGTAAGGAAGTAGAACAGAGCCGCACGGGAAATTCGCCCGACTCTGTTACGAATTTATTTTTGAGTTTGTTCTCCTCTGTGCCCACCATGCCAAGTACCTTGATGCTCTTGATGTGGGCCGGTCCACTGTCCACTATGACCGTGGCTTCCTTGCCGGTGACCACCGTGCATACCATGATAAGGCATTGGATAGTAATGTGGATGATGTGGATATGGAACAGGATAAATGATCACTGGATGATGATGCATATGAGGATGATATGGATGGTATGGGTGATGAGGGTGGTGTGGATGATGTGGATGATGTGGATGATGTGGATGATGCGGATGGTGTGGATTAACATGATGACTTTGGTTGTAACTCATTGTTTAATCTCCTCCAAATTTTGATACACCAACCTATGTAGAAATATAATAACTGGATGCTTGACTATAACGATTTGGGCTTTCAAAAGGAACATAAGCAGCACGTTTGCACGTTATAATGTGGAAGTGTTACAACCCTTAACACACCATTCAGTGGTCCAATTACATCACAGCGTCAAGCGTTCAAGTGTATGCTTAAGTGTAACTAGGCACTACGCGGGCAGGATTGCTTAAGCTGCACATGGAACAGAAACAGAAGGGGCAGTTGAGGGACAAAGAATAAAACCTGCTCATGGTTAAAATGACCATAAGCAGGCGAAAGGAATTATTAATAACACAGCAAATAATTCTTTTAACTACCTTCTCTTATCTATTAGGTAAGGTGTGACAATTTGAAAATCTAGTGTATTATTCCAGACGTTATAACCCATACGGTTTCAGTTCTGGGATAAGACTCTGTTGAGAATACCGCTTGGGTTTTTGGATCACCACTTCTAATTACCCAACCACCAGAGATTACCCTCCTACTTGCTCCTGAATCTAAAATGAGTTTCTAGCGAGCCATTAGGTGATTCAAAGTGACTTTTACTGAATTCGGGAGTATCGACGCAGACAAACTTACCGGTGGATTCAGACGCCGTGCTCCTACACTCCGTTCCGTCCGCACGGGCGAACTTACAGGGGTTCTCTCTCAATAAATAAGCACATGACCTGATGGCCATGTGCTTTATTTATTCTATATGGAGCCTAGGGGGATGTATGAATCTAGATTGAAATGGCTAACGAAGCAGACTCGACGCAGACGAACTTAGCGGTAGATTCAGACGCCGTGCTCCTACACTCCGTTCCGTGCGCGCGGGCGAACCCTTCGGGGTTCTCTCCCCAATGCTCCAAATAAAAGAAGCACCACAACCAGTAAGGTTGTGGTGCTTCTTTTTAGTATGGAGCCTAGGGGGATCGAACCCCTGACCTCATCGCTGCCAGCGATGCGCTCTCCCAGCTGAGCTAAGGCCCCTCAATGTCGCTTAGTTAATGTCGACTTTTCGTATTATACATGAATTATTCAGCTCAAGCAAGTCCTGCATCGGAGAATTTTTCTATAGTTTTTCTTCCCAGCATAACCATTTGACGTTTCTGTTGCAAAGGGCGGCAAACGTTGTTTTCAGCCGGTTATTCATGCTAACCTATTAGAATAAACTAGTTGATCGTGTGGGAGTGTTGGAGAGTGTCGAATGCGGTGTTGTATTGGGTTTTCTTAGGTGTAGCTTTTGTCATTCCGTTTGTCATCGGTGTGTGGTTAATGCGGAAAACGAATCGATTGGGCTTCTCTTTCTGGATAACGACAGCTTTGAATATGGTTATGACGTTGGCTGCTGCGTTTTGGTGGAAGTCTGTGACAGATGATCCGTTCCGCATGATGTTTGGAATGGCCTTTTATGGGGTATCCGCAGTAAATCTGATGGTTATTGAATTTTTTGCTTTATTCAGCATTCGTAAGAAATTGAATCCTTAAGGGGAATGATCCACTCATGTCGAAATCATATTCAAAATTTTATTTCTATTTTTTCTTGATTGCTGCCGTCCTTTGGATGGCGTTTATTTTTTTAAAGTCGGCAGAATCGTACCAGCAGCAGAGCTTGCGGCCGATGTTGGAATCCAAGCTTTCGGGTGTTCAACTGATGAACTTATTCCCACATTGGGAGTTCTCCTATGACCACCAAAAGATCTCGTGGCAGGATCCCATTGGTGTCATCGAGTTCTTCATAAGAAAAGCAGGGCATGTTAGCGAGTACGCTGTCCTTGCCCTGCTCTGGTCCTTAGCACTGCTGGCGAAGCCTGTAAAAGTGGTCATGGCACTGCTCACCTCCTCCATCATTTCGTTAGTTTATGCGGCTTCCGATGAATGGCATCAAACTTTTGTAAAGGATCGAACGGGGCATGGGATTGATGTTGCTGTTGATGCCATCGGTATACTTCTGGCCATTCTCCTCGTCCTAGTGGTTCTCTGGATAAGAACTAGGATTAAACGAAGAAAAATAAGTTAGTTAGAAGCATGTAGACTTTTCGTTTTTTAATCGATTTCCATTTCCAATGCTCGCGAGCTTCGCTTTCCAAATCTTGCTGCTGCCATTGCATCAGCTTCTCGGATACGTATAGATCTGTAGGTTGCATACGGTTCACCTTCCTTTCTTTTCCTGTTAGGTCTAGTTTACATCTAGAATAAGGGGAACAAAAAGAGTATAATTCTCTTTAACGATTTCCCCTTTTATGGAAAGGATGTTGAGTATGCAGCTTTTGACCCATTTCTTAGAGCTTCGAGCTAGTTTTGAACATGGGGTAGAACATGAACCACAACCTATAACGTTAGATGAATTGGCAGATAGATTGTATTGTACAACACGTAATGTAAAGATTTTGCTTAAAAAAATGATGGAGCATGGCTGGGTATCCTGGAAGCCTGGAAGAGGAAGAGGTAATGTCTCCGAGCTTACGTTTCTTGTTTCCTCGGAGGATATGATTTCCAAGCAGGCGATGGAGCTGGCGGGCCGAGGCGATTATAAAGGGACGATTGAACTGATACACCAATTGGGCAAGGGAGAGGGGCTGCAGGACTCTTTCATCGATTGGTTGTTCAGTTTTTTTGGTTATCGTGCAGTCGAACTTGAGGAGCGTTACAAGGATACATTACGGTTTCCGGTCTATAAATGGTTGGTGACTTTGGATCCGGCGCACTCTTTTTATGCATTCGACTGTCATCTCATTAATCAAATATTTGACACATTGATTGTGTATAATCCGCAAACAAGGATCTTTGAGCCCCATTTGGCGCATTATTGGGAAGTTAGCGAGGATGGCTTATATTATACGTTCTATTTGCGAAAAGGCGTGCTGTTTCATCATGGCAGAGAGATGACAGCGCATGATGTTTTTTACACATTTTCGAGATTGAAAGAGCTTGGTCTTTCGGCATGTCAAGGTTGGATGAGCGAAAGTATTGAGAATATGACGGTACTAAATCGAAGTGCGATTGCTATCGAGTTGATGCAGCCGAATGTGCTCTTTTTGCAGCAGTTATCGCATTCCTCGATGGCTATCCTGCCGGAGGATATTTGTCGGGATAACGAGGGAATCTTCGGACGTATGCCCATTGGGACAGGACCATTCAGGCTAGAACGAAATGATGATTATATCTGTAAACTTCGTGCTTTCGATGGTTATTTTGGGGTTAGGCCACATCTGGATCAAGTGGAAATCTGGCTTTTGCCGCAGGATTTATCTGAGGTTGGCCCTAGTTGGGATATGGTGCAAGTACTTTGCGACCATACGAATTCCCGTAAGCCTGTTGGTGCTGTCGGTAAAGATACGGAATGGCACCAGATTGAGCAGTCGATTCTCGGCTGCAGCCTGCTCACTTTTAATCAGAATAAAAAAGGGCCTCAGCAGGATACTCGATTCCGCAAAGCGATTGACCTGATTATGGATCGTGATCGAATGATTGAGGAGCTTGGAGGCTTCAGAGAAGCACCTGCCAGCAGTTTTTTACCGATGTTGGATCGCAAAGGAACTGTCTCCGGTTATCGTACTGATTTCGTAGAGGCTAAGCGCCTTCTTGATGAAATGGAGTATGACGGTGAGCCCCTTCACATGTACATTTATAGTAACAACAACGAAGATGCGTTATGGATCTGTGAGCAGTGTATCAAAATTGGAATTAGGATTGAACTGACAACCCGGAGTAAATCAGATATGATGGCGCTGGACACGATCCAAGAAGCGGACCTCATATTCTATCACATTTGTATGGAAAGCGATTATGACCTTCATATTATTCAGACGCTTAAGCAAAGTAACAGCTACGTCCGCGCCCATTTAAATAGCGATCAAATGGCATGGGTTGATGCAGAAATCGATCAAATTCTCCAAAATGCAAGTCAAGAAGCGCGCATATGCAAGCTAAACGAGTTAATTGAAGTGCTTCAGGAGGAGAAATCGTTTCTGTTCGTGCTCCATCGTTCTCAGCAAACCACGTATCATGATTCGATCAAGGGAGTGAGCATTAACGATTTGGGTTGGGTTGATTTTCGAAAAATATGGTTCACTCCAAGCGTTTGATAAATCCTATAAAACTGGAAATACTCTTCTTAATAAAAGGTAACATTAGGAGGGTATGACATGAGGGAAATTAAACAGGCGAACATTGTTCGCTTCACAGAACGCAATGATGTTCGGTGCGCCGATGTCGAAGTTAAAGCCGATGGCACAGAAGGAATTTTACTAGCTGAATTCACGGCCACGAAGGATAACGACTTTGACATGAGACATGTGTACCGCAAAGAAGCATCGAATGAAATCGACTGGTATGATAACAATTTACATGAGGCGTTTAAAGATGTTTCTGAGGAATTGTTCAATAACAAGGATATTGATAAAGAGTGGGGTGAGCGCGAGGCGTTCATAGAAGAAATCCTGTCGTTCGGTTCGATTCGGAAAGAGCTGGAGGAACATTTTCATCGTACTCACACAGCTTCGCTTTTTCATACAGACGATGTGGAAGATCAGACCTTTTTACATTAATAAAAAAATAAACGACCGTTAAGGTCGTCTAGTATATGGTTCGTAGCGGCTTTCCATCGCGTGCCAGCGTGCGTTAGCCACGAAGAAACCTATGAAGACAAAGACGAGAAGACGAATCGGCAGCCAAACTAATTTGAGCTCTTGAAAACTAAGAAATTCGATGACACTAAACAATAACGTGAGTCCGATGCCCCAAGGGAGCAGGCCGAACAGAATTAAATACTTGGATCTTCCCAGTTGTTTTCTTTTGTGCCAAATTTCTTTACGTGGATCGCTCATAGATAAACTCCCTTTTTCTTTTCATTATAGCACCGCTTCAAAAAAATCTCGAATGATGCTCTATCCTTCAGATGAATAATAAATCGTGGAAGCACTTAGCTGAAGGCTGAGTGCTTTTTTCTTTGAATAGGGATGACCAAACTAGGAAGATTATGGTAGGATAAGGAAGTTGAAAGGAGGGTTTACCGTGCTTACTAAATTACTTGCTTTCGGTTTATTATGGCGTCTTGTTGGCAATCCGTTTCTTGCTCTTCTTATTTTATTAGTCATTCTGTACGTGCTAGATAGAAGATTTATCGGGTTAACACCAAA
This sequence comes from Paenibacillus sp. Soil724D2, assembly GCF_001427935.1. Taxonomy (NCBI): domain Bacteria; kingdom Bacillati; phylum Bacillota; class Bacilli; order Caryophanales; family Paenibacillaceae; genus Paenibacillus; species Paenibacillus sp. Soil724D2. The sequence goes on from NZ_LMRY01000012.1 coordinate 17,736, forward strand.
CATTTTCAAGCCATTTCAATTAAGCCGCAGAGCATCTAGATTGCGAAGTGACTTGCACGCTAATCCGCATAATACGTCAGCTAAATTGGAGTTGGCAAGGATTCTAATCGAGCGCAAAAAGTTCGGCGAAGCGCGTCCCTACTTGGAACAAACCCTGTCTATTATGGAAGAATCTGCAGACGTCCACTATGAGATTGGCCTTTGCCACCTTAAGCTAGGAGATCTCATCAAGGGTGAAAGCTATATGCTCAAAGCGGTAGAATTAAATCCACGAGTCAAATTTGGCGAAGCTTATTTACGACTTGGTGAAGCTTTGGCTTCATCGTCACCAGTGAGAGCAGCGCAATACATCGAGCAATTCCGAGACCTGCATTCTTCGTCGGTTGAAGCTTACTACCGTCTTGGCCAGCTGTACCAGCAGCTCGGCCGCGCAGAAGATGCCAAGCGCGCTTACCGCGAAGCGCTGGATATTCACCGCGGCTTGCCGCGTTACAGCCGCAGACAGCAGCGGCGATGGGCGCTATTAGCCCGCTTTAAATGAAAGAAGGTTCCGCTCAGTTGGCGGAACCTTTTCTTTGTGCGCTCGCATACAGCCGCACGAGCAGCCAAGAGCCAAGCAGTCCGATGAGAATCGACGCGACCGTGTGTAGATCGTACAGCCAGAGCTGCTCCTTCGCTGGCGCGATGCGATCCCAAAGCGTAAGAAGCGCAGGATGTACGAGGTAGATGCCGAAAGAAGCTCCGCCTAAGGAAGATAACGTGGTGCCGAGCGGTGAGCCGCTCTCGAGCAGTTTACGCCCCCATTGCATGCAGCATAGCGGGATCGCCATACAATACAGGAGAAGCGCTAGCTCGAACCATGAATTTTCTATAGAAGCGAGCCCGTATTCGTGGAGTAATAGCATCCCCACAAAAGCGGCACCTGCTAGGAGCATGATGCTCCAAATCCAACTTTTAAAGCGGTTAGACCAAGCAACAATCTCCGCATAATGAATGCCCATGAAAGCGCCGAATGCAAATAGGGCTGAATAGCTTAGAAACAGTGAGGCGTACTCTGGAAGAGGATACACCCAATGATGAAAGCAGTAAGCAACTGCTTGAATACCGATACCTATAGGAATAAGTCCTTGGCGAAACCGATGAGACCGTCTAGCAGCCGTAATCATCAGAGGGAATAAGAGATAGAACTGAACAATAATGACCATATAATAGAGATGATAGCTGGCATTTCCCGACATGAGCAGTTTGATTACATATATAAGGTCAAAACCAATGTTGCCATGAAATAGGAATTGATTGAATAAGTAATAAAAAAGTGACCAAAGCACATAGGGAATCAGAATTTTTCGCAAACGTTTCGTCCAGAAAACCCGCGACATTCCCGGCTCCCAGCGGTCGTAGTACGTATAAAATAAGACAACACCGCTAATCCAAATAAAGAGTGGAACGGTGAACAAGCTGGTTTTGTTGAGGATGAAAAATACGGCATGAGACCCAGTTCCTAACGGCAGCTGAGTCGCGCCTGAAGTACCATGAATGACGAGGACTGCGATGATCGCTATTGCGCGTACGATGTCGATTTCGGTAAGCTTGGGCCTTGATAACATGTCTATGACTCTCCTTTTTTCACTTTTTTCACTCTATCATGAAAGAAATGAGAGAACAATACGGTTCCCAAGAGAATCTTGCTTGGCTTGACGCTCCCCCGCACCCGCGATAAACTGATAGTAGAATGAACCAAGTGAAAGTCAAGAGGGTGAATGAACGTGAGTTATGAATACGTCATGCAGGCTGTATTGTTAGTATTTCTGGTTATAATTACTTTTTTTGCAATGATGATTTGGACGAAATGGCGAAAAAGAGGACGGAGATAGCCCCATGTATTTTATTAATCATGAACAGATCAATCAAAGAATTCAATTTCTGGCTGCTCTAGCTGATGCTAGCAAGCAATTAGAAGAGCAGTGGGCGAAAGGTACCAATGATCTTGTATGGCAGCTTGCGCAGGAACGTGTTCTGCATTTAGCGATCGAAACAGTGACAGATGTTGGGAGCTTGCTGATTGATGCTTTTATACTAAGAGATGCTAGCAGCTATGAGGATATCGTGGAAATTGTACATGGAGAAGGCGCCTATTCCGAATCGTTGACAGAGACGCTGCTTCAGCTCGTGAAGCTCAGAAAGCCTCTTGTCCAGGATTATGTTGACTGGAACCGCCAGGAATTGAACCCGCTAATCTCGAAACTTCCAGCAGCTTTTGAAGAATTTGCAGCGAGTGTTCGAGCTTTTATTAAGAGCGAATTGGAATAACATACATAGTTGTTTCTTAATTTACTTATTGTTAACAATGCTGTAAAATGAGACATAAATGACAGTTCCGAGGTAGGTGAGAGAGTGAATCATGCACTTGAGACATCCACGCGTAAAGTGATTCTTTCTATGCTCAAAACTCAGGGACCGCTAAGTGTCCATGATATTTCCAAACAGCTCGGAATTACGGAAATGGCTGTCAGGCGTCATATCCATTCCTTGGAGAAGGATGATCTGCTCGAAACGAAGCTGGTTAGGCAAGCTATGGGAAGACCGTCTAACGTCTATACATTAGCTCCGCAAGCAGATGAATTGTTTCCTAAGAAATACATGCAATTGACGCTCGATTTGCTTGATGAATTATTAGAAGACGAAGGTCAAGAGAAGATCGAACGACTTTTTGAAGGCAGGCAAGCTAAGCTTGAATCCCGGTATCAATCGCGTATGAACGAGAAAAGCTTGGAAGAGCGGGTGGCTGAGTTAGCGTCTATTCAGAACGAGAATGGATATATGGTGGACTGGTCACAGCTTGGAGAGGACGCGTATATGTTTAGTGAACATAACTGTCCGATAACGCAGGTGGCGAATACTTTTGCCCAAGCTTGTCAGTGTGAGTTAGCCTTGTTTCGGAATTTGCTTGACGCGAACGTGGAGCGAACCGAGTGTTTAGCGAAGGGTGCTAGCAAGTGTGTCTATATTATTCGTCAAAATAAATAACCATCAACCTCACATACGGAGGAAGATGGTTTTTTTGTTTGTCCTAACGCGAAGCAGCAAGGAGACTTGCAGCTTTATCTGTAACCCACTCGAAGCGGCCTGCTTCGATTTCTTTGAGATTAATCAAGGAGCCACCGATGCCTAATCCGTAACAACCAATGTTTAGGAATTGTTTGATATTCTCCTCCGTAACCCCGCCGACGGCTATCAATGGAATTTGGTCTAGAGGACCCATCAATTCTTTGATATATGTGAGACCTAAGCTCGCGCTCGGAAATACTTTAACGGCCGTAGCGCCAGCCTTCCATGCTTTAACGATTTCGGTTGGTGTCATAGCACCTGGGAAAATCGGAATCCCCTCCGTACTAGCCCAGCGGATCACTTCCTCATCCATATTCGGAGTCACTAAGAACGAAGCACCGGCATGGACTGCTTTCTTAGCATCTTCTAGATCTAGTACAGTACCCGCGCCAATAAACATGCGCTGACCCGATTTATCCTGCAGCTCACGAATCATACGCAGAGCCCCTGGTGTATTGAGTGTGACCTCCATTACGGTAATGCCACCTGTAAGAAGTGCGTCAGCTAAAGAGAGAATGTGTGTTTCTTGCACACCTCGAACGATGGCAATGATACGGGTGCGCTCGATTTCTTTAAGTCCTTGCTCTCTGTTCATCTTAATCCTCCAAGTGTTCTAGTTTGATTTGTTTTCATTATGACAGGTCTCAGAAATTTTTCCAGCTTTTTGTGTCAAAACAAGCTGCTCCTACCTATACTGTAGTAAATCATAGGCATTCGTCTAGAAGCCGTCATCAAACCTCACCGTTATTAGCTCCCAGGAGGTGCCCGTCATGACATGGATAGAGATAAGTATCGTCAGTTCAGCAGTTGCTTTCATCGTGCTCGTCGGCTTTGCCATTCGCATGTTGATTACCATTGTGCAGATACTAGGCAAGTTGGGCGATACGGCTGCTCAAGCTAGGAAGAACTTAGCTGAGACTGCAGAGCAAGCGGAGCAGTTGATGACGAAGGTAGGGCTGCTCACCGAAGAGGTGCATATGCAGTTACTTACACTAGAGCCCAGTATCCAATCTGTGGAGAAGGCAGGAGCAGCTATAGGGGATGTCGCTTCTGCACTTCGCAAAGCCTCACGTGTGATGAACGAATCGATTCATGGTGCGGAAAAGGTTGTACATACCCACCAGAAGCGAATCCAAGATGCCATGGAGTGGGCAACGACGGGATTTGAGCTGTGGCAAAGATGGCAAGCGTATCGGAATGCCAAATCAGACAATTAAGGAGTGGATTTCTCATGTCCAATGAAAGAAAAGGTAAAGATCTTCTCATCGGTGCGGTTGTTGGAGGCATACTCGGAGCGGCAACTGCGCTTCTGTTTGCACCGAAATCAGGCCGTGAATTGAGAAGTGACATTGCGGAGCAAGCGCAAGTGGTTAGCGACAAAACGGTACAAATCGCAAGCAACGTAAGTCAAAAAACGCAAGAAGTTGCGAAAACCGTAAGCACAACAACATCTGAGCTATATGGAAAAGCAAAAGACACAGCCGTAAACGTTGTGGATACCGTTCGTTCCTGGAAAGAGTCCAAGAGTGACGAAGAGCTGGACTCACCGGATGAAGAAGTAAACGAAGCTGCCGAAGATTTGGTCATTCTAGGAAATCGTTAAAACAGAAAAAGCAGGAAGCTCTTAAAATAGAGCTTTCTGCTTTTTCTTTTACCACTTGGAAGGATCAATTTTGCGAATATCTAAACCTTCCCAAACGTTCTTAATGTTCGCTGTTTCCGGATGATCGAAGAGAAGCCAGGCTGTAGGGAGGTATCGTTCCCCGTATTCACTTGATGGCTTGTTGATGATCTCATTGTTATGAACGAGTACTGTTGAGGCGCCACCATCTAGATTCGCAGCCGTTACAGCTCCATGCTCTAGGAAAATCTGCTGTACATCATACAGCGTTGCTCCGATGCTATGCTTCTGTCTGCCATCGATGATAGCGAATAGAATGGAGCCGTCCTTCGTCTGCGCCATGCTGGTACGCGGAGCGATTCCCCAACCATCGGCTTGGCTCTTAATCTGCCCAACCCCATTCACAATGAACCGAGGGCTGAACGAAACAGCTTCCTGTACGCCCATGTCCACAAGCTCGGAAACCTTGTACTTGCCTGCAATCATGCGGCCTTCTTTATCGATACCAACAACTTGCACAGTGCCGTTCATGCCTTTGTCATTATAAAAGATTTTGCCTCCGGAGATAACAATTCCTTCAGGCTGGAAGCCGTTTCCTTCCCAATTGGGGTCGATGAATCCTCCACCGTTAACACCAAGAATTGCTCCGGTTCTTTTGACCATAGAGGAAACCTTCTCCCCTTTGCCCGCTTTCTCAGGTACGGCAATTCGAAGCTTTTTCGGATCCGAAATCGTGACGAGCTGTCCTTTGAAATTGGTACCCGAAATCGGTTCAATCGTGACCAAATCTTTCTTGGCAACTACTGGGGCAAGGGGGGAGTTTTGATTAATTTCAACGAATCCCTTATCTTTCTCATCGCCCATTTCGTCGAACTTCTTCCAATAAGCTTCCACGCGCTTCTGTAATTCTGTAGATCCTATCAAATATTTGGCCCACTCCCTGTGTTGGGTTGTAATCAAAGTGTCAGCCATCATTAATCTTACATTCGAACCAGAGGAAGTTAGGAAAAACCAACATAAGGACATTACAGAAAGTAAGGTAAACCCAAGTACTCCATACACGATAAAGCTCATTCCCGCAGACCTTTTGCGTTTAACTCTCGTTAGACGAGAAGACTGCTGGGAGGTGGTTTGTTGTACAGCCATTTATTCTTTACCTATCCTCTCTGCCAAAAAATCAATCTAACCATCCATATAAATAAACGAAAAGAAAGGAGAAAAAGTTTCATAAACGAATGAACTTTTCTCCTTTTTTTGTAAGATAAGAATTTATATGTTTTGGGTGACCGAGGGGTTACCCTTTATTACAGGTGAGATAAGGCCTGATATTCGCGCTGAGTATGGTTTGAAACGATGAAGATGAAAACAGTGCTGGCTTCCCGCCTGCGTGCAGCATGTAACGATGTTTTACATCGTTACAGAAGGCTCCGCCGAGCTATCGCGCGCTGGAACGATGATATTCATCGTTGCAGATGAAAACAGTGCTGGCTCCCGCGCTGCGTGCAACATGTAACGATGTTTTACATCGTTACAGAAGGCTCTTCCTTGCTATCGCGCGGTGTAACGATGATATTCATCGTTGCAGATGAAAACAGTGCTGGCTCCCACGCTGCGTGCAGCATGTAACGATGTTTCACATCGTTACAGAAGGCTCTTCCTTGCTATCGCGTGCTGGAACGATGATATTCATCGTTACAGATGTCCAAGTAGCTGGTAGGGGCTGATAGTCGAAGGACCTTGCTAATGGCAAGGGTTTTCTTACAAACGCGCTCGTCCCTTTATCCTTCGTATTCTTAAATATGCCGCTTTAAAGCCTGGAAAAGTGAATCCGTTGCGGAGTTACGGTCGTATTGAAACTCTAATCCCATTCCTGTGTTATTTGCTACACTGCGGACGATTAAATCATGGTATTTCTTCTGACGAATCGCAGCGATAATGACAAATTTGCTGACTCCTAGAGGATCGAAATAGAGTTTTCCTTCTTTTTCGATGTATTTCTGCACATGATTTAGGTTGACGAATAAGTCGGTATCCATCTTCTTAAATCCTTGCTCTTCAAGCTTATCTAGGAAATGACTGAAATCCAGTAATGAATTTACACTTCGGCTAACTTTGCCAATTCGTGTATGGTACGTAATTTCCTTCGTACTGACTTCGATAAACAGTGTATCCGACATAGGGACTAGCTCCTGCTCATTGATGGCATGGACGTCCTCTTTTTCGAGATACCCGGCCTTCTCCATAAGTTCTGTATATGAAAAGTTGTAGGCATCCGACAGCTTTTTCAGCGTGACAGGTGAGGGTTTGATTTTCTCATTGGTGGAACGATTCCGCTCTAGTTCAAGATCTCTGATGTAGGCATGTGAAAGTCCGCTTTTATGGGCCGCTTCACGCAAAGACATCTTACCCCGCAAGCTTTCCAAAAATTTACCGAATCCTTCAAATTGTTTCATAATAACGTATCCCTCCATATGTTTTAATTGTAAATGAATTCGAACGAAATGAACATATTTAAGGCGCGAATTGGTGCCAATTACCTCAAAACCCAGCCAAGAACCGCCGCGTGCATATTTAAGCACTCAAATTGGTAAATTAGTAGCAATATCTTGGAAAGAGGCTGATGGCATGGCAAGAGATTTACCCATAGGAAACGGGAATGTACTCATTAATTTCGACGCTGCTTATAATATTCGTGACATGTATTACCCTTTAGTAGGTCAAGAGAATCAATCTAGTGATCATCTTTCACATTTTGGCATTTGGTGTCCGGAAGGATTCTTCTGGATTGACGATCCAGAGGTATCAAAAAAGCTCAATTATTTGGAAGATTCGCTTGTTACTAACGCTGATTGTGCTCATGAAAGGTTAGGTCTGGGCTTCGTTATTCGTGATGGGGTCGATGTACAGCAGAATGTGTTTTTGCGCAAGGTGAAGGTAGAAAACCGCTTCGATGTGGAAAGAGAAATCAAATTGTATTTTCATTTGGATCTCCAAATCTATGGAAATGGCGTCGGAGATACGATTTATTATGATCCTGAGCTGAATTCACTTTTATTTTATAAGGGTCATCGATATATGTCACTATCTTGCTTGTCTCCAGATGCCGAGAAAGCAATGCCTAGCGGTTATGCTACGGGACAAAAAGGGATTCATGGTCTGGAGGGAACATGGCGTGATGCTGAGGATGGTCATCTAGGCGGTAATCCAATCGCGCAGGGATCCGTTGACGGTGTGATTGAATTGACGATGAAGCTACCGCCAAAGAGCGCGAAAGATGCTTGGTTCTGGGTCTGTTTTGGGCGCGCAAAGCAGGAGGTTGAACGTTTAGAGCGATTACTTCGCACAGCAACACCGCAAAAGTTATTACAACGAACTCACGATCATTGGGTGAAATGGGTGAATCAGGATGCCCACCAGCTATCACTGCTGAAGCCTGATTTGGAATCATTTTATAAGCGATGCTTGTTGATTACCAGAACAAACGTCGACAACCGAGGCGCCATTATTGCGGCGAATGATTCTGATATTTTGAAATTTGCCAAGGATACATACTCGTATATGTGGCCGCGTGATGGCGCTTTGGTGTCACATGCGCTAGACAGGGCAGGGTATTACGAATTATCTAGGAAATTTTTCGATTTTTGTATAAAGGTGCTAACGCCTGAAGGCTATCTCATGCACAAATATAACCCCGACAGTTCGGTAGGCTCGAGCTGGCATCCCTGGGTGGATAGCCGGGGGAATAAGCAGCTTGCGATTCAAGAGGATGAGACAGCCCTCGTGCTGTATACGTTGTGGCATCACCATAAGCTGGCTGGGACGATAGAGAACTCACGTGAGGATTATGAGAAATTTGTGAAGCCCGCAGCTGACTTTCTCGTTCGATACCGGGATGCTTCCGGACTTCCTTTGCCATCCTATGACCTCTGGGAAGAACGTTATGGCGTACTAGCCTTCACAGTATCATCGGTCTACGCCGGTCTTATAGCAGCAGCACGTTTTGCCGAATATCATCAGGATAAAGTTCGCTCCATCTACTATGCAGATATCGCTGGTCAAGTGAAGAAAGCAGCCGAACAGCATCTGTATGCACCCGATCAGAACCGCTTTTTGCGGGCTTTATATTGGAATTACGAGCAAAATACGTATGTGCCGGACTACACACTCGATATGAGTATGTATGCACTATTTGACTTCGGCTTGTTTGAGCTTGAAGATCCGCGGATTGTGGCAACGATGAAGATTCTGAAAGAAAAATTGTGGGTACATACCGATATCGGCGGTATCGCCCGTTATGAGAACGACTATTATCACCAAGTTACCAATGACGTAGCTAAGGTACCGGGCAATCCTTGGTTCATATGTACCCTTTGGTACGCAGAATGGCTGGTTGCATCTGCCAAAACCGTTCAGGACTTGTTGGAAGCGGAAAAATTGATGCGTTGGGCTATTCTACATGCTGCGCCTTCAGGCGTGATGGCTGAGCAAGTGCATCCTTTCACAGGAGAGCCTATGTCCGTTTCACCATTGACATGGTCACATGCTTCCTTTATTAAGGTGACGCAAGAGTATTTATCGAAATTAAAATTATTGACCTCGAAGGGAACGAAGCAAGCCGTTGATGCGAGTGAGGATAAAGTACTGGAACCCGTCGTTCATTAGTTGGAAGGAGAGGAAGTAATGAAGGCAATTCGCGTCAAGCAGCTTCGACAGGGGAACCCGACTATTCAGCTTGAAGATGTGAAGAACCCCGTGATTTCAGCGCCTCAAGAAGTCATTGTAAAGGTGCTTGCAGTTGGGCTGGATGGTACAGACAAGGAAATTCTACAAGAGAAATACGGCGTTCCGCCCGAAGGCGAAGATGATTTGACCACCGGGCATGAGTCGCTAGGGGTTGTGACTGAAGCTGGAGCGGAAAGTGGATTCCAGCTAGGGGATCTTGTAACCGCAATTGTCAGACGGCCTTGCAGAAATCAAAGCTGCGTCAATTGCCGCAATGGACATTCAGATTTTTGTCAGACCGGCGAGTTTGTAGAACGGGGCATTAAAGGGGCTCACGGCTTCCTCTCCGAGTACTACAAAGAGGAAGGTCGATATTTGGTTCAGGTGCCGAAGGGACTGCTGAGGCATGGGGTGCTAGTCGAGCCGCAGAGCATCGTTGAGAAAGTTTGGGATCAAGTGCTGCGGGTCCAGCAGCGTTTGATCTGGGAGCCGAGAACAGCGCTCATACTCGGGTCTGGACCGCTTGGTTTGCTCGCTGCGATGACCTGCCGCCTGTTGGGTCTGGAAGCGTATGTCTGGTCCAAATCTCCGCAGGACAGTCTGCAAGCGCAGCTTGTGAAGGACAGCGGAGGTGTATTTAAGGAGGCCGGCGCTGACAACAGCAGCGCGGCGACCATGACGGCTTATGCCGAGGGTCTCGGCAAGCCGATAGATTTGATCCTCGAATGCACGGGTTACAGCCCGCTAGCCTTCGAGGCCATGTCTGTTCTAGCGCCGAACGGTGTATTGGCGCTGCTTGGCGTTACGCCAGCGGATCGTAAGCTGGAGATTTCATCCGACATGCTCAACCAGAGCATGGTGCTGGAGAATAAGTGCGTAATCGGCTCGGTTAACGCTTCGCGCAAAGATTTCGAGACCGCCATTTACCGCTTACAGCAAATGGAGAAGCAGTTTCCAGGCTGGCTCGACCGCTTGGTTACGAATCGGATGACTTTGGAGGACGTGCCAAAGCTGGATTTTAAAACCATACCGATCAAAGCCGTTGTGGAAATTGTTCCCGTGGAACAGTGGGTTGATCTCGTGAAACAAACGAATGAAGTGGTGTATAGCTTCTCCGTTTAATGGAAGTGGCCAAGCAGGCTTGTTGATATCTGCTTGGCTATTTTTCGTTCTTGTTAGACTTCCTTTCTCAATTTTTTTATAATAAGGAGAAAGGGGAGGACGAGATTTGATGTCAAGCAAATGGTTACGAGATAATGGCATGCACCTATCATGGCTTCTAGCATTAATAGCTACATTAGGAAGCTTGTATTTCTCAGAGATTATGAACTTTATTCCTTGTAAGTTATGTTGGTATCAACGCATTCTTATGTATCCATTAGTTGTCCTTTTAGGAATTGCAGCCGTGCGCAGAGACTACAAATTAACGATCTATGTGCTGCCGCTGACCATCTGGGGAGCTTGTATTTCTATCTACCATGTTCTGCTGCAATCGGGTGTATTTCACGAATCAGCAACAAGCTGCGGCCCTATTCCATGTGATGTTGATTACTTGAACTGGCTGGGCTTCATCACGATTCCTATGCTTGCCGGAGCAGCCTTTATTCTCATCACCATTCTTCAATTTATGACGTACCGAGCTACGAAATAAACACCGTTTACCTAGAATAGGCAGGGAATTTGTCTAGCGCTGTCGAAATGAATGCGTGAGTATTCATTCCAAAACGAGGTGCTACGATGAAGCCAATTACCAAAAGTGCTGCACTACTGATCGTTCTAAGCGCAACATTGATCGGTTGTGCAGACAAAAGCCTGTTATCCCCAGACTCGAGTCAAGCTCAAAATACTACGCCACAAGCAACAACAATTGCAGCGGCGACTCCAACTCCAACTCCTAAATCAACTGTTAAACCCATACCCACACCTCAATCTACACCAGTTCCCAGTGCGACACCGAAGCCAACAACGGCTCCAGAGCCAACTGCAACAACAAAACCAGCAGTGGTAGGCAACTTTTCCAAAACGAAGTCAGTGACTGGCGATCGCGTGCCTTATTCCTGGTATTACATGAAAAAGAAAACGGGGCAAGTTCCTGATTTTCCAAAAGAAACAAAATCCTTCACGGCTGACCAAAAAGCGGTTTGGGTTGGTACCGGCAAAAAGGTTTATTTAACGATCGATGCGGGAGGTCCCTTGATTGAAGTCGATCTTATGCTTAAATCGTTGAAAGAAAACGATGTGAAAGCGAATTTCTTTATTTCGGGCAATAACATTAAAAAAAATCCGGATTATTTGAAAAAGCTCGTAGCTGATGGTCATTTCATTGCCAATCACACGATGACACATAACGACTTCAATGACATGTCTGATGATCAAATTAGAAAAGAAATTACGGATTTTGAAGCTTTATATAAAAAGATTACGGGTAAAGAAGTCGAGAAATATTTCCGCTTTCCTTATGGACATTACAATCTACATAACTTGAACTTAGTATCCAGTATGGGCTATACCTCTGTATTCTGGTCTACAGCTATGCGGGATTGGGAACCAAGAGCCAACGGGGCAGAAGATCCATACAATGATATTATGAATAATTTGCATGACGGCAATGTGATATTGATGCATCAGGGATCTTTAGAAAATATGCAGGCGCTGTCTCGTATCTGTAAAGAGATCAAGAAGAAAGGCTATGAATTCGGAATTGTGAGTGAACTCCATACCTAACAAAGTAGGTGTCCGACTAGAAATCTGATACGTTCACCTAGGTACCTTTCAGCTTGGACACTCATATCCTATTCATGTGGTTACGTAATTCATTAACCGGCAAAGGAAGCGGATAGGTGTGCAGCAAGCGATAGCCGTACTAGACTCGGGAGTCGGAGGATTGACTGTAGTAAAAGAACTTATGAGACAGCTTCCGCAGGAAAAAGTGATTTATTTCGGAGATACAGCTCGAAGTCCGTATGGTCCCCGATCTGCTGGAGAAGTGAGAATTTTCACGCGGCAAATCGTCGAGTACTTAATTCAATTTAATCCTAAAATGATTGTTATCGCTTGTAATACAGCAACCGCAGTGGCTATAGAAGATATTCGTGAACAGGTATCAATTCCTGTGATTGGCGTTATTTTGCCAGGAGCGAGAGCAGCGATCAAAAATACGCGAAGCGGTATCATTGGGGTTATCGGTACGGATGGCACAATCCGCAGCAAAGCATATGAACATGCATTAAGGTTGATTTCGCCGAACATTCAAGTATATAGCGAAGCTTGCCCGCTGTTAGCGCCGTTCGTAGAAAAAGGGCTTTTCGGTGCGGATGGTGCAAACGCGATTGTCGAGCAATCGCTCAGACAGCTAATCGGCAAGCCGATAGATTGCTTAATTCTAGGCTGTACCCACTACCCTTTTCTAGTGGAGTCCATTTCTCGTGTCATGGGACCAGAGGTGACCTTGATTTCTTCGGCGGACGAAACGGCAAGAGAAATCAGTACGATCCTTTACCACCGCGACATCCTGGCATCATCGGGGCAGCTTCCTATCCATCAATTTTTTTGCAGTGGTGAGTCCGAATTATTTAAGAAAATTGCGCAGAATTGGCTGAAAGAGCAAATTTCGATAACGCCTGTCGTTTGGCAGGTGCCTAATATTTTATAGGTGATGTGAATAGACCCTAATGGGGTCTATTTTTTATTTTTAATGGGAACGAAGTTTCATAATTATCAAAACTCAAAAATTTGATTTTAGAGTCATTCAGAAAATGGATTCCGCAACATGACTCGTACGTCCAGCAATCGCATAAGGGAGCATTAGGTATCTCCGCATGAATCCGCATGATTCGAAGCCTGCGGGCATAATCATAGCCATACGAACTAAGTAAATGGGCTGTGAGGTGGTCGTGTGTTAGGATACGGGTATTGGACACTTTGTGAAGAACTGAACCGGCTCTGCAAGATATATCCTTTTCTTCATGTAGAAGAGATAGGCGCAAGTGTGATGGGGAAAAGCATACCAGCTCTGCGAATTGGTCAAGGTACGAAAGAGATGCATTTCAACGCAGCGCTCCATGCCAATGAATGGATAACGACCCCGTTATTAATGCAATTCGTGGAAGACCTTGCTTGCTCCTATGCAAGAGGGACGGCTTGGCATGGCAGCAACATAAGGAGGCTCCTATCGGAGTATTCACTTTGGGTTGTACCCATGGTGAATCCTGATGGCGTGGAACTTGTTCTGTCTGGTGTTAATGAGGAACATCCCTACCAAGAGCCGTTGTTGCATTGGAATGGAGGATCACTGGATTTCAGGAATTGGAAGGCCAATATTCGCGGTGTTGATCTCAATGACCAGTTCCCTGCACACTGGGAGGAAGAGGCAGTGCGTAGAGAGAAGGTTGGACCTGGTGAGCGTGATTACGGTGGAGAAGCACCGTTAACGGAGCCGGAGGCGGCAGCTTTAGCTCAATTTACAGAATGCCATGACTTTGAGCTTGTCATTGCGCTGCATACCCAAGGTAGGGAGATTTATTGGAATTATCGCGACTATGAGCCACCGGAATCTGAAGTATTTGCCGAGCGATTAGCCCTAGCCAGCAGCTATCAGGCTGTTAAACTGACGGACAGTGACGCGGGTTACAAAGACTGGTTCATCCAACAATTTCGTAGACCCGGCTTTACCGTTGAAGTAGGATTTGGGGTAAACCCCCTGCCAGTGGAGTCTTTCGCAGCACTGTATGAGGAATTGGTTCCTATCCTATTGACAGCGATGGAACTTTAAAATTTGTCATAGACAAGTATAACGAACTTGAGCATGCTTCCCAAGAACCGTTCCGCCCAGACTTCATATACTGAAGGAAGGAAACTGTTGGGAGGCGTGGATATGGCACCACCTAAAGGGAAGGGTAAGGCATCCAAGAAGAAAGAACTTTCATCCAGAGTACAATACACGATGAGGCTTGTGGAGTCGTCCACATGTGCGGTTTGTAAGACACCGTGCACAAGAGGACTTCGGTACTTGGCCATGATGTCTGAGCCAGGAGCCGTTGGTAAAGGTGTTCCGTGTATTTTGACAAGAAGAAAAGTCACCTAATGCAAAAAGTCCACGCCCTTGTTATTTAAGGCGTGGACTTTCTTTATTGCGGGATATGTTCGCTTGGGATGGAACACTTATTTTCAATAAAACGAATTTGATTCTCAAGTCGATTCCGATGCTCTTCTTGTTTTTTGTCGGAAGAGGCTGCTTGCCCTTGGAATTGTTCAAGTTCTTGTTTTAAACTATGCAGGTCAGAGCCCGCATTCGCACAGTCATAATTGCTTTCTAACTGATCGAGCATATATCGGCCTCCTGATATGGAATATTGTTATTTCTTACCTTTCTTGTTGCTGCTCTGATCTTGTGTTCGAGTCGTTGTATTTTGTCTGGCGTGCCCTTGCTGCTTATGATCTTCTGACATTTGGTTGTTCACTCCTTAAAATGTAGGATTTTGGACGGTGCGTGATTATTATAAGCATTCGGCTGAATTTGATACGAAAAAAATAAAAACCCCGCGAGCGATTAAAGATCGTTCGTCAGGGCTGAGCTGTGGATGTGAAATGTTGCCGTTAACTCTAACCTTTCTTATTGGTTTTCTGATCTTGTGCACGTGCCGTTGTATTTTTTTGGGATTGTCCTGTTTTTTTATGAGATTCAGACATGGTTGTTCACTCCTTAAAATGTAGGATTTTTGCGCTGCGAGATTATTATGAGCATTCAGCCGAATTTGATGCGATAAAAATAAAAAGCCCCGCGAGCGATTTGAAATCGATCGTCAGGGCTATGTGCGATGAGTGGGTATGGATTAATGGTTCGGTGTCAGCAATTTATCTTCTAAGGATTGTTTAACCTTCTTGATCGCATCTGTCTCTAATTTGTGGTTTTGGTTAAATTTAGTGCCTGTCAATGCAAGCGCTTCCTTAACCGTCATTTCCACACGAATCAATTCTTCACCTTGCGGGATTTGCACGGAATTGTTGGGCATTTGTATCACTCCTATGTCAACTTTTTGAAGTGGAAACCTTGATTTGATGCACTTTTAATATAACACACCATGTAAGGTTAAACAAGGGTTATTAAGACCTATTTTAGAAAAAAGAATGTCGGAAACTCAAGTTATAAGATTGCTTTTTTCGGCAGCAAGAACGGTGTGTTTGAGCAGCATGGCAATGGTCACCGGGCCAATTCCAGCAGGGACAGGGGTAATTGCACTAGCTTTTTTTAGACAAGCTTCGAAATCGACATCGCCAATGTTGCCAGCATTATATCCAGCATCTAAAACGACAGCACCTTCCTTAATCCATGCTCCTTGAATAAAAGCAGGTTTACCAACTGCTGCAACGACAATATCAGCTAACCCGATAATTAGGGGGAGATTATTTGTTTTTGAATGGCAAATGGTTACGGTTGCGTTTCTATTCAGCAGCATAAGTGATACGGGTTTACCTAGAATCGGACTCCGACCAACGATTACTGCATGCTTGCCTTCAATTGGAATCTGATAATAATCCAGAATAGCTAGAATGGCTGCCGGGGTACAGGATGGAAAGCTGGCCGCTCCAAAAGCATTTTGAGCAAAGCCCAGCAGGGTAACGCCATCCACATCTTTTTCGATCTGAATGGCTTCAAACGCGGCTCTTTCATCAATATGGTGCGGAACCGGATGCTGCAATAAAATACCATGGATCTGAGGATCCGCGTTTAATTGTTGAATAACAGCAATAAGCTCCTCTGTTGTAGTTGCTTTATTTAGGTGGATTCGTCTGGAATCAATGCCTAACCGCTTGCATGCGCTGCTTTTCATACGTACATAGGTTTCGGAAGAAGGGTCATCGCCAACAAGTATGGTAGCTAAACACGGTAAGACACCTCTTACGGACAGTTGGTTGATTCTTTCGACTAGAGTTTCGTTCATGCTTTTCGCGACACGTGTACCATCCAAAATTAATTTTTCTGAATTCATTTTACCCTCAACCCTTCATTTGTTTGTAAAAACATAAAGAGGTAAGGGGGATGAATCCCCCTTACCTCTGCCCAGGCGTACGGCTGTAAGATCAATGTGCTTCCTCATGGGTATCCATGCTTCGCCAGTCACACATCAACTTTTAATTGATCTAATCATAATGGAAGGTTATGGAATACGCAACTCTTATAATGCTTTAAGGGTGTTGATAATTGCTTGATCAACCATAGCAACGAATTTCTATAATTTCTGCCCGTTCCGTCCCGTTCGTCGCTTCAACGACCACACGAAGTCGATCAGTCGTCACAGCTTCCGGCAAAAGATGAACATGATTACGTGTATGATTATCGAGCCTATCAGCGACTGTGGTCCAATCACCGCCGATGAAGGCCTGTATTTTATAGTCTTTGACCAGTTCAGGAATGATCTCGAATTCCGTCCGATGATGATGCAAATTAATTAAATCTTCATTCACGTCATCATTGAAAGTGAGATGTACACTTCGAATCTGCACAGCCTCTGGCCAACTGGCTTCAAGCCATTCAGGCTGGGAGACCTCAAGGCCGGCTGACGACCATAGATGAGGGCCTCCGTAAGGACGCTTATACCCATCGGCAGCTTTATCGGCTGCGAATGCGGATGTGGGTGAGAGCAGACGGAAGCAGATTGGCTTCCGAATGAAGGCATTCGCGCTCCAATCAATGACAGGCTGATGATGATGCATGTCACCGAAATCTGCGCTGTCTTCTGATGCAGCATCATGTTTGAAGGACAGCACGCCCGTTTGTGGTCTAGCGGATAGATGGATGGAAAGCGCCGGGTTGCTTCTGAGAATGATAAAAGCATTCTGAGCGGTTTCAGGATGCCAAGAAAGTGCAGCCTTTACCCACTGTTGAGAACCCTTAGCCACAGCTACTTGAATGGACGTCATCTGTTTGTGCGGGACGTAGTTCTGCGGCTTCCCAGTGCTCCAGAGCTCGACTGTCAGCTCCGTTGCCTCCGAAGCATCCAGCAGCAGCTCGATGCCGTCAATGAACGGATCTGCCGGCACAAGAAGCGCTACATGCGCGTTCAGCGGCAGCACCGACGCAGATTGCTCTAGCGCAAGTTGCGTCAAGGTGCTGGACGCCGTCATCTCTGCGCGTAGCACAAGATCGGCCGCATCCGCGTTCTTCAAACCGAGGACGGCTGCATCCTGTCGAAGCAGCGTCTGCTGAAGCTCGCTCAAGTGGTTGCTGTGCAGCTCGCGTGGGGAGATGCCCTTTGCCGCGCAGAGCGCGGCTCCTGTGCCCGCGGCTTCGCCAATGACGGCACACGTCGCCATGACGCGAGTCGTGCCAAAGGCAACGTGGGACGCGCTGATGTTGCGTCCCGCCATCAGCATATTCGTCACGTTGACGGAGTAGAGGGAACGGAACGGGATATGATAACTGCCGTCCATATGCATATGTTTAGAACCTTTGGCTGTGGCATACATCCCCTGCGGTGGATGTAAATCGATGGACCAGCCACCGAAAGCGACACGGTCTTCAAACTGCTCCTGTGCGATGATATCGTTCTGATTGAGCACGTAGTCCCCAACGAAACGACGATATTCCCTTTTCCCCGGAATGGAGCCGATCCATTCGAGCGTCAGGTTTTCACTCTCGAATTTACCGGAATTTTTGATATAATCCCAAATACCATAGATAACTGAGGACAGCTCATCCCTGATTCGCTCGTTTTCATGAACAACATCGTGCTCACCGCCCCATTCAATCCACCAATAAGCGCAGCCATTATCTCCGCTGCGAATGACGCGTTTCATGGGAATGGACGTTTGAGTGATGTCTTTCGCGAAGCTTGGTGCGATATATTTGACCGGGCGGCCTGCGTCTTTTGTATAGAACAGCAGGGTGCTTCCAAGTGTAATATCGTCCGCGACGAGCGGTGCCCATTCCTCATTAAACTCCTCTTGGGCTTCACGCCCAATACGATACTTCGCACCTGCGAGGAAACCGACTAGCCCGTCACCTGTACAATCAAGGTATACACGGCTATCGAAACGGATACGTCGTTCAGATCCCATCATCCAGCCTGTGACAGAACGAATCGTTCGACTAGTCTCGTCACCATCGGCGTGGACCTCATGGACATCCGTGTTTAAAAACAACGTGATATTCTTCTCTGCTTTGACTTTTTCCAGTACGATGAGGTCCCAGATATAAGGGTTTCCG
Organism: Paenibacillus sp. Soil724D2; assembly: GCF_001427935.1. Lineage (NCBI taxonomy): Bacteria > Bacillati > Bacillota > Bacilli > Caryophanales > Paenibacillaceae > Paenibacillus > Paenibacillus sp. Soil724D2. The sequence continues at coordinate 36,392 of NZ_LMRY01000012.1, forward strand.
TCGATATTACGGTACTGATTCTCCACAAATAGTTCACCCATGATGCCGGTTTCTCTAGCATTTCGATGAACTCCGTGAGAGGTAGCGCCGCATACCCAGACGCGAACCTCGCTGCTGGCATTACCGCCAAGTACAGGACGATTTTGGACGAGAGAGACGCTTTGGCCTAACCGAGCTGCAGCGATTGCCGCGCAAACACCTGCTAATCCTCCACCAACTACGGTTATGTCTGATAAAACAATTTCATGTTTCATAACTCAGCACCTCACTAGTTTATAGGATGTCTATAATTTCATTGTATAATATCCTATTTCCATTGAACATGCAGACAGTTACAATAGACATATACTTTATTTCAATATTGAAGGAGTGAAACAGTGTCTATTCGTGATGTGACTATGAAGCTCATCTCCCATGTCTATTGGCACCGTAAAGTGGAATTTATGCTAGAGGAAGATGAGTATCCTTGTTGGACGATATTTGCCGTAGAAGATGGCAGATTCTTCTATCGAGTCGGGGAGCAGAAAGGCGAAGCGAAGTTCGGAGACTTTGTCATATGTCCGCCCCATACCGTGTTTCGGAGGAAAACTCTCGAACCCCTGTCCTTTCACTTCCTGCAGTTTGTATGGTTATCTGAACCCAGTGTTGGCGATGAAGCCTTCTGGAAAGGAAAGTTGACCATTAACGATACAGATCGGTTATCATCCAATTATCGATATTTGAGACAGCTTCCCGGCTGGGATGAAGAGAGCACGCTGCACAAAGAACACATGGTGAACGATCTATTGCGTTTGGTCAAAATGGAGCGTGATCGCAAAGATGACCTTTCCTCAGAAGTCGATTTGTTGATGGAGAAAGCCCGGAGGCACATAACGGAATATGCATATGCAAGCTTATCCCTGTTGGATTTGGCGGTAACTCTGGGACTCACTCCCGTACAATTCACCCGCAAGTTTCGAAAGGCTTTCGGACAAACACCATCTGAGTTTTTGAATGAGATGCGTCTCACAAGAGCTCGGCATTTGTTGGAGGGATCAACGCTTACTTTGGATGCAATTGCCGAGAAATGCGGATTCGAAAACGGCTTTTATCTGAGCCGTGTTTTTACGCAGAAAATTGGCATGGCTCCGTCGATATACCGAAGCAGGCATCGCGTATAAAAAAAGGCGCCAACTTTTCCTTTATGAGGAAGTTGGCGCCTTTTCGTTGATAAGAAAGTATAAGTTTTATACTTTTGTTTGCATCGGTTTCCGGTTTATTGGAGAAATGGGGAAATAGGAAGGAAAGTTGTACAGAGTACAACAATTTCCTTGATTTCTTCTAAATAAGCTGAAGATGTTGTAGGTTATACAACAATTCAGCCTTCTTTCCGGCAAATGGGTTACTTTTGACTGGAATTGATGTATATTATGCAACAATCGCGTGAAAATCGTGAATTGGCCTACGAAATGTTGTACAAAGTGCAGCAACATCACACGATAACCAAATAAAAGGTTACAAAATGCAATTTTACACGGATAAGCATGCGAATGTTTTAACAAAACGCCGGGGCGCAACATACTTTGCATATCATCTATATTAACACTCTCATCCAAGGACTTCGCAACCCGTATGTTCAATCATTAAGGTCCGCTATAAGGTAATTTACCTTGAACATACTCATCCTCTGGCTTACGAATCCAGCGTTGCAGGTAGCCTTGCGTATACAGTGCTTTGATTAGAATGATCAATACAGGCGAAAGGATGACCCCTGCAAATCCAAATAGGGAAAGGGATATAATCATAAAGGCTAAGGTCGTAAAGGCCGATACTCCGAGTGATTCCCCAGTGATCTTTGGCTCCATAATTTGTCTGACGAGGATGACGACCAGGAGTATGGCACTGAGCCAGATCGCTAGAGTCGTTTGACCAACAATAAACAGGTAGATGATCCATGGAATGAACAAAGTGGATACACCAAGCAGCGGAAGTACGTCGAATATGGCTGACAACAACGAGATGGAGAAAGCATTATTAACGCCGAGCAGGAGCAAGGCGAAAAACACGACAATGAATGTTAAAGAGATTAGTTTGGCTTGCGCTTTTATGTAGGAGACGATCCCCTTCACGACATTTTCTTTGAGAAAAAAGAAAACGGATTTGAAGGTTTTTGGTGTTTTTTCACCTGCGAGGCGTTTCCAAGAATCAATTTCAATGCTAAGGAAGTAAGCTAAGATAATCCCGACGATGAAGTTAAACATGAAGGTTGAGAAGGATGTCAACGAGGCTACCAATCCTGATAAGAAAGCAATGATAAACTTGGAGGCATTGCCGGCGAATTGCCCAGCATAATCTTTGGCTTTCGCAATAACGTCAGGTGGCAGCGCTTGGAATTGGTTATTCAATTCGCTAATTTTTTGCACAATTTGATCATTGAAAACGGCTTGATATTCATCCACCTTATCGACAAGACTCATGATCTGGCTAGTGAAAATGACAGCGGCACCGGCAAGTGCGCCAAGGATAATAAGGACGAATACTAAGGTCGAAATCGCTGATGCGATTGACTTACGTATCCCTTTACGGTTCAAAAACCTAGCAAAAGGCTCGATCATCATGAAAATGATCAGAGCCAGAAAGATAGGGGTAGCGATGCGATACAGGTAACTAAATAACAGCATGAATAAATAGACGGTTAGAACAATAAGAGCAATGTCAAAGGCTGTCCTCCAATATTTCTTGTAAAAAGAAATCATGCATGTTCCTCCGGTATCTTTATTGTTCAGTTAAAATAATCGGTCCTTGACTCGTAATGGCAATCGTATGTTCATATTGAGCGGATAAGCTGCCGTCATAGGTCCTTGCTGTCCATCCATCTTGATCTACTTTGGAATGGTATTTACCTACATTTAGCATCGGCTCAATCGTGAAGACCATGCCTTCTTTAATCCGCGGCCCTTTGCCTGCTGGCCCATAATGAGGCACTTGCGGCTCTTCATGCATTTCGGAGCCAATCCCGTGTCCGATAAAATCTCTTACAACGGAAAAACCATGCGATTCCGCATACACTTGGATGGCATGTGACACATCGCCGATACGGTTGCCGGGAACGGCTTGCTCTATTCCTTTGTATAGAGATTCTTTCGTTACCTGCAGCAATTTCTCTGCAACCGGAGAAATGTTACCCACCGCATAAGACCACGCGGAGTCAGCCAACCAACCATCTATACGTACAACCATGTCGATGGTTACAATATCGCCGTCATTTAGGGGCTCTTTCTTAGGGAAACCGTGACAGATCACGTCGTTGACGGATGCGCAAGTGGCATATGGATAACCGTGATACCCTTTTTGCTCAGGAGTGGCTCCGTGCTTAGTTAGAAAGCCCTCAACGAATTGGTCGATTTCCCAGGAGGTAATACCAGGTCGAATCATTTTGGCGATTTCTTTATGGCAATCAGCTAGGATACGACCCGCCCTGCCCATTTTCTCAATTTGTTCTTTTGATTTGATTGTGATCATCAAGCTCCACTCCTCTGGTGATAGTCCCTAATTATTCATTATGTCCACTTAGCTGACCATAACTTCATTTCTTTTATTATTTGATGCAAATCCTGGCCTTTAGGTGTCAAGGTATACTCGACCGTAACAGGAACCGTAGGGTAAGCCATTCGTTCCAAAACCCCATGTTCCTCGAGGTGACGAAGGATATCCGTTAATGATTTAGGGCTGACCCCAGTTATCTGACGCTGCAGCTCGCCGAAACGCTTCGTTCCGCAAAATAATTCGCGAAGCACGAGAAAAGCCCATTTCCCGCCAATAACTTCAAGTGTTCTTTCAACGGAGCATTCGATTTCTTTGGGTACTTTAGGAACATAGTTGCTGAGTGGAGCGACTTTTTCATTCTCAAGGGTTGACATAAGACCGCTTCCTTTCAAATTGAATGTATGAAACTAACTTTGACGTAAGTTAGTTACTTCTGTGTAATTAGTGCTCTTTGTTCTCACTACTATGTATTTTAAAGTTCGTTTAGTGAATTAGCAAGAAGTAAGGGATGACTTGGGACAAAGGTTGATTTCGTGCCTTAGATTCTTTACAATAAGAAATAAAAATTATTGTTTCAGGAGATGTGTACATATGAACGTCAAAATTTCTCGTAATGCTGCTAAAGTACTTCAATTGGAGCTTGATAAAGAAGAAAACAAAGGATTATTGGTTCGCGTTCAAGTGACTCATTCGCACGGTGACCATGCTCACTATGGTTTGGGTCTTGACGATAAATCTGAAAATGACGTCCTTGTAAGCACGGATAAAGGCATTGACGTTATTCTTGATAAAAATGAACCTTTGCTGGATGGCATCCGTATTGATTACTTCTACACACCAGAAGAAGGCTTCATGATTACGAATCCAAGCAAGGGGAATCACGGAGATCACTAATGCGTAATGATATTCGCATTTGTGATAAATGCAAACATATGAAAGTGAAGACCGCGCTTTCTAAAATAAGTGTCATTGCACCCGATGCTGAAGTCAAAGTTGCCTGCAAATCATATTGCGGTCCTTGTTCCCGATTTGCATTTATATTTATTAATGGGCGCTATGTGACAGCAGCAACAGAAGACGAAGTGATTGAAAAAGTAAAAAAGTATGTAAAATAAGAAAAAGCATCCGCCCATTAGGGTTGGATGCTTTTTTTCATTCTGAGATGTTAAGCATGAACAGCTGATTTCTCAAGCAGCTTGCGAATTTGGCTGTCTATTTTGCTCGGTGAAGTAGTAGGGGAGAAGCGTTTAATCACATTGCCTTGCTGATCAATCAAAAACTTTGTGAAATTCCACTTGATGCTTGAGCCGAGTAAACCTGAAGCCTGCTTTTTCAGGTATTGATAAAGCGGATGGGCATCTGCGCCGTTAACATTGATTTTGGAGAATAACGGAAAGTTAACACCGAAATTAATTTGGCAAGCTTGCTCGACTTGAGCATCGTCACCGGGTTCCTGGTCCTTAAACTGGTTGCACGGAAATCCTAAGACGCTAAAACCTTGTTCCTTATATGTGTCATGGAGCTCTTGAAGTCCTTTGAATTGAGGAGCAAAGCCGCACTTCGTAGCGGTATTCACAATAAGCAGCACTTGACCTTGGTAATCAGCAAGAGACTTTTCTTCACCGCGGATCGTACGAACTGTAAATTGATGAACGTTCAAAAGGGTCACCCTCTTCACTTTATTTCATACAAATTAATTGTACACAATTTTAATGAGCTTGAAAAGATATTTTTTAATTTACAATTTTTTCATATCCCTCTGACACTCCACGAATATATAAACATTATGCTTATCACAGTGAAAGTTTATTAGATGATGGAGGGTTAACATGAAAAGATTACTCAGAAGAAAAAGACTGCTTATTGTACTTGCGGCCATTTGTGCCGTTTCTACAACAACAGTCGTATCCGCAGGACAAGCTACGTTGGAAGCTATCGCTGTGAAGTTTCAATTAACTTCCGGCGGGAAAACGCTTACGCTTGATAAAGATCCCGTTGTCATTAACGGAAGCACATATGTTCCTCTTCGCACCATTGGTGAAGCGCTTGGCAAACAAATCGAATGGAATGAATGGAATCAGTCCATCTCGCTGAAAGATATTCCTAAAGTGACTGGCAAATTTGAGTGGAAAAATGCACCTGTTCTTGATAAAGGGATTCAAGAAGGCGGGTTCTCTGGCCTTATTCATTTACCTAAAGATGCTGCAGATACGTTCTATACATTGGCGGATCGTGGGCCCAACGGTGAAGTAGGTAAAGATAAACTGCGCACATTCCCGATCGACAACTATATTCCTCGCATTTATAAATTCAAAATTACGAACGGAAACATTGAAGTCTTAGAAACGATCAAACTAGCGCTTCCGGATGGCAAATTAGATAAAGTAAGCAATAATAAATACATAACAGGACTGCCGAACTTGATTGGAATCGATGAAGTGCCATACGATGAGAAAGGCGTTACGAAGCTGGCCTATGATCCAGACGGTCTTGATCTGGAAGGTATCGCTTATAGCCCATCTGATGAGACCTTTTGGGTCTCAGATGAGTATCGCCCATCCATTCTACAAGTGAAACGCGATGGCACGATACTAGGGCGCTACGTCCCTAAAGGCGCTAAAGACAAGCTCGTTCAAGCCGGTGCTCAAACGCCAATTTTTGATACACTGCCTGAGGTATACAATACGCGTATTTCCAACCGCGGATTCGAAGGTGTGACTATTTCACCAGACGGCAAATTCTTGTACACGTCCATTCAAAGTCCAATGGCAAATCCGGATAAGAAAACAGGGGAGTCTTCCAGAAATCTGCGTATCCTCAAAATGGACCTGGCCACGAAACAAATCGTGGGTGAGTATGTTTATGTGGCTGAGCAAGCAGGCATGTTCGTCAAAGTGAACCAAAAAGATATCGTGATCAGTGATCTTTCCGCACTATCCAGTGATGTGCTGCTAGTTGATGAGCGTGATAAGAATGCGGCTGCTGACGCACAACTGAAACGAATTTACAAATCCGATTTCTCAAAGGCGACGAATATTTTAGGAACAGAAACAAGCAAAAACCTGGAAAGCCTATCTATTCAGCAGCTCAAAGACCAAGGTATTCAACCAGTTAGCAAGGAATTAATTGTGGATATTGCTAAACTAGGATACCCGTACGAGAAGATTGAAGGGTTGACGGTTGTTGACAAAAATACAATTGCGATTGTAAACGATAATGACTTCGGCATTAGCTATGATGATAAAGGGGTTTTAACACTTACAAGCACACCAACTCAATTACAACTTATTCAAGTTTCAGACGACTTATCCACGAAATAAAAGTAAACGAAAACGAAAACGAAAACCCAGCTCATCGAGACATACTCGGTGGTCTGGGTTTTATTTAAACAATATCAGCAAGGGCTTTGTCTACGAAAGAAAACTTAAACGTAAAACCATGCTCTATTAATACGCGAGGGAGCACCTTCTGACCTTCCAAAAGCAGTGTAGATAACTCACCGAACATCATTTTTAAAATAAAAGCAGGAAGCGGGAATAGATTTGGTCTTCGCATCGCTTTCCCAAGTGCCCGTCCAAACTCTCTATTCGTTACCGGATTCGGTGCTGTCGCATTAACAGGACCTATAATCGCTTCGTTTTGAATGCAGAATTCGATAAGCCTCACCATGTCAACGATGTGAATCCAGGAGAGCCATTGCTTACCGCTGCCTATCGGACCGCCAACACCAAGTTTATAAGGCATAGCCATTTTTGGGAATGCGCCTTCCTTGCCGTCTAGCACAAGGCCAACGCGGACTTTTACGATGCGTGTTCCCTGTATCTGATCAGCCGCGCTTTCCCACTGTTCGACTACCCTTGATAAGAAATCGACAGTGCGGTGCGGGCTTCGTTCGTCAAAGGTTTCGGTTTCCGAGGTACCGTACACGGACATTCCTGAAGCATTAACGATGACTTTCGGTTTCACTTCCATGCTTTCTACAAGCTGGGCCACTTGCTCAGCCGCCTTTAGCCGAGATCCAACGATTCGTTCTTTGGCCGCAGCTGTCCAACGCTGATTAATCGACTCACCAGCCAAATTCACAATAGCATCCAGCCCTGCGAATGCGCTCGAATCGGTCTTTAGCTGATCCCAAGTGACGGTACGTACTTGCTCTACAACAGCTCTGGGTGAACGTGAAATATTGATGACTTCATGACCTTGCTTCTGCAAATGAGAAATCAATCGTTTGCCAATAAACCCGCTGCCACCGGTTACTGCTATTTTCATCCTTCAGCACCTCCTTTCTTTTATTATAGGGCCTATATACAATGCTTTCCAACTGACGTTATTCTTCTCTTTACATTACTGTGTTATATTGGAAATAGGGAGGGATGCCAAATGTTTCGTTTTTTATTCCGAAAATCACCCAAACCGTCCAAGAGTAGTCGCGTAGGGAAATCCAAGCCGAGCTTCCGAGCTTCAGATCTACCCCAAGGGCTTGGTTTGCTAGAAAATATTCCGTTAGAACGTATCGTTACTAAACTGAATAGTGCACTTCCACTAGATTATGTAGAGAGACTCCAATATCGCGTAAAAGCTGCGAATCCTTCCATGTCTGATGACGAGTTTGCCTGTAAATGGTTTGAATTAAAACGATTTTTTCTGATGAATCTCATTTTAAAAAGAACCCCGATGTTTAGCAGCGAAATCGATGAGATTTGGCATGAGATGCTGATGTTTACGAGAGAATATCAGCGCTTTGGGGATCAATTCGCTGGCGGCGTAATTCATCATTCACCTGAACGCGAACCGAAGCAAATGCCGGGTGAACGTGCATGGTTCGATTGGGTATATGCGCATTTGTTCGAGTTCGCTCCAACGAGTTCGCGGTGCTGGAACGGATTTTTTCGCAATCCGCTGGATGAGCAGCGAACAGATTTGCTTCGCAAAGGCAATGAAGATGAAATCGCCGAGCAATGGTTCGATATGGAGCAGGCAAAGCGGTATCCAGAAGTTGCGGAGACGATCCGCAACCTAATTAAGCAGGCGATTCATGAATCCAGGCATTCAGCCAACAGCCGCAGGTTTGAGGATACAGGCTGGAAGGATTCACTAACAAATCCGAACAACATGGTGTATATGGCAGGAGCCATGATGTTCTTCTCCATTCAGGATAATAATAACTATACAGGCGGGATGAACTCTCAGTGGCCTGTGAATGAACCCAATAAACATAATGACAAGCAGAGCAACTGTTCTTCATCGGGTTGCGGAGGTTCTGGAGGAAGTGGCGATAGTTCTGGAGATCAAGGCGGCGGCAGCAGCTGCAGCTCCGGATCGGGCTCTTCTTGCTCGTCAGGATCGAGCTGCGGGTCTGGTTGCGGCGGCAGTTAAGGTAAACTTTGGAAGCACAAGGAACAAAATAAATATACTCGTTTGCACTCTCCTTGGAGAGTGTTTTTTTGTTTGAAACATAGACACATATCGTCATTTTTCGTGTATAATTGGAATCCGGTGTCGATTTCTTTGACCTGCGGTAAATTAAACAGTGATAGGAGTCCCTTCAAATGAATCGGTTACGTGGTTTTCTAAGTTCTTATCATCCCATTGTACATACGTTAATTCTTGGAACTGTTATGGCCAGGGCTGCATCCTCCATGAGTTTGCCTTTTCTCGCGATTTATTTATCCAGGCATACGTCGATGAGTGCGGTGATGATCGGAATTGTCATCGGAATGGGTTCTTTGGCAGGGACCGTAGGCGGTTTTATAGGGGGTACCTTATCGGACCGATTCGGAAGGCGTATTATTATGCTGGCAGCTCTTTTCGGCTGGGCGTTCGTGTTTTTAGGCTTCGGCATGGTTAAATTACCAATCCTGTTTATGCTGCTCAATATGCTGAACGGTTTGTGCCGATCCTTTTATGAGCCCGTGTCGCAGGCGTTGATGGCAGACCTCACAGAACCTGCGAAGAGACTTAAAGTGTTTTCGATGCGGTATATGGCTATCAATGTTGGTGTTGCTGTTGGACCACTTTTGGGTGCTTTTTTCGCTACGATGAATGGCGCGCTGCCTTTTCTTATTACAGGGATCATTTATTTTATTTATGCGGTTACCCTATACGCACTGCTTATTGCTTTTGGCATCAAGAAAATCGAGGGTGAGAAGAAATCTTCGGTTACCTTTGGTTCTGCTTTGCGAGTAATTCGCAGTGATATGACTTTTCGCTTGTATATCCTTGGCGGTATTATTGGAGCTATCGGTTACTCACAGGTGATGGTGACACTTTCGCAATATTTGGAGATCAACTTTGTAAACGGTGTGAAAATGTTTGCGATCTTAATGAGTGTGAATGCGATCGTGGTTATTGCCATGCAGATTCCGCTTACTCGTTGGGCAGAAAAGTACACGCCTCTTATTGCAATTATAGTTGGCAACCTAATGTTTGCGTTAGGGGATGTCGGCTTTGCCTTTTCTCACTCGCTGGTATGGCTTATTATTTCGATGGGAATTTTCACCCTTGGCGAGATTCTCAATTACCCCGCTGCTAATATGTTGATTGACAAATTAGCTCCCGAGCATATGCGTGGCACGTATTTTGGCGCTCAAACATTAACGAACATAGGCCATTTTATCGGACCTTGGGTAGGTGGGTTCTTGCTCGTTTCTTATGGTGGAAATACGTTGTATGTTCTTATGGCCGTTCTTACGATTACGGGATCCATTTTCTATTGGAGAGGCGCGAATCGTCAAATGTTGCTGAAAAATACGTCGAAAAAAGAAATTTTTTGAAAAATAATGCAAAATTAGTTCTTAGGAACTATTCGATTTAGATACGACTTCCCGTATCCTTGAGAGTATAGTATTTATTATTCGTAACACTCATTCATTCTGTAAGACATCTCGACAAAGGCAAAGCTGGCGAAAGCCAGTGACGCAAAGCTAAAGGGGCTTCCTTGTCCTGCAACCGGACACGCAGCCAGCCAGCCGCCGAACGATTGGGTATCAACATCAGAACCCCTCCGATCGGTTCACTATGGTGGGGTTTTTCTCTGTCATAACAAATTTATGTACAAATAAAAGGAGGATCCAGCAGCATGCAGTCTGAAGGAATACTACAAGAAGAACAAAAAGTGACTTCGCTATGTGGTAATCATGTTGCCCGTTTGGTGCCTTCCTCGGATGGACCAAAGCTCATGATTAATCGGGAAGAATACGCGTTAAATGAAGCTTGTTGGGATGTTGAAATGTTTCACGGGAGAAACAATAGCATCTTGATTTTCTACTGGAAGGGCGAAGTTAAACTTTCTGTAAAAATGCCGCCGATGTCGCAAATTGAGGCATTTTTGACAAGGCTTTATCAATGTTTATCAACCAAATTGAGAACGGTACAGCCTATCTAGGCGTACCGTTTTTTTATTGCCAGTTGAAAGGGATTTATAAAGACAAAATCATTGTCACAAATTGACACTAGCTGATATAATGAATGTCAGAGATTTAAGTAGTGCTTAGGAACTATGATTAGGGGGATACATAGCATGAGATTAATCACACGTTCGGATTTTGATGGTTTAGTATGCGCGATGCTTTTCAAAAAGTTAAACATGGTGGATGAAATGAAATTCGTCCATCCCAAAGATATGCAGGACGGTTTGATAGAGGTTTCGGAAAACGATATTTTGGCCAATGTCCCTTATGTAGCGGGTTGTGGCTTGTGGTTCGATCATCATTCCAGTGAACTTGAGCGGATGGGCGAAAAGGTTGAATTCAAAGGGGAAACCCGAATCGCGCCAAGTGCGGCACGTGTTATTTATGATTACTATGGAGGGCGGGAGACCTTCGGAGACATCGATGATATTATGCGCGGGGTGGATAAAGCGGATTCGGCGCAGTTCAGCAAGGAAGATATTTTGAATCCAAGCGGATGGGATTTATTATCTTTTATCATGGATGCTCGAACGGGTCTAGGGCGTTATCGCGATTATCGGATCAGTAACTATCAATTGATGGAAGACCTTGTGGAGCACTGTGCAACGATGTCCGTTCATGAGATTATGGAATTGCCGGATGTGAAAGAGCGTGTGGCGCGATATTTTGAACTAGATGCCTTATATCGTGATATGCTTCAAACCTATACACGGACGGAAGGTAATGTGATTATTACTGACCTTCGCGATGTGGAAACCATCTATCCAGGGAACCGTTTCATGGTATATGCCCTTTATCCAGAGCAAAATATCTCGATTTGGGTTGTCGATGGCCGAAACAAACAAAACTGCGTCTTTGCTTGTGGACATAGCATTGTGAATCGCTCGTCGAAAACGAATATTGGCAATTTGATGCTTCAAAATGGTGGAGGCGGTCATCATGCAGCTGGTACTTGCCAAGTTGACTATTTGGACGCTGAGGAAGTTTTGAAGAAAATTGTTGAAACGATGAGAACAGACGGATAAAATGAATGAAACGGACCGCAGGACGGGGAGTTCCCCGAATGCGGTTTTTCACGAAATGGGGACAGGGGGGAATGGAGTGGAGTTAGCACAAATTCATCATGTGGCAATTATTAGCTCAAATTATGAGCGATCCAAACACTTCTATGTCGATTTACTTGGATTAACGGTCATACACGAAACGTATCGTGCCGAACGTGACTCCTATAAGTTGGATTTGCGCATCGGTCAGACCGAACAGCAGATCGAGTTGTTTTCATTTCCGAACCCTCCGCTGCGAGTTAACCAGCCTGAGGCAAGGGGTCTTAGGCATTTGGCTTTTGTCGTTCTGAATATGGACGAAAGCATTAAAGAACTTGAAAGCAAGGGGATTGCGGTAGAACCGGTACGGGTTGATCCCATTACTGGTGACCGCTATACTTTCTTTGCAGATCCGGATGGACTGCCCTTGGAGTTGGTGGAACATGCAAAATGATCGCGAAGAAAGGACAGAACAGGAGCCGAAGCTGCGGTTTGCCAAGGGCTGCCTATGGAGTATTCTTGTGTCCATTCCCATATGGGCGTTATTGATTTGGTTTTTGTTTATAAAATAAAATCCCTCATTAGCTTGGTCTGACCGCTGCATGCTTGCAGTTAGGTCGGATGAGCGGATGAGGGATTTTTATTTTATTTGTCTGATTGTCTGCGCGGAGGTAATGGTCCAAGATACTGGAACAGGTTACACTCGATCCGTCCATTAAATAGTTTGCGCTTCTTATCCGCGCGGCGGTTCATATAGTGCTCGAGCTGTGTGCTCGGGCTTAGGATGAACATGCTCCATGAAGGCATGGGAGCGGTGAGTGCTCCGAGCTGGCGCAGTGCCACCTCTACATCTTGCGCTTCACCAAGCCGCTCTCCATAGGGAGGGTTGGTGATCAAGCAGCCATAGTCGCCGCGCGGGCGGGCTTTGGCTACTGGTTCCACGAGCAGCTTGAACTGCTTCGTCAAGCCAGCGGCCTTCGCTGCAGCCTCTGCCACTTCGATGGCAGAGGGATCAATGTCACTGCCGATGATGTTCAGCGGAACATCATCTTTAACCGCGTCGAAGGCCTCGTCGCGAGCCTTGTCCCACAGCTTGCGGGGGATATTGCCCCACGCCTCGCTAGGGAAGCTGCGCCGCAGTCCTGGCGCGATATTCCATCCGATCATAGCAGCCTCGATCGGAATCGTTCCAGACCCGCAGAACGGGTCGTAGAGCGGTCTGTCGACCTTCCAGCGGCTCAGGAGGATCATCGCAGCCGCCATGGTCTCCTTGAGCGGAGCTTCGGTCACGAGCTTGCGGTAACCGCGCTTATGCAGGCTGGCGCCGGTCGTATCGATCGTTAGCGTTGCGATATCGTTCAGGAGTGCGACTTCGATCACGTAGCGTGCCCCGTTCTCAGGGAACCACTCCGTTCCGTAGCGAAGCTTCAGCTTCTCCACGACGGCTTTCTTCACGATGCCTTGGCAAGCGGGAACGCTAGATAATTGTGACTTATGGGAACGCCCTTCCACAGGGAATTCGGCATCGTTCGGAATCCAGTCCGGCCAAGCAAGCGCTTTGGTACCTTCGAAAAGCTCATCGAAAGTGAGGGCCTTAAATTGGCCCATGTGTACCAAGATGCGATCGGCGGTTCTGAGCCAAAGATTGGTGCGGCAGATGGCCAGCTCGTCGCCAAGAAAGCGGACACGCCCATTCTCGACAGTGACTTCGTTATAGCCAAGATCACGGATTTCGCGAGCAACGACGGCCTCAAGTCCCATTGGGCAAGTTGCGATTAATTCAATTTGTTGTGGCATGTTTAGATTCCTTCCATCCGGGTTGTGCATCGCTCATAAAACTCATACAATTAACAAGTATAGGACAAATAGGTTACACTTACAAACGAAACAACGCAAAGTGGATGCTTTGATGCTTTTCTAAGGAGGATAAAACATGGAAACCATAACAGCTGAGAGCTATATGGAGGGTTTATACGAAGAAGATACAGTTCTAAAGCGGGTTAAGGAAGTCATACGCACCCAGAATATGCCCGAAATATCGATTGCACCTGGGTACGGCAGATTGCTTACTATGCTGGTCACGATGATTGGCGCAACGAAGGTATTGGAAATAGGTGCTTTGGGCGGTTATAGCGGGATTTGTTTGGCGAGAGGCTTAAGAGAAGGCGGCAAGCTGATTTCCCTCGAGTTAAAACAAGAATTTGCTGATGTAGCCAAGCAAAATGTGACCGAAGCGGGCCTTGGCCAGCTCGTTGAGTACCGGATTGGCGAAGCACTCATTCATCTGAATGAGCTTCTGGAGCAGGGAGAGCGGTTTGATTTCTTTTTTATCGACGCGGACAAGGTGAATTATCCGAATTATTTGGAGCTGGCAATTAAACTGGCAAACCCTGGAGCCATTATTGCAGGGGATAACACGCTAATGCGAGGAAAAGTCGTCGACGCGAACCAAACCAAAGCCTCGGTTCAGGCGATGCGTACTTTTAACCAGCTGATCGCTACGGATCCGCGTTTGGAAAGTACCATCCTCCCAGCCTATGATGGCTTGGCTTTAGCACGAGTGAAGTAACACGGAGACTGTCGATTGATTCATTATGCCTCCTCAATGTGGTAGGCATAACTCTAAAATTAGATTTTAGAGTTATTTCGTGAGGGTAGATGGGGCTATAGAGGTTACCATTGTTGTATTTTCTACAACAATTCACACGCTTCAAGGCTATTTTGCAACTTGAAGTTGCAGTTTGTACAACATTTCGAGCTCATTTGTTGCGAAATGGCCTGTATAGGACCAAATTGTTGTACATGATGCAACAACGAAGGGAGTACGGCGAGATTTAGGCAGCAATTGTTGTACTTTCTACAACATCATTCAATCGCGAATATTAATTCATTCATTCGGAACCTCAAAGAGAGCATATATGACGGTGGATTTCGATTTAAGACATATCCATGTAGATTTGACGCACGGCGTATAATCTCTAGAACTTCTCTTTGTACGCAATAAGGGCTGTCCCAAAAGTGCTCGTTTGCTCGAGCATGTCCGAAATTTAAACAAAAGCACCTCCAATTCCACTACTAAAGTGGGAGATGGAGGTGCTTTTTACATATGAAGCTGATTCTAAGTGGGGGCTCAAAAATCATAAATTGACTTCTGGGACAGCTCCTCTTCATTGACATATAAAAATGATATATTTTGTGGTTTGAGGTAATCGAAGCTAATCCCTTATTTAACTTTAAGATGCTTTCTGATTTGATATATGGAAGTTAGACTCGCTTAATTTGCCAGGAGTAATTGGTTTTATTTGCGTTAACGGAGGCACCGATTGTGATGTGGTACTAGGGTGAGTGACTTCTTGCTTCTTGAAAGAAATAGCACTGATGCCGTTCCAATAGATAAATAATAACTCTGCACATACGACGATCAAAACAATTTTACGCCAGTTCAGCCTCATGGATGGCATCCTCACTTTCAATGATACGCCTATATTATCATATTGTGGAAGAAATTCCCATGATTATTTCTCACTCTTCATTTATGAACCAGTCCTGTAGTAATCTCTAGTTCATATCGTTGACTTTCCGGCATTTGCGCGTCGTAAGCCAAGCGAACAGCACGTTCAATATCATAAGGAACGCGTACGAATTGAATCGCAAATCCAGCTTGCACATTGTCGTCGGTTTCCCCTTCCAAAACGCAGTAGCAGGCTTGCGGTATGCCGTCATAGGGCGTTCCTACACTACCAACATTGAAGAGCATCAGACCGCTGCTTGCGTGCTTCACAGAGCGTTTCTCCGATGGGTTTTTGATCGTTATAAGATAGGGAATATGAATGTCTCCGTAGCCGACGATATCAGGCTGTTTCCCATCCGGCGACGCACCTGTCAGCTCCGTATTTTGAAACATTGCAAGACGTTCTTGCTTAGATGCTTTACGTTTCACTCTATGATAGACACTTTGCGCAGAAGCGTGGAACAGTCGGAACAATTTGCCGCTTACATTCAAATCAACGGAGAAAGGCAGCTGTTCCAGATAAGCAAGCCTATCCTCACCAAGCTGGTGCTGATGCCACAATCCGGCAGGCTGTTCCTGTGGAAGGGTAATCCCCAAATCCCAGTTTCCTTGAACAACGGATTCACATACCTCCTTGATACGGTCAACGACAGCAGCCGAATCAGGCCCTTTACCTACTAGGTCGCCCAAACATATAATGCGTTTAATGCCTCGGCGTTCAATATCTAAAAGCACAGCTTCCAGTGCGGGCAAATTACCATGAATATCCGATATGATTGCGATTTTCTCCAACGTTTTCGTTCCCTTTCTCTGATAAACTCAAATGAACTTAATTATGTTTCAGTTATACCACAAGGATTATGAATCTGAAAATGAGAGTCTCTTACTATTACCCAATGAGGGTTTCTTCTGCTATAATTTGTAGGGGGAAAGGGGAATGTTTTGATTGGAATCCAGACAAGATCGTCACCGTAAACCGAAAAAAGAACGCTCTACGAACAAGAAGACCCCGCTTAAGGTAATTGGGGGACTCACGCTTGCCGCAGCAGCCTGTTTTGCTATTGGCATAGGCGCTTCCTATTGGACATCGAACAGTAAATCAGCAGAAGAGCAAGATTCAGCATCTTCACCAGTGGCTAGTGTTTCGCCTGTTCCAACCAAACCAACGAATACAGCGAGCACAGTTAGTGCGGAGCCGAGCGCGAAGCCTAGCCCAGAGTCTACGGCAAAAGCCGTTATCCCGACTCCTCCTCCTAGCGCTTCGAGTGAGCCCACGAGCAGTGGCGGGCAAGTGAAGTTAACTTTTGTGGGTGATGTGTTGATGGCCTCCAAAGTGGAAGATATTTTAAAGCAAAAAGGCTATGATTACCCTTATACGAATGTAAAAGACTTTCTGAGCAAGCCCGATTATACGATTGCTAATTTAGAAACACCTATAACAACTAGAGGTACAGTTCAAAATAAGGATTACGTCTATCGTTCTTCACCGATGGCGTTGCCTGCCCTGAAAGCTTCTGGGATTGATCTCGTTAATCTAGCGAATAACCACGTGATGGATTATGGGACAGAAGGTTTGCTGGACACGATGGATGCCCTTGATCAAGAGGGCGTTAAGCGAGTTGGAGCGGGCAAAGATTTGGAAGAAGCTTACCAACCAGTCATCGTGGAAAAAGCGGGGGTGAAGATTGCCTTCTTCGGCTTCAGCCGTGTCGTTCCAGAGGCTTCATGGAAAGCAGGTCCTGGCCATGCCGGCGTAGCTGAAACGTATAGCTACAAGCTGCCGGTCGAAGCCATTCAGAAAGCAAAAGAAAGTGCTGATCTGGTCGTTGTCGTTACCCATTGGGGAGTGGAAAGAAGCGATAATCCGGATAAGAATCAGAAAGACCTGGCCCATCGCTACATCGATGCCGGCGCTGATCTCATCGTAGGCGGTCATCCACATGTTTTACAAGGCTTCGAGCAATATAAAGGCAAATGGATTGCTTATAGTCTAGGTAATTTCATTTTTACTACGAATGATACCCCGAAGACATGGGAGACAGTTATTTTAGAGGCTGCGTGTTCAAAAGATAAAAAATGCGATATCCACCTTGTGCCAATTTTGACCAAAGCAGCACTGCCGACTCCGATGAGTACGGAAGATGGCGCAAAGCTCTTCCAGCGTTTGAGTAAAATCTCAATAGGCGCTCAAGTGGACGCCCAAGGCAATGTTAGCAAGAAATAAGATGAGGAGCAATCAACATGACAGAAGCTGTTCGCAATATTTACTGTGTAGGTCGCAACTACCGGGCACATGCCGCTGAACTGGGGAATGATGTTCCCGATCAACCCATGATTTTTACCAAGCCGACACATGCACTTGCCCCAATGAATGGGGGAGAATTGATACTTCCTGGTGATCAAGGTGAGATTCACTATGAAGCCGAGCTTGTCCTACATATCGCAAAGCCTTATACAGAAGGTATCCAAGTGGATGAAATTGTCGACAAGTATGCACTTGGCATTGACTTCACACTTCGGGATGTTCAGAACGTCATTAAGAAGAAGGGTCAGCCATGGCTGCCTGCCAAAGGCTTTCTGAATTCAGCGCCAATCAGTTCATTCCGACCATTTCCAGGAGCTTCAAAGCTGGCAGAATCGAACTTTCAGCTTCGCCAGAATGGACAAGTTGTGCAGAACGGCAACATCAGTAATATGATCTTCGATCTACAAACCATTATTGATTACATTGCAAAGCATTATGGTTTAGGTGCTGGTGATATCATCTACACAGGTACTCCTGAAGGGGTAGGTCCTGTACATCAAGGTGATCGCTTGGAACTTTTATGGGGTGAAGAAGGATTCGGAGCCGTTACGATTAACATGTAACAGATCAAAGGGCAGTCTCTTAAGGTCATTAGCGACCTGAGAGAACTGCCCTTTATTTTTCCTTGATTAAACTTCTGTTGGATCCTCTAAAGCAGCATCTGAATATTGATCACGAACTCGAAGGATGGCTGGCAATTGCTGAAAAAAAGCATCCACCACTTTGGGGTCAAAATGCTCGCCCTGCTCCTCTTTAAACAAAGTCAAAATGCGATCGAGCTCCCAAGCTTTTTTGTAAACACGCTCACTACCGAGTGCATCGAATACGTCAGCAATCGCTGTAATTCGGCCATAGATGTGAATGTCCTCGCCCTTGATTCCGCGTGGGTATCCGCGTCCGTTCCATTTCTCATGATGCTCATAAGCGACAACTGCGGCCGTCTTCAGAATATGGCGATTGGAGTTCTTGAGCAAATTATAGCCAATTCGTGTATGGTTCTGCATCAATTTGAATTCTTCATCTGTTAATTTCCCTGGTTTGTTTAAGATACTATCAGGGATAGCCACCTTACCGATATCATGCATGGGAGAAGCCATTTTCAATAATTCAGCTTCTTCTTGACTCATACCTAAGCCTAAGGCTAAGAGATAAGAATATTCCGCTACTCGCTTTACATGATTTCCTGTCTCTTTGGACCTGCTCTCACCAATTTCCCCCATTCGAAAAATAATTTCCTTCTGCGTTTCCTCGATCTCGTTCGTAAGCAAAGCAGATTCTAATGACTTACCCGCGTAGGAGGAAGCTAACGTTAAATATTCCATGTCTTTATCAGAAAATTGCTCACTTGCCGTCAGCTTATTAATGGCTTGGTAAGCACCCATAATTTCACCTTGGCTGTTTCGGAATGGAATAACCAAGAGCGCTTTGGTGCGATAACCCGTTTGTTGGTCCGTTCGAAGGGCCCCATTCAAGAGATAGGATTTATACTCTTCATTCGTATAAGCGTCATGAATAAATACAGCTTTATCATTCGTTACAGCATAGCCGACAAGACCAGCGGTACTAGGAATGCGAATTTCGTCAAGACCATGAGCTACTTTGGACCATAACTCATTTTTGTTCGTATCAAGTAACCAAACTGTACAGCGATCTGAGACAATCATCTCTCGTCCCATGTCGGCCATCAGCATAAGTACGTTGTCTAGGATTCGTTCGTTCGCAATTTTGGCTGCATAGTCAAAAATAACACGCAGCATTTCTTGAGGATCCAGGTCTTTTTTTAACTGGGACGTTTTATCGAATTGATCGTTCTCCATGTCAGCCTCCTAACATTCACCGAACTAAGTTTATCATAAATTTCATAGAAATTGGTTGCATCTTGTCGAGTTAACCAAAAATTCAGATGAATTTGTCAAACATGACGAAAGGATTGTAAACGTATGACCTCGAATACGACTATGATACAATAAGAGAGATTTTTGAACGGTTTATAAAGGGTATGGAAGAAGAATAGGAGTGCTGCATGTGGAGTGGATTTGGGGTTTAGCGGGTAGCTTAATCATCGCAGGTGCAGCCTATTGGAAGGGATCCTTATCCTTATCGGGTTTGATTGCTGCTGTGCTGCTCGGTACATCGATGTTTGCGCTGGGAAGCTTAGCTTGGTTTGGGACACTTATTGCCTTCTTCGTATCTTCTACCTTATTATCTAAACTCAAGCATCAACGCAAATCCGCAGCAGAAAGCGGTTATGCCAAAGGTGGAAGGCGAGATGCCGGACAAGTTGCTGCAAATGGTGGTCTTGGTTTATTGCTATGTATAGGGAATGCGGTTTGGCCCGATCCAGCTTGGTGGATTGTATTTGTAGGGGTTATGGCAACGGTCAATGCAGACACTTGGGCTACGGAAATAGGCGGAATGAGTGTATCTGCACCGCGTTCAATTATTAACGGCAAGCGTGTTCCGGCTGGTACATCGGGCGGTGTAACGGGATTAGGACTATTAGCTTCATTGCTGGGAGGAGCATTCATTGGTCTGGTTAGTGGGTGGTTCAGTCAGATAGGCGACTCCGGATATCAGGTAGGAACACTTGCAGCGCTAATCATACTAGGTGCTGTTTCTGGCTTGCTTGGTTCTTTGGCTGATTCTTGGCTCGGGGCGACGTTTCAAGTGATGTATCGGTGTAATGTTTGCGGGAAAACCATTGAGAAACAGTTTCATTGCGACCAAAAAGCCACACAGATTCGCGGTATGAGCTGGATGACAAATGATAAGGTCAATGCCGTATCCTCGCTAGTCGGAGGCATTATGTGTTTAGTAATAAGTATTTTGATATTTTAAAATAACTACAAAGCAACCCTGCTGCAATCTGTGCAGTAGGGTTGTTTTTGTATGCTTAATGAACCGTTGAACCGCTGGGTTCGGTTTGGTCTTTATCATGCGCCGGCTGCGGGGGAGCTGGAGGGAACAAGGCATCCTGAAGCTGCTTTTCCAAATGCCGAACTTTACGCTGCAGCTTATACTGACGTACCATTCCGAAGAGGCCGACAATCAGACCGCCTAACAAGGTGGATGTTAAAATGACAAGGATCAAGGGTGTGGATGTCTGAGCAAACATGAAATTTACTTGAACCGGTTCGACGTTAATGACGGCAAAGATAGCCGTTATGAGAGCGAATATTAAAGCAGATATGAGAATCCATTGCATCTTCATCCATCATTCATCCTTTCACCTGAGAAAAGGTTGGAGGCGTACGCCTCCAACCTTTATCAGAACAATTACTTCGTTAACTCTTCCATTTGATCAAGTAGGGAGCTGAATACACTCATCGCTTGCTTGATTGGTTCCGGTGTGGACATGTCTACGCCGGCTTTTTTCAAGATATTCAGCGAGTAGTCGCTGCCGCCGCTTTTTAAGAAGCCCAAATAACGGTCTACGGCTGGCTGGCCTTCATCCAGAATTTGTTTCGCAAAGCTGGTTGCTGCCGAGAAGCCCGTTGCATATTTGTACACATAGAAACTGTTGTAGAAGTGAGGAATTCGAGCCCATTCCATCTCGATATCCTGATCCACGACCATGGCATTCCCGTGATACAGTTTATTCAAGCCATAGTAGATTTCGCTGAATTCCTGCGGTGTCAGGGAATCTCCACTTTCTGATCTTTCATGCGTAATCATTTCGAATTCGGCAAACATCGTCTGACGGAATACTGTTGTCCGGAACTGATCCGCGTAGTAAGTAAGCAGATATAGTTTTTCTTTCGGATCCGTTACGCGTTTCAATAAATAGTCCATGAGCAGTGCCTCATTAAGCGTAGAAGCGACTTCTGCAAGGAAAATCGTATACTGCGCATAGCGGTACTCTTGGTTCTCATCAGACAAATACGAATGAATGGCGTGACCCATTTCGTGTGTCAATGTGAACATACTGTTCAAGTTGTCCTTATGATTCAGAAGCACGTAAGGATGTGTGCCATAAGCACCCCAGCTATAAGCGCCGTTCCGCTTATTTTTGTTCTCATATACATCAATCCAGTGGTTATCAAAGCCGTCTTGAAGAATTTTTAAGTAGTTTTCACCCAATGGGGCTAAGCTTTTCTTGATTTCTTCTTTGGCTTGCTGGTAGGTGATGTCCATCTTGAACTCTTCAACCAGCGGGGCAAAAAGGTCGTACATATGTAATTCATCGACTTTAAGCAGCTTCTTGCGTAGCTTCAGATAACGCTGCAGCTGCGGCAAAGAATCGTGAATCGTGGAAATTAAGTTCGTATACACTTCTTTCTTGATATTGTCCCCAAACAGGGTTGATTCAAGAACGGAAGGGTAGTGACGAGCCTTAGCATAGAAGATATTCTTGTTAATATTCGCGCTAAGCGTTGCGCCGATTGTATTTTTATTGTTGCGATAAGTTTCGTAGACAGCATGGAAGGCGTTTTTTCGAACTTCGGCGTTGCGGCTCTCTAGGAATTGAATGTAGCTCCCATGAGTAAGTTCGACTTCTTCGCCTTTTTCGTTCTTAATTTTTGGGAATTTCAAGTCGGCATTGTTGAGCATACCGAAGATGGTGCTCGGCGCTCCGGCCATGTTACCCGCTTGAGCAAGCAGGGCTTCTTGATCCTTGGATAGCGTATGCGGCTTCTGGCGAATCATTTCTTCGAGTGTGTCCTTGTAGAAAGATAAAGAAGGATCTTCCACCAGCTGCTTAAGCTTTTCATCCGATAAACTAAGAATTTCTGGTGAAACAAAGGAGAGTGCTTCTCCTACTTCGACACTAATTTTTTTTGCTTTATCAGATAAGGCCTGGTAGGTTGGTTCTGCTGTATCTTCATGGTGCTTCATGTTGGCATAAACATACAGTCTTTCTGTTTTCACAGAGACTTCATCTTCCAACTGGAAACACTGCTTTACCGTAGCGGGATCGCTTAGTTTTCCTTGGAAGGCGCTGATTTTGCCAAGCGAGTTTTTCACATTCTGAAATTCCTGTTCCCAAGCCTTCTGATCGGCAAATAAATCCTCTAGATTCCATCGGTGCTCGGCCGGTACTTGCTTGCGTTCCAATATTTGAGTCATCGGAGCCCTCCTGTCCTTGTTTTGAGATTGGGGTAATCGGTTATCTTTGGCATGTAATTCGGCTGCTGGGATCGAGCTTAGAAGAAGTCCCATTGCCGCAGTCACATAGATCCAGCGCATTACGGTCACGCTCCCGGCGTATTCCCACATGGGATGTGCTTGATAAAATCCCATAACATGGTTTTCACCTAGTATGACCGTTAACCCATTCATTTATGATTATATGAAAAAGCTGGAAGGAAGTAAATTTACTTTCCGGCTCCAAAGAAGCTAATTAAGATGAGTACAAACGATAACGAGACCATGACAATCGCCAGCAAGGCTAGGTAGCGTTTCATTTGTGCCGGAAGGCTGTCTTTTTTCATAATCAAAATGATGGCTAGGCAGAAGGATACGAGTACAAATGTAATAATTGATCCGGAATTGTTCATTGTTGAATCATCCTTATCCCTATAGAGTATGACGCTTGCTAACTAACGCATGATAGTAACTTTCGCTGTGCGAATCAAAACTCCTTTTTCAGCCAGCATGCTGCATCGTTTCATCCGGATTTTCATCATCCTCCGCTTTGACCAGTATGAACTTGCCGCGAGAATCCATTTTGACGGTAAAACGATCTTCAGCAGCAATCTGTGCTTCATCGCTTAATTCCTTAGGAAGTGTAAGCTGACCGCTGTCCCCAACTTCGACCTGGTAACCAATCATTTTCGACCATTTGCCTGCTGCAAGAACAACTACGATGAGTAAACCAATGAACAGCCATTTGCCAAGCGGATTTGAGTTGAAGTAAGGGGCAAGGAACTTCTCGCCAGTAATCATTTTACCAGCTGTTAATACGAGAACTCCTGCACCGATGTATAGGATCGACGGATACTTCTCAATCCATTTGATGAACAGCGTACTGCCCCAAACAACAATAGGCACACTTACCAGAAGCCCTATAATGACGAGTATGAAGTTACCGTGAGCAGCGCCAGCTACAGCGATGACATTATCGAGACCCATCACGGCATCAGCCACGATAATCGTTCGAATGGCAGCCCAGATGCCGTCTTTGGCCTTAATGTCTCCGTGATTCTTCTTTTCACTAAGCAGTTTATACGAAATCCAGAGGAGTAGAATACCGCCAGCCAGTAGAAGACCAGGAATTTTCAGAAGAGTAACCACAGCCATTGTAGCTAGAGCACGAATGACGATGGCGCCAATCGTACCCAGGAGGATGACTTGTTTTTGTGTTTCTTTTTTCAAATTACGAGCAGCCATACCGATAACGATCGCGTTATCTCCCGCAAGTACCAGATCAATGAGAATAATGCTGAGCAGTGAGACGAAGAAACCTGTTGATAACCAATCCATGAGCGAACACTCCCTTTAGCCGATTTTTGAAAAAAATAGAGCCTAGCACCGATGACCGGTGAAGGCTCTAATTCATCAAAAAAGACCTTCACCAATAAACATGGCAAAGGTCTTGCTAACAACGATTGTCGTTGCCAATAAAGCCGGGACCTGATGAGGATCCGAATTGACGACTTTACTGTATCAGCTACTCCCCTTTGGAGTAAAACGTATGAACTTATAAGTTAATTATAAGAAGGGTGGATGTGAAAGTCAAGGCATTTGGACCAAAGAATTAAACTTCCTTGAAAGCATCCATGATGGCTTGCCATTCTTCATCTGTGCCTTCGAATTTGTCTTTGGCAAACCGCTCGTTAGCCCAGTGTAGCATAGCTGGTCGTCCGATGAAGGTGTGGCACTCTTCGCCCCATTGATCGGTTATTTCAGTTAGTACGATTTTACTGCCTTGTACTTCGACATTCAGCATGTTCCATTTATCTTTTTTGTAAATAACATGTTTCTTAAAAGGTTGATTTGACACTTGTTTTCCTCGTTTCTGCATTGAGCTCAAAGATATAAGTAATCGTACCACAAAAAGAGGCGATTTCCAAACAAGCCGCTGTCAATTTCTTGTTGCCTCCAATCACGGTCCCATGATAAAATCCTCCTAATCCTTTCCATAGGGAATGGGTTATGAGGCAGTTAGGCAAGGCCAAAGAGTCGAGCAGAGGAGAGATGAGCATGGAACAAAAGCGTGTTTATGAGCAAGTAGGGGTTGCGATGACCTCAAGATCGTACGCAGAATATGAGAAAATGTTTATGTTGCAATCGGATAATTTAATGGGTAAGCGAGTCTTAGATGTTGCCGGCGGTGCATCCTCGTTTACGGCAGAAACGCGGCAGCTAGGTATATTGTCAGAAGCGGTTGATCCTTTGTATGAGAAATCTGCTGAGGCGATCGCTGAGCATGGTTTGCAAGAGATTGAGATTGTTGCAGCCAAAATGGAAAAATTAGTAGATGTGTATGATTGGACGTATTATGGTTCTGTTGACAAACACAAAGCTGGAAGAGTCAAAGGCCTCAAGCAGTTTTTAAATGATTTTTCGAGTAAGGATGCGGCCTCTAGATATCATGCTGCTTGTCTTCCTTCACTTCCATTAGCAGAAGCGAGCTTTGACCTTGTTTTATGCAGTCATTTTCTCTTTCTATATGAAGAACAATTCGACTACGCTTTTCATCGGGCAGCTGTTAAGGAACTGCTTCGTGTCTGTAAGCTTGGCGGCGAGTTGCGTATTTATCCGTTATTAAATTTTCGGCAAGCCGAATATAGTAAGCTATCAGAATTAATTAATGAGCTCACAAATGAAGGATATTTGGTCCAAAAAAGGGAAGCCGGTCTGCCTTTTTTGCCGAATTCTCATCAATATTTATGCATATTTAAACACCCCTCTGCATAGTGGAAAACGTTGGTACATCAACAAATATTAGCTTATCCACACCGTTTTTTTCGTTGATTTATCACCTTGATAATGGTATAATTTCCTTATTCGTCATAGATGGCGATATTTTTAGGAGGTTGTTCATTTGAAGGGTACAGTTAAATGGTTTAACGCAGAAAAAGGCTACGGTTTCATTTCTGTTGATGGAGGCGACGATGTATTCGTTCACTTCTCCGCAATTCAGGGCGAAGGATTCAAAACATTAGAAGAAGGCCAATCCGTTGAGTTTGATATTACTCAAGGCAACCGTGGTCCTCAAGCAGCTAACGTCACCAAATTATAAGAAACTGGGACTTCCCACTTATAAATAGAGTGTCATAGCACAAACAACAAAAGACAGTTCCCGTATCTCTCGGGGCTGTCTTTTTTGCGTTAATTATACGAACATATCGACGATAAGCACGGTTCCAAAGGCAATAAACGAGAGCAGTGTCTCGAGTACCGTCCATGTTTTAAACGTTTCTTTGACTGTTAACCCGAGATATTCTTTGACCATCCAGAAGCCGGCGTCATTGACGTGAGAGAGCATGAGCGACCCAGCGCCCGTGGCGATTACGAGAAGCTCCAAATTCACGCCTGACATGTGCTCAACAATCGGCGAAACGATACCAGCCGCAGTCGTTAATGCGACGGTTGCCGAACCTGTTGCGACTCGGATTAATCCAGCAACCATGAAAGCTAGAACAATAGGAGAAAGGGAGATATTCTCGGCCATCTGAGCAATGGATGTACCGACGCCGCTCGCGATAAGGATCTGTTTAAACCCGCCGCCAGCACCGATAATTAAAATAATCGAACCTACAGGTAATAGGCATTCATGGGATAGCTTGCTGATATAGTTTTTATTCATTCCTTGGCGGATGCCTAAGAAGTAGAAGGCAGCAAAACATGAGATTAGAAGCGCAATAACCGAATTCCCAATGAAGACTAGGAATTTCATAAATCCGACTGGCAGTGATAGATAGGGTGCAACAACCGACAAGACCATCAATAAGACAGGCAATAAAATAATGAAAAACGAAATGCCGGCTCCTGGCAGTTTCTCAGGCTCTGTGCTTGCGCTGAGCAGCACGGGTTCATTCTCTGGAATTACACGTTTATGAACCCATTTAGCAAACAAAGGACCTGCAATGACCGCAGCTGGGATCGCAATGATGAGAGAGTAGATTAATACTTTTCCGATATCAGCTTTATAGATGCCGATGGCCGTCATAGCACCAGGATGCGGTGGTACAAGACCGTGGACAATAGATAATCCGGCGATGACAGGCAGGCCGATTAACAAAATATTTTGTTTCGTTGATTTGTGAATGGAAATAACCAAAGGCAGCAGCATGACAATCCCTACATCAAAAAATACAGGGATCCCTATAATAAAACCGGAGAGCAGCATGGCCCAAGGCAATCTTTTTTCACCAAAAACTCGTATAAAGAAATTGGCGACTTGTGTGCCTGCGCCTGAATCTGACATCATTTTCCCCAAAATCGTACCTAGCGCCAATATGCCAACTAAATGGCCTAAAACGTTTCCAACTCCGGTTTCATAGGCACCCACGATTTTATCCATGGATAACCCAGCCATAATCGCTAAGAACAAACTGGCAACGGTTAAACTAATAAACGCATGCCATTTCCACCAGGCTACTCCTAAAATAACAATCACAATCGCTAATAATGTAACCATTAATAGATACATATTCATATATAATCCCTCTTCTCATGGTGTAGTAAGCGCTATCAATGTATAGACGAGAAAAGGAAACTGCGTTTTCTCCATGTATCCTAACTGTCGTAATTGACTACATAGTTGTGCATGACCGTGTTGTAATATCCTTTGCTGAATTCGATCAGATCGCCTCGTTCATCATACGAATAACGTAATCTCTTCAATAGCGGGGTTCCTTCTTTTACATGCAAGATTTCTTCCACATAAGAAGGAGCAGTGGCAGCAGCAAACTCATCTCGATACTTTTCTAAGGCAATTCCGTTCTCCTCAAGCAATTCATACAAGGATTGATCATTCAAATCCGATTGTTCGATATTAGACATTTGCATGGATAGATAGTGGGAGTAGTGGATATAGGGTGTGTCATTCAAATGATAAAGACGCTCGATGAACAAGCAGTGCTCACCAAATAATTGATAAGGTTCTGTGCCTACATCATTCGTTACAACTTCAGCTCGCAATAATTGCTTGTGAATTTGATGGCCTTCTTCAACTAGAACTTCTGTGAAACGCTTCCATTTGGAAAGCTTGGATGTAGAAGCATTTCGTATAACCTTGGTCCCTTTGCCGCTGCTCTTTTCCAAATATCCTTCTTGGGCAAGTTCTTTGATGGCATTGCGAATGGTGATCTTACTCACATCGAATTCCTGCTCTAGCTGTGGCTCTGAAGGTATATTCATTCCCAAGGGATACACACCGTGTAAGATGCGATCCTTCAGGATATTCATGATTTGTAAATATAATGGTCTTTTATTGCGGGATAAATTCGCCAATCCAATCACTACCTTTCTACATCGCCTACGGCTTCCGTCATCGCACGAAGAATATCACCTTCTGATGACATCGGAGTATCGCCTACAATCGTATGTGCAAGCATGCCGGCGGCCGCTGCAAACCCTACTGTTTTCTCCGGTGAAAATCCTTGGATTTCTCCGTGTACGATACCGCTCGTGAAGGCATCTCCTGCACCAATTCTATCATAGATAGAAAACGTGAGCAGTTTAGAAAAGGTGAAGCTAGAGTCCTTATAGATAAATCCGCGCAAGGAATGTGTGTTGTCACCGTTAATGTTACGGTGTGTGCCTGCTATGACAGAGATCTGATATTGCTCCGCGACGGCTGGAATCAGCTCCATCAATTGTTCTTGACTTTCGATCTGATCGGTAGGCATACCGAGGGTAAACATCGCGTCTTTTTCATTCATCATGACAATGTCAGCCAGCTGCAGCATTTCCTCATAATGCGGTTTTGCCTTTGCATAGCCGCCTTCACCCCAATGTGCAGGACGATAGTTGCAATCGAAAACAACCGTGCCGCCATTCGCTTTGACCGCTCTCGCCAAATCTTTCATGTGCCGCCGCACATTATCATTCATGGCTAAGGTAATGCCGCAGAAATGGACAATATCGATATTTTTAGCGATTTCAGCGAAATGATAAGTACTTTCAGGTGCCGTGTTAAAGCTGCTTTCCTGACGGTTGGAGTACGTTACGCGGCTGGGCCGCGCACCGAATCCATTTTCTAAAAAATACATGCCCAAGTAGTTACCGCCTCGAACAATGAACGATTGAGAGATACCTAATTTTCGCAAATACGATTCTGCAGCATCTCCTACGGCATTAGCTGGCAATCTGGATATCAGGTGCCCGGTATGCCCTAAGCGAGCTAGCGCTGAGCTTACATTCACGCCAGTACCGGAGAAAGAATAATTCAAACTGCTAGCTTGGGATAAGAGTTCATACCCCGGCACCTGCAAGCGCATCATGACCTCTCCAAAAGCAGCAATTCGTTTAGCCACCATGATGATCAACCAGTTTCTTCATGATCCCCAGTAATTTACGGACATCTGAGGCTCTCGTCTTTCCAGTAGCATTGTCGATGATCGATGAATACACGTGTGGGATGACTTGCGGAACCTTAGCTTCCAGTGCGATACGCAGGATCGTTTCGAAATTATCCATGTCGATGCCGCCTGTTGGTTCTAATGCGAAACCTTCATCTCCACATGCTTGCGCAACAGCGCGCAATTCGTCTTCGCAGCTTAAGCCGTTCATCGGGAAATATTTCAAGGCATTGCCGCCCATGTCGCGGACAAGCGCAATAGCTGTTTTGATAGGTACAATTGCAAGCTCGGATTGCGCAGCGCTTATTGGACCTGTTGAGATATTGACATAGCCAACGCGTCCAGTAGGGGACACCAAACTGTTAATCCAGCTATCTTGGTCGCCCAGATTGGCGCGTGTTGCACCTACGGCAGGGAATACTTGGTTAATGTGGCTGCCGGGATAGTGCTTCGCAATGGCTGCGACAACTGCAGCTTGACGATTATCGCCAGCGCCAAGTCCGATCGATACGGCTTCGTCAATGGCTTTTCCGTACTCTTTCATCGCTTCTACAGCTAATTCAACCGTAGGATAGTCTTTGGAAAGAACGCCAACAAGGACGTAACCCTCCGCTGCTTCAAATATCTCTTTAGCATTTTCTACACTATTAGCCAATACATTCAATGCCGCGCGGCCTTTGTAGAAACGTTTTGTAATGTTGGACATGTTAGTGGCCTCCTAGTAGTTTACGTATTTGAGCAGCGATAACCTCAATGTCATCGCCTTGAAGCGGACGTGGATCGATATCGAAATAGCCCTGTCTCACGCCATAATCGCGTGTGTAGATAGCAATCTCACCATTCTGCAGGCCTGCGACTACTTCCTTGGCCGTAGTGCCTGCTTGCTCAGGATCAATTTGAATGCGTGCGCGGAAAATCGCACGACCGGCTTCATCCTGTACAATGGTCACTTTTAAACCTTTTATTTCACTGAGAGGCATTAATACTTGCAAAGCTGCTTTTTCCTGTTCGCTTTTATCCTCTTTGACGCCGTACTCATCAAGCGCTTGAAGTAAGCCGAAGGTAGTTTCTTTGCCTACTTTCATACTTCGCCCAATTCCATACAGTTGTACTTTTACCCACTCGATAAAGCAACGCTTCCCGCCAATAATCCCTGAAGTTGGACCTTCAATGGCTTTTGAACCACTGTAGATGGCAAGATCTGAGTATTTTACGTACTTTTGAATATCTTCTTCTGCGGCTGCATCTACGATAAGCGGAACACCATTTCGCTTTGCAATCTCCCATGCTTCTTCAACAGAAATCATATTTTTTTGGACGGCATGATGGGATTTCACGTAAAGTATGGCAGCTGTAGTTTCAGTAATCGCATCTTCGATATGCTCAGCTTTACCCTCATTGGCGTAGCCAACTTCTACTAGCTTTCCGCCTCCCAAGTAGATCATTGTTTCAACGGGTGCTCCGTATTGGACATTGTGACCTTTGAGCATGATGATTTCGCTTTTGGGAATAGGCTCTTGATGCAGACGTTCACTCTTGCGACGATTCCCTTCAGTCACAACAGCTGCGATAGAGAGTGCGATGCCGCTTGAGGCGGAATTGACGACAACCGCAGCTTCGGAACCTAGGATATTAGCGATATAGTCGCCTGTTTTATCAACGAGATCTGCGATCTCAACGTAATTTTGCCCGCCATGCTTCATGGCTTCCATGACCGTATCAGTCGGAGCAGATACACCTAGAATGCTCATTCGTCCACTTGCATTGATGACACGCTTTAGACCATATTTAGCATTTAATGAGAGAGCCATTCACAACCACTCCTTTGGCTTGTATGATTTGTTCTGTTATACGCTTGTCGCCTTCAGAATCAACAAGTTCAGTCGGTTCATTTTGAACTGTAAACAGGGTTAGATTGGCAATGTCACCAATTTGAATTCGACCAAGTTCTGGCTTATTTAGCCAATTTGCTGCATGTGTGGTGACCGCTGCGATGACCTCTTCAAGGGAGTACCCTAAGTAAAGAAATTTCGAGAGTACATGGGACATACTATATACCGGACCGTTCAATCGGTTCCCGCGGTAGATGTCTGTACTGATGGTATCTAAACCGATATGATGTTGTTTCGCTGCTTCCGCAACTTTAAAGGAAAAGCTTGCCGTGCCGTGACCAACATCCAGATGCACACCTCTTTCAATAGCTTCCATAAACGCGTGTAACGGCTTTCCATCCTCATCAAAAAGATTATTAGCTTTCCCATTCAGATAATGGGTAATGATATCTTTTTTCTCTAAAAGTGAAAGGATATCTTCGATACTCGGCGGTCCTGAACCGATATGAACCATCAAAGGGAGAGAGGTTTCATGAGAAATTGCACGCGCAGCGAGCAAAGGTTCAATGCCGCAGTCACGAACAACACTTTTGCTTATTCTTGCCTTTAATCCAACAATGATATCTTTATATTGATTTACGGCTTGCACAGCCTTGTCCTTATCGATCCATGCCATGTTGGATAATTCATCGACTCTTTTCAAACCAATACGTGAAATGTTCAAAAAGGCAAACAAGTTCGTTTGGGCTCGTTCCCTACTTGAAGCTAAGTCTGCAATTCGGTCAGCACCGCAACTTCCAGCGTCTACAATGGTGGTTACACCTTGCTTGATTCCGATCTCATCGATTTCATCGCCGTAGGGATCAAAGTCAGGAAAAGCATGGGTGTGCAGATCAATCCAGCCACTCGAGACATAAACACCAGAATAATCAATGATCTGGTTCCCATGTCCGCTCCCAGATCTGGTTAAGTCAGCGATTTTCCCGTCTTCAATTACAATATCGAGACATTCTCCATTCACGTGCTTTACATTGTGCAATACGAATCTCTCTTGCATGCTTGTCACCTTTTTCTGCAATCAAATTATTAACGCTTACATTTAAGATTGCCTAGATATCTCCTCACATACATAGGAGAGAAGTGTGATTAGTTTGTGAAGAATATAACGTTATAATGTTACAATAGCATAGAAAATTATCGAAGTAAATATAACGTTATAATGTTTAAAAAATTAAATTTTTCCAAGAAATTAGCCATGGAATTTGATGATGAGAACATAAAAGTAAAAGCCTATACAAGTCCTATGGGGGGGAATTGTATAGGCTTTAAATTATCACTGAGGGAATAAACCATGCCATAAGATGTCGATGATTTGTATAGCTGCTTCACTTTCACGCGGGAACATTTTATAGCTGATTCTGCATTACTTCATGGACACGTCGGCCATTCAGGGATTAATTCCGCTCTATGCATTTGTTTTCCTCGTTGCCTTAGGAGAGGATTACAATATCTTCATAGTATCTAGCATATGGCAAGAGCGAAATCGCTTAAAGCTGAAGGATGCGATACGCCTAGGCGTCAGCCAAACGAGCAGTGTCATCACCTCTGCGGGCTTAATTCTCGTTGGAACGTTCGCAGTTCTACCCTCACTGCCCATTCAAGTGCTTGTCCAATTCGGTGTTATCTGTGCAATCGGCGTTATCCTAGACACATTTATTGTTAGGCCATTCCTCGTACCTTCGATTACGATGCTGCTTGGAGAGGCGTCCTTCTGGCCGGGTAAAATCAAACACAACCACAAGCCCAATATGAAAACAAACGCGCCAAAACATAAGGAGCTGTCCGCAGAATGCGGCAGCTCCTTATTCAATCCTATTAGTCAATAATTTGAAGAATATCATCGACTTCTTTGCGTGCCAGTTTGCCTGGACGATCCTTCGGATAACCGAGGGCGATGACCATATTAATCTGACATTCTTCCGGGATGTCCAGATAAGTTCGGATTTGATCTTGGGCTAGCAGCACGGGGCCCGTCATCGGGCATGTTGCCAAGCCTCTAGCGTGCGCGGCGAGCATCAGGTTCTGAGAGGCTAAACAGGAGCTCTTAATGCCTTCTTCGGCCCATACGGTGTCTTCGACGAGTTGAATCGGATCAAAAATACGATCACGGAACTTCGATTCATAAGGCGTTGCTAAGCAAATGATAAGAACGGGAGCATCGGAGAACGCTGTGGCATAGGGACCGAATGACTTCACCAGCAAGCGTGCTTCTCGCGAAAGACCTTTTTCCTCGGCAGCCGACGCACGCAGATGCAGTTGGTCCCAGGTCAATTGTTCGATATGTTTGATTTTCTCTGTATTTCTTAACGCAATAAACTTCCAAGTTTGGGAATTCGTATCGCTGGGTGCATATCTGGCACAGTCGATAATTTCACGAATATCTTCCGTGGCAACTTCTTGTTCTGTAAAGTTTCGAACACTGCGGCGCTCGAGTACAATCGACTTAAAATCTTCATAATTCATAAAAAACAACTACCTGCCTTTGCTGCTTGAATTGTGCATATTTTATTACTTGGTACTAAGACTTTATCGTTATTATAAAGCAGTTGTTATTGCAGCACAACCGTATCGCCTTCATTCAGACCTTTTAGCACTTCGGTTTTCTCAGGGGTTTCCAACCCAATCTCAATTTCACGGCGTTCTACGCCTTGAGCCGTTTGCAGCATCACGTAGTAGACTTCTTTCTCGTGCAGCACGGCTAATGTAGGTACGACAATAGTTTGTGGCTTTTTATCTGTTTCTATCGTGCCTGAGAGGCTGAGTCCGGCGATTAGCTGCTCATTTGGTTCTAATGAGATGGTAACTTCGAATTGAGCTGAACTCGTGCCTTGCTCCGTGCCAGATTTGGCAAACTTGGATACTTTTTCAACCTTACCTTGAAGCTTTTTCTGTTTAAGTGCATCTACTTTTACTTGTACAAGCATATCTGGCTTAATTCGAAATACATCAAATTCACCAACCGTGCACACCAACTGTAATTTCGTCAAATCTACGATTTTACCAATACGCACGCTTTCTTCGACAGACTTAGGAATTTTGGAGGAGTCTTCGAATAAGAAGATGCCATTCTCAGGCGCAACGAAGGAAGCTTGTTCTACTTTCTCTTGTTTTTTAGCCAATTGCAATTGAATGGATTGATCATTGACCGCATTCAACTGTTCTTGAATTTTTCGTCCTTCTGACGCGGCGAAGCGCTGGCGGGCATCATCTTCACTAACAGCACCTGCAGCGACAGTATCCCCCGCAGGCCCAGCAGCTTTGAAATTGGCTAAGTCGGCTTCCAACTTTTGTTTCTTCAAGTTTGATTGGAGGGCTGCAATTTCACTTCTTAGCGGAGTAGCATCAAGCTCAAACAACTGCTGCCCCTTTTTTACTTGAGCCCCGTCAGTTATGTGCCAGGCTTTTATTTCGCCGGTGAAGGGTGCGTAGACGCGAGTCTCCTTCTCATAAGAAGACTTTCCTTTCACTTCAATGCTATTAACCAGATCTTCTTTTGTAACTTTGAATTGTAGGGCATTGAACGCAGCACCTGCGTCGGCATTCTTTGGATTCATTTGATTAGGATGGCTTGATATGTATAGAATGCTGCTAATGCCGCAGACAATGACTGCCGTTAGAATTAGCATCCATGTTTTCTTTTTCCTCATGCTAAACAATCTCCTATTCTCGTTTAATTGCGGTTAGCGCATCGGTTCGAGAAGCTTTAACTGCAGGGTATAGACCCGAAAGAACGCCCGTCATAATTGCAAAAAACATGCCGACTGGAAGAATCCATAAGCTTATAAATAAAATTTCCACGGGATCCCCTCTATTGGAACCAAATCGGATAATGATCAAATTAATTCCCCAAATGACCCAATAAGAGAGCAAAATGCCTACAAAGCCGCCTAGCATGCCTAGAAGCGAAGATTCCACGATAAACATATTGCGGATTTGTTTCAAATTCGCGCCAAGTACTTTCATGATTCCAATCTGTCGCCTGCGCTGATGAGTGGACATTGTCATCGCGACTACGATGGATATGGAAGCTACGAAGAGAACAAAAAGGCCAACACCAGTGAGCAGCAATCTAACAATGGCAAATTCGCCTTTCATGCGATCTTCTTGATACAAATTAGTCTGTGTTGTGAGTTGAAGTTTTTTAATCATTTCATCAACTTGTTTCACATTCATACTGCTATCAACTTTGACTCTAACTTCTGAATATTGAACATGTCTATTCGTTGAGGACTTATTTTGGGCTTGTAGAATTTTGAGTCCTGTTTCAGGGGAGACATAGGCGGATTTGTTCCCTTGCAGCATGGATTCTGGCAATCCATCGGGCTTCTTCAGCACGCCAATGACGCGAACTGTCACCTCATTTGGTTGAGTTGTAGTCCCTGATTGGTTACCTGACTGCTCTTGGTTATTATTCGATTTCAATGAAATTTGCTTTTGATATAGAGGGTAAGGAATAGCACCCATTTGACGATAGGTTTCGGACTGTTCCTTGCTAGGATTTTGCTGCATAAGTTTATTACGTACTTCCTGCGTCTTTACATCCAAGACACCAAGTGTAGCCCCGTAATTGAGGACGATATTATTAACCTGATCACTAGCCCCTCCTTGTTGGAACTTGGAGTCAAAGTCCTCTAAAGTACTCAACTCCGTTGCCTTGAGATTAAGGTAGCTTTGTTTGCCGTCATCGACAGTGAAGCTGAATTGCCCTAAATCTTGAAAACTAGCAACCGATTTAACATGAGGAAAGGTACGAATGAGATCGAGCTTACTTGACGTAACTTTAGAAGGACTGTTAGGATCGCTATTTTGGTCAACGATTGTGATTTCATCGGTTTTGAGATAGAAGCTCATTTGCTTCTGACTGTAGTGTTGAATTGATTCACCAAAGCCAAGAGCAACCATGATGGAAGCCGAGCCAATGGCAATTCCGACGGTACAAAGCGCTGTCACAACTTTTCGTCGCTGCAGTTGATCCCAGCCAAGGCGAAGGTAATCCTTAAGTTTCATCGGGTTTCACCTTCCTGCTCATTTCCTTCCAGTAAATAACCATCTCGAAGCTGCAAAATGCGCTGCGTTCTGCGAGCAACTTCATGCTCATGGGTAACAATAACGAACGTAATGCCATTCTGGTTCAAGTCGATGAGGAGATCGATGATCTCTTTCTCCGTCTTCGTATCCAGATTGCCTGTAGGTTCGTCGGCAAATACGATAGCGGGCTTCGTTATCAAGGAGCGAGCGATACTGACACGTTGTTGTTGTCCTCCAGATAGCTGTGACGGAAACATATCTGACTTATCCCCGATACCGACCTGCTGTAAGAGAGCCATCGCTCTTTGTTTACGTTCTTGACTTGCGACACTTTGGAATACGAGTGGTAATTCCACATTCTCACGAACGGTTAAATGTGGTATTAATTCATAAGATTGGAAGATAAATCCGATATGAGTCCGCCGAAATTCCGCCAAGCGGTTTTCGCTCATTTTCTCAATGGCCTGTCCAGCGATTAAAATACTGCCACGGGTGGGCTTCATTAGGCCAGCCATCAAGTTTAGCAGTGTTGATTTCCCAGAGCCTGAACTACCGAGCAGAGCAACCATTTCTCCTTGCTCTACGCGGAAATTCAGCTCATGAAGAACGGGAGTTTCTTCTTGGCCTATGCGGAAGCTGTGAGACAACCGTTCAATGGCTAACACGTGATCAACCCTTTCAATTTAGAACTTATCGACCACTAGGCATACTTTCACTTTCATCGTTTTGAAAAATATGAGTGCCCAGAAATCCAATAGCCGCGACGATCGATAAGCAAGCTGCAATAACATAGACTGTGCTTCCACCAGCTAGATCAAAAATCCAACCGCCTAACGTGCCGCTAATTAGTCCCGCAATACTAGACCATGCAACAGCGAAAATGGCTTGCCCAGAGGAGCGATACTCATCCGGAATAATTTGACTAATATAGCGATTAGCCGTGAATAAGAAGATACCAAATGTTAAACTGTGCAACAATTGAACTCCTATGACCCATGTAGGATCTTGA
This sequence comes from Paenibacillus sp. Soil724D2, assembly GCF_001427935.1. Lineage (NCBI taxonomy): Bacteria > Bacillati > Bacillota > Bacilli > Caryophanales > Paenibacillaceae > Paenibacillus > Paenibacillus sp. Soil724D2. The sequence goes on from NZ_LMRY01000012.1 coordinate 73,585, forward strand.
ATGGAACCCATAATGAAGAAACGCAAGGCATATACGATTCCAGCAAAGGCAAGCAGGGGTAATTCTTTGAACCTATGTCCATGCTTGCTTAGAAAGAAAAACACCGGAATTTCACTAAGAGCCGAGGTCATCCAAGCATAGCCAATCAAAGAGTCAGATGCCCCAAGCTGTCGCATGTACAAGGCTAGGAATCCATCGTTGAAACGATGTGAAACGGACATAATAATAACTAACACTAAGAACCAGATGAACTTCTTGGAACGAATGATATTGAGCATGCCCCCGAATGCCATCTTCTTGCCACCTTGACGCGCATCTTTTAATAAAAAGACAATGACTAACGTGCTACTAATGGTAAATAGGCATAATATTGGCGTGAGTCCAGTACCGTAGTGTCTAAGAATTAACCCAAAACCTCCGGCAGATACAGCAAAACCAATGGATCCCCAGACTCGGAAGGAGGCGTAGCTCTTACCGCTATCTCGAATACTTAGCATTAACTGGCTGTCATTCAATGAATTTACGGGCTGCTGAAAGAAGAAAAACATCGCTAAGCATATGTACAGCAGGGAGAACCAGCCCGCAGTAAATACCAAGATGGCCGTGAACAGCTGCCCAATAATCAGAATGATCATGATTTTCTTAACCGTTTGGAAGCGATCACTAAGGAATCCCCACAGCAAGTTGGTCGCTATCCCAATCAGTGGTCCAATGGCATACAGCAAACCGATTTGAAGCTTGGAATATCCTTTGTAATCAAAGTAAAGCGGGAAAAAAGTAACGACAATCCCCATCGTCATAAAAAAGGAAAACGTGAACAATTTGAGTAGGTGGTCTTGCGGCTTTGTAGGTATAGACGTTTTCATCTGTAGTTATCACTCGATTTCTTTACAAATTTTCTGTAGAAAAATTCGTTTGTCCATTTTCGGATGTTCGTTTGAGTATTAAGAACACAACAAGAAGCTCAGCCAGCATGCCGACCGATTGCGCGAGAGCACCGATCAAGCCATTCCAGCCGGGTACATTAGAAATGGCGATGAATAAGGTTAACACGGTAACGATAGCATTCGCCGTTTGAGAGAAAACCATGATTTTCGTTTGGCCTCTCAGCATAATAATACCGTTCATGTAATCCAGCCACGGAAATACAAGCGTCATGATCATAAATATACGCATGGCAAGTAAGCTTGCATGCATCAGTTCGGAATTAACACCCATGACATGAGTCATAAACCAAGGTCCGAGAGCTGTATAGGCAAGAATAGCGATAAGTGCTCCTGGAATAAAGCTAAGAAGGATGACGAAACGGACGACAGTTCTAGCATCTTTGCGATAGAAATTCAAAACAATTTGATGAATGTAAGAAAAGAAACTCAAAACCAATTGAGTCAAGGAGCCGGCAATCGCATAAGAGGAAATCGCTAAATGTATATGCGTTGTTTTACCTAGTATGGCATTTATGGCAGGTCCAATGATGACGGCAATGATCGAAGAATACAGAAGGGGCTTATAGAAGCTGAAAATTTGTTGTTTGGTTTCAATCGGATGATCAGGTGCCTTCTCTGGAATAACGGTTCGAAGTAAGTTAGTTCCTTCCCATATAGCAACCATAGCCTCAATAATCATTCCCACTAAGAAAATAATGGCGCCAACACGGCCACTAGAAACATTATCTGTCGTAATAAAATATAACGATAACAAATACATAGCGACGATTCGAACGCACATACCAATGGTCAACCATTTGGTCCGCATATTAAAAATAATTATACCGTGAAATAAGCACCGCAGTCCTGAGAAAATGCTAACGAACATCAAGATGCGATAAACACGAAGTGTAGTGTCTAATAATTCACGTTCAACTCCAAAAAAATAAAGAAATACCCATTCTCCAACAGGCGTATAACATAAAATGAGACCAATTAGAACGATACAAGCAAATACATAGGAACTAACCGCTGCCATGGCTCGAAATGAGATGCGGTCTCTTACAAGTGCTGAGCAAGCTTGTCGCAGTAAAACAACGGGTCTTTCGGTAAGGCCAAGTAAGCTTAAAGGCAGCGCATAGCTGGCAATGACCACTTCCGGATTATCGGCCCTGGCCAAGGTGCTGTTAATAATAACATGCGAGAGGGTAACTAATGTTGCTGAAAGGCCTAGGGGGAGGAAAAAGGAGATGAGCTGTTTCCATGAGATGTTTTCTTTTATTGTCTTAGCGGTCATCCAAATCGCACTCCTTAGAGTTTTGCTTTAGCAAAACTGGCTTCGTAAGAGTATCTCTTACTAAAAATCCCCTTTTAAAAACGTTATTTAAGTATACCAGAAAATGAAATCAGGTTGACATACAATTTTAACTGGAAACCCAAGGTTTGAAGTGATACATTTAAAGGTAGAATGTTTCTTGAACAAGTCGCAGCCAGTTTTTACTGCAAGGAGGTTTAACAGAAGAATGAGCTGCTATTTTCATTATGATGCCAGACTCGGAATTGAGACTCCCGTGTTAGAAGCGGAGTGGGATTCTTATCCGCCCAGTGTGCGTGTTGATATTTTATTACATTGGGAACAAATTCGCGGTGCAATACCTGACCGTATTATGAAGCTAGAGACGACGATTATTTACAAACAAAATCAGCTGGACAAGGAAGACGATTTTCCCACATCATGCCGTTTGAATTCCGAAATTGCTGACTTAGCTTCTATCATAAATGATCTTCATCTTTGGTTCCGGGCGAATCAGGAATTGGAATCGAAAACCCACCAATAATGGTTGTCAATGAAGGGAGAATGACTGCATGCATAGCAATAAGGATGGGGATAACTGGCTGGAAGCTATTGCAAAGCCGCTCTTGGAGCATCTACCTGCTTTATATCCGATAGAAGAATGGGATGGAAGTATGGATGCACGCATTGAAGCGCTTGTCCCAGCTATGATGACCCAAGGCAGTCCGGGGCAAGAGTCTTATGGATTGGCGATTAAAGCGGGCCTTTTTTTACTGAATGAGAGTTTAGATAAATCCCATGATATTGCCCAGGAAATCACGAATGCAACAGGCAGCTACTGGCATGCGCTGATGCATCGGATGGAGGGGGACTACAGCAATGCGAAGTATTGGTTCAACGATGTCGGTCATCATCCTATTTTCTCTAACTTACTACAACGTGTGAGTGAATATTTGACAGTAAAAGACTTAGCGGATTTGGACAATGAAGCCCTTCGTCAGAAGCTTGAAGTGCTTATTACTTCTCCGGAATGGATCCCTTGTGTATTCATCGATATCGTAGAGTTACAAGTATCCCTGGTTCAAAATCCTATTGTTGATCAATGGTTACGGCATATTCAACGATATGAAATGCAGTTATTGTTGCAGTATTGCTATGAACAAAGTTGTGGAGGAAGTCTGCTTGAAGCAATTGGACAAAAGTAGCACAAAGGTTCCACAAGGCCCAATAAGATTAATGGTCAGGGTGTACCGATATATTTTACCGGACGTAAGCGATCAGCTTTCCATATGGAAATCAAAGGCGGAGAATATCCCAGATAGCGAGCTGCGTACCCAAGCATTAGCCAGCATCGCAACGAAACAATTTCATTGTCAAGGTGGCGCTGTTTATGCGGCTGCTAATTTGTCGATGCGTCACGTACTTATTCCGCTCATTGTTGCGTTTCAAACGATTAGCGATTATTTAGACAATCTATGTGATCGCAGTACATCCTTGGATCCCCAGGATTTCCGTCAATTACACCAATCGATGTTGGATGCTGTTGATCCTTCTAAGCCTTTGAACGATTATTATGCATACAGGCAAGAGAAAGAGGACGGAAACTATTTAACAGATCTCGTCCAAAAGTGTCAGTCTTGTATTAGTCTGCTTCCGTCATATACTCAAGTAGCCGATCAGGTGCGAGATTTCGTGGCCTTATACTGCGACTTACAAGTGTACAAGCATATTCGGAAGGATATGCGGGAGCCTGAGCTTCATCAGTGGTGGGATCAACATCATCATAGGTATAGCCAAATTTCTTGGAATGAATTTGCAGCAGCAACAGGTTCAACGTTAGGCATGTTTATGCTTTTCCTTGCGGCTTGTGATCCTCATTTGAGTGAAAAGCAGGTCGATTCGATACGGGAGGCTTATTTCCCCTATGTGTGCGGGCTGCATATTCTACTTGATTATTTAATCGACCAGGAAGAAGATATCTTGGGTGGAGACCTGAACTTTTGCAGTTATTATGAATCTATGGAAGCAACCGTTGAGAGAATTGCCTTTATCGTGCAAGAGGCTCGCAGCAAAATTTTGTTCTTGGAACATCCGCGATTTCATCGTATGATAATCGAAGGTTTGCTTGCGCTCTATTTGTCGGATCCAAAGGTCAACGGCCAACAGCAAGTGAAGAAAATATCGAAGCGTCTTATGAAAAATAGTCCATTAACCCGGTTATTTTTCTGGCTAAATAGCATGTACATCCGTACGTCATCATGAATGACATTCAGAAGAATTAAAGCAGGGAGACTTTGAGCTACGCCCAAAGATCCCTATATTAGGAGGAATTGAAATGTCAGCAGTAAAATCAATTGCCGTTCTCACAAGCGGCGGAGACTCTCAAGGAATGAACGCAGCCGTCCGTGCGGTTGTAAGAAGCGCATTATTCCATGGTCTCGAGGTCTATGCGGTACAACGTGGCTACCATGGTTTAATTAACGATGATATTCGCCAAATGGATTTGCGCAGCGTTGGGGATATCATTCAACGTGGGGGGACTATTCTACAAACGGCTCGCTGCAAAGAGTTTTTAACGCTAGAAGGCCAACAAATTGCAGCTGAAAACTTACGTAAACGCGGTATCGATGGATTGGTCGTTATTGGTGGAGATGGATCTTATCAAGGTGCCAATAAGCTAAGCAAATTGGGCATCAAAACGATGGGTCTGCCTGGTACAATTGACAACGACATCCCATTCACTGACTTTACGATCGGTTTTGATACAGCAGTAAGCATTGTTGTGGATGCGATCAATAAGCTTCGTGATACCATGACATCGCATGAGCGTTCATCCGTCGTAGAAGTCATGGGGCGTCATTGCGGTGAGATCGCACTCTATGCTGGACTAGCAAGCGGTGCGGAAACGATTATCGTTCCTGAGGTTGAGGTCGACATTAATGAAGTAGCTAACCGTATGAAGGATAACTTCTCCCATGGCAAACGTCATAGTATCATTCTCGTTGCTGAAGGAGCGGGAACCGGTGATGGGATTGCTAAACAAATTAATGAGTCTGTTGGTATTGAGCCTCGCGTAACTGTTCTTGGCCATATTCAACGCGGCGGAGCTCCTACGCACAATGACCGAATCTTGGCAAGCCGTCTCGGTGATTTCGCTGTACGTAAACTCATGGAAGGCGAATCTTCCAAAGCATGCGGTGTGATCAAAGGGGAATTAGTAGCTACTGATATTGATTTAGTTGTCAATACAAAGCGTCCTTTTAATACAGAACTTTATGAATTAGCAAGTCGTTTATCCCAGTAGGTCTACATTGGAACAAACGCTTATTGACCTGTATCATATCTTCGTTTATAATATCGAACAACATACAAAGCGACATTAGGTCTGTGAAGAGCTTCCAACTCGGAGACGTTCATGATCGGTAAGGCGCAGGATACTTCGCTTTACTCTAAATAAACCGGCACCGCCCGTTATCGCGGAACCAAGCGGATGATGACATGTTAATGTTATCATCAAGTTGGGTGGCACCGCGAGCAGAACGCTCCTCGTCCCAATCGGACAGGGGCGTTCTTTGTCTTTTTCCCATAATAGAAAAGGAAGCGGTGAGTGGTATGTTGGATATCAAATGGATTCGGATGCATCAGGATCAAGTGAAGGAAGCGGCACAAAATAAAGGGGTGGAATGTCCCCTTGATGAGCTGCTTGAGGTAGATGAGAAGAAAAGGCTTCTACATCAACAAGTGGATCAGTTGCGAACAGAACGCAATCGTGCATCTGCTCAGATTGCTCAGTTTATGGCTAAGCAGAAAAAGGGAGAAGCTGAGGGTCTGAAAGATCAGGTCCGGGGCTGGAACCGAACATTAACGGAATACGAAGAGGGGCTTGCGAAACTGGAGGAGCGTTTCAAGGAGTTAATGCTTACCGTACCGAATCTGGTTTCACCTGAAACTCCAATCGGGGCTACCGATCAAGATAATGTTGTACGGAAAGTAGTAGGTCAGCCGACCTCGTTTGAATTTGTGCCTCGTGATCATATGCAAATCGGTGAGGAGTTAGATTTATTCGATTTCCCCCGCGGAGTGAAAGTGGCTGGAAGCCGGAATTACTACCTCAAAGGGATGGGGCTTTATTTACACAGAGCTGTTCAACAGCTTGCTCTTGATCTGCTATCAGATCGAGGGTTCACGGTGATGGATGTCCCTTTGATGGTGCGGGAAGAGACGCTGCAGAATGCGGGCTTTTTCCCGGCTGGGAAGGACCAGACCTACGAATTACAGGATGAGAATAAATGGTTAGTAGGCACATCGGAAGGTCCGTTGGTTTCGTATTATGCAGATGAGATAATAGATTTATCAAAGGGGCCGATACAACTGGCAGCTGTATCGAATTGTTTCCGTAAAGAAGCGGGTTCGGCAGGTAGAGATGTACGCGGATTATATCGTGTTCATCAATTTGCCAAAGTCGAGCAAGTGATTCTTTGTGAGAATGATCCCGCCATTGCTGATCAAATGTTAGATCAAATCACACGGAATGCCGAAGATATTTTAGAATTACTTGAGCTTCCTTATCGTGTTGTTGCTGTATGTACGGGAGATATGGGCGCCAAAAACTACAAGCAGTATGACATTGAGACGTGGATGCCTAGCCGGAATAGCTATGGAGAAACGCACTCGTCGTCAAGCCTTCTGGACTTTCAAGCTCGCCGCAGTGGCTTACGTTATAGGGATAAGAGCGGTGAGCTTCGTTATTGCTATACCCTTAACAATACGGCTGTCGCCTCGCCAAGAATTCTTATTCCTTTACTTGAAAATCATCAGCAAGCAGATGGCTCAATCTATCTGCCACCAGCTGTGAGACCTTATATGAGAGGGCTCACAGTTATACCGAACAAATAAAATAACGTACCACATCCCTAGGAGATCAACTTTGGGCTGTGGTACGTTATCGTATGTTAATAACCTTCTGTTAAATCTACGACATTCATCATTTCGGTGCCATCTAATATAGCTCTTAGATTATGATAGAAAATGGTGGAAACTCGCTCTGTGTAGTGAGCGGAAGATCCAGCGATATGCGGAGTAAGGATAACATTATCCATGTTCCATAGGGGAGAAGTTGACGGTAATGGCTCCTGCTCAAAAACATCGAGTGCTGCGCCTGCCAGCTGGCCTTCTTGCAGCGCATGGATCAAATGCTCTTCTTCAATGACATCACCGCGAGCCAGATTGATTAAGAAAGCACTTGGTTTCATTAAGCGCAGATGTTCTTTGGTCAAGAAACCTCGCGTTTTAGCTGTACTAGGAAGTAGAAGCACGACGAAATCACTTTGTGTAAGCAAAGTTGTTAATCCTTCTTCTCCGCTGACCGTCGAATCGAAGGCAGGCCCAGGCGAACCAGAACGATTCAACCCAATGACAGTCATATCAAACGCCTTAGCTTTGCGAGCAACAGCTTCGCCAATTGCACCTGCACCAATAATGCCAATCGTTTTACCATAAAGCTCACCAAAACTGACTTGATTGTCCCATACTTTACTTTGCTGACGCTCATGAAGGAGATTCGCTTTACGAACCCATTGCAGCATAAGACTTAGCGTAAATTCACTCATCTGGATCGTATGTACCCCACGGGCATTGGTCAGAATGACATCACGCATGGCTAACTCTTGGAGAGGAAGCTTATCCACGCCGGCAGATATAGTTTGCATCCATTTCAGCTTGGTTGCCTGCTTGAGGGCGTCCGGATTCAAGCGGCCAGCCGTGATAATTACATCAGCATCTGCAATGTGTTCCCCAGCTTCACTTGAAGATTTAAACCAATAAAATTGACAGCGTTCCTTCAAGTCTTGCGGCATCTGCTGTTGCATGGTAGTCAAGTCCATCCCAGTAATGGCGACAATATTCATTGCATTTCAACTCCTTTAATTACATGATAAATCAAATCGAAAACGAAAGTAAACACCCCGAAAGCTCTCTGAGCCTCAGGGTGTCTCCATGCTAATATTTCACACCAGGTGTGTAGTTGTTATTTGCGTTCCATAGGAGGAACTCATTCACGCCGTTTTCTTTCAAAGCGCGTATTTGTTCTTCCACTTCATGTTTACCGTACTTGATATAACCAGGTACCCAAGAAGCAGTGAAATCTTGAATCCAAGGTCGAACAATCGGCTTCCAACCTTTCTTATCAATGGCTTCCAGCTTCTTGGTTGTATCCTTGGAGGCTCCATCGATCGTGACAAAAGGCGCTGCATCCGGCACTTTGGAGCCAAACCAGCCAGTGCTGTAATGACTCGGATAAATCATGGGAGCGATGACATCCACATTTTGAGAGATTTTCTCGAAATCTTGACCAATGCCTTCGGCTGCCGGAACAGAGGCCGCATAACCAAATATATCGACAGATACACGAACACCAAGCGGCTGTAATTGTTCTTTGGCATATTTGACGAAAGAAGCGACAGCATCAATACGTGAACGTTCATCCTTAGTATATTTGAGAATGTCAGCTCTTTTCTCGAAGCCTTCCGGGAATCGGACGTAGTCGAATTGAATTTCTTTAAATCCAGCTTTTACGGCTTCTTTTGCTACTGCGACATTGTAATCCCATACTTCTTTGTTATATGGATTTACGAAGCTGTCCGGTGGGTTTTTACCGTTACCCCACAGAGTGCCATCTGGATTGACGAAAGACCATTCTGGTTTCTTTTTGGCGAGAATCGTGTCTTTGAATACAACAATACGGCCAATTGGATAAATGTTATGTTCGTTCAAGGTGGTCATTAAACCTGGCATATTACCTATAATTTTCTGAGTCGTTCCCATGGCATCAAGCTCGGCGTTCCCTGTTTCCCATGTAATGTAGCCCCAATCATCTTTGACATCAATGACCAGTGAGTTCAGTTCCGTGTCGTCGAGCAGCTTCACAAGTGTACTGAGCCGAGATCCACCCGCACTATGGGCCGTGGCGTATATACCTTTAATTACGGGTGCGTCCTTCTGCGGATCCATTTTGTTTACAGGTGCTAAAGGATCTTTTTCTTGGGATGGTGTAGGTTGAACAATAGCAACTGCGTTCTTCGCATTCAGAGAAGCTTGCACGAGCTGTTCAAAGGTGGCATCCGGGTTAGCGGCTGTGACATTGCCCCAGATTAGGGCAAGTGAAGCAAGTAATATTTCCATGATGTATAAGTCCTCTCCAATCTTTGTTTCTAGCTTTTATTATAAAGCAAGCACGAAACTACGCACAGAGGAAATTTGTAGAGGTTTGTAGAAAGAAGGTAGCCACCCATTGAAACTTGATAAACAAATTATTTCATTATCTGGCGTTAATTTTTTCTACTATGCTTCTAGTGCCATTTTATTGCCTTATTTACCTTTATATTTACAAAGTAAGGGCTATTCAGCTAGCGAGATTGGACTCCTCATGATGATTGGTCCGTTTATCTCCATATTCGCACAACCATTCTGGGGATATGTTAGCGACAGATTCAACTCAGTAAGGAATATCGTATTTTTACTTTGGAGCCTTTCCTTACTAGGAAGTTTTGGCTTGTTTTTAACAAAAGGTTTCGGGCTTACCCTTGGATTTATTTTAATGCTTTATTTCTTCTTGCTGCCATCCATTCCACTTATCGACAATTTGGTTGTCAAATCAACCGCGCATCGTGGGATGTCGTATGGATCCGTCCGTTTATGGGGTTCAATCGGATTTTCGGGTGTTGCTCTAATTTCGGGTCTTTTACTCGAAGAATTAGGTGGAGTAGCCAACATACCGTATTTTTATTGGGCGTTGTGGATCTTCCCATTTCTACTGCTAGCTTTTATCAAAGACGAGAAGGGCAGCGGACAGCGAATAACATTAAGTACGATCGGTACTATTTTCAAAAATAAAAACTTCTTATGGTTTATGATCATGGTTTTGATGATATCCATTCCTCATCGAATGAACGATGCACTACTAGGCTTATATCTGAGTAAACTAGGTGCTACGGACTCTATGGTAAGCTGGGCATGGGCCATTGCGGCTTGCACGGAAATTCCGGTATTTGCCTATATCAATCGGTACATACATCGTTATCACGAACTGACCATCCTAGGTCTCGTTTCGGTCTTATATACGATACGGTGGTTGCTCTACACATTATTCAGCGATCCATGGGTGTTAATTGGTTTGCAGACGACACATATGCTCACCTTTGCTGTTTTGTGGATCGTTGCGGTACAGTACGTCGTGCGTCTGCTTCCTGAGCAATTCGGCTCAACAGGTCAATCCATTCTTGCTATGGTGTTCATGGGTCTTGCGGGAATTATCGGCGGTTCGGTGGGCGGATGGTTGAGTGAGCAGTGGGGAGGCGCTAGCATGTATGTGTTTGCGTCAGTCATGTCGGCAATAGCAGCAGGCATGTTTTTCGGTACTCAAGCCGTAATGCGTAGAAGAAGCTAAACATAAATAAAAACACCCGGTAGCAAAATTAGCCGGGTGTTTGGACTTATTTCTGAACTTGTCCTGATTCGGTATTCGTGACTTCTGCAGGATTAATCTCTTTACGGACCGGTACAGGCTGATCATCAGTAGCTGTATTACCGCCATTTCCATTCGTTGCATCTTTAAATTCACGAAACATTTTGCCAAAACCTCTGCCAAGTTCGGGCAGTTTATTAGGCCCAAACAAAAGAAGGGCAACAATTGCAATTAAGATGATGTGCCAAGGAGATAATGCTCCCATTCCAGACACCTCCATTAGTTTATCTTAGTACTATTATATCATGTTCTTATCATAACCTATATACCCTAATTATTACAAACTCAATAACAATGTATGAATAAAGCATAGTTGAACAGAAAAAGACGCCCCTTAATGATAAAGGGCGTCTTTATGATGTTCCGTAATGCTGAATTGAATGATTTCCATGACATCTTCTGCTTCGAGCGCCTCAATGCCAAACCGGAGGACGATCTCGGAGTCCAGCTCATAGCTGGTTAAGAAGGGGTACAACTCGGGTGTTAATTTCATTACAATCCTGGATAATTTGACTGTCTCCACAAGCATCACCCTTCCAATCAAAAGATTAGAATACGAATTACGCCTGAACCACTCACGTTGAAACCAGAACTATATGAAATTAGTATCATTATAACACAATTCAACTTGGAATAAAGAGGCGGATTGCTCGATTATTTACTTAAGCTTGCGGAATTCTCCGACAACACCAACGGTTTCAACGATATTCACGAATGCTTTCGGGTCTATCTTCTTAATAATTCGCTTTAATTCTACGAGTTCATAGCGCGTAGTGACGGTCATTAGCATATCATGCTGCTGTTTCGTATAAGCGCCTTCTGTCTTAACTAAAGTAACACCTCTAGGCAGGAGAAGCAGCGCGTTAATTAACTCATCCTTTTGTTTCGTTACAATGAAGGCGGTCACTTTGACGTGGCGAATATGTATGGCGTCGACGACTTTCCCGCTTATATAGATGGCCAGCATCGAGCAAAGAGCAAGATCCCAATTTTGCTTGAAATAGCCTAGTGCAACAATGACCACACCGTTCATGGATGAAAGAAGGGTTCCGAGAGGGAAATCAAATTTTCGAGTCAAAATCAAGCCAACGATATCAAAGCCTCCACTTGAGCCACCTATTCTTAAGGTGATACCGCTTCCTATTCCAATGAGTACTCCCCCAAAAACTGCGCCAAGAATGGGTTCCTGAGCGACATAGCTTGTTGGTATAATTTGCATCAACCATGCCGTTAATATGACCGACGCTACACTGATCATAATAAATCTACGTCCAATTGAAACTAATCCCCAAATCATCAATGGCAGATTAAACAATAAATACAAGAAACCAATGTTAAAATTCGTAAAATAACCAATAATCATGGCAAATCCAGAAACCCCGCCGCTAAGCAGTTGGTGAGGAATGAGGAACATGTTGAAGCCGACCGCGACAAGCAGTGCGCCAATTAAAATAATGAAAGCGTCTAGCGCCTTTTTCAAAACAAATCACCTCTAAAATAGTATGCAGCATAAAGCAAGTATAATTCATTCTTCTAAAACTTCAATCATAATTTACCTTAGGTTAATTAAATGGACTTTAAAGGAAATAAGTTAATCCTTTGTTAAGATTAAAAAAAGCTGTGTCCAATTCATGGACAACAGCTTAATAAAAACAAATAATTAACGTCTCTTGAAAGAGCCTGTCTTCTTAGATGTGCTTGGCTTACTAACAGATGGTTTAGTCACCTTGTTTGGTGTAGAACCATCATTTTTGCGGGTTGTAGAGTCGCTGCCTGAACTTGGCGTACCTGTACCGCTTTTGAAGCTGCCCGTTCGATCTGACGTTGTTGGCTTCTTATCCTTCGATACATCCGTTGTTGGAGTGGTCGTCTTGCCGCCGCCTGCATTATAAGACGGTGTCCGGGTATAGCCTCTATAATCATCGTAAGGCCGTTTATTATTGAACCATCCCCCGCCGAATAGGGATTGAAGCAGGGTGGCTGTCAAATAACCTTGCAAGAACGAGGAGTCGTAATGTGATTTGGCATATTCGATACTATCGATCTGAACAAGCGTGTTTTTACTATCACTAGGATCCTTTTGGACGTTAATGACCTTATCATTATAAACAAGGAACATTTGATCATCAGATTCCTTGCTCTTTTCCTTCGGTGACTCTTTTGATGCTAGTTCAGCTGCAACAGCAGGGACGCTTTTGTTTTCAACTAGATAAACCTTGGAGAGATTGCTCCCTTTGCCGTCAACACTAACTAACGGATATTGATCTTTGATATAACGTCCGGCATCAGCGCCACACGCGGTAAGAAGGGCGATGATCAATAAGAAAGAAACCCATGAAGTCCATCTTTTCACTTTTCAGTAATCCCTCCTTTCCAAACATTTCTAATGATAACATAGGTTGTCTAGGGCGTCGATTTCAAAAATTTAATCTGATTGCCCGGCGTGCGCTCTCCTTCAAGAGCAATAAATTTGCCATCCTGCCATTGGAGGAAGAAGAATCTACGTTCCGGTCCAAAATATCTCCAAAAGATGATGTCGTCTCCGCTGCGGAAGTCGGTATTTCCTTCCGTTCGAGTGACATCATTGCGATGAAACTCCAATTCGAAGGTAACATCTTCGTCAAGCTCCAAACGAGTAGGGACATCATTCGGATCGTCTAGTGCGCCTTCGACAAAGCTGCAAAGGAAACAGTCATAGGTTCGCCCTTTTTCCACAATCAAACACTGAATATTTTTGCCGCTTTGTAAATAATAAGCGTAACGATGTGGAGCAAACCCGCGGTCAAAATAAATGACCTTGCCGGAAACAACGTACTCCTCTAAGTCTACATTAACAATATCCCCAACTCGGGCATCTTCAAGTGGATTACCTATAGGTGTTGTTGTTGGTTCTTGTTTTTGACTGCGCAGGATGCTGCTGACTCGTTTAAATATGGACATTGAAAACTCTCCTCTGTTCCGTTTATTGTTCTACCTTGTAATACGTTTAGCTTATGCGTTAGGTTTCGTTCTCATTATGTAAGACGCTACTGGAAATGTGTGTATGACTTGTGCTATAATATTTTAGATGTTCTTAAGGGCGGCCAGTTGGATCATGGAAGATGTTAAATCGAAAGTGTATTCCACCAATAAAACTATAGACACGGATAGGAAGTCGTACTTAAGGGTAAAAAAGATACAAGGCATTAGCCTGCCCTGTACAAAAGGAGATTGAATATATTTGAAAACATTTCAAGAGTTTGGTTTAGAGCCAACGATTTTACGCGCTATTACCGAGATGGGCTTTGAAGAGTCCACGCCGATCCAAGAAAAAACGATTCCTTTGGCCATGGAAGGCCGGGATTTAATCGGGCAAGCGCAAACAGGAACAGGTAAAACAGCTGCTTTCGGTATTCCGCTTATTCACAAAATCAATATGAAAGAAGAGCGCATTTCTGCTCTTATCATGTGTCCTACACGGGAACTTGCCATCCAGGTTGCGGAAGAGATTGAGAAACTCGGTCGTTTCAAAGGCATTCGTTCCTTGCCCATCTATGGTGGACAGGATATCGTTAAACAAATTCGTGCATTGAAGAAAAAACCGCAAATCATTATCGGTACACCGGGACGTCTGCTTGACCATATTAACCGTAAAACAATTAAATTAGATGACGTACAAACAGTGGTTTTGGATGAAGCGGATGAAATGCTAGACATGGGTTTCATGGATGATATCCAGTCCATTTTGAAATTGGTTCCAGAAGAGCGTCACACGATGTTGTTCTCTGCAACAATGCCAACTAATATTCAAAAATTGGCACAACAATTTCTTCGTAACCCTGAGCACGTATCGGTTATCCCGAAACAAGTTAGCGCACCATTGATTGACCAAGCATATATCGAATTGCACGAAAAACAAAAATTCGAAGCGCTTAGCCGTTTGATCGACATGGAAGCTCCAGATCTTGCCATCATCTTCGGTCGTACCAAACGCCGGGTTGATGAATTGGCAGAAGCTCTTCAAAAAAGAGGCTATGCAGCTGAAGGTCTTCATGGCGACTTATCCCAAAATCAACGCGATAATGTGATGAGAAAATTCCGTGACGGCAGCATTGATGTACTTGTAGCAACAGATGTTGCTGCGCGTGGTCTAGATGTATCCGGCGTTACTCATGTCATTAACTTTGACCTTCCGCAAGATCCAGAAAGCTATGTTCACCGTATCGGTCGTACAGGCCGCGCTGGTAAAGAAGGTACAGCTTGGACTTTTGTAACACCTAGAGAAATCGATCACCTGCACTTTATCGAGAAAGTTACACGCCACAAAATTAACAAAAAACCATTACCTAGCTTGGCTGAAGCCATTGAAGGTAAACAAAAAATGACTGCTGAGCGTATTCTTGATGTGCTTCAAAATGATACACAAGCAGAATTCAAAGGCTTAGCTATTCAAATGTTAGAGCAATATGATTCCGTAAATCTTCTTGCTGCAGCTATGAAGCTTCTGACAGGCGACAAAAAGGAAACGAATATTGAGTTAACACCTGAAGATCCGATTCGTGCAAGAAAGAAAAAATTCGATGTTCGCAGCTCAGGTAGACGAGTTGGCGGCGGCTATGGCTCAAGTTCAGGTTCAGGAGATCGTCGTCAAGGTGGCGGATATAGCTCAGGTACTGGTTCCAGCAGCTCTAACTCCCGTTACCCGCGTAAAGATAGCAGAGATTACGGTTCAAACAGAGAAGGTGGAAGCAGTTCATCTTCCAGAAACCGTGAATACGGAAGCAACAACTCCGGTAACCGCGATCGTTCCAGAGCTCCACGTAAGAGCGAAGATACATTAGTGAATAAATAAGGGGAATAACCCCAATAAAAGAAAGGCGGAGATCCAGAAGGATCTTCGCCTTTTTGTTATGAAATATATGGTTTACAGTACGAAAGAACTAGTGATGATAACGAGCAAGATGAAGAGAACCAAAATAGCACCTACGGATGTTCCAACTGGATGAGACATAGTATCGACCTCCTGAAAATGATTTGGGGGTAGTTCTTTTTGATAATACTATACTATGTAAAAGTACCTAGAACGACTAGACATCTACCTATATGTTCAAAAATAGGCTATAATTAAACTAATGTAAAAGTAGGACAACTTAATATGTATGCGTTTCAACAATCAACGTAGAAAGTTTCCGGAAGGAAACGCTAAGGAGGAAGCAGTTTTGGAGTTTAGAGGAGTTATGGGAGGACTGTACAGAATATCGGAGTGGATTATGCGTTTATCGGTCATTAATCTGCTCTGGATGCTATGTTCGATTCCGGTTTTCTTTTTTGCTTTTATGGGCTTAGTGAGTCCATCCGTTGATGCATTGAAGGCATCGCTACCCATTATCGCCATTTTGGCACCGTTTACTTTATTTCCTGCAACTTCCGCGATGTTTGCCGTTGCTCGGAAATGGGTTACGGGAGAAGAAGATGTACCACTATTGAAAACATTTTTCCGTGGATATAAAGAAAACTACCTGCAGAGCATGGTAGGTGGCATTTTCTTCGTAATCATTTTCGTTATCATTGCGGTGAATTACTTCTTTTATTTGAAACAGGGGAGTTCACTGAAATTATTGGCCGTATTATTTATCGCTTTCACGGTCATTATTATCATTTCTTTGTTCAATTTCTTCTCGATTATGGTTCATTTGCATATGAAGGTTTTACAAATTTTGAAGAATGCTGTATTGATTACCATTGGTAATCCAATCAATTCGATTGTTCTGCTGCTTTGTAACGGAGCCATTCTTTATATTTGTCTGACCAAATTTAATTTCTTTCTTGTCGTTTTCTTTATGGGAAGTATAATGGCGACTTTTTCGTTCTGGCAGTTTAACCGCAGCTTCACCAAACTCCAAACGAAACAGCAAGAACTAGAAGAGAAGGAACAACAGAGACTGGCTGAAGCGCAAGAAGAGGAAGCACAAAATGAAGCAGAAGCTATAACTGAAGGTGAAGAAGATAGTAAGCCGGAAGTTAGCTTGCATAAAAAAGATGAGAATGAAAAGACTAAAGACTAAACCTACCAGTTGATAATCAACCGGTACGGCACTATAATAAGAAATACAAAAGAATCCTGCGATGTACGTAACGGTTTTAAGTTGTTTTAAACCAATGACTGTTTCTAGGGAGACCTACATTGAAGTGTGGCTGACATGCCCTCGAAAGGGGACCTCAAATACACCTCTGCGGACACCCACCTGCGAGAGCGGGTTTGAAGCACCAAAACCGGACGGCATAGGCGGGTTTTTTTGCATTAAAAAGAGGTTGAACAGGTAATTTCCTGTTTCAACCTCTTTTTTTAGTTTATGTTCAATGACCAGCCAAATCACTTAACTGATGGAATGTGTTCTGAAGTGTTCCATAAAGACCGCGATATATTTGATAGTACGCTTCATATTGTTTTTGATTATCAACATTTGGTTCTACGCGATCTGTGACATGAATCCATTTCTCACAGAGAGTTGTTATATCCTCTTGTAGTACGCCGGAAGCAGCCATGATAGCAGCGCCATACGCAGGGCCGTCTGTAGAATTTACAGTGACCACAGGGATACCGAAGATGTCGGCAATCATTTGACGCCAGAATGGACTCCTGGCGCCGCCGCCATTCACGCGGAGTTCGGTGACTTCAACGCCGGACTCGCGGATTAGTTGCAGCGAGTCGCGGAGCCCGAAGGTAATGCCTTCGAGAACGGCACGGGTGAGATGTGCTTTCTCATGCCGTAGGTTTAGACCGATGAAGGCGCCTCGAGCCTTCGGATCGGGGTGCGGTGTTCGCTCTCCGGATAAGTAGGGCAGGAATAGCAAGCCCTCGCTCCCAAGGGGAGCTGTGGCTGCTGCAGACGTCAGGATCTCGTAGACGTCTTTGCCTTCCTTCTGCGCACGCTCAAGCTCCTCGTGCGCAAAGTGGTTGCGCCACCACTGGAACGAGCCGCCCGCGGCCAGCATCACCCCCATACGGTGCCACTTGCCAGGCACACCGTGACAGAAGGAATGAAGCCGATAAGCTTCATCTACTTGATAGGTGTCGTCGTGAACGAAGACGACACCGGACGTGCCGAGCGCCACGGAGGCGATGCCTTGGCGTACGACGCCAACACCTACGGCGCCGCAAGCTTGGTCGCCGCCGCCTGCGACGACCTTGGTGCCTGCGGCTAGGCCAGTTAGGCTGGCCGCTTCCGGCAGCAGGTGTCCGGCCACGTCGCCGGACTCATAGAGCGGCGGCAGCCATTCCATAGGAATGTCCAGCCGCTCTGTGACGGTCTGCGACCAGCTGCGGTGGGCGACGTCCAGCAGCAGGGTGCCGCTTGCGTCGGCCATGTCCATGCCGAACGCTCCCGTCAGGCGCAGCCTGACGTAGTCCTTCGGCAGCAGCAGATGCCGAACGCGCGCGTAGTTCTCCGGCTCATGCTGCCGGAGCCAAATGACCTTGGGCGCGGTGAAGCCGGTCAGCGCCCGGTTGCCCGTTAGTCGGCCGAGTTCGGCTTTACCGACGGTCGACTCGATGTAAGCACACTGCTCCGCGGTGCGCTGGTCAGACCACAGCAGCGCAGGCCGGATGACCTGCTGCTCCTCGTCCAGGAACACCGACCCGTGCATTTGGCCGGAGAAGCCGATACCAGCGACGGCTTCGCCAGCGACGCTTGTTTTCTCTAAAAGAGCACGGATCCCCTTGACTGTTGCGTTATACCAATCCTCCGGATGCTGCTCTGCCCATCCCGGATGGGGCTGCTGAAGCGGATATTCTACGCTATGGCTGCCAATTACCTGACCAGAGTCATCCACAAGAATGCATTTGACTGCTGAAGTTCCTAAATCTAAGCCCATGAAATATGACATGAAGATGCCCCCTTGTTAAATTGTTAGAGTTTAGTATTTCCTTTGATATTCTTTGTTTGTTTAATAAATATACAAAGATTATTAATTATTATATTCGCACGATATAACGAAAATCCTGCTTACGGGGATATTTTATTTCCATATTAAATTCATTTCATGCCACTGGATGCCAGCATGTTTAGAAACGGATGGAGCTACATAAAGAAATCCATTTTTTTCATAGAATGAAATTAAATGCTCTTCACACATTAAAACAATCCCTATTAAATCATCTTTTCTGGCTATTTCGATGATACGTTGCAGAAGTTCAGTGGCTATCCCGCGTCGTTGGAAGGACGGATGAACGGCTATGGTCAAAACACAGAGGTATTGTCCGTCCTCGGCATGCTCTGTCTCCTGCTTGATACTTTCATCAGTTAATTCTTTATTATGTATCTTTACGCTATTGGTTACCCCGATAATTTGATGGTCTTGCTCATTTTCTGCCACAAGAAAATAGGATCCAAAAACATGCTTTCTCATTTGAAAAGCTTCTAATGAGGCAGCCGCCTCCTGAGAGAAGACAGCAGTCTCTATTTCATAAGCCTTCCTTATGTCTTCATCACTTTCAACTGGGCGAATTAGCATCCTTAGATTCCTCCTTCTAAAAAAACTTTCCTAAGGGAAAATGTTTTTTATATGCACATGATTGTTTACCTATAGCATAAGATAGGGGCATATAGTATAATTATAAATAAAGTTTCCTTTGAACAACATTATTGGTCTTGTGAAAGAAGGGTAATCAGATGGGTATAGCATATAAAAAACCAGAGCAAGAGTCCAGTGGATGGAAGGGCAACACGTCAATGCCTAGTCTGCCTGAAGTCCATCATAGTATGCGCGTACCAAAGAAAGCAGGCTTTTTCCGTAAACTGCTTGCTTTTGTAGGTCCGGGCTATCTCGTAGCCGTAGGGTATATGGATCCGGGAAATTGGGCGACTGATTTAGCAGGTGGTTCGCAATTCGGATATACATTGCTTTCTGTTATTTTAATATCAAATTTAATGGCGATTCTGCTGCAAGCTTTGTCTGGCCGTCTAGGAATTGTTACAGGTCGAGACTTAGCGCAAGCTTGTCGTGATCATTATAGTAAACCAGTTTCATTCGGACTATGGTTGTTATGTGAGTTAGCTATTGCAGCATGTGATCTAGCTGAAGTCATTGGTGCTGCGATTGCCTTACAGTTGCTATTCGGTATACCGCTAATTTATGGAGTCATTCTTACTTCGTTAGATGTTCTATTGGTTCTTATGCTGCAAAAAAAGGGTTTCCGATATATTGAAGCCATGGTCATTAGTTTAATCGCTCTAATTACTTTTTGTTTCGTGATGGAACTTATTTTCTCGAGACCTGACTTTGCAGCTGTTGCCGTTGGCTTCATTCCTAAAACGGAAATTGTAACGAATCCTGCTATGTTATATATCGCCCTAGGTATTCTAGGAGCTACTGTCATGCCTCATAATTTATATTTGCATTCTTCTATCGTCCAAACACGCAAAATCGAGCCGACGGTAGAAGGTAAACGTGAAGCAATTAAGTTTGCCACAATAGATTCGACGGTAGCTTTAATGCTGGCTTTGTTCGTCAATGCCGCGATACTCATTCTTTCTGCAGCGGCTTTTCATTCAGCAGGTAAGGAAGTAGCAGAGATACAAGATGCTTATCACCTTTTGGGACCTATGCTGGGCACAGGTGCCGCGAGTATTCTATTTGCTGTTGCGTTGCTAGCTTCAGGGCAAAACTCTACGCTTACAGGTACACTTGCCGGTCAGATTGTAATGGAGGGCTTCCTTAATATCAGACTCACTCCTTGGCTGCGCCGATTGATAACTCGAATGATCGCGATCGTTCCAGCGGTCATTGTCATCGGTATTTATGGAGAGAGCGGCGCTACCGATTTACTCATTCTCAGTCAGGTCATTTTATCCTTGCAGCTTTCCTTTGCAGTTATACCGCTTGTTACGTTCACTTCGGACCGAAAGAAGATGGGGGAGCTTGTAACGCCAAAGTGGATGATTTTACTAAGTTGGTTTGTAGCTATTTTGATAGCAGGATTGAATGCATACTTACTTTACGCTACTTTTTTTGGGTAATAAAATAGGGCATATAAATGGAAAATCGGAGGAGCGATCCTCCGATTTTTATTTCCCCTCTTTTTCTTAAGCCTAAACAATGGTAAGATAGAGAGCAGTGTAGAAATGGCAAGTGGTCTATATGTACTTCATTGAAGGGGGAAAAGGCTTTTGCTTAAGAGAACTTTAATCGGATTACTTCGCAGTCATGAAACGACCGGAGATAAAGCCAAAGATCCTTTGCTTAAAACAAGATATTATAAGCTTCCTAAAGAACAAGTATGGGAAGAAGTCACTGCCGTTCTGAAAAAAACGCCGGGCTATAAACTTCTCCACGAAGTTCAAAATGTAGGCGAAATTCTCGCGGAACGTAAAACAATGACTGGACGAACACAGGATGTTACGTTAACGCTATTTGGGATTAATCCCGTGAAAACCGCGGTAGACATTTATTCAGCATCCCGAGGCTCGATGGGGGATTTGGGTTCCAATTACCGTACTATTATAGATATTTATAAACAATTAGACAGAAAGCTTGCTCCATATAAGATTGAAGGATAACAAAAACAAAAACAGCAGGGAAGCTAGGCCTCCTTGCTGTTTTATTTTGTGCTTATTAAACTAATTTTTTGACAGCTTCAACGGCTGTTTCATAATTAGGGTGAGCCGTCATTTCGCCTAGGTACTCAACGTATTGAACGGTATCATTCGCATCGATAACAAAAATGGAACGCATATCAAGTTGAAGTTCTTTGATCAATACGCCATAAGCTTCGCCGAAGGATTTTGTTTTGTAATCGGACAAAGTGATCACTTTGTCAATACCTGCCGCACCACACCAGCGGGATTGTGCAAAAGGAAGATCAACACTGATAGTCAGAACAGCAACATTGTCGCCTAGACCTGCTGCTTCTTCATTGAAGCGGCGAGTTTGTGCATCACAAACGCCTGTATCCAAAGATGGAACAACGCTGATCAGCTTTACTTTACCTGCATAATCTGCGAGGGAAACTTGAGTCATCAAATCTTTGTTTACTGTGAAGTTAGGTGCTTTGTCACCCACTTTAATTTCAGGTCCTACCAAAGTAATCGGATTGCCTTTAATGGTAGCAACACCAGTACGTTCTTGTGCCATGTGAACTGTTTCCTCCTTTAATTTCCATACTGAATAACAACTTATTTATTATAAGCTTTTTGAACTTAGGTTGTCCAATCGTTACTGTAAGGCTATAATTTAAATGTTTAAAGATCGCATAAGATCGCAATCACGTAAGAAAAGTCGGGGGATTTATCCAAGTGGAATTAAGACAATTGCAGTACTTTGTAAAAGTAGCGAGAAAACAGCATGTGACCCAAGCAGCAGAAGAAATGCATGTGGCGCAGTCAGCCGTTAGCCGGCAGATTCATCTTTTAGAAGAAGAACTGGGCATTAATTTGTTCGTGCAAAAAGGCCGTAATCTTCACCTTACCTCAGTAGGTCATTTATTCTTAAGCCGGGTCGAGGGGATACTGACGGACTTGGAACGTGCTGTTGGTGAGATACACGAATTTCTTGACCCGGAAGCCGGGGAAATTCGTATTGGGTTTCCGCATAGTCTGGTCATCAATTTGCTGCCTGCTGTCATTGCAGCCTTTAAAAAAGATCACCCAAACGTTAAATTCAGGCTTCGTCAAGGGACCTATACGTCCCTAATCCGAGATGTCTCTAAGGGAGAGATAGATCTGGCTTTCATTTCGCCATTCCCAGAAACACATGAGCATGTTTCGGGTGAAATTTTGTTAACCGAAGAGCTGTATGCGATTATTCCCTCCAATCATATCCTTGCGGATTACACATCCATTCGATTGGAACAATTAAAGAATGAACCATTCGTTATGTTTAGTGAAGAATATACGCTGCGTACGATTGTGATGGAGGCTTGCATGAAAGCGGGCTTCGTTCCGAAGATTGAGTTCGAAGGTGAAGAAACAGATACCATTCGCGGGCTAGTAGCCGCGGGTATGGGAGTTAGCTTGCTTCCTTCTATGGCTTTAATGGAGAGCGGTCAAATGCAGCCGGTCAAAATTCGTGTGACCGATCCTGTGGTCACTAGAACTGTCGGTTTAATTTGCCGCAAAAGTGAAAAGCTTCCTTTGGTGGCTGAAGTTTTCAGACGGTTTCTATGTGATTACTTTCAATGAACAAAAGCTCATCTTGTATGTGTGAATAACACCGTACAAGATGAGCTTTTATGTTTAGTCGTCGCTATTACGGCCATTAAATATCATAATATATTTCAGAAGTTCAAGAACGGAGATTAAAGCGGCTGCGACATACGTAAGAGCGGCTGCATTTAATACCTTAGCTACCCCGCGTTCTTCTTCATTAGAGATGAAGCCTTCAGCGATCATTAAATCTCGGGCTCTTGAGCTGGCGTTAAATTCCACTGGCAGTGTAACTAATTGAAAAGCAACAGCTGCTGCGAAAAAGATAATGCCAAGACCGAGCAGCCATGGGATCTGCTGGAAGAAGAAGCCGGCTAGTATGAGCAAGGGAGCTACACCGGAGGCGAAATTGACAACCGGGAACATGCGGTGCCTTGCGACAAGCATGGGATAGTGAACTTGGTGTTGAATGGCATGGCCTACCTCGTGACAGGCGACAGCAACAGCAGATATGGAGCTTTCGTAATAGACGGGTTCAGATAAACGTACTACTCTGGCTATTGGATCATAGTGATCTGACAGGGTGCCAGGTACAGCTTCTACGGGAACGTCATACAGTCCGTTGGCATCAAGCATGCGTCTTGCCGCCTGAGCACCCGTCATTCCTGAGTAAATTGGAACTTGGGACCACTTGTTGAATGTTCCCCGTACTCGAAACGAGGCCCACAACGAAAGTCCGAATGCAATAATAATGAGAAAATCCATGGGATGAAAAAACATTTGACATTCCTCCGTATTTCGTTATGAGAACGGATTTTTACCTAGAAGAACAATTAGCGCTTCAATACAGGCCGCAGTTGGCTGAGTAAGTATTCGGGAAAGCTTCTTCATTTGATTTGGTTTCAACTGTTGGATGATGGGTCCCAGCTCTTTAGCTTCTTTCATTAGCTGCTCTAAATGAAGCTGGATAGATGTCAGCTTATCTCTCACTGTATCATCTGGGGACACTTTACTCCATTGTTGTAAATTCGCTTTGATTTCCTCTAAGGTATATTTCTCGTTCTTCATAGATTCAATACGTTTAAGTCGCGTCAAAGTTTCATCACTATAAAGGCGGTAGTTTGTATCTGATCTTTTCTCGGGTTCAATCAAGTTCAACTTGGTGTAGTAATCAATGGTTCGAGAACTGACATCGGCAAGTTTGGCTAGTTCTCCGATTTTATAAAGCTTCTCTTTCCCCATAATAAGTTCACCTCTACTCCAATGTTTTGTATGAATTCTTCTATATATTAATGATACCTGATTACAAACCGTACAGTCAAACGTAATACTTTTCAAAGCTGACATGGATTTTAGGATAGGAATTGTAACATTTTGCTCGATCTATGAACGAAAACACGAATTATGCCTGTTCGATGTCAGGTTATTTTTCGCTTTTTTCAATTTTTTAAAGAAAATCCTATTGTCAAACCCATTTAACCTGTATATAATGACATTAAGAGTTTCATTACATGTTACTTAATATAACATTAAAAAGGAAGTGGTCGTATGGTTAAGAAGTTGTTGTTAGCTTTCGGCGTTATGGCATTATTATTCCCTACTCTCGCATTTGCTGCAGATGAAGCGACAGTACCCCAACTTCAAAGTGCAATCGATGCAGTTTGGGTTATGTTAGCAGCTATCTTGGTCATCTTCATGCAAGCTGGCTTTGCATTATTAGAAGCGGGGTCTACTAGAATGAAAAATGCCGGTCACGTAGCCGGTAAAACAATTTTAACTTTTGGCTTATGCGCCATCGCTTTCTGGGCTGTAGGTTTCGGTTTCGCCTTCGGTGACGGAAATGCTTTCTTCGGAACGACAGGGTTCTTCGTTACAGGTTTAGAAGATCAAGCAGCAGCAGCATTCGGATCTCTTTCTTTCTCAGATGTACCAATTGGTATTAAATTCTTGTTCCAACTAGCCTTCGCAGGTGTATCCTTAGCGATTGCATGGGGCGGTTTTGCAGAGAGAGCGAAACTTCCAGTTTACTTCATCTTCGGAATTTTGTTTACAGTCGTGATTTATCCAATCGTTGCTCACTGGGTATGGGGCGGCGGCTGGTTGAGCAAGCTTGGTATGCAAGATTTTGCGGGATCAACGGTTGTTCACTTACAAGGTGCAACAGCAGCTCTTGTAGCTACTATCTTGTTAAAACCACGTATTGGCAAATATAATAAAGATAAAACGCCAAACTTAATTCCTGGTCACAACCAAGTGTTGTCTGTTCTCGGTGTTATCATTCTTTGGATCGGTTGGTTCGGTTTCAACCCAGGTAGTACACTAAGTGCAATGGGTGATGGGTTCTTCGGTTATATTGCTCTGACAACGAACATGGCTGCTGCGGCAGGCGGGGTTGCGGCTCTCATCATTTCTTGGATGTACTTTGGTAAAGCAGATATTCCTAGCATGTTGAATGGTGTTCTTGCAGCGCTAGTTGCAATTACAGCAGCTTGTGCATTCGTAGATACTTGGGCTGCCATCGTCATCGGTGCAGTAGCTGGTATTGTTACATTCTTCACAGCACAATGGTTTGAAAGAGCTGGCATCGATGATCCGATCTATGCTTTCTCCGTTCATGGTATCGCTGGTATTTGGGGTACTCTTTCCACTGGTTTGTTCGCTACACCTGAGCTTTCGGCGAAGGTTGGTGTTGGCGGTGCTGGATTGTTCTACGGCGGTGGTTTGCACCAACTAGGCGTTCAAGCACTAGGTTTAGCTGGAGCATTAGTATTCGTTCTTATTCTTTCTTTCATTATCTTAGGCATACTGAAAGCTACAATTGGCCTTCGTGTTACAGAAGAAGAAGAAATTATCGGTCTGGATTTGTCTGAGCATGGTTCATACGGATATCCGGAACAAATGAAAAAAGCAGCTCAAAACGGCGCGTCCGTTTAATACCACATACACTTTCTACTAGAGCAAAGGGGATGCAACATGAATCATCTCTCAATGGAACAGATCCTGGAGCGTATCTATCAATCGGAACAGTTCGATGAGATGCGAATAACCAGAGATCAGGTGCATGAGATGTTTCGGGAGCATCTCCTTTTCTCTCATTCATCTGAAATTGGACGAAAAGTAAATCAAATACACGATGCCTTTATTCATAGAACGATAGAACTGTCTGAACATATGTTGGAGGATGAAGGGTTTGGGAAACCGCCCGTTCCCTATGCATTTATTTTGCTCGGCAGTGGTGGAAGAGGTGAACAAACGCTTTGGAGTGATCAAGATAACGGACTTATTTATGGAGAAAGTGAAAATCACACAGAGGAACAATTAGATGACTATTTTATCAAACTTGTAGATTGTATCCTTCGTGGTCTTGATATTTTGGGCTATCCGCCTTGTGAAGGCAATGTGATCTCGAGCAACAAGCTATGGCGTAAGTCGTTATCCTCGTATATTGAGATGATGACAGCATGGTTTATGGAACCGGATTGGGAAAATGTTCGTTATTTGCTCATCCTTGCTGATATGCGCTGTATCTTCGGTTCTAAAGCTTTAGTTGACCGGCTCAAAGGCGAGTTTCTTGCTTATGTTCAGGAACATCCGAGTATCTTGAAGTATTTGTTATCCAATACACTCCATCACAGAATAACATTGGGCGTATTCGGACATCTGATTAGAGAGAGATATGGGGAGGATGCAGGTGGATTTGACATTAAATATGGCGCTTATATTCCTATAGTAAATGGGATTCGACTTCTTGCTATTCAAGCAGGGATCATGCAATCATCAACGTTGGAGAGAATTAGATTGCTGCAGGAAACTTCCTTCATTCCTAAACAATTAGCCGTTGAATGGCAGGCTGCTTTTGGAGTTGCGCTTAAGCTTAGAGATTTGACACCTCATCAGCTTGATGGAGAGATGTATACGACAAGAGGCAAATTAAATGCTGATCAGTTGACCAAAGAATTAAAGCAAGAATTAAAACATTGCCTGCGTACGGGGATGGAGTTACAAAAGTATGTTAGAAAATCAATCGATTCACGCTTAGAGACAGAAAAAGGTTAGATATAACGGGATTTATGTTTCATTGGTAGGGAGAGGTGATTCGAAATGAAAGATATGCGACCAGCTGGGCGAATGTGGCATTTGTACAAAATGGGTGGCCTTACGCCAGCGCTTACGTCTATGTTTGATGTGCAGAGTGCTCAACAGATGGCTTTTATTCGTTCCATGTTGAAGGAGCAAAGGAAAGATTCCCTGTTTGAAATACCGCTTCACTCGATGGAAATCGTTGTTTTTGATTTGGAAACGACGGGATTCTCTCCTTATAACGGTGATGAAATTATTTCATTCGGAGGCGTCTCTGTTATTGGCGGTGAAGTGCAAAGTAATCATACCTTCTATAGTATGGTAAATCCAAAACGTAAGATTCCGGATGAGATTGTGAACCTAACCGGTATTACGAACGAAATGGCTGCTGACGCGCCTGAATTAATAGGGGTGTTAAGTGACTTCTTGGAGTTTGTTGGGCAAAGAATACTGGTTGCTCATGCAACCGGACATGATAAAAATTTCTTGAACTCGGCCCTATGGCGCACGTCCAAAGTGAGCTTATCACATCGTGTTCTCGATATCATGATGATTGCCAAATGGCTAATGCCGAAGAGGAAAAATTTGAGTTTGGACTCTCTGCTTCATGCCTATGATATTCCGATAATGAATCGCCACCATGCACTTGAGGATTCCCTTATGACTGCGCAGCTGTGGTCTAGATTCATGGAGGAAATAAAGTCAAGAAATGTAGATACTTTAGGTGATTTGTACGCCTTATTAAGCCATCACTGACCGATGACAAACGAAAGTTTGTGATAAGAGGTCTGGGGGGCTTTTTTTATTTGGTAAAGCTGTAGTTCGGGGTGTTGCGGTTGCTGAAAGGATAAAATCCAATAGGTAGGAATCGAATGCCAGAGTGTTTGCAGATCCTGTTCCGAAGGAACGGGAGGAGCCGTCGGGTGCGAATGGAAAAGACCGATCACGGGGTTGTTGCTGTCCATAAGATATGGGAGCATCTCAACGGGACTTATTTCAAAACGATTCCTAGGGTTACTTGCGATATTACGTAAAGGAATAAAGGTACTCGCTTGCAGCGCTTCATTCTTGTTAGGGGCTTGTCCACCGAGAATGAAGCCGCATGCTTCTTCAGGAAGTTGCTGCAAGCTGTGCATGTGAAGATCTTTGTATAAATTTTGCTTCATATATACATTCACTCTCTATCCACCTCACCTAATCGATGTGCTTGTTAAGAATGAGGTTAGTATATCATGCTTTTTTATTCATTTCCCCTTTAGGCTTAATAAAGAAGAATACGAGGGCAAGCATGAGAAGTGCCAAGGAGGATACGGTGATGAATATGACTTTATCCGAAATGTTCATAAGCCATCCGAAAAGTGGTGGACCGCAAGCTACACCAATGAAACGGAGACTATTGTACAACGAGGTTATCATTCCACGCTGTTCACGCTCTACAGATCCGGTAATCAGTGTATTTAGGCAAGGCAGCAGCAGACCAGTTCCTATTCCACTCAACGAAAGTAAACCAATAAATATGTAGAGATTGGTATTTAGGAAGATCGCTAATGCTAGCGAAACGGTCATTAGGATGAGTCCGATGTTCATTAACCAGCGCATCAATACGACGTTCTCTTTGATTTTGGCACCGGTGGTATAGGAGGTAATGACCATGCAAAGCAAAGGAATAGCGAGAATAAATCCCTTGCGAACACCTTCAATGCTATAAGGTTCCTCTTCTAATATCTGTGATAAATAAAAGAGAACGCCGAACAGAATAAATAACGAAATGGAGCCAGCAAAAAATGCAGGGATGAGCCAGCGGCCTTTTTCCCGAAAAATGCTGCGAATTTGCTTTAAGTAATCCTTAAGTGGTTCCGCTTCCTTTTCTTTAGGCGGTTCCTTAATCATAAAAATAACAGCGAGCAGAGCTAACACGCAGAATATAGGGAATGCAAAAAATGGCGCAAACCAAACGATTAAAGCTAATAAAGAACCTAATATCGGGCTTACGACTTTACCGGCCCCATTAGAAGCCTCTATGAGCCCGAGCGCTTTACTCGCGGTTCCTCCCTTATATAAATCTCCTACAAGAGCCATCGCGATAGGGGCTGTCCCTGCTGCTCCTAAGCCTTGTATAGCTCGTGCTGTTATTAGGATAGGATAGGAGTTCCAAACAGCTCCAAGGCCTGCTAGAACGCCTGCAGAGCCGTAAACTATAAGCGAAGGGATGATGACAGCTTTACGTGTAAAACGGTCTGATAAATAACCCGATACAGGAATGATGATACCGGCTGTAATGGAGAACAAGGTGATGACGAGTGAGCTCTGAAAGCGCGATATGCCCATCCTTTCCTGCATATCAGGTAGAATAGGAACTAGCATCGAATTACCTAACACAAGAACTAAGGGAATCGTTGCTATTGCGATGTATTCCCAGATGTGGCCTTTTTTGTTTTTAGATTTGTTTTTAGGTTTGCTTTCAGTTTTGTCTTCAAATATGTTTTCGGAAATTTTTTTGCCCTTGGCTGCTTTTGTAGTCATTATGATGAGAGTCCTTTCAGAACATGATGTATGTTTACTTTTCCCAAATAAGTTGAAAGCATACTTTGGATTTTATTCGTTGATGTTGGAATTTTGGCGAATTTGGAGATAATATAGACAGAGTGGAGGTGGAAGTGCTTTGAAGAGGAATGTGTTTGTGATAGCCCTGGTGGTTATATTAGCCAGTTTTGCTATTTATCAAAACGCCCAACGCGAGAATAAAGCGACACTTATGCCTACTGAGCAAGCGCCAAAAGTGAATTTCTTGGCCCCTTCGTTTACGTTAAAAGGGCTTGATGGGAAAGACTACACGATTGGTGGGCCGCGTGATAAGCCTTTGTTCGTTAATTTCTGGGCTTCATGGTGTGGTCCATGCGAGGAAGAGGCACCGGATTTGGTTAATGTGTACAACAAATATCAAGGGCAGTTTGATCTCTACGCGGTCAATGTGACACCTGGTGATAAAATGGAGAACATTACGAAGTTTGTGGAAACCTACAAATACCCATTCCCGGTGTTATTAGATAAGCAAGGAACGAATGCGGATACTTATCGAGTGGTCGCTATTCCAACCAGTTTCTTAATCGATAAAAATGGGGTCATTCGCGAGGTCGTTCATGTACTCTCTCCTAGAGATTTGGATAAGAAAATTGCAAGTCTCATTAAAGAGTAAAAAAGCTGCAAGAAAGCGCCGATGGTTGGCGTGCTCTTTGCAGCTTTTCTTGTCTTTAAACTCGGTCATTCAACCTTGAGTGAAGTTTACTCATTAATGGTTCACTAAACCTAGGCGCTCTTGTTGATCTTTGTTCGCAGGCTCGACACGTTTTCTTCCGATTAATGCATATCGCAAGCTATCTACGAGAGCATACCAGCTTGCTTCAATAATGTTACTGGACACTCCAAGCGTGTTCCATGTGGTATTGAAGTCAGTCGATTCCATCAGAACGCGAACCTTACCGGCAGTAGCGCCTTTCACATCAAGGACACGCACCTTATAGTCGGAGAGATGGACGTTCTTAATATCAGGGTAATATTGGATCAAAGCTTTACGTAAGGCATTGTCAAGAGCGTTTACTGGACCGTTGCCTTCTGCCGCGGTATAGATCGTTTCGCCATGAACCTTCACTTTAACAATGGCTTCGGAGACAACCGATTGATTAGCGGACTTCTCAACAAGCATTTTAAATGATTCTAATGTGAAAATCTCTTCTAGACCTTCGAATGCTTCGCGCAGCAAAAGCTCTAGTGTGGCATCGGCTCCTTCGAATTGGTAGCCTTGATGCTCGAGATCTTTAATTTTCTCAATGACTTCTTTGGTTTTCTGATGCTCTTTATTAAAGTCAAGATTCAATTCTTGGGCTTTCACTAATACATTGCTTTGCCCCGCAAGCTCTGAAACAAGTACACGTTGTTTATTGCCAACGAGTTCAGGCTTCGTATGCTCATACGTGCTAGCATCCTTGAGAATGGCTGAAACGTGAATACCGCCTTTATGCGCAAATGCCGCATTCCCGACATATGGCTGATTAACAGGCATATGCATGTTGGCGATTTCGCTAATGTATCTCGAAACTGGCGTTAATGATTTGAGTTGCTCATCGGAAATAACCGAATAGCCAAGCTTTAACTGAAGGTTAGGGATAATGGAGCTAAGGTTAGCATTACCGCAGCGTTCTCCATAGCCATTAATAGTTCCTTGGACCTGTCCTGCTCCTGCTTGTACAGCGGCAAGGCTGTTTGCTACACCTAATTCACAATCATTATGAGCGTGAATTCCGATGGGGGTGGTGACATTTTGTTTAACAGTAGTGACAATGGCAGTAATTTCTCCAGGTAATGAGCCGCCGTTAGTGTCACATAGGACTATCCAATCAGCTCCGGCATCCTGTGCTTTTTTGATTGTTTGCAGGGCGTACTCGGGATTATTCTTGTAACCGTCGAAGAAATGCTCGGCATCGTAGATGACTTCAAGACCACTGCTTTTTAAATAAAGAACGGAGTCGTAGATCATGGCAAGATTTTCTTCAAGTGTAGTTTGAATAGCTGTTGTGACATGGAAGTCCCAGGACTTACCGAAGATGGTTGCTACCTGAGCGCCTGACTCCACGAGTCTGTTCAGATTAATATCATCCGCAGCAATGGAATCTTTACGCCGTGTGCTGCCGAATGCAGTAATCTTCGCATTTGTGAACTTCATGTCGCGAGCACGTTCAAAAAATTCAATATCTTTGCTGTTGCTGCCCGGCCATCCGCCTTCAATATAATGAACCCCAAGCTCATCGAGCTTGCGGGCAATTTTAATTTTATCCTCGACGGATAAGCTGATGCCTTCTCCTTGCGTACCGTCTCGTAGTGTGGTGTCGAAGATTTTGACTGATGTTGGCATAGGTTCCTCCTTCAAAAGCTAGCAAAGTGACTTCGGTGCTTGATGTGCAGGTGCTTGTGCTTGCTTTAAAGCGCTAATGTATAATTTACGATTATACCATAATAGTATGGGTAAAGACATCATAACGCAAAAATACGTTTGCTTGAAAGTATAATTTTTTGTATGCTGAAAATGGCTCTAATAGTTGGTCGTTTATCAATGGGAGGGAATATAAATGGTGACAACTCAGCATCATTATCCCAAGCAAGGTAGAGTCATATTGCATATAGATATGAATGCATTCTATTGCTCTGTTCATGAGGCCGTTGAGCCTGATTTATATAAAGGAAAGCCTCTGGCTGTTGCTGGCAGCGTTGAGCTTCGTAAAGGGATAATTGTTACTTCATCTTATGCGGCGCGCGCTGTGGGGATCAAGACAGGTATGCAAGTTAGGCAAGCGATGAAGTTATGTCCGGATTTGATACTGATAAGACCTGATTTCGAGCTATATCGAAGCTTCTCAAGGAGGTTTATGCAGATTGCTTATAGTTATTCACCTATGGTGGAATCCATGTCAATCGATGAGTGTTTCGTCGATATAACAGGGTCCAAGCAATTTGGAACGCCACTTGAGATCGCGAATAACATTCAGCAACAGATCATGAAGGAACTGAAGCTGCCCTGTTCGATTGGCGTTGCCCCCAATAAGCTGCTTGCCAAGATGGGTTCTGATATGAAGAAGCCAAATGGGATTTCTGTGCTTCGATTAAGGGATGTACCCACTGTATTGTGGGACAAACCGTGCAACTATTTATATGGCATTGGCAAAAAGACGGCGGATAAGCTGACTAGACTTGGCATCCATACGTTAGGTCAGCTGGCAGCTGGGGACGAGTTGCTGCTAAGTAAACACTTTGGCATCTTAGGTGCGCATCTGAAGCGTTCAGCTAATGGGATTGATCATTCACTAGTAAACCCAGAACAAGAACAGAGCAAGTCCATTGGGCATACGACAACGCTGCCGCAGGATTTTACCGATACCAAAGAAATTCACCGAGTATTCTTAAATCTGGCGGATCAAGTAGCAAGAAGACTTCGCAAGCAGGAGCTAATGGCATCCACGATCCAGATCACGATTCGTGATCCGGAGATGAGGACGATTACACGATCCGTAACCTTGCCTACGCCAACTGAGCATATGGATGATATTTATCGAACCTCGTGTCAGTTATATGATCATCAATGGGAGGAAGGCAACCCTGTTCGGCTGCTTGGGATTACGCTGCAGAATCTAACGATGAAGGAAGAAACGTTCGTTCAGTTGGATCTATTTGATTATGAAAAGCAGCCTAAACGAGAAAATTTGAACCGTATTATGGATGGACTTCGTGATAAATTCGGGGAAAATGCGATTCTAACCGCAGGGATGATGGGCGACAATCCTGCTACGTTAATTAGAAATCATAAAGCGAGAGGGACTTCCCTGCAAATGGATCATTTGAGGAACAATCCCCTTCACAAAGAAGAGGAGAAGTGACAAAGGATGGCGCATTGTATTGGCTTTGCAGGTTATTCGAACAGCGGAAAAACAACGTTAGTGGCTAAGTTAATCGTAGAAATGAAGCAGCGCGGCTATCGGATAGCCGTAATGAAACATGATGCGCATGGACATTATAAAGAAGCAGCAGGGACGGACTCCACAACTTTTGTAGAGTCGGGTGCAGAAGCAGTTGTAACCCTATCACCAGATGGGATTCATGTGTTCGTGAAGAAGCTAAAGCCAAGTCTAGAAGAACAGTTAAGTGCGTATGCACATCTAGACTATGTTTTTATCGAAGGCTTCAAGAAGGAAAAGCATCCAAAGATTGCTGTCTTCCGTACACTAGAGCAAAGTGAAATTATTCAAGTTCTTGAGCCTGAGCCCATTGCTATTGCAACAGATATGAACGATTTCACCTTTCATTTTGGAGGTTTTCCTTCCTTCGATTTGAACAATATCCCTGGTATAGCTGACTTTATTGAACAATATTTTGAGAGTAATTAATTTTAAGGTTTGAACTTTGTCCGTATTTATATTATATTTTACATTGAGGATAATTTGAGGAGGAGTTAGAAATCATGGCAAAGTATACATTTGTTGATAAAGATACTTGCATCGCTTGTGGCGCTTGCGGAGCTACAGCTCCAGACATCTATGATTACGATGATGAAGGTTTGGCTGAAGTGATTTTTGATGGAGACGGCAACAAAGGGGTAACTGAAATCCCAGAAGATCTGTTTGATGATCTACAGGATGCACAAGATGGCTGCCCGACGGATTCCATTAAAGTAGCGGATACACCTTTTAGCTAATCAGTATAAAACATAATTTTGTGAAGTGATTCGCAGAATGTCGAAAGAGCTCAGTTCCTGTAAAGGGATTGAGCTCTTTTTTTGATATAAATTGTATTTACGTGTAACTATTTATTGCCATTTTCTACGTGCCATCTTACAATGAAGCTAGTAAACATTGGGAGGATCTTATGGGTAAGAAGAAATGGATTCAAACTTTAACGGTAGGACTTTTGTTGATGTTATTTTCGACATATTTCTACACGGTTAACTCTAGCGGATTGTTTTATTTTGTTGAGGGGCCCCTCCAAGATGTTTTGCGGAAAGCTAAATCTGTGGATGAACGTCAGCCAGAGGATCGCATCAAAATTGTTAAGATTGATGAGAAATCACTTAAAGCAATCGGGAAATTTCCTTGGGATCGAACTACCTATGCGCAATTGATAGAGAAACTAGAGCAGTCAGGCGCAACAGCAATTGGTATCGACGTCGTGCTAGCTGAACCTTCGAAAAACCCCGCTGACGATAAAGCTTTGGCTGATGTTCTGGCCAAGTATCATAATGTCATTATGCCCGTCCAAATTAACTATCCCTCCAAGCAAGAGCAAGCAGGCGATCTTGTGCCTGAGAAAATCGACTACCCCACTCCAACACTAACAACCAGTAGGCAGCAAATGGCACATATTAATGTGTTTGTCGATAAGGATGGAAAGGCTCGGAAGCTGCCAGTTGGGCTGCCTGATGAGAATGGTGTATACATACCTGCGTTCAGCGTTGCGCTTGCCAATCTAGTTCTGGATGATAAGGATAAAGTGAAGCGAGATGAAGCAACCGGACAATGGAAACGCGGCAATATCGTAATGCCGACTAACGAAAGAAATCAAGTTACTACTGAGTTTTTCACACTGCCGAGGCAGAAAGTAGATGCTACAACAGGTTATGAATCACTCTCTTTCATTGATGTTATTAATAGTAAAAATCCCTTGCCCTTGCAAGGCAGCATAGTGTTGGTGGGACCTTTCGTAACGGCCATGCAGGATGAATATCCAACACCAATCAGCTCTGTTAAGATGTTTGGGATCGAAATACATGCGAATATGATTCAAACGTTATTAGAAAGCAAGTTTTATAAAGATACAAATAAGCCTTTTGGCGTAGGTATTATCTTACTTATTTCTTTGCTTGCCATTTTCTTATTTCATAGATATAAAGGCAAAACAGCCCTATTTATTTTCCTAGGAATGTTCGTGATTTATGGTGGCGTATGGTTAACCTTCTACATTGCTGGATCAACCTTCGCTCCTCTTGTATACCCGCAATTTGCTCTGGTTACGATCTATATTTGGTCATTGGTGAGTCATTACCTAGAAGAGCGGAAGGAGCGCAACCGCGTAACCGGTATCTTCGGAAGGTTCGTTTCCAAAACGGTTGTAGACGAGCTGCTGCAATCAGGTGAAGATGTTAAGCTTGGCGGCAGTCGTAAAGATATCTCGCTTATTTTCGTAGATATTCGCGGGTTTACCCCCATGTCCGAACGACTTGAGCCAGAGCAAGTTATTCAAGTATTAAATGAGTATTTGGATGTGTGTACGAAAGCTATTTTCAAATTTAACGGGACGCTCGACAAATTTATTGGTGATGGTGTCATGGCAATGTTCGGCGCACCGATTGAATATGATAATCACCCGGAGATGGCCGTGCGAGCTGCTATTGAGATGAAGTCACAGGCCACAGTTCTTGAACAGAGATTGATTGAGAAGTATGGAATCGGAGTGAAGTTCGGTCTGGGTATTAACAGTGGACCTGCGGTTGTTGGAAACATTGGTTCTGAAGATCTAAGGCTTGATTATACAGCTATCGGTGATACGGTTAACTTGTCAGCAAGATTAGAAGCGAACGCGAAACCAGGTCAAATTCTAATCAGTGAGCAGACCTTTGCGAGGGTCAAGGACCTTTTTGAGATAGAATCCATCGGTGAAATTAAAGTAAAAGGAAAAGAAAAGCCCGTGGCGGTATATGAAGTTATCGGGAATCTCTAATAAATGAATGCTGAGGAGGAATTCGGTGTGGGAGTAACTAAGAAATCATTTGTGGCATTATTCTTAAGTTTTTGTTTAGTGTTTAGTTTGGTATCAGCGGTGCTTATAAAACCTGTGGACGCAAAAACCGTTCGGGTAGCTGTCATTGCTTCATTATCCGGGGATGTAACAATTAAGAAAGGCGGAGGCTCCAAATCGTATGATGCCTATGAAAGTATGAGTTTAAATCAAGGCGATACGGTTTACACAGGAGCTAGCTCATCTGTTACCCTTAATCTAAGCAATGGGGATGCAGACGTAACTTTAGGCGAAAATGCTGAGATTAACGTGTCAGACCTAAATACCGCAAATGGAAATAAGAAATCCAAGCTTAAAGTATGGGCCGGTTCCATGTGGGTCAAGGTGAAGTCATTAGCTGGATCAGATGATGAATTTGAAGTTGAGACTCCGACAGCTGTTATGGGTGTTCGTGGAACGCAGTTCTTTGTTACTGTTGATCCGAAAACAGGCGCAATTAAGATGGCGGTTGGAGCAGGGAAAGTCTCCGCATCGACGGTAACGAATGGAGCTGACTCCACTCAAAAGACTACTATTACATACTTGTATCCGACGCAACAAATTTCTTTGGATGCTAGGGATGAGACGGATGATCTGTCTCTTAAAGTAGATTTCCTTGATTTAAATGATTTTATAAAGGATGCTTCACCGGAAATCATTAAAGAGATTATCCTGAACAAAGCCGAAATTGATAAAGAAAATGATGAGTTTATTGCTAAGAAAAAGAAAGAAATCGAAGATGGCAAACTCGTAGATGATAAGACTTCCTTATCTGTGAAGGATCAGGCTGAATTAGATAAAGTGAAACAAAACTTAGATAACTTAATAGGTAATATTGCCAAGAAGGCTCTCGCGGAAAATAAGGTTGATAAAGAGTCTTTGAATAAAATCATTG
Source organism: Paenibacillus sp. Soil724D2 (assembly GCF_001427935.1). Classification (NCBI taxonomy): domain Bacteria; kingdom Bacillati; phylum Bacillota; class Bacilli; order Caryophanales; family Paenibacillaceae; genus Paenibacillus; species Paenibacillus sp. Soil724D2. The sequence continues at coordinate 110,738 of NZ_LMRY01000012.1, forward strand.
AACAAGCAAATGCAAAAATCGATAAACAAGAAAGAAAATTAGATTTAAACAATGTGAAAGAATTAGATAAAACGGCAGGTGTCGATGCAGAAAAAGAAAAAATAAAGAAAGAAATGCTTCAAAAGCTTGAAGCAGAAAAGCTCAAAAAGCAACAGGAAGAAGCGAAGAAGCAGGAAGAGCTCAAAAATAAGCTGGCATCAGCGCTTAAGGCTTTGGAAGACCAAAAGAAAAAGATTCTAGAAGAGAAGAAAGCAGCGGAGGAGAAGGCTAAAGCAGAAGCTGAAGCACAATATGATAAGCAGAATGGGACGAATGCTTCAGTACCTGGGTCTGGAGGGAACTCTGGGAATTCAGGAGATACAGATTCACCTCCAGTTCTAACACCAAAAGTTAGTTTGGCTGCAAGTGTGATCCCAAATAGTACGATGGGTGAGTTTAATTTGGATATTAACTTAAGTGATTTTGTTAAAGCTCAAGAAAAAGATATTTACGGCGTAGAAGTTCATCTTCTTTATAGCGAAAATACTTCCTACAATTCCAATGTACCTGTTATAAATGGAAGTATCTTCGAGTCAGCGAATAGCGCCGATCATGTTAAAGAATATCAAGGTTCAAATCAAAAAGAACTCGTCTATGCGGTAACCAATTTTGGAAGCACATCAGGAAATATAGAGATTACAAGTGCTAAAAAACTAGTTACGATTCCTTTGCATGGATATGGTTCACATACGATACAGGTTGGCAAAATTGTCATTGTTCGTAAGAATGGTGCTTCCGTTCAGAGTGTTGAAGTACCCTTACCAGCAAACATTACGATTAACATTCCTGGAGTTTAATACACACACGTAAAAAAGTAAAAGGAGAAACCAATGAAACCCTTAAAACATATACTCGTTTCATCCCTAGTGGCCGCAACCTTATTGGGAGGTTCATCCACATGGGCGGCAGGATTGTCAACGGATGCTCTGTTATCCAGCAATGGACAGATCCTATCAGACGTGTCGACCTTCGCGGGGATCGGTGATTTTGAAGATAAGAACGGGGATGCGCTAAGTGCGGCATTCCGTGCTCCGGGCAGTGTTGTTCAACTTTCAGATGGCAGTATTCTTGTCGCGGATACACGGAATCATCTCATTCGTAAAATTTCGGATGGAAAAGTAACCACTTTTGCAGGCCCAGAAGTTGTTGTGACGAAGAATAATCAGGGCTTTCCAACAGGAGGTCTAGTTGATGGGAAATCATCAGAATCCTTTTTCAATGAGCCGACAGGGTTAACTGTAGATGCCAAAGGGAATGTGTATGTAGCTGATTCAGCTAATAATGCAATTCGGAAAGTGGATACGAATGGACAAGTTTCCACGTTGGCTGGAAATGGCGTTCCTGGCAATAAAGATGGAAAAGGTGCTGAGGCAAAATTTAATCACCCAAGTGATGTTGCGGTAGCTGCGGATGGAACCCTGTATGTCGCAGATTCGCTCAATCATGTTATCCGTAAAATAGCAGTCGACGGCAGTGTTTCTACTTTGAATGCGGCTGCGACTCGAGCTATTCAAGTCCGTCCAGGGGAAGCTTCTTTCGCTGGTGAATTTCAAGACGGCAGCTTAGCCACGGCGAAGTTCAATGAACCTACTGGATTGGTTTTAGATAGCAAAGGCAATTTGTTTGTAAGTGACACAGGCAACCAACGTATACGTTATATCGACCTCCAAGCAGGGACTGTGACTACGGTGGCTGGATCGACACCCGAATTAAGCAATCATACGATTTATGATAAAAACGAGTTATATGCAGGTGGGGACTTTGCTGATGGAGACGCGCTTAAGGCGAAGTTTGACTTCCCTAAAGGGCTTGCAGTTACTTCCGAAGGCGGGGTTTTAATCTCAGATAGTTTGAATCATGTGATTCGTTATTTACTGAATGGTAAGGTTTCAACGATTGCGGGGACGGTCCAAACTGGTGAAACGGACGGCGTAGAACAAGCAGCTGAGTTTTACAATCCGAGCGACGTTCTAGTAACCGCGCAAGGTAATATTGTGGTAGCAGACTCCTCTAATAACAAAATTCGTAGAGTAGCTCCTTACCATTTGCCGGGAGATCTAGCAAACAATAACGAAGTAAAAGTGGTAAATGATAATAAAGTGATTTCATTCGATGCAAAGCCTGAGATTCAGGGTGGACGTACGATGGTTCCAGTTCGTGCCATAAGTGAAACATTTGGCTATGAAGTCAAATATGTTGAGTTAGCTGGGAAATCAGTCGTTCAGCTTATCAAAGGTGATGTTACAGTTGAGCTAACGATTGGTGAGACAGGCGTTGTACGTAAGCAAGCGGGTCAATCAGACATCAAACAAGTGACGGATGCTTCTCCTTATGTGAAACAAGACCGTACTTATGTGCCGGTGCGTTTCTTCGCAGAGCAAATCGGCTTGGATGTCCAATGGGATGCCGCTCACCAAACAGCCATTTTACGTACGAAATCCTATTTGAAATAAGCAATCCGGATGATGAGCTTGGCAAGGGGAAACCCTTGTCTAGGCTCTTTTTTTTCATGACTTCATCTCTAAGTAAATTTTGCCGATAAATGAAGGAGAGTTACAAAGTTGTCGATAGGAGGTTTTCTAGATTGAAGGACAAGAATCGCATTGATCAGTTGGAACGATTTTTCCAACATAATCCGATCGAAGATCCTCTTTATCTCAAAAAATATGTGAAAGAACATCCTGATCATAAAATGGCCTGGTACTTATTAGGCAGGGAATACGCAGCACAAGGAAAGGAAGGCAAGGCAGCGTATTGTTTCGCGCAGTCTGGGGAGATCTATGAGGCTTTCGAACGCCAGAAAATAACAATAGAAGGTCCTCTACCTATTTCACCTGCTTCAGCCTTACATAAAGGTACTGTGACATCTGTTAAAAGCAAGCCCAGTGGTAAAGGGAAATGGATGCCGTTAATGGTCATTCTACTCCTGCTAGCTGTTCCCGCTGCAATGGATTTAGCGAAGAACGATACGGGGAACATCCCGGATGAGACTGCTGCTGCTGCTGCTGCTCCAGCGGCAGTTAATGCACCTGCAACCCCTAAACAGGAAGGGACTTCTGGATTAAAACTCTATTTCTCTAATGGTGATTGGGGCAATAAGCTTCAACAAGTACTGTCTTCCTCAGGATCTGGTGCCGGGGAATCTGTCATCATGGGAGTTCCTCAAAGTTCGGATGGTAAATGGAACGAGTGGAATAGGTCGGTGAAGCCTTTGATCAGCGTTGAGAATAAAGGTGGAGGCGAGGGTTCAGCGGCATTAAAGTATTACCAGTCTCAGACTTGTTCCTGTCAGGTCGCAGATAGCTCTGCGCTTGTTCCTGTCATAGATAATTGGATGCATGAACGTGAGCAAGCTATTGTCTTACAAAGTGCAATCCAGGCCTACCAAAAAAAGACGGGAACGCCGCCAGAGAAACCCGAACAGCTTACGAAACCTTACCCAGATAATCTCTTGCCGGGACTCTCTCCCGAAATGCAGGAGGTCTTCCCTCAAGCTGTAAGTAAGGTAATTGAAAGCGCAAAAACGGGGAAAGGTCAGGATTCGTTACAAACGGTAGATAAAAACGAGCAGCCGAAACGAGAGCTCAAAGAACAGGCTTCGCCATCGAGTTTGCAACCGAAAGCTTCCACAGACCCACTGCTGGAACCGCTTAGGATTGTAATTGATACCGATAAGCATCGTTTGGCTCTCGTTAGTGGAGATTTCATCATCCGAAGCTATCCAGTTGGCTTAGGAGGCGAGAAGACGCCGCAGGGGGAGTTCTTCATTAGTGAAAAGGTGCGCAATCCGAATGGCAAATCAAATGGGGAGTTTGGCAGTCGAGGAATGACTTTGTCGGATACACTTTATGCGATTCATGGTACGAATAAGCCCTCCAGCATCGGGAAAGATGAGTCACATGGCTGCGTTCGCATGCAGCAAGCGGACATTGAAGAGCTTTATAACATGGTAACTCATGAAACGAAAGTGACGATTGGTAAAGGGGTATTACCACCTCCTTCAAATTCAGATGGTGGAAATGGTAATGGCGGCGGAAGTCCGGGACTCGGAGCTGGGGGAGGGAAGCCAGATCAATCTTTTGGTCTTCCATTACAGACTAATGACAGCAACCCTAGTAAGAAATATAAATGGCTTGATTAACCCATGGAACATGACAAAAACCGCCTGAATATGCTTCAGACGGTTTTGTCATGATGTACTAGCGTTCCAAGTTTTACCCTTGACAACGATGTAGAAAGCGATTACAATTCAAAATGTGATGATTTCAATCACTTCTTTCCTAATCATTTGTCCAAAATGATCAGTAATGTCATAACAATGATGACAACAAGCAAAATGGATCCTGTCCAAATGATCGCTTTCTTATTGATTTCTTCTTTGGCTCTACGATTGGACATGATCGGTTTACGTTTGGACATAGGAATCACCTTTTCCTTGGGGATTAATGAATATGGTTCTATCATAGCATAAGTAGGGTCGTTCATAGAATATGAATGTAAAAATGATTTTAAAATCAAGTATTGACGACCATGTCATTTTATTGTAAGATTTAATCACACGAAACGCCGAATATAATTGAATATGTCAGTTTTAATAACATGTTACCGTAAGGGCATTAGTTATTGAAGAATGTAAGTCTTCTTCTATAACTATGCCCTTTTTATTTTTGCCAAAATGATAACCCTGAAGGGAGTTGGTAGCGCAAACTACAAGGAAAGTTAAAGTTAGGAATACGCTACTTCATAAATAACCATCAGACTTATTAAAAAAGGGAGAAGATGAACACATGAATATGAAAAAATGGTCAACAATGGGTTTAGCTGCGTCCATGGTACTTGTGGCGGCAGGCTGTGGTAAATCTACACCAGTCGAAACAACAAAACCAGCTGCATCGGCGGCGCCGACTACAGCTGCTTCAGCGGCCCCAACAGCTGCTGGTCCCAAAAAATTAACCGGTGATTTTGAAATCCAGTACTTTGTTGGCGGTTATGGCGACAAATGGTGGAAAAAAGTTATTGCTGATTTCCAAGCAGCAAACCCTGATCTGAAAATTAAAGAAAGTGCGGGACCAAAAATCAACGAACAAATGAAACCCCGTTGGATCGCTGGAAACCCACCTGATTTCGTATATATCGATGGACCTGAATTGTTCGATCGCCAAATGGTTACAGACGGACAGCTTGAAGATTTGACGGATTGGATCAAAGATGCTAAAAACGTTGACGGCGAGAAAATCATTGATTTGCTTGCTCAAAAGCCACAAGAGTTCGATGGTAAAATCTACAACGTTCCTTTCGTAATGAGCTCATGGGGTATTTTCTACGATAAAGCCCTGTTCAAAGATAAAGGTTGGGCTGAGCCAAAAGATTTCGAAGAATTCTTAGCGGTAAGTGAGAAAATTAAAGGTGCTGGCATTAATCCTTTCATCCACACAGGTAAATACCCTTATTACATCAACGGTGGCGTGTTGCTTCCAGCTATCGTATCTGCTAACAATAATGACTACAAATTGCTGCAAGACATGTCTACAAATAATCTAGAAGCTTGGAAAAACCCAGCTATCCTTAAAGGTCTTAATAAAATCGTTCAGCTTCGTGACAAAGGTTACATCGACAAAGCATCCGTACAAATCAACCACACGGATTCCCAATCCTTGTTCCTGCAGCACAAGGATGCTTTTATCCCGAACGGTCTATGGCTGCCAAACGAAATGGCCAAAGACGTTCCTGCTTCCTTTGATTTCGGATTCATTCCATCCATCACACAAGATAAAGGTGGAAAAGTTGTAGCTAATACTTCGACTTCTACGTTTGCAGTTGCGAAAAAAGCGAAAAACAAAGATGCAGCAAAAGCGTTTATGCAATTCGTATTCTCTAAAACACAAGCTTCCCAATGGGCTGAGTTGAGCGGCGCTCCTTCCAACGTAAAAGGTGACATCTCCTCCTCCAAAGCACCTAACTTTGTTAAAGATGCGGCGAAATTCTTGTCATCTCCTGAAACAGTTGTAGTGCCAACAGTCTCCTTCGCGGCTGACGTTGACAAAGCGATGCAAGATGCAACAGTGGCATTGACGATTGGTACAATTACTCCTGAAGAGTGGGTTAAACGTGTATCTGATGTCGTAGCGAAACAAAAGAAATAGGAACTGAATGAAGCAGTGCGGAGAACTAGCGAGGCATTAGCCTTAGGAGTTCTCCGCCATTTTAATGATAGGACGGTGAGGATAGAATGAAGACCAACTCGAAAATGTGGAAACGGAATTTGTTCATCGCTTCATTCATCATTCCGACTTTTCTTTTCTTCTGTGTGTTTACGATCTACCCTGTTATACAAGCTTTGCAGAAGTCATTCTATGATTGGTCAGGAATGTCAGAGAATAGCACGTTTATTGGGTTTGATAATTTCGTCGAATTATTTAAGGATCCTATTGTACTTAGAGCCATCGGGAATGATTATTTTTTAGTAGTTGGTAAGGTCATTGGCATTATGATTCTGGCGACGTTCTTTGCTGTTGCTTTAACTCGTTTCAAGCTAAGAGGCTCTGGCTTCTTCCGCGCAATATTCTTTATCCCGAATGTGATCTCCGTTGTTGTTATCGGTGTGCTCTGGAACTTCATCTACAATCCGCAAATTGGATTCCTGAATGCGTTCTTGTCACTATTCACAGGAAATAAAGTCGATATTACTTGGTTAGGATTTCCACAGCATACGATCTGGATGCTATTACCCCCAACGATATGGGCTGGTATCGGCTTCTATATGATCTTGATGATTGCTGCAATCGTGAATATTCCTGCTTCCTACTATGAGGCAGCTAATATAGACGGAGCTGGTCAATGGTCGCAATTCCGCCACATTACCATGCCGCTCATCTGGGAGCAAATTAAGGTTTCCATTGTAAACATTGTCATTACGACTCTCAATGGATCATTCGTCATTGTTCAATTAATGACAAACGGCGGACAGCCTGATAATACGACCCAAGTTATGGGATCTTATCTGTATCGGATGGCTTTTCAACAATATCATTTCGGTTATGGAGCAGCCATTGGTGTCATGATCCTAATCGTTTCACTGATTACTACCCTTGTTCTGCAGCGTATTATGCGCCAAGAAACTATCGAAATGCATTAAGGTCATCATAGAAAATGATACTGAAGGAGGGGGAACCATCGTATGGTCGTCAAAAACCCGTTAGTGAAAATGTTTGTCTGGATCATTCTTCTTATTTGGAGCGTCGCCGTCCTGTATCCATTGATTTGGACACTGCTTGATGCGCTAAAAAATAATGAGCAATTTTTCTTAAATGCCCCATGGGCATTGCCTAAATTCCCGCTGCTTTGGACAAACTTCTCCTATGTTTGGAGTAAATATAATTTTAGCACCTATTTCATGAACTCCATTATTGTGACGGTAGGAAGTACCCTTTTGGGTATGATACTTGCTGCGATGACAGCTTATATCCTGGCTAGGTATGATTTTAAAGGGAACAAAATCCTCTTAACAATCTACGTCTCGTCCATGATGATACCGTTCGCGCTAGCACTGATTCCGTTGTTCTTCTTATTGAATGATTTGCACTTAATCAATACGTGGTTAGGATTAATTCTGGTCTATGCAGCACTTAATCTTCCTTTTGGAATTTTCTTGCTTGTAGGGTTTTACAAATCGCTGCCAAAAGAAATTGAAGAAGCGGCAATTATTGACGGGACCTCCCATTACGGTACGTTCTTCCGTGTTATGCTGCCATTGTCTCAACCGGGTCTAATCACGGTGATGATTACAAACATGCTGAATAACTGGAACGAGTACTTCCTAGGGGTTGTCTTGACCAATGAACCAACCAAGTACACGCTTCCAATCGGTCTTGCTGTTATGCAGGCAGAAATGCAGTATAGAGTTGAGTGGGGACCTTTGTTCGCAGGCCTGCTTATAACGACACTTCCCACGTTGATTGTGTATATGATCTTTCAACGTCAAATTGCAAGTGGAATTACTGCAGGTGCCGTGAAATAACTGTATAATTGGTTGCATAGAAAAAACACCTTATCCTAGAGGATTTTATCCTTTCGGGAGGGTGTTCTTTCTACTATAATTGGGATAGGAAGAGCAAACAAGAAACGGCCAAACTTGTAGGCTTTTATAGGGGAACACGACATGAGAGCTATGTATATATTGCAGAAAATAGGACGTTCATTGATGATTCCGATTGCGGTGCTGCCGGCGGCATCCATTCTTCTTCGTATTGGGAAAATGACGTTTAGTGATCCATTTCTTATGCAGGTGGCTCAGATTTTTGAGTTAGGCGGAAGTGCGATTTTTGATAATTTGCCATTCATATTTGCAATTGGTATAGCCATTGGACTTACGTCCGGGGATGGGATTGCGGCACTTGCTGCTGCGGTTGGCTATTTAGTGTTTGACAATGTCTTGAAGCATTTTCAAGTGGGGACCGACTCTGTGGAACGGCTGGATATGGGTGTTCTAGGCGGTATGCTCGTTGGCATGCTATCTGCGACGTTCTTTAACAGGTTCCAAAATACCCGGCTGCCCAAAGCGCTCGGGTTTTTCGGAGGCAAGCGATTCGTTCCGTTAATCACATCTCTGGTTATGGTTTTCCTAGGGGTGTTGATGGGATTCATCTGGCCTCCCGTTCAAAGGGGCATAAGTGTAATCGGGTTATGGATCGTTGACAATGGAAACATTGGCGTATTTATCTACGGAATGATGAACAGGCTTCTAATCCCTACGGGTTTGCATCATATTATTAATAATATAGCTTGGTTTCAAATCGGAGATTATGTCACACCTACTGGTAAAATGCTGCATGGCGATATCTCACGATTTTTTGCTGGAGATCCAGAAGCGGGACTATTCACGACAGGTTATTACCCCGTTATTATGTTTGGGCTTCCTGCTGCGGCCTTAGCATTAATCAGAAGCTCGTCTTCTAACCGTCAGTTTGTTGTTCCTGTGATGCTCAGTGCTGCATTAACCAGCTTCCTTACAGGTATAACAGAGCCAATTGAGTTTGCTTTTATGTTCTTAGCACCAGGCTTATATCTGATACATGCCGTCTTAACTGGCTTTTCCATGGTAATCATGAATATGCTTCAGGTGAAAATGGGATTCGGCTTCTCAGCCGGATTTATTGATCTCGTTCTCAGCTGGCATCAATCTACGAATCCTTATTGGATTATCCTTATTGGGGTAGGGTACTTCTTCCTTTATTATGTCGTATTTCGGACCTATCTTCATTTCTTTCCCTTCAAAGTGCCCGCTCAGGACGAAGCTGCTAAGCTTGAAACAGAGGATGCCCAAGAGATCATCGAAAAAAAGATAGAAGACCGTCCTACCAGCATTCTAAGGCATATTGGCGGACCTTCTAACATTATCTCGATCGATGCTTGCATTACACGACTACGGCTCTTAGTGAATGAAGAAAATTTAATCATGGACAGCGAGCTTAAAGACCTTGGCGCTATTGGAGTTATCAGACTTGGCAAAGGAAACGTGCACATTGTTTTTGGCACGGAATCGGAGCAAATTCGAGAAAGTATTAAACCCATGCTTCACCTGCAAAAAGACAAATCAGGACAAGCCTAAGAACGCGGAGGTGTCTTATGATTGAACGGACGATCATTCATGTACTGTCCCATAATGTGGTGATGGCACATTTGACATCAGGGAAAAATTCCATTGCTTTTGGAAAAGGAATTGGATTCAAAAAAACGCCAGGAATGCTCATTAGCGAAGGTGAGATCACACAAGAATTTCTTCTGCATACATCCGAAGTTCTTAAAAATTATGAACAAATTCTGAATGCGGTTGATTTGAAAATTATCGGGATTACGGAGGAAGTCATCGCGTATGCACAAAGCATGCTGGAAGGCGACTTCTCCGAAACGATTCACGCCTCGTTGGTCGATCATATTAACTTTGCTGTCGAACGACAAAAGCGGGGTATTTTCATCACGAATCCATTCGCTTATGAAATTGGGTATATGTATCCTGAGGAATACAAAGTAGCCAAGAAGTCCGTAGATTTCCTCAATGATCATTTGGATGTGAAATTGCCGGAAGATGAAGTTGCCTTCTTGGCCATGCATTTCAATGGCGCACGTAAAAAAGAGCAAGCTTCTGATTCCTTAACGGTAGTTAGAGTAGTGTCGCAGACGATCGAATCTGCCAAAGAATTAGGCTTTAATTTCGATGATTCGTTCTCAACACTGCGGTTCATTAGTCACCTGAAAGGTGTCATTGAACGGGTCAAACAAAAAAAGACACTCCAGAACTCGCTGCTTGAAAAGATTAAAGAGGAGTATGGAGACACCTATGTGAAGGCGAAGGTATTATCTCTCATGCTGAGTGATTCTCTTCAATTAGAAGTTCCTGACGATGAAACGGGTTACTTGACGATGCATCTGGAACGACTGCTTCAACGAACAGAAGCATAGGCTATTAAATAGCTAATCTGGATTCCCTTGCAACCTTCATGGAGCAGGGATTTTTTGTTTGAAATAGAGACGAAATGCCTTTATGTGGATTGCATATTTGCACGTTGTCAGCTAAACTGACTGTTAGAGTCATTAGAGAACGGAGTGCATAGGACATGCTGTATAAGAAGTTAGGAAAACCAATCTTGTTCCGAATGGATCCGGAGAAGGCGCATCATCTTACGATTGACGGGCTAAGTGCTGTAGTGAGCTTCCCAGGGGGGAAACAACTGCTCAAATCCATGTATGGAGTGCCCTATTCACCAATCTTGGCCCAACAATTATGGGGACTGCAATTTGCAAATCCAATAGGTCTGGCAGCTGGTTTAGATAAAAATGCCAAGGCCGTTAAGGGATTCTCACAACTAGGCTTTGGTTTCATGGAAGTAGGCACAATTACACCAAAGCCACAACCGGGCAATGAGCTGCCGCGGCTATTTCGTCTTCCGGAAGACAAGGCGCTTATCAACCGAATGGGCTTTAATAATGTAGGTACAGACGTGATGGCTACTAACTTGATGAAGACAGGTAAACGCGACATACCCGTAGCTATTAACATAGGTAAAAATAAGACGACACCGAATGAGCAGGCCGAAGAGGATTATCGAACTTGCATTCGGGAGTTATATACATATGGTGATTTCTTTGTTGTGAATATTAGCTCACCAAATACACCGGATTTGCGTAATTTACAGCATGGGAATGATTTGAAGCGACTGCTTGATGCAGTTACAACGGAAATGCAGCTTCAAGAGAAGAAGAATGGTCAAACAGGAAAACCTGTTTTGGTTAAAATTGCGCCGGATCTCACGGATGAAGAGCTTGAATTAACCGTGCATACGATTAAGGATAGCGGTATTTCTGGGATTATCGCCACGAACACTACGCTCAGCAGACAAGGGCTAGTACACCCTAATCGCGAGCAAGCAGGCGGACTTAGCGGAAAGCCACTAACACAGCGAACTACAGAAGTCATTAGACGTGTCTATCAACTGACGGAAGGCAAGCTGCCGATCATTGGGTCCGGGGGAATATTTACTGCGCAAGATGCCTATGACAAAATTCGGGCCGGAGCAAGCTTAGTTGAAGTGTATACAGGCTTTATTTATGAAGGACCTGGAATGCTTACTAGCTTGAATAAAGGCCTACAAGATTTGCTGAGGAGAGATGGGTATACACATATTTCCCAAGCAATCGGCGCAGATCAGCACTGACTTCATTCAGAATGGAGGATAAAAGAATGGATGGACGAGATTGGAAGAAATTTCTCCTGCCTTATGAACAAGCGGTGGAGGAGCTAAAAGTAAAATTCAAGACACTGCGTGGCGAACTCAAGAGCAGAGAAGAGTATGCACCTATTGAATTCGTAACAGGACGTGTCAAAAAGATATCAAGTGTACTGGAGAAAGCGAAACGCTTGAGTGTTCCAATGGATCAATTAGAGTCCGGTATCGAGGATATCGCTGGGATTCGGATTATGTGTCAGTTTGTAGAAGACATTGATCGTTTGGCCGAGCTGATTCGCAGCAGACAAGATATGAATGTAGTCTACGAAAAAGATTATATTGCCAATAAGAAACCGAGTGGCTATCGAAGCTTTCATATTATTATTGAATATCCTGTTCAAACCGCTTTGGGAATGAAACGAATATTAGCTGAGGTGCAAATTCGGACACTCGCCATGAATTTCTGGGCGACGATCGAGCACTCTTTGAATTATAAATATAAAGAACAGTTACCAGTTGAGGTTAGAGCCCGTCTTAGTAAAGCAGCCGAGGCTGCTTATCTCTTGGATCAGGAAATGTCCAGCATTCGTGGTGAGATTGTTGCGTCTCAGAAGATGTTTGAGGATAACTCGAATTTGGTAAATATCGTACTCAATAACATTCAGGAACTTTATTTCTATCATCGGGTTCGGGAAGCCGCTCAATTTCAGCTGAGATTTAACGAGATATGGGAGACGGAAGAAGGGTTGAGTGATCTTTCGTCCGATATTGAGGCTGCAATCAATAGAGCGAAAAAAGGAGATAATAACTGATCTATGAGTACCTACGATCGTTTATATGTGGCTTACTTATACTATTTCAATGATCAGCGAGATTATTTCGAATGTCATGAAGTGATGGAGGAGCTTTGGCTGGAGGAAGGCCGAAGCCCCTTATACCAAGGTCTACTGCAGGTTGCAGTGGGCCTTTATCATCATGCCAATGGAAACGTAAGCGGTTCCATCAAACTCTTTAGCGCTGGACTGGATAAGCTAGCACCATACCCTGCACATTCGCTCGGTATTGATTTGGAAAAATTGATTCGAGATAGTCAAAATTACTTAACAAAGCTGTTGCGTATAGAGGAAGAACAGTTCGCTCCTTATGACCTTAACATTCATATTCTAGATGATGAACTGGGTGAACTTCTTGCACAATTGAAGCTTAACCCACCTCAACATGAAGAGGAGGAAGGCCATGATTGAGGTTCGTCAGCTGAGCAAATATTATCAAGTACATGAGCGAGAGCCTGGATTCATGGCATCTTTGAAAAGCTTGTTTCACCGCAAGTTCCGCACCGTTAAAGCCGTAGACGATGTTTCCTTTTCCATACCGGAAGGTGAAATTGTGGCTTTTCTTGGTCCGAATGGGGCCGGCAAGACGACTACGATGAAAGTATTAACTGGACTGCTGCATCCTTCAGGTGGTGAAGTGAAGGTGGGCGGTTTTGTTCCTTTTCAGCAAAAAAAAGAATTTAAGAAGCAGATTTCGCTCGTCATGGGACAGAAAAGTCAGCTTATCTGGGACATTCCCGCAGCGGAAACGTTTCTCGTTAATAAAGTCATTTATGAGATACCTGATCGGGAATATGAAGAAACCTTAGGAGATTTGGTGCAGCTGCTCCAGTTGGAAGAAGTCATCCGTAAACCGGTTAGACAGCTTTCACTGGGGGAGCGGATGAAGTGTGAGCTGGCAGCGGCGCTGCTGCATCGCCCGCGTATTGTATTTCTAGATGAGCCGACGATTGGCCTCGATGTGAATATGCAAGAAGTGATGCGTCGATTCATTCAGGATTACAGCCGTAAATATAAGGCGACAATCTTACTGACAAGTCACTATATGGCGGATGTTACGGCGTTATGTGAGCGAGTGCTGGTGATTGGAAAAGGTCGACTCCTATATGATGGTGCTATATCCCAACTGGTTGACAAGTATGCGCCTAATAAGCGTATTCGTCTTCAATTGACTGAGCGGGTAAAGGAATCAGAGCTAATCGAAGTAACCCAAGGGTTAGGGACGTTATTTCATTATGCGTTTCCAAATGTGGAAATAGACGTGCCGAGAGAGCAAGTTTCTGAACTTTCAGCCCGATTATTAACCCATTTGACGGTATTGGATTTGACCATTGAAGATCCTTCCATGGAATCGGTGATCGCACAAGCCTTTGAAGCGGGGACCGAAGGGGGAAGTTAAGGACCATGAAGGCGTTAGCTTTATTTTGGCAAAAATATTGCATGCTGCTTCGAGTTGAATGGGCTGTTATGTTTGCCTACCGGAGTGAATCGCTCATTTGGATGATAGGAGCATTCATTCAACCTCTGGTCAGTATGGCTGTTTGGCTCTCGATAAGCGATAACAATTCCATTGGTGGCTATACATCTCATGATTATATGGTGTATTTCCTGGGAGTACTGCTTGTAGATCGATTGACGAGTACATGGGATGTTTGGGAGCTGGATGCCAGCATTCAGGATGGGTCGCTCTCAACCAAGATCGTACGCCCCTTCCATCCGGTTCACTGGAGTATCTCTCAAAACCTCGTATATAAGTTGTTTTTTGCTGTTTTGCTAATACCTGCATGGGCGATAGCTGCTGCGTTTGTCCCTATGTTTAGGTTGACTATTTCCTTGGAAATAATTGCACTCTCGTTCTTCGCTATTGTACTTTCCTCTGCAATCCGCTTTCTAATTGGTTTCGAGTTTGGTCTGATGGCTTTTTGGACGAATAGGGCGACTGCGATTTATAGTTTGTATGAGGGTGTTCATTTGTTTCTTGCTGGACGACTAGCCCCACTCAGTATGTTTCCTTCTTGGGTTGAAAAAATGGCAGCATGGCTTCCTTTCTATGGAACTGTTGGGTTTCCAGTTGAGATGTTAACAGGCAAGCTTGAGCTTGGCACATCAGCCATTATTCAGAACTTTGCGATACAGCTTACTTGGTTAATTGTCCTTCTTGTTACGTTTCGCTTGTTGTGGAGACAAGGCATGAAGAAGTATGGTGCTGTGGGCGGATGAGGAAGGGCGGTGGAAGTGATCAAGTACATACGACTATTTAGGGAGTTTATGAGGGCATGTTTAGTCGAAGAGTTCGAGTACAGAGCTAATTTTGCCGCAAATCTCCTATCCACGGTATTTTGGCTCTTCATGGCGATCTTGACAGTTCAATTATACTTTTATCGAACACAGGAGATTGGTGGCTGGGGTTTCTATGAGGTGTTGGTGCTTCTAGGTATTTTCAACGCTGTACATGGATTTATTGAGTTTATCCTTCAGCCGAATATGTCTCGTCTCGTCAGTCATATCCGTAAAGGGACTTTGGATTTCATCCTGACGAAACCAGTTGACAGCCAATTTTACATTAGTTTTAGACATCTTGTTTTCTGGCGATTAGCCGATATTATTCTTGGCTTTGGCTTGACGGCTTATGCACTCTGGGAGCTGGACGCTATTCCTAGTATTGCGGGGCTTATACGCTTTGTCATTGTTTTCCTTGCATCGTTGGTTGTGGTCTATTCGCTTTGGATGGGCATGATGATGTTCTCGTTCTGGGCTGTTAAAGTAGATAACTTGTCCTATTTATTTAGTTCGTTTTTTGAAACGGCACGGTTTCCAGTTTCGGTCTATAAAGGATTATTACGATTCACCTTAACCTATATTTTTCCGATTGCTTTCATAACGACATTCCCAGCTGCAGCGCTCATTGGTCGAATCAGTGGATGGCAAGTCGTTTGGAGTGTTGGGATTGCAATGGTTTGTTTCGGATTGACGAGGGCTTTATGGAAGATCGCTTTACGCCATTATACCAGTGCGAGTAGTTAAGTTTTTGAGGCGAAAATAGAGAAAGGACTTCCCACCTTGCGGTGTAAGAAGTTCTTTTTTGCGTGGAATGAGTTACCCAGCCTTTCATACATAAAATTAAGGGAAGTGGGAAAACTTTTCCATAAGACATAGTTATTCCTATGAATTTGGTGGTGGCGATCTGATGAAATCTTGGACGAAAACGCTACATCAACTATTTAACAGAAAGAAAACTACTCTCCCCCTTTCACAAGAGAGGGAGCCAATGGAAATGCCTATTTTGCAGCAAAGCCTTTATCTTGATATTGGACTGAACCTCGCTCAGATCAAAACGATTTTTGGACATAGCTCTGATATAGTAACCGGAGAGTTATGCCTGGATGCCGAAAATACCAACAAGATTGGCTATGTATACTTAGATCAATTGGTTAATAAATCATTTTTTCAAGAAGTGACGAATGCTCTATTTACAGGAACTACTCAGCTCATCGAAGCCATAAATACCGGTTTCTATGATTCACCAGATTTGATTAGGAACAGCATTCATGCCTGTGGGGAAGTCAAAACGATCGAAGATTTTCAAGTATTGTGCCAGAATATGTTATCTGGTGAGACTGTTATTTTAATCGATGGCTATGCACTTGCACTTTCAGTGAATACAGCTGGCGGAGATATGCGTTCTGTAGAAGAGCCATCAACGCAATCCGTAGTAAGAGGTCCTCGTGATGGATTCACGGAATCGATCGGCACGAATATATCCCTCATTCGCAAACGAATTAAGAGCCCCAATTTATGGTTAGAAACCACGGTGATTGGCAGAGTCACTCAAACCACAGTGTCCATTATGTACATAAATGGAATCGTAAATAACAAAATTGTTGAAGAGATACGTCTCCGGCTTGCACGAATTGATATTGATGGGATTCTGGAAAGCGGCAATATCGAGGAACTTATACAGGATGAAACCTTCACGCCGTTTCCAACACTATACAATACAGAACGTCCCGATGTTATCGCGTCAGGATTGCTTGAGGGTCGTGTTGCCATCCTGGTAGATGGAACCCCCTTTGTGCTTGAGGCGCCAGCGCTGTTCACCCAATTTTTCCAATCCGCTGAAGATTATTACCAACGGGCTGAATTTGCCACACTTATCCGCATATTACGATATATATGCTTCTTTATCTCATTGATGGCTCCTTCGTTCTACATCGCCATTACAACATTTCATCAAGAGCTATTGCCCAGCTCACTCCTGTTCAACTTAGCCGCGCAGCGAGAAGGCATACCATTTCCGGCTTTTGTTGAGGCACTTCTTATGGAAATTACCTTTGAAATCTTGCGTGAAGCCGGTGTCCGTCTACCCAAAACAGTAGGCCAAGCTGTATCTATCGTAGGTGCCTTGGTTATTGGGCAGGGAGCTGTGGATGCAGGGCTAGTTTCACCGGCAATGGTAATTGTCGTTGCCATTACAGCGATTTCCAACTTTGTAATCCCGGCTTTTAGCATGGGCATTCCAATCCGCATCATTCGGTTTATTCTGATGATTTTTGCCGCAACATTTGGTTTATTCGGGATCACCGTTGGTTTAATCGCGATGGTCCAACATTTATGCAGCTTGCGCTCCTTCGGGGTGCCGTATATGGCTCCTATGGCGCCTTTTGTCCTTGATGACCAGAAAGATACCATTCTTAGATTCCCTCAATGGGGGCTATTCTCTAGACCACGTTTCATTAGTCAAAAAAATAACATTCGGGAAAATAATAACCCAACAACGAAACCAACAAGGAAGTAAAAGGGAGGAGGGCTCTGCCTGATGAAAAGATTAGGTCGTATTCTTTGTACACTTATCTTAGTAGGCGTCGTGCTCTCCGGGTGTTGGGATCGACATGAATTAAATGATCTGGCCATCACGGTTGGTGTAGGATTAGATAAAAGTGGAAAAGATTATCTAGTTACAGCACAGATTGTGAACCCAAGCGAAGTTGCAGCTAAAAAAGGGAGTGGCTATAGTACTGCAATTACAACCTTTTCAGCGACGGGGGTTTCAACATTAGAAGCAGCAAGAAAGTTGACGACATTGATTCCCCGGAAGATATTCGGTTCTCATTTACGTATTCTCGTAATTGGTGAAGAGCTTGCACGTGAAGGTGTTTCCAAGGTTTTGGATGGCCTCGCCAGAGACCATGAAATTCGATCTGATTTCTATATCATTGTTGCCAGAGACACGACGGCAGCCAGTGTTCTTAAAATTTTGACCCCAATAGAAAGAATTCCAGCTAATAAAATGTTTAAAACACTAGAGTCGTCTGAAAAAGCGTGGGCACCAACCGTTAGTGTTGAGCTGGATCGATTTATATCCAACCTTGGTAAACCTACAAGAAATTCGGTACTGACTGGGATTCGGATTCTAGGAGATAAGCAGAAAGGAAAGTCGGAATCTAATTTATCAGAGACTACGCCTTCCTCTTATTTGGAGTATTCAGGAATAGCTATATTTATGAAGGATAAGCTTGTCGACTGGCTTAACGAAGAAGAAAGTAAAGGATTTAACTACATCATGGGAAACGTTAAAAGTACGATGGGGCATCTCAAGTGTCCCCAAGGTGAAACATTATCGATTGAAGTCATCCGAACAAATACCAAAGTTAAAGGTCATGTTGTAAACGGCAAGCCTGAAATTAACATACACTTATTCATGGAGGAAAATATAAGTGAAGTTCATTGCCAGATCGATTTGTTGGATCCTAACACCATTCACGAATTAGAACAAATCTCCAAAACTACGCTAAAAAAAATTATGACTTCTGCAATTAAAAAGGCTAAACAGAACAAAGCTGATATTTTCGGCTTTGGAGAAGCCATAGAAGATGTCTCCCCCAAGACCTGGTTGAAAGTAAAATCGGATTGGGAGAACGAATTCGCCAAGATAAAAGTGAACATCGACACCGATGTTCATATTCGTGGTTTGGGAACAACAAATAATTCAATTATTGAGCGTTCAGTGGAGGACTGATTCGAATGTTGACAATTCTCTTGAACATGATCATTGCTACTATCATCGGTCTAATTGAAGCTCCTGCTCTAATACGTAAAAAGCAAGTCTTAGAAAGCTGGGTTTTCTTTTCTCTTCTATTTATAGGAACCCTTCTTAGTATCCTGTTAAGACTTAGAGTAAAGCTTCCTAACCCACTTGACCTGATTACCTATTTCTATAAACCTGTCAGCGAAATTGTTTTTGGTATCCTAAAGTAGAGGTGTATGAAATGATCGAGAAAGGTAAAATTGGCGTCCATCAATTTACCATCCTAACTATCCTATTCACAATTGGCAGCTCCATTCTCATAGCTCCCTCTGGACTTGCTTATGAGGCTAAGCAGGATGCATGGATTGCCGCAATTCTGGGACTACTTGTCGGGTTACTTCTAGTTATGCTGTATCAAGCAATTGGAAATCGTTTCCCCCAAAAAACATTGGTTGCTTATAGTGAGGAACTTATGGGGAAGTGGATGGGAAAAGCGGTTTCCTTACTTTACTTTTGCTTTTTTTTCATTCTAGCGGCACTCGTTCTTCGCAATCTTGGGGATTTTATCTCAACACAAGTATTAGTGGATACGCCTCTGCAATTCACGCAAATCTTTTTCTTAGGCGTTATCATTCTTGGTATTCGAAATGGGATAGAGACATTCACTCGAACTTCGGAAATTTTTCTGCCATGGGTATTAATTTTTTTCTTCCTTATGTGTATTCTTCTCCCCTCCAAAATGCAAATTGATTGTTTAAAACCCCTTTTAGGCTACGGATTGAAACCTATCGTACGTGCAGCGGTTCCACTTATCGGAACTCCTTACATGGAGCTTGTTGTATTCTTAATGATTATTCCTTTCGTGAAGCATACGAAAAAACTGGGGAGGTCTTTTTTAGTCGGGGTTTCTATTGGTGGAAGTTTGTTAATTATCATATCGCTTTTATCCATCCTTGTATTGGGAGATGATTTAACAGCCACCCAAATGTATCCGAGCTATAGCTTAGCCAAAAAAATTAGTATTGGTTCTATCCTTGAACGTCTAGAGGTCTTAATGGCAGGGATCTGGTTTATCACCATCTACTTCAAGCTCACGTTATGCTTTTATGCGGCAACTATGATTATCGGTGAAATATTTAATCTGAGGGATGTTCGGCAGCTGTATTTGCCTTTAGGGATGATTTTAATTGTGCTTTCGGTTGTTGCTTACCCTAATGCAACCTATTTCATTCAATTTGCGACTAAAATATGGGTCTTCTATTCAGGAACATTCGGGTTTGTCATCCCTCTGTTATTACTCGTTTTGGCTATTTTTCGAAAAAAAAAGATCGTTAAATAGCAAAATCAGCGGAATTTCCGCTGATTTTTATCGTAGGATTAACCTTTATACTTTTGGAAAAAAGCCTTAAATGTCTCTGGTGTGTTACCGCCAGCTGCGCCTGCTTCAGGAACACCGCCAACAATTCGCTCGACTTCTACACCATTTTTGTAGTAGACGAGTGTAGGTGTGGATTCGATTTTATATTTCTGCCAGCCCTCTTTGAATTCTTCCAAGTTGAATTGTTTGACATCAATACCTAGCTCTTTTTCTATAGGAACAAGAACTGGGGTTGTTAATTTACAATGCGGGCAGGTCGAAGCATAATAATATTGGAAAAATGTTTCTTTGTTCTTTAGTCTTTGATCCAAATCTTTCGGTAGAATAAGGTTTTGATAGTTCGGATCAGTTAATTGTTTTACAGTTTCCGGATTTAATTTGGATGCAGCAACGCCATAGGGATTACCAGCATTAGCTTTGTCCGAAGTTTTGGTAGACTGCTGATTAACGAAATATAAGCCTCCAAATAAAACAAGAACAATGCCTAGATAAATAAGCAGCTTCTTCAATGTATGCACCTCTTTATAATGTTTACTTTCTACTATCTTCTATAAAAAGTATAGCATATCCTGTTGATATTTTGAAAATAATTGGCTGTTTGGTGACAAGTTAGATATAATACCGATATTAAAAGATGAAAGAGAAGATGTCCGGATGACGAAGCAGCTGCCTGCCCTTTTTAAAGAAAAGATGATTGATTTATTGGGTGAAAATGAATTTCAGCAATTTCTGGAATCGTATGACCAAGCGAGAACGTTTGGTTTAAGAGTGAACACGGTGAAGGTGGAAAAGGCGGATTTTTTGGCGAAAAGTCCATTTGCGCTGAGCGCGGTGCCTTGGGCTACCGATGGCTTTTATTATGAAGAAGGTGAACGACCAGGGAAGCATCCCTATTATCATGCAGGCCTTTACTATATTCAAGAGCCAAGCGCGATGGCGCCTGTAGAATTGCTGCAAGTACTCCCAGGGGACCGTGTTCTTGATTTATGTGCCGCACCTGGCGGGAAATCAACGCAAATAGCCGCTAAGCTTCAAGGCGAAGGGGTGCTTGTTGTTAATGACATTCATTCTGATCGTGTGAAGGCATTAGTTAAAAACCTTGAGCTTTTGGGAGTTAGAAACGCTATTGTTTTGAATGAGAAGCCGGAGCGGATGTTAAAGGTCTTCCAAGGCTATTTCGATAAAATACTAATAGATGCGCCTTGTTCAGGTGAAGGGATGTTCCGTAAAGAAGAAGAGATGATGCAGCAATGGGAGCGTCATTCGGTACAGGAATTTGCTAGTATGCAGAGAGAACTGCTTGGTCAGGCGGCTCAAATGCTAGCGCCCGGCGGAATGATTGTATATTCGACCTGTACGTTCTCACCGGAGGAGAATGAAGCGCAGATCGCGGAGTTTTTGGACAAGCATCCGGCGTTTGATGTGGTTCCGGTTGAGGGCTTTGGTGCTGGAAGGTCGGAATGGCTGCGTTCGCCTTGGTGTGAGGAGGAGTTTTCTGAACGCGCTCGAGAGGCTGTGGCGGGAACTGCTCGGCTTTGGCCGCATCGTTTGCGGGGCGAGGGGCACTATGTTGCTGTGCTGCGGCGGGACGGGGCTGCCACCGCGGGAGATGCTAGAGATGCGCAAGAGGTAGGGAGTGATCCCGACGTTGTGTCGGCATCGGTAGTTGGGAAGCGCAGCGGCCGTGAGGCGCTGCGGAAGGGCCGCGCGGAGACGTCGACTCGCGCGGCTGTGAGCTTGGAGCCGCTGGAGGCGTTCTCGGGCGAGCTGCTTCGCAGCGAGCCCTTCGCCGCCGCGCGACTCGTGTGTTACGGCGAGCACGCGTATGCGTCGCCGGCAGGTTTGCCCGAGCTGCACGGACTGAAAGTCGTGCGGCCGGGCTGGTACATCGGCGCGCTGCACCGCGGCCGATTCGAACCGTCCCATGCGCTAGCCATGGGACTGCGCATGCGCGAAGCCAAGCGAGCGCTGAGCTTGGCTTCGAGCGACGAGCGAGCCCTTCGGTACCTGAAGGGCGAGACGCTCGAAGTCGCGGAGAGCGAGATCATCCGCGACCCGGAAGTGACCCAGGCAGCCAAAGGCTACTGCCTGGTCTGCATTGAAGACCATCCCGTCGGCTGGGGCAAATGGCACGACGGGATGCTGAAGAACGAATACCCGCCCGGCTGGAGGTGGACCTAATCGGTCATGAAACAAACACAAAGGCTCGATAAAATACTCGCCCATGTGGGCATTGGCACACGCTCTGAACTCAAACGCCTTGCCAAAGAAGGCGCGATTTTCGTCAACGGTGTGAAAGTCAAAGACAGCGGTATGCAGGTGAATGCTGATACCGATATCATCACTGTAAACGGTGAATCGGTGTCATATCGTGAGTTCGTTTACCTCATGATGAATAAACCGCAGGGGGTCGTTTCTGCCACAGAAGACAACCGCGACCGCACGGTTGTGGATCTTTTGGATAAGGCATATGCGCCATTCGAGGTTTTTCCTGTTGGACGATTGGACAAGGATACAGAAGGCTTCCTTTTGCTAACGAACGATGGGAAATTGGCCCATAATCTTCTTTCTCCACGCAAACATGTACCCAAAACCTACTTCGCGAAAGTGGAGTGGGAGGTAAGCGAATCGGACCGCGAAGCCTTCTCCCAAGGTGTTACTTTGGACGATGGCTATGAAACACTTCCGGGTATTTTGAAAATTTTGAAGACCGGTAATGAGTCTGAAAATGAGCCCTCGGAAATCGAGCTAACGATCATGGAGGGCAAATTCCATCAGGTGAAACGGATGTTTCAAGCTGTAGGCAAAAAAGTCGTATACTTGAAACGGATTTCGATGGGGCCACTAGCGTTAGATCCAAGTTTAGCATTGGGTCAAGTGAGAGAGTTGAGTAAAGAGGAACTTCTTGCCTTACGAAATTCCAATTAATGGTAAATCCGAATAACGCGCACAGTACCGGATTGTACGAAACGGATTGTGCGTGTTTTATTTTCAATCTTATTAACGCTCTTCCCATTTCTTTAGGATGGATGCAATAATCTCCTTCTTTGTCTCCTCAGCAAGTCCGTTCCTTAGTTCTGTGATGAATTCAATGAAGAGCAACGACAAAAGCTCATTCAGGTCCATTTCCAATGGAATCTCATACTTGCAATCCCAATCATCGAAAAACACCGCTATTCGGTTGACTTCTCTTGGATGGATGTCTACGTTAAGGGTCAAATAATCTCTTGCACCGGTCATACTAGACACGTTAGACAAACTCCATTGAAACTTCTCAATTCTATTTATCTCTCGCAGATTGTTACCTACAACGCTAGTATTCGTGTTTAAAAAATGACTGTAGTTTTCTCTCAAATCCAACACGTAATCATACAAATCCTTATCTTGGCGTACGTGATCAAGAAAATTATCAAATAATAGCTTTACGAGAAACGTTATATTCATACCAAGGAGGTCTTCATTGGTTGTGTATTGAATATCTTCAATGAAAACTTCTGCCCGGTTAAAAAAATCGCGAGGTGCACGGACTTTAACGGTTTTATAAAATTCAGGAGTTTCCCTGTTAAAAAAACTAGTCCATGATTTTAAAGTTAGCATACAAGCGGTCCTCCTTTTCTTCTCTATTACTACTTATTCTAAATCTAGCACACATATGACAATCGGCACGAAAGCTTTAGCCAAGGGGAGGGGAAAACGAAACGGAAAAGTAACATCTTAAAATTAGAGATTTACAAAACTACTAGTATATGGTATTTTCAAACAAGAAAGAATATGGAATGCGTGCGGAAGAACCGCCCATGTGTCGCTGTGTGCTAGGCGATTACTGGGCGGTTTTTTATGTAATGCGATGCTACCGATAATGATAAGTCACGTTTTGTATGTAATGAGTGACCAATAGAAAGAGGGGATTATTATGAGAAAAAGGTTTTCAATGATTTTATGTACGGTACTATGCGCAACATCTATAGGGTATGATGCGATTAATTCCTCCGCACAAAGCCCCATCAAGTTCGTGGACACATCGCAGCATTGGGCCGAAAAGTCTATTCAAACCGCAGTGGAAAAGAAATACGTTGATGGCTATGACGATGGAAGCTTTAAGCCAGATTTACCAATTAGCCGTGCTGAGTTTATCAAAATGTTATCTGCTGCCGCAGGTGAAAAAGTAGAAAAAGTTGAGGGAAATGATTGGTACGTGCCTTATGTTAACAGGCTGAAGGAATTAAGTGTTATTCCAGTGGAATTTCCCGAAAGATATAATGAGCCACTTCAACGCTCTGAAATGGCTATGTTAAGCGCTCGGAGTGTGGATAAAGCTCTGAAGGGGTCAATGCTTGATTCTGTGAAATTAGGGTTGATTCATGGGGTTAGCACGACTGATTTAGCGCCTTATGGGACAAGCACTCGTGCACAGGCAATTACGATTATTGAGCGTATCTTGTCGGCTAAAAAGGGTGAGAAATTACCGGTAGATAAGTATGCAATTAGTCAGGCACTGATTGAGACGACGAATAGTAATGTCGAATATGTTCTTGGACTAAAGCCGAAAAATATTGGCGAGACATGGAGTGCGGGGCAAGGTGCTACGGTGACTTTAGACCAGGTGGTTATTGCTGATCCGTCTGATGAGAATGATCCTTATATGTCGTATGTTGATACTTCGAACTGGAACCGTAAGGTGGATAAACAGCTGAATTTCGTGGTGTTAGCTAAATTCACAGTAAAAGTGGATGAATCGGCGGATGAAAAATTTAATTTTTTCGTTAATCAATATATCACTTTATTTGATGGAACCGGAATTCTACTACTCTCGAAGAGTGGCTTGCCAAGAACTATACGTTTTGCGGTCCCAGGAACTTATTCGGGTTATGTGGCTTATGGTGTAAAAAAAGATCATGCAAAAACAGGCTTAACTTTTGATGTGATAGGCAATGAAGTTGGTATTGCAAAACCATAGGGGGTTCTCACATTGCGAATCTTTACTGCAAAAATAATGTTATTTCTAGTAATAACTCAATTGATAACCCCTTTTATTGATATTTTCCATGCTGAAGCTGCTAGCTCTAAAACACTGTATTATGATTATGAACAAGGTCAGTTTAAAGAAGCACCTGTCAATGCACAATATTCTGCTTCGTCAACCAAACAGATAAATAAAGACATTAGTCCTTATTTATCTGGAAATATTACTTCAGTAAAAATCATCAATAATGGAACAGAAATACCATGTTCAAGTTGTTTTTCGGGTTCATCAATTATTATTACTTCGATAAGTGGAGCACAAATACCTGTGTATGGTAAGTCAGAAACAAAGCCGGGACATCAAATATATAGACAACCTCTGGGAAAGATATGGGAGCATATGGGTGAAGAAACGCCTGCTATTGAATTTAGCGGTGCCTCCGGAAATCCTTCACCTTACCCAGGACTAATACCTGCACTTGGTAGATACAGATACACAGTAAATCCTTTCGATTATCGAGATGTAGGCGGCTCAAGAAATGGACCGGATTTACGTTATAGCTATGATTCTAATCAATATAAAATATCTGGAAAAACTGATTCAACAGCAAGTGGAGATATTGAAAAAGACTTTGTTAAGGAAGGATGGGCAGTTACAACGGCTTATGAGGTCGATCGTCCCAATCGCTGGTTCATAGACGAGTCTTCTGTAGTACTAAAGGACGGATCACCTGAAATAACCGATGGCGATAAATTGTTGCAAAGTACCATCTCAATCGTCGGCGCTGAGCAGCATCCATTTTCAAATGCTATTCCTCTATCATACGGAAAAGGGAAAACGGATGGACAAGGGATGATCAGAACTATGCTAGCCCTTGACGGTTCTGTTGATTCTGTAGACTACGAGGAGCTCGATGCACTCACAGGAGGCCAAACACCACCATACGGTTTACTACGTAACTACCACATGTACGCCATCGGCAAATGGAAAGGCGAAACCTACAAATACCAAACCCGCATAGAAGTCACTTTTGTTCCACCCGACAAACCGGACCTAGCATCCCTATCCATCGACGCAGGCGCATGCGTTCTTTCAAATGTTAGCACCAACCTCACCATCAAGTTCAAAAACTCAGGTGTTTCTATCCCCAGCGGAACATCCTTCAGCGTAACCCTAGCCGCCGACGGCACAGTGTTCAAAACTCTTTCCTACTCATCTGGTTTAACCTCTGGAGAGACCAAAACCGAGATCATCCCCTACACCTTCAGCAGTATGAAAAGCATCACGCTAACCGTTGACTCCAATGATGACATCTCAGAAACAACTGCCTCTAATAACATACTTACTCAAATCGTTACTCCCCAAGCAAGTTGTACACCAAGCGGCGGAAACTTTAGCGGAACTACCTCAGCCGATAAGCCCACAATTCCTTGGAAAGATTCTAACCTCATTAAAGCAGACTGGACGATTCCTTCTGGCTGTACGCCTGTTCGAGGAAGGTTCATTTTATCCCAAACTACAGGTGCATATATTCAATACGGTTGGAGTTCGTTAAGTAGTACTTCTGAGAGTGATATGTCCATTTTTGCTTATGGGATGATGGGTTTTACGGGTTATCCAGGCAATATTACAAGCGGCGAAGTGGTTATTGAATACAAGCTTGAGGATAGCTGTGGAGGAACTTCCTATTTCTATGAAGGGAAGTTTACAGTCGGTCCAAAACCTCCGAATAGACCACCTCAATTTGAGATCGGTTGGTTTGCTGATGCTGATTACTATAGCAGGACTCCTTTATCGGATTCCATTGTTGGTGATAAATTAAATGTGAGGTTGTTGCCAGAAATTCCACCTAACCATTATGATCCTGACGATGATATCGTAACTTTCGAGTGGTTGTTTCCAATCAGCTCAAGTCCTTGGATCAAAAGCTTTCCTTCTTTGGGCTATCTAAAGGGTGAGGATAAGCTTACGTGGTTAACGGCATCAACAGCCGGTGACCATACGATAACAGCGAAAATGTGTGATGATAAGGGAGCTTGTACGCAAAAGGATGCAACAATAACTATTATGCGTCCTGAGCCATTACCCTGTATTAATGTACCGAACCGAGTCGTACAAAACCGTCCTCTTGCAGCTAATGCAATTAATGGAGCTTGCAGCAAACCAGCTAAAAACAGAACGATAACGGAGTATTTCTGGACGAATAATCTCCCCGTTTATCCCAATGTTGGCATAGAGACTGTAACCTTAGAAGTAAAGGACAATTACGGTGTCCGCAGCTTGCCAGAAAACATAGCAATTAAAAACATAAACGTTGTGGAGGATAAACCTCCCGTAGCTGCCATCAACTTGCCTATCTTTGCTGTAAGAGGAAATGTTCCGTTCAGGGATTTATCTTTCAGTCCCGATGGAGATGTAATCGTAGAAACGTCTATTACCTATGTGTACGATAGCAATGACGATGGCATTTTCAATGATCATATGCCTTTAAATATACCGATAACCGTTGGTGGACCGGCTATACTTTCAGCTCCTAAGGTAGGTAAGTATAAATTAACGGTAAAAACAAAGGAGGATTGGGGGTTAACGCATACCAAAAGCTATGTGGTTGATATCAAAAATGATTCTCCCGAAGTTTCATTCAGTGTCACAAGCGCAAATCCAGAACCTCCTTTGTTTCATACAACATTAGAAAATGAAATGCTAATGGCATATGGGGATCAGTGGCAAGGTTCATCTTTAACCAATCCTAATTTAAATAAAGTGAAGGATATTGGATTTACATACAACACGGCTACCAACGGATTAACATCTCATTATGGTAAACAGCCTTTCAATGGCCCTGCCACAGGATTAACGATTACTCCTGAACAGTACCAAAAAACAACCTATAACGCTTGGCATACGTTCCCCGTTCCTCAGTTATTTAATACACAATTTTTGGGTAACAGATATGGAGTTGGTTCTATTGGTTCCATTCCATTTTTTGACGGTACTAATACTAAAATAGACGGAGGTTTGGGAAATACTTATGATTATGTTCAACAAAAGTATATCCCTATTAAACCTACACCTGATAACCCAGGAAAGTTCCTAGCTTATGATGCTAAAGGTGGAGCTTATTCGGTAGACTTCAAATCCGGATATTATAATGATAATGATTATAGTGAGACATGGACTATTTATCGTAAAACTGCTGATGGTACATCTTGGAAACGTTCTGGTCAGTACATCTATGATGGCTGTTCTGGTGACTGTTCGTCCAGTGAAAGTGGAACAAGATCACCTCATGCTAATCTGAAACTAAACAATGACGGAACTAAGGTTTCGCTTGGAGGTAACTACTCATGGCAATGTGGGTGTGTTGTGACTACTTGGCTTGATGTAGAGACAGGATTAGAAGTAGCTGCTAATACTGTTATTCCTGCACCTACTCTAACGGGTATCTATGAGGACTCAGAAGTATATCTGTATCGAGAGCAACCAATGAATTTAACTACGGATACATATAGTTCTGGGAATTGGGGGTCTAGCAGTAACCGATCAGGAACAGTTAGTGAATACTTTGTATCTTATAATAAGCAAACGGGTGTTACGAAGAAGATAGAAATATACAAAGATATCTACTTCAATAATCGTTCAAGAAGTGAAGATGGCAGCGTAATACGAG
Organism: Paenibacillus sp. Soil724D2; assembly: GCF_001427935.1. Lineage (NCBI taxonomy): Bacteria > Bacillati > Bacillota > Bacilli > Caryophanales > Paenibacillaceae > Paenibacillus > Paenibacillus sp. Soil724D2. The sequence goes on from NZ_LMRY01000012.1 coordinate 139,369, forward strand.
GTGATGGTTCAGATAGCGATAGTTCAACATTAATTGAGGTGAATTATTCTGTCTCGGCTGATGGCTATGTCTATATCGTTGACGGTATGAACAAAATCGTAGTTGCTGATAAGTACGCAAACCAACTTGCTTCCTATACGACCAAAGGAACTAGACCAACTAATACCTTTTCTCACGAACAAACGCTTCAAGAGAGGTTTAGATATACGGTATCTTCGGCAGGATTAAGTGCAGATGGAGAGTTTCAAGTCGTTCTTCAAGAAGAGCATTATAAGTTAAGAAGATGGAACTTTCAATGGACGTCCTGTGGTTCTTGTAGTGTAGGCAGCTATGTTTCTCACTATGATGAAGATGATAGTCAATCTGAACGTAAATTCTACTATTATAAGATAAATGGTGGAACGACTAGTCCTTCCAGCTACGCTTTAGCGGAAATAGGTCAAACCATGAAGAAGGATACGAGTATTGGAGACGCAGATTACGTGTTCGATTTCTTGCAAGCTAGTGTGAATATGAATGTGAATGCTCCTTCGGGTTTAATCTTCAGGGCAACGAATAACAATACGATGTATCGATTAGAGTTTACAACAAACAAAATAAGCTTATCGAAGCTCGTTGGCGGTGTTCGTACTGAGTTACGGTCAACGCCAGTCTGGTTGTCTACGACATCTTTTAACAACATGAAGGTTAGTGTTAGAGGTGGAAAAATAAAAGTACGGATGGGTACTGTTCCTATTCTGGAAGTAACCGATCTTGCTTTAACAGAGGGTACTTATGGATTTTTCATAGGCGGATATGGTTCTCACTTCCGTAACTTTTATGTCAAAGTACCAATTGTAGATAACAACAAAATTAGCGATACCGGCATTGCGGGAGAAGAACTGACGTACGCTACGGAGTATGCGGATCCTGAAAGTGATGATCATTTGATTAGTAAGGATAAATGGAAATACGAGCATACGAACTCTACGAAATTTTTAGATTCGGGGGATGGTAAAAGTGGACTTTCTGCTTACAATAATCAAACATTTAATGGAGATCCGATTAAAACGTTAGATAAGGTAGGGGTTTATAAATTAACTTTTATTGGTGCAGATGATCCTACGCCTGTTGGCTTTAAATATCCGAATCCTGCCTTTGCAGAGTACCTGTCTGAATCTGATCCTTATACTAGAAATGTATTGATCCATCGTAGACCAATAGGGGTTTTGAATGTAAATCAAGATATCTATTATAACGTGACTTACGATGATCAAAGCTATGATCCTGATCGTTGGCTAAACAATTGGACTTACTCTACGGAACCAACTGGCATTGATTATTCGGCAACTAGAGGAATTATTGAGCGCAGATACGAGTACATAAAGCCAGATGGTACAACTGTAAATGGAAAATTATTGAGAGTAAAAGAAATGGGGGCTTATACATTTAGGGTGGCTGTAAAAGATGAATACGGTGCGTGGTCTGATTGGGCAGAAGCTATATTGTGGCTAGACGCACTACCTGCGAATCATGCGCCTTTCGTTGATATTACGAGCCATACGAGTACGGATACGAATAATCCGTCTGGCTCAACAGGGAATAATCCTTTATTTACATGGAATGCGGTAGATTACGATGCGGATAGCCGAATTGTACGTTCGGAAATAGACGTGCAACAATACTACTATAATTATTATAATAATCCGCAATGGCAATGGTTTAGTATGAATAACCCTAATATTGCAAAAGTCTCTAATGTACTCAGTGATGGCCATACAGTTTCATTAAGCTATAACTATCCAATGACTGTGTACGCCAATCAAACTTACAGGGTTAGAATTAGGGTACAGGATGAACAAGGAGAATGGTCTGGATGGTCGGAAAGGTATTTTGCATTAGGATTTCCTCCTACAGCTACTTTGACTTTTCCTAACGGTACCCAAGCCGAACCTACACCTATTTCTGACGGGGTTTTGAAACCTTCTTGGAATCAAAATGATCCAGATGTTCCAACGGAGTATCGTAGTTTCCAATATCGTATTCTTGATGCTAATGGTACTCAAGTTCAGTATAACCAATATGGGTACGTGTACGATGCTCAAAGATATGGTAGCTTTGCGCACTCTTGTAGCTATAATAGCGAAAATAGTTCCTGGAACAACTGTGATTATTACACGATTTCCAATACTTGGAATACTCATCCTACAGAGTGGTTTGGTCTTTCGTTAATCCAAGGTCAAAACGGCCCCTTCCAAGTTCAAGTTAGAGTACATGATGGAAGATACTGGTCAACGTGGTCTAATTCCGGTTGGTTTACGGCGAATAGACCTCCAGCAGCGAACATGACGATTCCAAGTGGGACGCAAGCTTCGCCTACTATTTTCTCCGAGCTGCGGCCTACCTTTGAGTGGAGCCAAAGCGATCCTGATCCGGGTACAACTTTTACTTATTTCCAAATGCAAATTACCAATGAGGCTAACGATGTGCTGTTACTGGACTCAGGGCAGTTCTACCAAGGGACGGTTTCTAACGTGGGGAGTTGGATGGTCAATCAGGAACTTCCAGCTGGCCAAAAACTCCGCGTTAGAGTTAGAGTATTTGATGGGGTTACTTGGTCAGATTATTCAGCGCAAACTTGGTTTTATATCAATCGAGCACCTGAGGCCGAATTTGACTGGACTCCAAAGCCAGTTTGGGAGGGGGATGTAGTGACAACCATGAATACCTCTTTCGACCTAGATGGTGATGTACTAACCTATGCGTGGAAATTAGAGCAACCTGACGGGGGTACTACCACTTTTTCCACTAAGGATATTTCTCATCGCTTTCTAAAGCCTGGGATGTATAAGGTGTCGTTAACCGTATCAGATGGACGACTTTCGAATACCGTAGTCAAAATGATTGCTGCTATGCCCTTGACGATTCATTCGGATGTAACCTATACAGACAACTGGCTGATTTTGCATGAAAAAAGCGGTCACCAAACAGTTTCGCCACCTAAGGACTTCTACTCTGGGGAAATATTCATAGTTTCTAGCAAGAGTTCACCTGCGCCTGTAGACGAAGTGACAGCTTGGATCGATACGACAGGGTTAGATGGGCATGCGATTTATGTGAATGAGCGTTTAGTTGCAGCAGGAGGGGATGCAACGTCTTTTAGCGGAGAACTATTTGATGCGAAATTCCAATCATTCGCGGAGGGCTTGCCTCAAGGAGTACAAACCATTCATTTTCAAATTCGTTACCGTAACGGTGTTGTGAAAAAGGAGGACATTCCTGTCCAAATCATTGGCAATGTCAATAAATCAGTCGGCGTTCATAGGGTTCAATAATTTGGAGGCAGTTATCTTCGGATAGCTGTCTTTTTTATGTAAATTCGATGAATCCAATGTCTTCCTATGGTACAATAAGTCGATAAAAAGGCGAAGTACAAGGGAGAGAGAATACCTTGAAATATCGATTAATAGCACTGGATGTAGACGGAACTCTTTTAAATGATGAGCATGAATTATCAGAACGCACGATTGAAACGATTCAGGAGGTACATGATCAAGGGTGTCACATTGTGCTATGTACCGGAAGAGCTCCAGCTAGCACATTGCCAATTCTTCAACAACTCGGGCTTGAGGGAACGATGATTACGCATAATGGCGCGGCGACAGTTCATGCAGATGAACGGGGTCAGACTTTGATCAATGAGTTTGCTTTTACGCTTCCTGAAATTGAGCCTATGTTGGATTATGTGCGAAGAGAAGGCATTCATTTCGATGTATGTACGTCTTTTAACATGTATATCGAACGGATCAGTGAGTACGAAAAACAGATGTATCAAAAGTTTATGATCAACCCCAAACTTGTGACGAACGTATCAGAGCTTGGACTGCCAATAGTGAAATTTACAATTTTTAGCCAAAATGAGTTGGATCGCATTCAAAAGGAATGGGAAGAACAGAAACTATACGGTCATATGCGGATGATTCGCAGTGGCGACCTCTTTATTGATGTGATGAGTACAAAGGCCAATAAGGGCAACGCTTTGAAAGCTTTGGCTGCTTCTTTAGAGATTGATCCTAGTGAAATCATGGCTATCGGAAATTATTACAATGACCTAGAAATGATGGAATTTGCCGGACTCGGCATCGCTGTGGAGAATTCGCCAGAAGGCGTGAAAGAAGCAGCGGATGCGGTGACTTCCTCTAATAATGACGAGGGTGTCCGTGAGGCTATCTTGAAATACTGTTTATAATATAAAATTCGATTAAATCCTCGGTTTTTGAGGATTTTTGTCGTTTTAGGGGGGTTCTTCCATATTATGACGTATGGTAGAATAAGAGAAAGAAAATTGATAACGGTGGTGTAAAGGAATGACGGAAAAGAAACGATTATCAAAGAAAGAAAAAGTAATTGCAACGGTAGTGTCAACTGCAATTGCGACTATTCCCTTTTTTGTTGGGATGCCGACTTACGAGGTTGCTGCTGCTAATGGGACGGAGGAACCGGAACCAGTCGATCAGATTCATGATTTAGTAATACCGAAAAATTCCACCATAATCAATTTAAGAGATTTATTTCACTTATCTGAGGAATCAACTTTTTCAGTTTTAAATGGTACAAATCCATTAATTGAAACTAATTTTTTAGATAAAGGCTTCTTGAAAGTAAAGGGAGGAGTTACTGGGAAGGCTAGCTTTACCGTTACATTCGAAGATTATGATAATGAATCCGGAGAATATCATACGATCGAAGAATCGTTTAACGTAGCTGTTGTTCCTTCGGAATCTACCGGTAAAATTAATATTGGCAATTTAGTAACTTATATGAGTGGTCTTCCAGAAGATTTCGAATCAGCAGAACAAGTAAAGCAATTATTAACGGGGATTTCGCCGAGCATTGTTGATGTAAACCACGGAGAAGGAACGACGAAGCTTCTTATAAAGCCATTTCCAGACGTCGTTACGATTAATAAGAATTCTTCTATCCCGATTTCAAGTGTTTATGATTTACATGAATATTTTCATTATTCCTATGGTGAAGGAGAAGGAGAAGGAGAAGGATTAAACTTTTATGTATTCTCTTCAAATGAAGATATAGTAGATGTTTTTAATGATGGGGATTGGTATTTAAGTTCATCTGATCAAACAGGTGGAGTAGACATAACAATTGTAGCTGTAAATGAACGTGGGGATATGGGCTATGATACGTTTCATGCAACAGTCTTAGCTGAGAATCAAGCGCCAGAAATTGGTGAGAGTTTACATAAAAGTTATCATATTTCTCCTGGATCGAGTTTTGAGCTTGATTTGAATCACTATTTTTCTGATTCTCTTGGTGATTTAACTTTTAGCAAAATTTTGACTTCAGGATCAAACGGGTCATCTGAAATTTATGGTTCAAAGCTGTATTTACATCCTAATATGGAGAATATCTCAGAAATACGTGGTGTAAAGGCAACTGATGGGGTGGGTCTTGAGGTGTCACAACCATTCACTGTAACTAGTTCAACCTATAATCCTTTTGAATATCAAACTATCTTTGTTGGCAGCACCTTAGATATTAATCTAACAGATGCTTTTGGAACATCTACTCCTTTAAATTACACTTTTGATTATAATGATGACTCTGTAACGGTATCAAGTGTAGTTTACAATTCTCAGAACTATCTAAGGCTTTCAGGATTAGGGGAGTACTACTTTCCATCTTCATCTAAACTTAAAGTTAACGCAGTTAATTCAGCTACGGATGAAGCTTACGTTGACACACTGGGTTTGAATCACTCAATATTCAATGGTTTTCTTAATATCAGTTCATTATTCCCAATAGAGATTGAGTCCGGCAAAGTTATCCAAGTATCTTCTAGTAATTCAAATATGCCTATGATACCAAGCGGATCTAATTACTTTGTTAACGGTTCAGGGACTACAACAATAACGGTTGATGTTGATCATGGTAAGAAAATATTAACAATACCTTACACCACACCACCGATATTACCATAATAAGCAGGTGACCTATGAAATCGACCTACGCGCCAATCATCGAACTTTTACAGAAGCAAAGATACAAGGAAGCGGAGGTTGTGGCGAAGGATCTAATCCGAACTAATCCATTAGAAGGACAGGCTTGGGTTTTCTTGGGAGAGACCCTGATGCATCAAGGCTATGGTCTAACGGCCAAGCGGGTATTTAATCGTGCTTGGCTCCTCGATCCTGAGGCTTCTTGGGTAAAATCGGTTTATGAGGCTTTGGAGCAAACACCTGAAGGTGAAGAACGAGTTGATATCGAAGGGCTTCTTCATGTTCCAAAGGTTACAGTTGCCGCAGCAATTTTGGCTCGAAACGAAGAGCAACGAATTGAAAAGTGCATAACCGCGCTTTATGAGGCTGTGGATGAAATTATTCTAGTAGATTCATCTACTGACCGTACCCGAGAGATAGCGTCCAAATTCAGCAAAGTGAAGGTGGTATCCATTGAGTGGAGGGACCATTTTGCCGCTGCACGAAATGAGGGCTTGAATCATATTCAAAGTGATTGGGTACTTTGGGTGGATACAGACGAGCTTTTACTTGAAGAGGATGTTTGTGGGGTTCGAGAATTAGCAGGTATTTTCCATCATCATCCCACACCGCCAGTTCTTCATATTTGGCATCTCAATCAGATTCGCGGCGAAGTTCATTATGATTTTTCACAGACACGAATGTTTCCGATGAAGCGAGGGCTTCAGTTTTGGGGAAGAATTCATGAACAAATAAGCAGTTCTTTAGGTATATACGAGGAGGAAACTTACCGTCGTGCCGTTCGAATTCGCTTTCTCCATGATGGGTACGACCCTTCTGTGATTAAGGAAAAAAATAAACTAGAACGTAATTTACGCTTACTAAAGATGATGATTGAAGAAGAGCCAAACGATCCTGGCAACTGGCTTTTTTTGGGTCGGGAGTCTTTATTAATAGGGCAGGAAGAGCAAGCACTGGTAGCATTACTCGAAGCAGAACGGATTGGCATGCAAACACCGCGTTTTGGTAGAATGCTGGATGTCTATAAGCTTCTGACGCATTACTATATGAGCCGTAAGGATTGGAAACAGGCAGAAATAACTTGTCTTAAAGCATTAGAGCATAATAACCAATTTCCCGATGCACATTTCCTACTTGCCCAAATACGAATGAAGCAAGCAGATGAGCTATATCTGCAAGCGGATTTTCATCTCAAAAAAGCGAAGACGTCCATTAAGGAATACAGAGGATCTGTCTCAGCAGATTATCAAATAGGACAATGGAAAGCAGATTTGGCAGTAGCTGATCTAGCCTTAAGAGCAGGCAAATTGGCAGAGGCTCGACATATCTATCAAGTTCACGCAATGCGCTACCCGAACATCGAAAGCTTATCCCAACGAATTGATATGATTGAAAAACAGAAACACCTATTGAATAGACCCATTTAACGGAGGCTCCAATATGCCTTCGTTTATTTCATTTATCCTGAATACTCATATTTTGGGCGATGTTGGGACAATCTACAGAAGAATCATAAGAACTGTAGAGGAGGCGAGGAAAGTCGTGGCCGATATTATGCTTAGACCCGACCTGAAAACGGCAGGCGGAGAAGTCTGCGATATTGAGTACAATGGGGAGTTTGTCGGTACGTTAACGCTAGTCTACAGGGAATCGGATCGACTTAAAGGCTCGATTCATCTGGAGCAGCAGTCCATTACGATCGTGGACAAACAGAAGGTGTATGATTTCGTTCAGTCATACATTCAGAGTGTCATTGATGCACTGGCTATTGAGGAGTGCGAGGTATTAGTTAGTTACAGTGATTATGATTTCGTTATCGCGACAGACCATGCCTTACAACCTACCATGCACGAAGGGGACTCACATTCGTACACTCGTCACGAACATGACGATGAGGTTGATTATGAATGGGTGAGGGACGAAACCCGATTCGATGACATCGACTCAGAGAATGCTCCAGATAAAATGGAAATGATTCAAGAACGCAAGAATCAACAGGGCTATGAGCTTGTTATTGTGGGTGAAAGTAGAAACCGTGTGGATTATCATGTTTATGATAAAGACTCGGAGCTTATTGCTGAAATTACGCTTCATATGTATGGTACTGATGTAATTGGAGATATAACATGGAGATTCGATCCTTTTGATGAGGAAATGGACAGGGTCTCCGAGCTCATCGTCGAAGATTTCAATGAGGATGAAACGGATACGTTCATTTTTAACATGATCTATAATGGGGAAACCGTAGATACGGTGGAATTAACGCACATTGATTTATTAGATTTGGTTGATGACATGGAAGAGGATACGATGCTTCCTTCTCCGGAAGATTACACGATTAATTTGGCCAGAGATGATGGTGATACACTCACGTATGAAATTTATCAGCAATCCTATGGTGGTTTGCCTATTGGTACTGCAACGGTAGATATTAGTTCTCGCCAGCTAACAGGATTCATTGATTTCCGGGAGCCAGGGGATTCAGATGATCGAGAGCTAATTGCCACATTATTGCTTGAAGAGTTGGATAAAGAAAAAGAGTATGAAACGTTTAATGTATCCATGCTTTATAGAAATAAGCTAATTGATGAAATTTGGTTCGAAACAGACCAATATCATTGAGCTAGCACCATGAGCTAACACCAAATAAAAAAGGCATGAACTCCCATAAAAGATGGAAGTCATGCCTTTCTGTTTAATTAAAAAGTGTTGGAAACGATGATTTGATCCAAAGGAAGGCGACCTGCAGATCTTGCAGGGGAAGCAGCCAAACCTACGCTAATCAGCATAACAGGTACATAACGTGCTGGAACGTTGAAAGCTTCAACGAATTTGCCGGCATCGTAACCACCCATTGGGCATGTGTCATAGCCCATTGCTTTTGCAGCAATCATAAGCTGCATAGCTGCTAAGGATGCGTTACGAATAGCTTCGTCACGAGCAACTTGTGGATATTGATATGCGCGTTCGATTTGAGCGGCAAGAGTGTCATACACTTCTTTTGGCATGTGGCCAGCTTCAACTGCTGGACCAAAAGCGAGTTCTACGTTTTTATTAGCTTCAAGATCGCCTAGAACAGCGATAACAACGGAGCTTTCTACGATTTGCTTTTGTCCATATGCGATAGGAAGTAGTTTCTCTTTTTGAGCTTGATCTTCAATAACGAGAAACTTCCAGTGTTGAAGGTTCCATGAAGATGGTGCTTGTGACGTGGACGTCAAAAGCTGTTCCAAATCAGCTTTTGGCATTTTGTGACCAACTTGATATTGCTTTACGGAATGACGGTCTTCTAAAACTTTAAGAACTTCGGATTTAACTTCTGTACTCATTAGGTTTCCCTCCAAGGATATAAATGTAAACCAGTTAATAACAATTACTGTAATCATAAATATTATAGTTTAAGTTGTCAAGAGAGTCTTTCGCGATGTCGGAAAATGTTGGATAATGGAAGCAAGAAAGGGGATGTTCCTCTTGAAAATGACGCAAAAAGAGCTTAGTCACCTTATTTTTCTCTCAGAAGTCGTCTTAACCGGCAAGAAGAAGAGCCTTATGGATGAGACGCTGCAATGTTTGCTTTATATTGTTAAATCAGTCGAAGAGGTTGAGCTTCCCAATACCGTAGTCGATCAAATTGAAAGTCTTACAGCTCTAATTGAATCGGATTTACGTAATGAGAATGAACGGATTCAGGAGATTCGCGGTCACTTGGACTGGTCGCAAAAGGGAAGACGAAAACAGCAAGATTGATTGTGAAAAACGGTCTCTTCGTGATAGAATGTAGAGTACTGTTTTTTTCATAATTATGAGGTGATAGATATGAGCTACGATATCCCAAGAGATGTGCAAATGTTGGGGCGTGACATCCAAGAGAACCAATTGAAATATCATCACAAATCCGTTTTGATTTCCAAAGAATTTACGTTTGACAGTGCGCATCATTTGCATTGTTATGAAGGAAAATGTAAAAATCTGCACGGACATACCTATAAACTGCAAGTTATTATGCGCGGAAAAGTGGATAACCGGGGGATCGCTATAGATTTTGGTGATATTAAACGTATTGCAAGAGAACGTGTCGTTGACCGATTGGACCATAAATATTTGAATGATGTGCTGCCCGCTATGAATACAACCGCTGAAAATATGGTCGTTTGGATGTATGAGGAAATTCATCAGGCTTTGCTTGAGGAACAACTTTATCCAGCGATCATGCTGGAAGAAATCCGGCTGTGGGAAACGCCGACTAGTTATGCGGCCATCACACGCTCGATGATGGAGGAGGATGTGTAATGCGAGATATCCGCATTCCGATGGTCGAGATCTTCGAGACGGTTGAAGGCGAAGGGACCCGTGCCGGGTTCCCGACGGTCTTCGTCCGTCTTTTTGGTTGCAACCTGCGCTGTACCTGGTGTGACACCAAGTACAGCTACCCGCCCGCGGAAGCGGAGAACGTCATGACCATTGCTGAAATTATCAGCAAGGTCCAGACGTACCGCTCCCGGCATATTTGCCTTACCGGCGGCGAGCCGCTCCTGTACGGCGAGAAGTCGCTCGCGTTAATCGACGCGCTCGCAGAGCTGGAGCAGGTCGATGACCTGCATATCGAGACGAACGGCGCGATCGATCTCGCACTGTTCGTAGAGCGTGTCGCATCGCCGAAGGTGCGATACGTCATGGACTTTAAGCTGCCCGACTCTGGCGAGATGGAGCAGATGGTCATGAGCAATTTCGCCCTGCTGCGCGAGCAGGACGAGTTGAAGTTCGTCATCGGCAGCGAGCACGACTTCCGCACCGCGGTGGAAGTGCTTGAGCAGCACCCGACGAAGGCGCTGCCGATGTTCAGCCCGGTGTGGGAGACCATGCCGCCGCGCAAGCTCGTCGAGCATATGCTTGACGCAGGGTTGTCCAAGGTGAAGCTCAATATGCAGCTGCATAAGATCATTTGGGATCCCGCGATGCGCGGCGTTTAAAGCGAGTATCTGCTTATTTATCCATTTTTCACAAGAAGAAAAAGAGGTGTCTACTATGAGCGTAAGCAATGAAGATAAGAAAAGAGCCGTCATCATTCTAAGTGGCGGATTAGATAGTACAACGTGCATGGGACTTGCCAAAGAAGCGGGATATGAGCTATATCCGATTTCTTTTGACTATGGTCAGCGTCATAAGATCGAAATCGAGAATGCCAAGCAAGTCGCTGAGCATTATGGTGTCAGTGGTCGTCATAAGATCATCAAGCTAGATTTCTTGCGTGATTTCGGCGGCAGCGCATTAACGGATGATAGCATTGATGTTCCGAATGTTGTGGATGGCTTGACGGAAGGTTCAGAGGAATCTGAAATTCCAGTGACTTATGTACCTGGACGCAATTTGCTATTCCTTTCGATCGCAACCTCTTATGCAGAAGTAACAGGATCACAGGCTATATATATCGGAGTGAATGCTCTCGATTACAGTGGATATCCGGATTGTCGTCCGGAATTCATTCATAAAGTGGAAGAAGTGATTGCCCTTGCCACCAAGGTCGGCGTTGAAGGAAAAGGGATCACGATTGAAACACCTCTCATTGACTGGACCAAGGCACGAATTGTGGAAGAAGGCTTGAAGATCGGTGTTCCTTACGAGCTAACAACGTCTTGTTACAATGGAAAAGCGGAAGCTTGCGGTGTTTGTGACAGCTGCCGTTTACGGTTGAAGGGTTTTGAAGAAGCGGGTTCAAAAGATCCGATACCATACCTAGCTTAAGTTTCCCGCAAGAAAGGCGGAGCGTTTCGTGACCAGAATCATGGTGGTGGATGATGACGCAGATATCAGAGAGTTGATTCGCGTTTATTTGGCCAGAGAAGGTTTAACAGTCATGCAGGCAAGCAATGGACAAGAAGCGCTCAGCATGCTTGAAACAACACCGGCGGATTTAGTCGTATTGGATGTCATGATGCCTTTGATGGACGGTTGGGAACTTTGTCGCGAATTAAGGGCGCAATATGAAGATTTGCCCCTCCTTATGGTGACAGCCAAAAGCGAGTCCGTCCACAAGGTGAAAGGTTTCCAGCTTGGCACGGACGACTATCTTGTGAAGCCTTTTGACCCCGTGGAATTGGTAATGCGTGTTAAAGCTTTGCTTAAGCGTTATCGGATCAACGCCTCTCAGACGATCACACTCGGTAATGTGCTGATTGATCGCACGGCATTCGAGGTTCGATTACAGGATCAGCGCTTGGCGCTTCCTTTAAAAGAGTTCGAGCTCCTCTATAAGCTTGCAAGTTATCCAGCACAAATCTTCACCCGTACGCAGCTCATTGAGCAGATTTGGGGGATGGATTATGAAGGTGATGACCGAACGGTTGATGTTCATATTAAACGTTTGCGAGAGCGGTTCGAACCACTGACGGAGGAGTTTCGTATTACGACCATTCGTGGACTTGGGTACAGGCTCGAGGTGAATGCATGATTAAGATAAGGTCGCTTTATCTGCGCGTGGTGCTGACATTTCTGGCCATAGTTGTGGTTAGTGTGTCAGTCGCCTTTCCGTTGGCAACGGTCTTTTTCAGAAATCTGATTACCACGGAATTTCAAGCAGACATGCTCGCGATAGGCCGGCAACTAGTCACGTTGAGTGAAGACATTCAGCCGAAAAATCTTGATTCTTTTGTGGCAGGAAGCAACCGATTAAACGATAACTACACCTTGACTTTATTTTACGAAAACGGAGAGCCGGCGACGGCGATCTCTTTGGACAAAAAAGGGAATCCTCGTATTGAAGCATCGGAAGTGGCCTATGTTCTACATGGCAGCATTTATAAAAGTTTAGACTATGGGATGCCCAAAGATCCATTCAATCAGATTAAGGTAGGATTGCCTCTCCAAGTTGATAGCAAAACTTATGCCCTATTCATTCATCCAAACTTCTCCGAGGTAGCTCGTCGTCAAGTGCAGACAGCTGTCATTACTGTACTTCTCATCGTACTTATTGTCGGCAGCTTGCTCATTCTCGTCGCATCTCGCTATCTAGTAAATCCATTAAAAAAATTGACGCTGGCTACGGAACGATTAGCTAGAGGCAATTTTAATGTTCATGTTTCAGTGAAACAAAAGGATGAGCTAGGACAGTTAGCTCAAAGTTTTAATCATATGGCTGGCGAACTGAAACAGCTAGAACAAATGCGGCAAGACTTTGTTTCGAACGTTTCCCATGAAATTCAGTCTCCTCTTACGTCGATCCGGGGCTTTTCCAAGGCGCTAAGGGGTTCAGATATTGACGAGGCGGAGCGTGCACGTTACTTGGAAATCATTGAACGTGAGAGTGAGCGATTATCACGCCTCAGTGATAATTTATTGAAGCTGGCGTCTCTGGAGTCGGAGCATCATCCTTTTCACCCAACCACATACGATCTAGATGAACAATTACGTAGAGTTGTTGTATTCTATGAGCCGCAGTGGTCAAGTAAGCAATTGGAGCTGGACTTGGAGCTTCCTCGAGTGAAAGTTACCGCTGATGCAGACCAATTAAGCCAGGTATGGATGAATCTTCTTGGGAACGCAATCAAGTTCACACCCTTAAGAGGGACAATACACATTCAGTTAGAACCTCTCAATGACAGGATTCGCATTCGCATTCAAGATAGTGGCATTGGAATCGCTGCCTCGGATCAAGAACGGATATTTGAACGATTTTATAAGGCGGATGCGTCCAGACAGCGCGAGACAGACGGAAGCGGTTTGGGACTTGCGATTGTAAGGAAAATTGTTGAACTTCACCATGGTACTATTGAACTGCAGAGTGAGATCGATAGAGGAACGTTGTTTGTCGTTACGATACCGATTCTGATATATCCAACTAATAAATAAAAGAGGACAGCAGATGTTTATGCTGTCCTTTTCCTATTAAAACATGTAACCACGCCAAGCTGTAACCCATATAGTAGGTTATCTGTAAATCATTTTTTACGCAAATAGCGAGCATATTCTAATGGGCGTTTATAAACCCTGTCACGCTTGTCTATCTCATCATACAGTTCTTTTTGTGGCTTTCCGTTCACTTCTATGATCCAAAGAAATCCGGCGCTGTCCAGCACAAGGTCAACACTAAGTTCACCTAGATGGTAGTGGGTTCCCATTTCAATGATTTCCGCCGCTCTTAAACTTATGTCGTAAATCGAGCGAATGATGTCATTAACTTTATCAGGAGGATACAATTGTTTAAGCGCTTTTTCGGATAAACAAACCTTCTCGCACATGCTTGTGTTAAAGAAGCCTTTATGAGCGAGCCGACTGATAACGTTGGTGGCAGACCATTGACCTCTCTTATTTTTTTGTGCGAGTACTCGGATATCGAATACTTGTTCGTTAAGTGGTTGAATATCGACGCCTTTTTGGATGATGTAAGGGGTGGATCCCACAAGCTTATCAATGCTCGCTTGGAATTGCAGGGGATCTTTTACGATGATTTTAGGTGAAAAATGATGCTCCCCAATGTGAATCTCCTTCGAATCTTTCACCTCCACACGATAAACGCTTTTCCCTTTATTTCCATAACAAGGTTTAACGTATAGGACCTTATGAGTATCTAGTAAGCTCAAAACATTTTCCCTGTCATACAAGATAGTTTCCGGTAAATATTGTGCGAGCCATTGGCTTAAATGAATATGAATCTCGTGCTTATTAAATTGGTTGATATGATTGAAACATTTGTCACTTCCGATTATTTTACCTAAACGTTCGATGATTTTAGGGTTAAAACGATAACAACGATTGTAAACAACATCGGGGAAAGGAAATTTACTTAGAAGCCATTTTCGGTTTATACGATGTATGCCGGATATGCTATTTCGTTTCCAATCAATATCATCTGGGGTAAAACAGAATAATTTCATATGGGTCGTATTGCAATTCAGATATTTTTGCAGGGCATACTTTCTTTCATACTGGTTAGCAACCATGATACCGACTAAACCGCTTCCTTTGTCCATCATTTTCCTCCTTAATCCTGTAAAGAAAGTCCTATATAGAATATGTTAGGAAATTGGAAGTGTATGGACAAGAATACAATGGAATAGAAAATGTGTGCATTTATTAAATTAGAAATTAATTTGCCTTTGAGGTAAAATAGCCCAGCCAAAACGTTGTTAGGTGAATACCTTAATTTTGACAACAAATAAGGAGTGATTTTTTATGGGTAGAGTACCTGGCCCCCCAGGCCCTCCAGGACCACAAGGACCACAAGGACCACAAGGACCACAAGGACCACAAGGACCGCAAGGACCGCAAGGACCGCAAGGTCCAGCTGGAGGGATATCTTCATTCGCTTTCCTTTGCAGCACAGAGGAACAAAACGTTGATGCTGCATCAGTCCCCGGCGGGCAAGGAGAAGCCGTTACTTTCAATAATTCTCTTATCACTGGTACGGCCATTTCATTCACAGCTCCGCAAACGATCAATATCCTTCAGTCTGGCACCTATCTTATAAGTTGGGAAGTGTTCCCTACACCAGGTAATAATGCGTTTGGTTTGTTTTTTGATCCAGCTGGTCCTACTCCAGCTTCCTTGGTACTTTGCAGCAATTATGGTACAAACGCAGGAAACCAACCTTACCAAGGTCAGGTCGTTACTCAATTAACGGCAGGTGGTACGTTAACATTGAATCGGATTGATAATATGGGGAATTTGGTATTGCAAAACGCTATTGGTGGAGGCACACCTGTAGTAAGCGCATCTATTGTAATTGAAAAGTTAGCATAATAATCAATTAGGAAATGGCACCTTTTATATGGCGGCGGTTTTTATCATAACCTGCCACAGTTTCTATGTTAGTTAAAGAAGGTCACCAATAGATCCCCGTGTTATTCACGGAGATGATTGGTGACTTTTTTTATTTGTTCATATTGGGTTCATATTGAACCTGTATGGTTAGCTTATAAACATTTGATGAGAATAAGTTTACGCTTGTCATGAGGGGAGTACAGGAATGAATCGATTAACACAGTTTTCCATGAAGAATGTCTCGGCATTATTCATTATCATGATCATGCTTTTTGTTGGCGGATTTTATTCATCCACACAGCTTAAAGTAGAGAACATGCCAAACGTTTCTTTTCCAGTAGTTGCTGTAACAACTACCTATACAGGAGCGCCCAAGGATGTCATGGATGAAATTACGGCTCCTATTGAAGAAAAGCTAGCGAACATTGAAGATCTTGATTCCATAACTTCAACTTCGAGTGATAATTTCTCCATGATTATCGTTCTGTTCAAACAAAATGTAGATATTGACAAGAAGAAGCAG
The DNA here is from genome assembly GCF_001427935.1 of Paenibacillus sp. Soil724D2. NCBI lineage: Bacteria > Bacillati > Bacillota > Bacilli > Caryophanales > Paenibacillaceae > Paenibacillus > Paenibacillus sp. Soil724D2. The sequence continues at coordinate 155,644 of NZ_LMRY01000012.1, forward strand.
GCCGTTCAAGATATGTTGGCTGAAGTTAAGCTTCCGGCTGCTGCAGGAGCGCCAAAAGCGTCAACATTCGGTGCTGCATCTTTCCCTTCCAATTACTTAGTCGCTTATGCGAAGGACGGGGTAAGCCAAACAGAGCTCGACAAGTCTTTTAAAGATAAAATCAAGCCAGGTCTTGAAGGAATTAAAGGGATCGACCATATGGACGTTATTGGTGCCAGAAGCACATCGCTCGATATTGAGCTGGATGCTGCTGCGCTTGATGTATATGGATTGTCACCGGCTCTAGTGAGCAATGCAATTAATTCCGCTGCGACGAAGAGTCCTATCGGTAGCGTAGAAATTAGCGGCAACAATAAGATGACTCGTGTCACTGGCAATTTATCAAGCTTGTACGATTTGCAACAGGTTGAAATCACCACACCTAAAGGAGATATTGTAACACTAGATCAAGTCTCTAAGGTAAAGGCGATAACGGAATCTGACTTCAATGGCAGACTGGATGGCAAGCCAGCTGTTGGTATGATTTTGTACAAAGCAGGCAGTGCTAATGCGGTTGATTTCTCAGGATCCATCGAGAAGCTCATTCAGGAGTGGGAAACATCACTGCCCAATATTACTTTCAAAAACACCTACGATAGTGCAGATCAAATTAAAAAATCGATTACAGGACTTGTACGTGAAGGAATTGTAGGGGCGATATTGGCTTCCTTAATGATTCTTATTTTCTTGAGGAACATTCGGATGACACTCATTGTTCTCGTCTCGATACCACTTTCCATTTTGATCACATTATTATTAATGTCGCAATTAAATTTGACGCTCAATACGATGACACTCGGTGGTATTTTTATTGCAGTAGGTCGCGTAGTCGATGATTCCATCGTTGTTATCGAGAACATATATGCTTCGTTGGAAAAAGCGCAGGAACGCAAAGAATCTGTCATTGCCTTAGCGACAAAGCAAGTTTCGATGGCTATTACGTCCTCAACTTTGGCAACCGTAGGGGTTTTTGCACCACTTGCTCTAGTAACGGGTGTTGTGGGAGGGTTCTTTAGACCCTTTGCTTTAACCATTGCTTGCGCACTTTTATCTTCCTTAATTGTAGCTTTAACGGTTATTCCGATGCTCGCTAAATTGCTCGTTCTTCGCAGTAAGCCGGGTAAGGGACACCATGATGAATCAAAGCCAACTAAATTAACAACATTCTACGAAAAGGCATTAACATGGAGTTTGAAAAATCGGATAAAAACATTGTTAATTTCAGGACTTATGCTGGTAGTCACAATTGCAGCGACAGTACCTTTCCTATCGGTTTCGTTCTTGCCTAGCTCGAAGCCGGCGACAACGATGTACTTCCAGCTAAAAATGCCGTATGCGACTTCTTTTGAGGCTACAGATGCGAAAACGAAAGAAATTGAAACCGTCTTGCTAGATACGAAAGATTCCAATGGCGAGCCTGTGTTCAAATTCGTTGAAGCCTTAGTCGGTTATGCAGGTAAAGATGACGAACGGACGCCATATGCTTCACAGATTTTTGTCCAAGTGAATGACAAGGTCGATCCGAATCAAGTAAAAGACCAAATGAAAGCTTATATTCTCTCTGAACTTCCAAGCGGATCTGAAGTAGAGCTTAAATCCATGGAAGGTGATTTCGGTGTCTCATCGACTGACTTTGCCTATACGCTGCAAGGGGAGGATCAGCTTCAATTAGAGAAAGCGGCCGGTTTGGTTAAAGAGAAGCTAAATACATTCACGGAGCTAAGTGAAATTGGGGATAACCTGAGTGATGCCAAAACAGAAATTGAAATTGCTGTGGATCAGAAAAAAGCGAGAGCATACGGATTAAGCTCATCGACTGTTCGTGATACCGCACGTGCGTGGATTCAAAAGCAAAATCTAGGAGACATGAAATTCGATAATATCGTTTATACAACAACGGTATCGTTAGATAAATCGGACAAAGATACACTAGAAAAGCTAGGCAATATCCCATTGACCGGATCGAATGGATCAAAGGTTTTATTGAAAGAAGTAGCTAAGGTCAGTGAAACGAAAGGCGCTGCTTCGCTCGCACGTGAGAAACAGCAGCAGCTTGTGAAAGTGACTGCAAAAATCAATGCAGCTGATAAAACGGGTGTGAGTGCCAAAATCAGCGCTGCGATGAAAGATATCGAATTGCCTGAAGGCGTGACACCCAAAATTAGTGGTGTTTCGGATGATGTGAATGAAAGCTTCATGCAGTTGTTCATCGCGATGGCTGCGGCCATATTCGTAGTTTACTTGATTATGGTATTGGCCTTTGGAAATGCAAGTGCACCATTCGCCATCTTGTTCTCTCTACCGCTTGCAGTTATTGGGGGTCTTCTCGGACTTGTCATAGCAAGAGAGCCGTTAACCGTAACCTCTATGATTGGTTTCCTCATGCTTATTGGGATCGTAGTGACGAATGCGATTGTATTAATCGATCGTGCCCAACAGCTGCGCGAAGATGGATACACGGTACGTCATGCTCTAATTGAAGCGGGAAAAGTAAGACTTCGTCCTATTATTATGACCGCTGGAGCTACCATTATGGCATTGGTGCCTCTTGCGCTCGGTATTTCTGGAGAAGGCGGATTAATCGGTAAAGGACTGGGTGTAGTCGTTATCGGTGGTTTGATTACCTCTACGCTATTGACACTAGTTGTCGTACCGATTGTGTACGAATTGATTGAAAGTATAAAGAACCGTATAGGTCGTATGTTCAATCGTAAGAAAGTAAACGAAAAAACGATGTTAGAGGTATAAGGAGGCACATAGATGATTAACGATAGTTCGCGGAAACGAAAATTTAAATCCCGTTCGATGGGGGTGATAGTCCTATTGACCGCTGCGGCGGTCCTGGCCTCAGCTTGTTCAGCTCCAGGTGCAAAAGGGGCTGCAACGGTGCAGTTAGCACCAAAGGCGATTAAAACAGATGTCATAAAGAAGCAGAAAATTAGCAATCCGATCGAACAAGTTGCTGATGTAGCGGCAGGAACGACGCTTGATGTCGTATCGAAAGCTAACGGTGAAGTAACGGAAGTGCTGAGAAAACGTGGAGAGTATGTTGAGAAGGGGGATATTCTCTTCGTTATTGATAATAAAGATGCCTTATCTGCCAAAAGGAAAAGTGAGCTTTCTGTAAGAAGTGCCCAAGAATCCTTGCAGCAAGCAAAGGATAATAAAGTAAATAACCGCAAGGATCTAGCGGACAATGTAACTAGATCGCAAACGGCAGTCAAGAATGCTGAGCAAGAATACAACAAAGTTCGTAATGAATATGACGCAGGCATTGCCGTTCAGCATCAGGTGGATCAATCCAAACAAGCGCTGGATAGCGCCAAGATGAATCTAGATGCTGCACAGAGCAAGCTTTCAGCTTTTGACAACTCGGATTCTATCTCTTCAATTCAAACACAGGCTGAATCCGCAAGCCTATCTCTAGAAGATGCGACTCGCTCATTAGAGAATTATCAAGTTAAAGCACCAGGTAACGGAGTTCTAACGGATTTCAACGTAGTGGTTGGGCAAACAGTAGCTGCCGCGGCAGGGAAAGTTGGGCAAGTCCAGCAGATTGATCCAATCAAAATCAAAACCGAGCTTACAGAAACGAATTTCCTCCTTGTTAAAGGAAAGCAAGAACTCATTTACTATAATCCGGATACTCCTGACAAAAAAGGAACAGCTAAAATTAGCTATTTGGCACCTATTATGAGTGCTGCAACAAAAACGTACACGTTAGAACTGGAAGTTCCCAATAGCGATCATCTGCTGCAGCCAGGTAATCGATTCATGGTACAGCTTACGACTGAGACGGAAGAACAAGTGGTTGCTATTCCTACATTAAGCATCATTCGTGAAGAGTCCGATACCTTCGTCTTTGTTCAGCAAGGTGATCAATATCAGAAACGGAAAGTGAAATTAGGACGCATTAACGGAGAGTATCAAGAAGTGATTGAAGGCGTCAAAGACGGCGAGAAATTGGTTACTGCCGGACAGAACACCTTGAAGGACGGACAAAAAGTAGACAGTGCTAATGCTAGCGCGGGGCCGCAGCCGACAACAACACCAACAGCCAAATAGACATCAGCGAAACTTCACAATAAGGAGAGTACTTACATGAAAAACAAACCATGGAAATCTAGTCTGACAGCTATCATGCTAGGAGCAATGATCGTTCAAGGCGGCACGGCCGTATGGGCGGCCGACTCAACGACGCCTAGTGCCTCTGCACCAACAGTCAATTACGGATTGACACCTGATATACGTGCCGCGATCAAAAGTGCAGCCGTGACGCCAACCGCGTCAGGTTCACAACTTGCGGTTACTGTTCGCTTATATAACGGAGGTGCCGTGCAGAACAGAGTTCCCGAGCACGAGCTTCGTGTTCAAACTGCTAGTGGCGTTTCGTATACCTTGAAACCAAGTGCGAGCAATAAAGAAGCTTTGCAGCCCAAAGAAATCGGCGAGCTTGTGTACATGACTTCCGTTGATAGCAAGGAAATTGGTCAAATTGAGCAATTATCCTTCGTCAATGTAGATATCTATTCCTATCCAAAGGTGGAAACTACACTGCTAGCTATACCAACTAAATCCGTGTGGTATGGCGGTACAGGAAATACAGCTTTGCAGAGTCTCGAAAACTTAGCATGGGGTCAAGCATTCACCATTCCAGGGGTTAATTCAGGACTGACCTATTCACCAGTCGAAGTTTCTATGCAAAATACGGCGTCAGGCCGCGTAGCTGTCGTAACGGTATTAGCTAGTAATCCCGGCGCGGGGCGGGAAACCGTTCCTGCTTTCCGAATGGACGCGCAGTCCGAGCTGAAAAGTTATGAAGGCAAACGTTCCGAAGTAGACCCGGTGACCTTGGAGGCAGGCGAAAAGAAATACATTCATTTCGCGATTCCAGTGGAAAATGGTGTGACACTGTCTAACCTTCTCGTTGTATCGACGGATACGTTTGTACCCAAAGGTGGAGGTCAAGCCATTACGCTAGCAACTGGAAAACTAGCTATCGCATGGCCAAAAGAGCATGGGAATTCTGCTGCAGCGCCTTACACAATGGGTCAGCCGATCACATTTGATGCTTTGACCAAAGTTGTTGATAAGTCAACAGAAGTATCGCTTATGGAGCTTCATCTGCATGAGAATCCAGGTGAAGGCTACCAAACTGCGGTAGCTAAGTTCAAATTAACGAATACGAGTACAACGCCTACAGCAACGCCTGCCTTCCTATCGGAATTGGTTAATGCACATGGTGTTACTTATCAAGGTTCCCGCCAAACGAATGTAACGACGACGCTAAATCCTGGATTAAGCTACGTAGTAAGCTACTCCTACATTGTGCCGCAAACCGAAGAGAGAACAAGCTTCTCGTTAAAGCTGCTCGATTCCGTGGCTGCTGCACCTTTTACAACAACGATTGCCGCTCTGCAAACGGATGTACAGAAGGAAGAAACGGATTCCACCATTTCCTTATATCCATTTGATCTGACGTTCAATGATGTCACAGTGAGCACACAGACGACTGCTCAATTGGCGTATACGTACAAGTTCCGACTTGATCTGGACATTAAACAGAAAGAAAATGTCGTGGTTGACAACAACTTCTCGAAATTGAAATTTGAAATTGTTGATAACGCCGGACGTGTTGTCGGTTCTAAGGACGCTTCCTTCACAGGTGTAAATAAGTTAATCAGCGGGAAACAAATGCTGGATGCAACGAATATTACAACCGATCAATTCAGCTATCCTTTCACGGTCAATGTGTATGAAACAATCGAAACGCAGAATGGAACGGCTAAGCGTTTATTGAAAGTCATCAAATAAGGGCCAGTTCAACAAAAAAGAGAAAGCAAGGTTATACTTGCCTTCTCTTTTTTTGTTTTCTGTCGATTAAAAGGGAAAGTCTCACTTGACCTCTAGTTTGGGGAACGTCGATTCGTTATTTTGGGAATTCTGCAATGAAAATCAAAATAGAGGAACGTGAGTGCGCTATTTGATCAAAATAAACGATCCGGAGGAAAAAAATGCGAAATAACGCATCATCGTTCCTCTTCCTCAGCATTTCGTGTGTTTTTCGTCCAAATAGCGGATCGACGTTCCCTCTACAAAGTTTGGTTGGGACTCAGCATTCATGGTGGTGACCGTCAGGCCATGTTAGTTCGGGACAGCCCCTGTTCATGCTACAAACGAGCTTTAACGGACTTTGCATAGGCGGAAGGCGGCATGCCAACGGTTTTCTTGAAATCTCTTGAAAAATAGTGAATGCTGGCGTACCCCAACATGGCTGCAATCTCTGTAAAATTATATCGGCCATCTCTAATAAATGTTTTGGCTTGTTCAATTTTGAGGGACTTGAAAGCTTCCAAGACGCCTGTCTGCATCTGGGATTGGAAAAGTTCCTTCAATCGGCTTTTGCCCAAGTGAAACGTTTGGCATAAATGGTCTTGCGTGAAGGATTGAGAAAGATTGGCTTTCAAATACTCCATGATTTGCTGAACGATTCGTTGTTCGGCTTTTTCTTTTTGAAGGGATGATTGTTTGTATTTCATAGAATCTGGCGTGGAAGCTTGCTCTTGATTCCGAATGAGTGTGATTAACAAAACCTCTAAATAGGATTTGATCATTTGTTCGCTGGCAAAAGGCGCATGCGGATTTCTTTCCAAATGATGAACGGTTGGTTTGTCAAAAGGGGGCAGGAACGCCTGAAACCCTTCTTGGATTATGAGGGATAGGATATTTCTTTCCCGATCTCCTAATGCCAGAATCTTTTTCTCGAAAATAGCCATGGCAGGAGACGTGCATTCGAAGCATATGACGATAAGATTTGGCGGTGTATGCTCGTGCTTCACGCTAACCGTATGGAATTCCTCGGGTTTGTGGAAGATCATATTTCCTTGATGTAGGGTATGAATGTGATCATCGGCACGAACTTCAACTTCCCCTTTGTCCACGTAAAGAATCTCCCAGAAGTCATGTTGTTCTCCGTCAAATACAAATCCCTTTGCATACTCGAAATAATGAAAGGAAAAGAGGGTTTGAATGGTAAGTGATTCCTGTAGTTGTATACTTGGGAAATCCATGCTGCTCGTCCTCTCTCAGACTCGATCTTGTTCCAAACTCAGTGTTAATCTCATTTTACCATATCCGTTTTTGCAAAAGTGCAAATAAATCGGCTTTTTGGATAAATCTTATCGAGCGCGGCTCTTTTATAATAAAGGGAAGAGACGGAGGAGATAACGATGAAAAAAGGGATTAATATTTGGTCATTTCCAGGCTCTATGAATGTGGAGCAATGTATAACCGTAGTTAAACAAGCAGGATTCGACGGCATTGAGTTGGCTCTAAATGAGACTGGCCAATTAAGCTTGGAAAGTAAAGAAAGCGAAATCAAGGAATACCGTAAGCTTGCGGAAGATCAGGGCATTGAGCTTTCGAGCTTAGCCAGTGGATTATACTGGACTTATTCTTTAACAAGTGGACATGCACAAACGCGTCAAAAAGCGAAAGATATCGTCAAGAAACAATTGGAGAACGCTGCAATTCTAGGTGTTGATACGATATTGGTTGTGCCAGGTGCTGTTGGCGTTGATTTCATTCCGGATTCTGAAGTGGTTCCATATGATCAAGCCTATGACTACGCTTTGGAAGCTTTCAATGAGCTTTCCGATGTTGCCCATTCATTGAAGGTATCCATTGGTATAGAAAACGTATGGAACAAATTTTTACTATCCCCGCTTGAAATGAGAGACTTTATCGATAAAATCAATTCGCCATATGTGGGTGCTTACTTTGATGTAGGGAATGTCTTATATGCCGGCTATCCAGAGCATTGGATTTCCATTTTAAATAAACGTATCAAAAAAGTGCATTTCAAAGATTACCGCCGCGCCGCAGGAGGCTTGCACGGTTTTGTGGATCTTCTAGCCGGTGATGTTAATTATCCAGAGGTTATGAAAGCCCTTCAAACTATCGGGTATGACGATTATGTCATTGCCGAAATGATTCCAGGTTATACGCATCATGGTGAACAGATTATTTATAATACATCGGGTGCCATGGACGCCATCTTAGGGAGGAAGTAATCAACATGCTAAGAATCGGATTAATTGGATTAGGCTTTATGGGCAGGACTCATCTGGAGAATTACGTTCGCCTGGAGTCAGAAGGAGTTCCCATTCAAGTTGTGGCTTTGTGCGATATTGACAATGAGAAGCTTGAAGGTCGCGCGGCTGCAGGCAACATCGATACGGGTTCATCTGGCATTGACTTCGGCCGCTACAATAAATATACAAGTGTGAGCGAAATGCTTGAGAAGGAACAGCTTGATTACGTAGATATTGCACTGCCTACTTATCTACACAGAGACATAGCGGTTCAATGTTTGAATCATGGTCTTCATGTTTTGTGTGAAAAACCGATGGCGCTCAATGCGGCGGAATGTAAAGATATGATTCAGGCAGCCGAGGCGAATGGAAAGCAGTTAATGATAGGTCAATGCTTAAGATTCTGGCCGGCCTATGTATACCTCAAGCAGGTTGTTGAGGAGAAAACGTTTGGTCAGGCACTGGGGGGTTATTTCTACCGCGGGGGAGCAACTCCGACATGGGGACCTTGGCTTACACAAAAAGAGAAAAGCGGCGGAGCACTGCTAGATATGCACGTTCATGATATTGATATGATACATTGGTTGTTCGGTAAGCCTGAATCCGTATCCTGTTTGGCACGAAATGTCGTTCCCGGCAGCGGATATGATGTGGTTTCTGCCAACTATCTGTATGAAGATGGCAAAGTCATCAATGCTCAAGCAGATTGGACGCTTGAAGGAGATTATGGCTTCGACATGCAGTTCCGAGTTAATTTTGAAAAAGGCAATGTCGTTTTCAAAGGCGATTCCTTACAAGTAAATGTGAATGAAGGAAAAGGCTTCAGTCCTGAACTATCCCTGGAAATGGGTTACTATAACGAACTTAAATATTTTATTGAGACGCTACTTTCAGGTGAAAATATTTCAATAGCGACTCCCTCCAGTACAATGGGTAGCATTGAAATTGCTGAGGCTGAAATCGAATCCGCGGATAACCGTGGTGCATGGGTTAGCGTTAAAGGTTAAAAGGACACTTTAGGAACAGTAGAGAAAGCCTTGGAAATCGGAGCCGATTCCCAAGGCTTTTTTCTAGCTTTTAGTTACCGGCATGTTTATTTGCATCATCAATGCCGTTATTACTGTTGTTTTTATTCTTGTTACTGTTTTTACCTTTGTTTTGTGGATTGTTTTGACTTTTTTGTTGGTTCGACATTAGCCCACGTCCTTTGATCTTATTTTCAAACCTTCATTATTGTGAGCAGTCTCAGGCTTATTATTCACGTATAGTCCAACTTAAAGGTATCACGTGACAATGTATTTTTTAATGGATTTTAATAGCATTTGACTGCAATCGCTTACGTATCCTACACTAATAACATTTGAACGGAGAAAGTGTAGGGATTGAAGGACATGGAATCGATAGCATCTTGGAAAAAGCTTGGTCTATTCGCTGTCACATGGCCGATTTTCGTTGATTCCGTCCTGCGGATGATGCTGGGAACGGCAGATGTGTTTATGCTCAGTCTGATCTCGGATCAAGTGACTGGAGCAGTCGGTTTAGCAAACGAAATTATTGTTTTCTGCATTATGATGTTTGGCTTCGTTGGGATTGGAACGAGTGTGGCTGTGGCACAAAATCTTGGCGCCGGTAGGGCAAAAGAAGCCAGCCGCATTTCAGCTCTCGCGATTACGATAAATTTGATTTTTGGAATTTTGATTAGCATTTTGTTGGTTGTCTTTGGTGAATCGCTGATGCGTCTAATGAATTTGGCGCCGGAGCAGGTAGAGATAGCCAAAAAGTATTTAAATATCATTGGCGCGTTTATATGGATTGAGGCGTTGTCCTATGCGATTTCATCTGTGCTCCGTTCCAATGGTCAGACTAGAGACGTCATGTTTGTTACGTTGGGTGTGAACCTGATTCATGTAGCTGGTAACAGCCTTCTTATCTTTGGAAACCTTGGTTTTCCGGAATGGGGAGTAACAGGGGCTGCGGTATCCACTGTTGTAAGCCGTCTTATTGGGCTTATCGTTTTGATTGTCATCTTATATCGCCGTATTCCCGTACCGATTCGTTTGAAGCACTATGTCACATACGACAGCCGTATTGTGAAGCAAATCATGAGCATCGGCATACCGTCAGCCGGTGAGCACCTGTCTTGGCAGTCTCAACATATGATGATCGTCAGTTTTATTAATATCATCGGTCAAGCGGCTTTGAGTACGCATATCTACATGATGAATATAACTAATTACTTCATGGCGCTAGCTATGGCAATAGGAATGGGGACCGAAATCATCGTGGGTCATATGGTAGGTGCTGGGGCATTCAAGGCAGCCTATCATAAGTTAATTCGCAGCTTGCGGATTAGTCTTCTTGTGACCTTTGTGGTTGTGGGAATTGCTTCTATTTTCCGCAAGGATCTGATAGGGCTATTCACCGACAATCCGGAAATTATTGCGATGGGTTCTAGTATTTTAATACTCTCCGTTCTCTTAGAACCTGGCCGGACATTTAATCTAGTTGTCATTAACTCCCTTCGTGCCGCTGGAGATGCTAGATTTCCAGTCTTCATGGGGATTCTATCGATGTGGGGGATCGCAGTGCCGCTTGCATATTGGTTAGGTATTGTCATGAAAATGGGCCTGCTAGGCGTATGGGTCGCATTTGCAGTAGATGAATGGGTTAGAGGTCTACTCATGTATCTAAGGTGGAAGAGCCGTGTATGGCAAAGTAAGGCGCTCGTGAAGCCAACTGTAGGAACAGTCGCCAAGTAAGAATTCGATAGAAGGCAAAGAAGCACAGGACCCTTGAGGGTTCTGTGCTTCTTTTAGTAAGAGTAGAAACATGAGCGTAGCAGCTGGCGACTGGTACAATACTAGTATATTCAGATTCTTGTAAAAGAACTGGATGATTAACGGGATAATAGAAAAAGTGCTAGTGTCCCATTCAATAGAATTACTTCTTCAAACCAGTGTAAATATGGATGGCATCTCTCAGAAACTCTGCCGTACCGGGCTGCTTTTCATCATAGTAAGCCTTAAACCGTTCGTCATCCACATACATTTGGGCTAAACCAGCATGCGCTTCTTTACTATACTCGTTCCAGTAATAGCTTAACCACATCTTATGCAAACCCGCGGCTGCTTGAGCCAGTTCACTGGCAGGGTCCCCATTTTTGAAAGCTTCCGCCAATGTAGCTTTAACTTCATTCGCCAATCGCGTTATCTCGTCTTGCTGTTCCTGTGTCATGTTTTTGATTTTTTGGTTGGACTTATCCACGGTTTCATCGCCATACTTCTCGCGAATTTCTTCCCCGTATTTTTCCTCGTTATCTTCGATCATCTTTTGCTTGAAGCCTTCGAATTTCTCCTTATCTGTCATGGTTACTCTCCCTTCGGTTAAGGCAATTGTTTTTTCAACATTTGCAATCAATGCATCTAATTGTTTTCTTTTGTCGAGGAGTTGTTCACGGTGTTCTTTCAGGGCATTGGCTCCATTGAAGGAAGGGGCGGTGACAATTTCTTTAATACTGTCCAGACTGACGCCTAACTCTCTGTAGAACAGAATTTGTTGTAACCTATCCACTTCCGCTTGACCATAGATTCGGTATCCTGACGAATTGATTCTTGCCGGCTTAAGAAGTTCAATCTCATCATAATATCGAAGCGTTCTGGTGCTGACCCCAGCCAATTTGCCCAGATGCTGCACGGTGTATTCCATCTGTTCACCTCCTGACAACTTAACTGTACAGCTTTACGCAACGTGAATGTCAAATGCTTTTTTGAAATTTATTCTGCAAGTCATACAAGTCATACAAGTCATACGCAAGGAATAGGATGATACGAGCCTTGAAGCATGTACATATTTTAATGAATGGGTGATTCAAAGTTGTATACGATTCTTAGTTTTTTTCTCTTGGGTTTATCTTTGGCTGCGCCAATTGGTCCTATTAATGCAGCTGTGTTAGACAGAGGGATTAAGAAGGGCTTTTTTCATGCTTGGGTAGTGGGTATTGGAGCACTGATTGCTGATGCCTTGTTGATGATCCTCATTTATTTCGGACTCGTCCATTTTCTAACTACACCTTTTATGAAAACGTTCCTTTGGTTATTTGGCTGCTTTATTTTGCTTTACACGGGTATCGAAAGTTTGATTGATGCGGGGAAAATAAAGGAAGAAAGTTATAGAAATGAGATAACGCTATCGAAATCGTTTTTCTCCGGTTTTTTCATGTCTATAACTAGTCCCTTGTCCATACTCTTTTGGCTTGGTATCTATGGGTCGGTTTTAGCTGAAACCATTGCTGAATTCGATAGAAACCACGTATTATTGTATACGGGGGTTATGTTCACTGGTATTTGTATGTGGGATGTTTTTATGGCATCGTTAGCCAGTACGTTTCGAAGATTTCTCACAACTCGCGCGCTCTCGTTCATATCCATCGCATCAGGACTATCCTTGATTGGCTTTGGGTTGCATTTTGGGATTAAAGCCTTCCATGCCCTCTTTGGATAATGCTAGGTCGCTCCTTCACGATTATCATGTTTAGGATTTGGCAGCTCTTTCGGTTTGTAAGATGTTCCGTGGGTGTTCTTTTTCCATTTGAAACTCATGCCTATTGTGACCAAGCCTATAATCCCGACAAATAGGAGGCTTATCCAGAATCCTGGTCGGCTCGTTTCATGAAAGACTGTACCCGTGATAGCTGTAAGGATTAGTGCCATGCCCAGATATCGCTTGATCTTTCCCCATGCGGATAGTTGTAGTAAACGGCCTGATGATAGCAGGATGAAGAGCCAGTTCAAGAGCAGCATAATCCCAGCGGCTGTTGTTACGTATTCATAAAGCTCCTCTGGCAGCAAAAGAGCCATCAGCACCGCTACAGCAATACCTCCAGTCGTAAAACCGATGGCGAATAAAGGCATTTGTCTTTTCCCTGATGTTTTTTTGGCAAAGATCGAGGGGGCATCGTGATCTTTGGCTAACGTGATAAGGATAGTTGTCACCGCAAATAAAGAAGCAACCATCGTAGAAAATCCTGCAATAATGAGGATCGCGTTAAACGCATGCGGGACAAAAGGAAGATTGTAACTTCCCAATGCAACCTGAAACGGGCTTTCCTTTCCCTGTAAGGCATTCAAGGGGATCAAGATTAAAGCAAGAATAAGAGATGCGATATAAAGCGTTGTTAAAAGAAGGATCATGATATTGCCTGCTTTTGGAGCCTCTTCGGGTTTCTTCAATCTTGTGGCCATTAAGCCCATGATTTCAATACCGCCAAAGGCGTAAAAAGCATAAATAAAAGAGGACCAAGAGCCCATTAACCCAGCTGGCAAGAAGGTTTCTTTGACCATCTGGAATCTCGGCTGATGAGCTCCACCCGTGATAAATCCTAAGACTGCGGCGCCTGCTATAAGGAGAAACATAACAATGGCGGATACTTTGATAATGGCAAAAATGTGCTCTGTACGCTCGAATGCTTTTGTCCCAAGCAAGATAACACCGAGCCCAATCAAGGCGTAAACCGTTGCAAAAATCCACATAGGTATCGCTGGAAACCAGATTCGGGTAAAGAAGGACAAAGCTGTTAATTGACTTCCCATAATTAAAAGCTCTGAGCTCCAATAGACCCATCCGCTGCTGAAGCCTGCCCAGCGTCCAAATGCTTTTTTGGCATATGCCCTAAAAGATCCTTGCTGGGGATCTGCTCCCGTCATTCGCGCCAAAACATCAAAGACAATATAAGTGCCTAAGGCTGCAAGAATGAACATAAAGATGACGGATCCACCGCCTAATTTGATACCAATCCCTGAGCCTAAGAAGTAACCCGTACCAATCGTACAAGCAACTCCAAGCAATGACAGCTGCCACCACTTCATAGTTCCTGGCTTATCACTCTTTTCTTTTGTGGACATATAGCCTCCTAATGCCATTCGTCTAGAAATAACAGCTGTTAGTATAGCTTGTCCATTGGTAAAATATACTTAGAGATTAACGCATCTGAGCTAATAGAGTGCCGTCTCTTAATATGACTTCATAAGAGGGGAGTCTAGCACTTGGCACATTATGGCAGCGACCCGTATGTACTTCAAACGTCCATCCATGCAGAGGACACACGAGCTCTCCGTCTTCAAGGTCAACGGTGTAACCGGCATGAGGGCAAACACTAGACAGTAGGGTGTATATTCCATCTATCTCCGCAAGGAAGTACAGGTTATCCTCTACTTGAACCTCTGCCGGAAATGATGTGAATTGATCCTTTGTTCCGATTATGATTTCTTTCATCTTTATTCTCCTTTTCAACCAGATTAGTTTGATTATAAGTCACGGCTGTTGTTTCACCAAGTGAAAAATGACAAAGGAGGATCATACAAATGAGCAAGAACAACCCATTATTAGAAGCGTTTCATCAAGCAAGTTACCCAGTAAGTGGCCATAGTAAAAGAAACATTCAGGTTTTGAAAGAGGTATTGAATGATATAGATGGGAATCTGGACAGTGATATGTATGGTTCAGGTAAACTTATCGAAAGTTTTCAAGAAGAAATGGCGACGTTCTTGGGTAAAGAAACAGCCGTATTTTTCCCTAGTGGAACTATGGCACAACAAATTGCCTTAAGAATCTGGTCTGACAAGAAAGGTAGTAAGAAAGTGGCTTATCATCCTTTGAGTCATTTAGAAATTCATGAAGAAGACGGGTTAAAAGAATTGCATCAAATTGAAACTATTTTGCTTGGGGATAAGGACAGACTGATTCGGCTGGAAGATGTTCTCCATATGCAAGATGATATTGCTTGTTTATTAATAGAATTACCGCAACGTGAAATTGGCGGACAGCTGCCGGACTACGAGGAGCTTGTTGCGATTTGTACTTATTGTCGCGAAAAAGGAATTAAATTGCATCTAGACGGAGCCAGACTATACGAGATTCTACCTTATTATCAAAAAACAGCAGCAGAAGTTTGTGAGCTTTTTGATAGTGTGTATATTTCTTTCTATAAAGGGGTTGGCGGGATCGCAGGAGCCATACTTGCCGGTAGTGAAGCTTTTACAAAAGAGTCCAAAGTATGGAAAAGACGATACGGAGGCGATTTAATTAGCCTTTATCCGTATATCCTAAGTAGCGGCTATTATTTCAAACGGAGATTGCCTAAAATGAATCAGTATTATGAAGAAGCCAAAGTGCTTGCTGAATACTATAATCAATGCCATGGCGTTGTGACAAAACCATTAGAACCCGTGACTAACATGTTTCATGTGCATGTTGATCTGCCGAAAGAGAAGCTTGAACCTCTATTAGTAGCCTTGTATGAGGAGACAGGTATAGGATTAACCCCCTATGTAAGAGAGAGCAGCGAGACAACATGTTATTACGAAGTAAATATCGGTGATCGCTTTGCGAATATACCCAAAGATGAGCTTAGGAAAGCATTCCAGCGGTTGGATGTGAAAATGAGAGCTGTTTAGATCGGTTGCGAAAGTGCCACACTGGTGTTATGGGGTGGTTAGAAATGCTCTTTGAGCCAATAAAACCAATGATTGTGAGTATCGGTAAAGAAGCTTTTGATGACGAGAATTATATATTTGAACCCAAATGGGACGGATGGCGAATCCTCTTGCATAAGCAGGGGAATCGCATTGAAGCTTTTACACGTAACGGCATGTTGATTTCCAGTAAATTTCCGGAATTGAAGGAAGCAGCAGCGGCGATCAAGGCTCAAACGGCAATTCTTGACTGTGAGGGAATTGTTATGCGCGGTGGCAGACCGGTATTTGATGATTTTTCTTATCGTGGCCGATTAAGTAATTCTGCGAGGATTAATCACGCGGTAAACACACATCCCGTAACATTTGTAGTATTTGATGTCCTTTACACAGATAGAGCTCATTTGGATGAATCGTTGACGCAGCGAAAACAGCGGCTTGGCGACATCGTCGATTCTACCCCCGTTATCATGCCTACCATGTTCGTAGGAGGACAAGGTAAGGCGCTTTTTGAGTTAATGAAAACACGAAATATGGAAGGCATTGTAGCGAAGCGAAAGAACTCCAAATATCAACTGGATACCAAAAGTGCCGATTGGCTGAAAATGAAATATTTTAAATCGATTGATGTGGTTATTTTGGGCTACAGAACGAATCCTTTTGGTCTCGTTATTGGCTTGAATTTCAGAACAGTGAAGAATAAGCCAGTTGGAGTGGTTGAGTTTGGCTTTCTGCAAGAAGATAAGCAAATGTTTTTAGTGCTAGCTAAGCAATTGAACACGTTCATGGATGACAAAACACAGTGGATCGAACCACGCTTGTGCTGCCGGATTGACTATTTGGAGCGAACAGACACGCACCAATTAAGGACTACGGTGTTTCGTGGTTTTTTGCCGGATAAGAAGCCTGAGGAGTGTAGATGGGAATCTTAAAGAAGCAAGTGGTAAATAAAGTATGCTAAAATAGGCACAGGCCTAACCAAGAACACTTCATTGAAATCAGCTAATTAAAAAAGGAGCGATTATATGAACATTATTTTTCATGGACAAAGCTGTCTTGAGATTCGATTAAAGGAGCATACGCTCATCATTGATCCCTTCTTGAACCATAACCCTCTGGCCGCTGCAAAACCGGAAGATATTAAGGCCGATTACATACTCGTTACTCATGGTCATGCCGATCATTTAGGTGATTCACTAGAGATTGCAAAGCGCAACGAAGCCACTATTATTGCACCCAATGATTTGGGGAGGTACTTATCTTTCCAAGGCGCAAAAACCCACGGAATGGGGATCGGCGGCGAATATCAGTTTCCTTTTGGTAAAGTAAAAATGACATTAGCGCTGCATGATTCTTCTTATAACCCGCCAGGAACCAAAGAAAATATTTATACAGGGATGGCTAGTGGTTTCCTCATTACAGCTGAGGGGAAAACGATTTACCATGCAGGGGACACAGGCCTTTTTGGAGATATGCAATTGCTGGGTAAATTAAATGATATTGATCTTGCCTTCCTACCAATCGGAGATAACTATACTATGGGCCCCCGGGACGCTGTTATCGCAGCACAATTCTTACAAGCAAAAATGGTCGTTCCGATGCACTACAACACATTTCCGCTCATTAAGCAGGATCCGAGTGCTTTTGTTGATAGTCTGGCTTCTGAGGGAATTAAGGGTCTTATCATGGAACCTGGTCGAAGTCTAGCATTCTAAATTAATCCTTAAGGAGGCTTTATTAGCCATGATGTTTGAGCACCTGGTTTCGTTCAGATTTAAAGAGAATTTAGATCCACAGAAGGAAAAGGAATTGCTTGAAACCTTATTGTCATTAAAAAATAAGATCCCTGGGATCGTCGATTTATCGGCAGGCGTAAATGTGACAGAAGAAACAGACAATGTGCAAGGATACACGTTAGGACTTCGTGTGACTTTTGAAGATCAAGAATCTTTACGACAATATGGACCGCATCCTGCGCACCAGCAATTCGTGAAATCATTAGAAGGAATTATTGAGAATGTCATAGTGATTGACTACCCAATTGTGAAGTGAGTGATAAACAGGGGGAAAACCGAGTGAAATTAGCCTTTATTTCGGATATACATGGGAATGCAATCGCTCTCGAAGCTGTTTTGCAAGATATAGCTAATCATGAGATAGACCGTATTTATGTACTGGGTGATCTTTGCTATCGTGGACCAGATCCCAAACGATCTCTTTCTTTGGTCCGTTCTTTAAATACTCAGGTCATTAAAGGAAACGCAGATGAATGGGTTGTGCGCGGCGTAAATCAAGGAGAAGTCCCAGAGCAGGTCATTGACATGATGAAGAGAGAACGGGAGTGGACCGTTGCACAATTGGACGAGCAGGATATCGCATACTTGGCGAGTCTGCCTACTGAAATGAAGCTTGAGATAGAGGGTATTTCTATTCATGCGTTTCATGCGACGCCAGATAGCCTGTTCGAAATCGTACTTCCTGGCGCTGGTGATGAAGTGCTGAAGTCAAAGCTTATGTCCGCGTCGGATGCGGATATTTTCATTTATGCTCATATCCACAGACCATTCATCCGTTATATGGAAGGTAAAATTCTATTGAATACCGGAAGTGTGGGTCTACCTTTTGACGGTATGTCTAAAGCTGCCTATGCCATTGTTGAAATTGAAAATGGACAAATCCGAACATCGATTGAACGTGTTCCATATAGGATTGAAGACGTAGTCAAGCAATATGAAGAAGTCGATTACCCGAATGCAGAAATGATGACGAAAATTGTTCGAAACGGTCTTGTGAAATGAGAATGAATCATTGAGCGTCGGTATTATTCGTTTGGCGGTCTTTCCAAAATAAGACGGTCAGCATACGCTCGACCCATTCTTTATCTTCTGTCGTTAGTACAAAACCATCAAACATGAGCTCATTCTCTCGGAGAAAACGTCGCAAATTAACGGGATTGCTTTGAAATTGCTGTTCAGACGGAGAAGATTCCAGATATCCAGCGATATCCATCAGTTCGGAATAGGAAGTGTTAAGTCCTTCTGACAGCTTCATTAATACTTCCGGCGAAGGTATGCCGCGGTTACCGTTCTCAAGTTGGGAAATATAAGCTGCTGAGACACCTGAACGGTCTGCAAGCTCACGGATGGTGAAGCCCTTTAATTTGCGCATAT
This sequence comes from Paenibacillus sp. Soil724D2, assembly GCF_001427935.1. Taxonomy (NCBI): domain Bacteria; kingdom Bacillati; phylum Bacillota; class Bacilli; order Caryophanales; family Paenibacillaceae; genus Paenibacillus; species Paenibacillus sp. Soil724D2. The sequence continues at coordinate 174,415 of NZ_LMRY01000012.1, forward strand.
CTTTTAATTTATCGTAGAAATACATAGACCCTCACTCACCCTCACTAACAAAAGTAAACATTAGTAAACGATTTAATAGTAACAGTTTACTAAAGTAATTACAATCGAAGTACCAGATAAAATTGATCCATTTTAGGTTACTTATGTAAACTAAAATGGTTGCATAAGTAAAATTTAATGGTATAATGTTCTAAGGGGAACAAAATGAGAACGGGGGTCTATGGCAGAATGAATATCAAGATCTTGGCGAAGACCGATGTTTTTATTAAAGCGAGAGTCATTAAAGGTTACTCCCAGCGAGAGTTGGCGAAGCACTCGGGTTTAAGTCATGCTTATATCAGTCTGCTTGAACGATCTATTAAATCAGTGGGCCCATCAACAGCTAAGAAATTGAGTGATTTGCTAGATAAGGATTTGGAAGAGTTGTTTCTGATTGAGATGTAGTTTGAATTGAAATGATTTTGAAGAAAAATATAGGTAAACTAAGACCCGCAGCATGTAGCTGTGGGTCCTTTTTTTTAGGATGTTTGAGATGATGAGTAAAAGGTTAAACCCTCCCAATTCTAGCAAGGACAGATTAATCCTAAAAGAACGAGAAGAATGTTTTAGTTCGGTTTGTTTGCATTACGAAAGGGATTTGGGAGATAATTACATTGAGTGTCATAGTATGAAAAACAAATTTAGGGAATTGGAGGGTTTTTAGTAATGTCGGATAACATTGCAAGCAACAATCCTGGAAAAATACACTTCATGTTATGGTCTACGCCGCCAAGAACAACTTTTCCTCAGGATATGACCGTAGAAGAACGGAACGTTATGCACTAACACATCGCCTATTGGACGGATAAGCAAAATCAGGGGATTGCTCTCGTTTTCGGACCTGTTCGAAAACCAAACGATCCTCATGGACTCGCCATCATTGAGGTTGAGAATGCAGACCAAGTCCCACAGCTCATCGCTAAAGATCCTGCCGTTATCGCGGGAGTGATGACTACGGAATTTTATCCGATAATGGCAACCTTACCGAAATAACACTCCACTCTATGAGGTGGCGTATTATTATGTTGGCCTCTATTATTCGACGATAAAAGGAACAGCTGCCATTGGCAGTTGTTCCAATTTTTCAAGTAGGTCCTTAAATATTACTACAACAAATCCCCAACTGTCTCGCAAGGACTTCGTGGGCATTCCTTGTGTATATTTATACGAATGGTGTTTCGTACTCTCAAATGAAAATGGTGAGAGAAGAAGATGGCAAAGAAGTTATTATTGACTATAGTGTTAAATATGATGATATATATGTACGTCAAAACGGAACTTGGTTAATAAAGGAACGTACTGCTCACTTTTCAATTATAGACGCAAGAGCATTACAAGGCTAATTTGATTAATACTTGGAAATTGCCCATAAAGTGGCTCCAAAAGAAAGCAGCACCACAATCCCTAAGGTTGTGATGCTGCTTTTGCTCTTTACTACTTTTGAATGCCGCCTAAACTGCCGCCTTTGGCAAATAATCGCATGATGTTTTTATCAACCGTTGGATCCGGTATTAATGGCGGTGCTTGGTGCGGTTTAATTCGCGCATCAATCACAACATTATCGCAAGCCCAATGCTTATTCTCATAAAAACTGTTCACGCCGTATATATCATGGGAAGGGTTGCTGCGTGTGAATGTAGCCCAAACAAAGTTGTTAATAGTCTCACTCATAAAATGGCTGTCATCACATACGATGATCAATGGACAAGCAGGGAGTGGGCCTTTTGCTCCAATTGCCTCGCATAAATCTTTCATTTCAACCTGTGTCTCGCCGTAACTTTTAAATTCAGAAAGCTGAATCGCGACGATTCCCGGCATGACCAAACGCGCATGTTGGACCCCCGGTATTTCATTGAAAACGCCGGGAACCTCTAGACATAAATCCCTTTTTTTATCTCCGACTGCTGCGAATACAACCTTACTGCCGCTATTCAAACCTGTACCTGAGTAATCTAGGGTATCGATAGTCGTATTGGTATAAAAATGAAGGTCCCGATGAAGGTCTATTCGAGCCAAAACGTAAGTTAAGAAATGCTCTACATCATGAGAATCCAAAGGCTGGCTCTCTTCTGCTGTGATGAATAAGTACTTGGCTAAGCTAACTTGTCCCGTCCCTAAAATTCGATTAGCTAACGTGAGTAGCTCTGCAGGCTGCTTGACTTGTTGATAGGGCGTGTAACGTTCGCTGCCAATCGCAAAGAGCAAGGGGTGTACGCCCGCGGCATCTACGGCATGAACTTCTTTGACACCTGGAATTTCTTGCTTGATTGCATCGCCTGTGAGTTCATGAATTAATGCCCCGAACGCCGTATCCTCTTGAGGGGGCCTGCCCACGACAGTAAATGGAAAGATCGCATTCTTCTTGGCATATACTTTGTAAACTCTCATGAGAGGAAAAGGATGCGTAAGGCTGTAGTAGCCCAAATGATCGCCGAAAGGGCCCTCCGGCTTGGTTTCGCCAGGATATATTTCTCCTGTGATAACAAAATCAGCATCATGACTAATACAATAGCCATCAATATAGCTGTAGCGGAAGCGGCGGCCTGAGAGCAAGCCCGCAAAGGTAATCTCACTCATGCCTTCCGGCAAGGGCATAACTGCTGACAACGTATGCGCTGGCGGCCCGCCAATAAAACAGCTTACTTTTAAAGGGGCTCCTTGCTTAGTTGCCTTTGCCTGGTGGACTCCGATGCCGCGATGAATCTGATAATGCAAGCCGATCTCTTTATTTAATTCATACTCGTTCCCGCTCAGTTGAATCCGATACATCCCCAGATTGGAATTCATAATTCCTGGTTTCTCCGGATCTTCCGAATACACTTGAGGCAGGGTGACGAATGCACCGCCATCCTCTGGCCAGTGCTTGATGAGTGGGAGGTCAGTAATGCTGATTTCCTCAAAAGCAGCCGGCAGTCCACCGGTTATTTTGATCGGCAGTGCTTTCCAGGCAGCAAGCCCCGTACCGATATGTTTAAGTGGGCTTTTCATTGCCTTCATGGGATCGCTTCGCAAAGAGATTACATTTTTCACGCCTTCCCAAGTATCTCGAAATATATATTTGCTGCGCTCTACTGTACCGAAAAGGTTGGATACCGCCCGAAACTTCGAACCTTTAACATTCTCGAATAATAAGGCCTGGCCACCGGCTTCATGAACTTTCATATGAATGGCTGCCATTTCAAGCTCAGGATCAACTTCTTCATGAATGCGAACCAAATGTCCGTTCTTTTCTAAATCAACTAAGCATTCTTCTAAATTTTGATAGATCATTATTTTACTCCAATCGGATACCTTTTCCCCAAAAGGTCTATGTAATAATGTCATTCTACAACAAATGCCAAAAATAAAAAACCATACATCCAGCAAGTGAGAAAGTATTCTTTCTCATTACCAAAAATAGAATTCTTCGGAACTAAAGCGTCTCGCTATTTTCTAATTTAATTCCCAGTTTGACTTCCTTGTATCATGCGTTGAGGCGCTGCCGAGCACAAAAAGGGACCATCCCGAAGTAGAACACTCTACTTTCGGGACAGTCCCGGCCAGTATCATGATGAAGGAGACACAGACGAATCAAATCCAACAAAATTGGGATCACGTCAAGACCAGCCTCCGATAATTCGTAAATATAGAGTAACGATTCATAGACACTTCGGAAAGAATGTAGACATCGAATGCACTTTCAAAAAGTTGCTACTTTGCAAGTAAGCTTTCAATGGTATTCAGGATCTTGTATGTTTGAAAAGGTTTCGCGATAAAGTCCTTGGCTCCGGCTCGTATAGCTTGCAGCACAAAATCCTTTTGTGCAATCGCCGAGCACATGATGATAATTGCGGAAGGATCTTTATGGATAATGGCCTTCGTGGCATCAATCCCATGCATTCCCGGCATTGTAATGTCCATTGTCACAAGATCAGGTCGATAAATGGCGTATTTTTCAATGGCTTCTTCACCGGACGCGGCCTCGGCAACGACTTCATATCCACTGGCTTCGAGCATTGTTTTAAGCAACAGGCGCATATAGGATACATCATCAACAATCATTATTCTTAGCATCGCTCACCGCTCCAATTCTCCTAGGTCAATCCTACCAATTGTAGCGGAACGATCTGAACATAAATTGAAACTGTGCTTGTTAAGAGTGAATCATATTTTGAAGGTACCATTCCTCAATGGCCGGATTGGGTTTGATCCCGAATTCTTCGCTGAGGATGAGGCATAGACTGTCGTGCTGCCTTTGAACTGAAGCGTAATCGCCCTGAGCATGATACAGCTTCATCAATGCCCAGTAGCTTTCTTCGCTGTAAGAGAAGGCTTGCTGGATCCGATAGTAGAGAGAGAGGGCCTCGGCATACATGTCGGAAGCCGCCATGAAGTCTGCTACACAAACAGCATGCTGGAACCAAAGCGCCCTCAACCGCTCTCTCTCGCTTTCAGCCCAGATGTAGTCATATTCCGCGAAGTAATCGCCGCGATACAGATCGAGCAGTTGTTTATATTGGGATAACGTACCGGGTTCTAGAGCCGGGAGCTCGAGCAAGCCAGTTTCCCATTCCTCGACGTCAAGCCGGGTATTTTTGAGATCGAGCGTGTAGCCTTTGTCAACGTTTAGTATCTCTATGCTGCTTCCCATCGCGTGCAACGTTTTACGTATCTGATAGATGGCTGTATAAAGCTGGGTTAAGCCTTTCTTCTGATCGGACTCAGGCCACAAAAGCTCCAGCAGCGTATCTTTTCTTACAGGTCGACAGTTCCGATGAACCAGATAGGCGAATAGCTCTTGGGCTTTGGCTGTTCGCCAGGTTATAAATTCGGTCTGTCCCGCGTCGAACTGCAGCGATTGAAAGCATCTAAGAAGAGGGGAGGGAGACTCCGTTGGTATGCTGTGTTTACAATCCTGGTATTGCTTTAATCGTTCTATTGTCACCTGGATGCGCTCAATATTTGATGGCTTCAACAAGTAATCGATGGCGTTCATTTCAAAAGCTTTAACAGCATAGGAGTCATACGCGGTAACGAACACGACGTCCAGCTGCGGCAAGTGGCTGTGGAGCCTTTCTGCAACTTCAATGCCCGAAATCCCAGGCATGTTGATATCCATAAAGACAACATCCGGCATCAACTCCAATGCACCCTCAACGGCAATCTCAGGGTTGGTATACGTGCCGATAATATCGACTCCTCCGACTTTCAATAATTGTTTTTCCAAGTATTTAACGGCAAGATATTCATCATCAATGATGATCGCTTTCATCTCTCATAACCTCCTTCACAGGGAGTCGCATGGTGATGGTATTCCATGCAACGGGACACAAAATAGGCCGATTTCCCTAACAAACATTGCTTGATTCGACGTTCTACATTTCTTAATACAACAATTATTGAGATTTCTTACAAGTAACTAGGCCATATGGACTATATATCGGTAATAACGTGTGAAAATTTCATATTGTTGGAAATTTCATTTTTTGTTCAGTAGGATATGGTTAACTGAGTAAATAAGTTATTCGATGATAATGAGACAGTTTACACTTTCAAAGGCAGGAACCTCTGATGATGAGAAGAGCACTCCCGATGGTGTTGGTTTTGCTTGGGATAATTATTTTTCTATACCCGACGATTAATGATCGCTATGAGAGCTACAAGCAGCAGCAAATATTGAAGCAATGGCAGAATACTCTCGGGCATATCGATGCGGTAGCATCTGAACCGAGTGGGGAGCCGGTGGATATGGATACTCCCTTTCTTACGAAGGAAAACAATAATATGATTTCACTCAGTGGGTCAAAGCTACTAAGCGTAGAACCGTCCCCAACGCCATTGGCGATCACTGGGGGACCCATCGAGGGAATTCTAGCCATCGACAAAATTAATCTGAAGCTTCCGATACTAACGGATGCGACGGCGAAGAACTTGAAACTATCCGTCGCCAGCATTGTCCATACAGGTAAAGTGGGTGCTGTCGGCAACTACGCCATCGCCGGACACAGAAATCTGACCTATGGCAAAAATTTCAACAGGTTGGACGAAGTCGATGTCGGTGATTGGATCGAAGTAGATACGGGGAGTTTGCAGTATTGGTATCAAGTACAGGAGAAGCAGTATGTCCTCCCCGAGGATGTCTGGGTTCTGGAAGGCAACGGCAAGGATCGGGAGATAACCTTAATTACCTGCGATCCTATGGACAATCCGACGCATCGGATCGTTGTCAAAGGGAAATTGCTAGAACACAAAGAATAAACTAATCAAGTAGATAGGTATATGCTACTATAGTCAAATCTTTTTGTTGACAGGAGAACCCGCATCCGAATCCGGAAGCGGGTTCTTTTTGCTTTTGTTCAGATTACGTTCAGTTCAATATCCTACAATACAAAATGTGACTTTTTTGATGAATTGAACCAATAACAGAAAGATAGAGGTGTCGAAAGAAATGTTAAAGAAAAAGACAAGCGTTTTGCTGGTTGCGCTTTTGATTATTATGCAGGGCATATATGGGTTTGGTTTTTTGATGCCGGCAAAAGCAGCCACAATTTCAAGCAATATCATCGACAGCGTTGCGATGTCTGTATATGACAGTTCGGACCATGTCGTAACGGAAAACGTTTATGAACAAGGTTCCAAGGTGCAATTGGACTATTTCTGGTCCCTGCCGAACAGCCATGGTTACCACAACGGGGATATATTTACCTTCACGCTTCCACAGCAATTTCTGCTTTTTAATGATCTCAGCGGCCCTCTTCAGTTTGAAGACGAGGATGTAGGAGCTTTTAGTGTTAATAAAAATAATCATCAAGTCACAATGACCTTTAATAACTATATTGAAAGCCATGATAATGTGAAGGGAATTTTGACGTTCAAGACACAATTTGACACCCAGAAAATAACGGGAAGTACGACTCAAATTATCAAAATGCCTATTAGAAGCGGGGAACAAATCTTTACGCTCAGCTTCAAGCCAAGCGTCACTTCAACAATAGGTAAAAGCGGTGTGCCCCAAGGCTTTAATGCGAAGAACATCGATTGGACGGTTGATGTGAATAAGGCGCTGAATTCCGTTCAGAACGCAGTAGTCACCGACCCGATTCCTGCAGGTCTGGACGTTCCGGTTACCGTCGCTGTCTACAGTCTGGATATGAATCTGAATGGAACGGCCGTCCAAGGGGCGTTGGTTGATGTCAGTAAGTACAGCGTGAGCACAACGGGCAATATACTGAAAGTGAGCTTTACGGACAGCCCGATTCAATCTGCATATCGGATTCAATATAAGACACCTATCACCGACCTAGACAAAGCTTCATTTGAAAACACAGCAACGTTTGAAGGTAGCAATAAAGCTCCCGTTAATGCTACGGCAACCGTTACTGTGCAGCATGGCACCGCCCTGGATAAAGCCTCTACGGGTTATAGTTCCAGTACGCAAACCATCGATTGGGCCATTAAGTACAATTACAATAAGAAGAGCATTGCACAAGCCGCAGCCTTCTTGACGGATTTGTTTAACGACTCGGAAGAGCTCGTTGCAGGATCTATTCATGTATATCCGGTTACTCAAAATTCGTCTGGAGTCGAATCGTTAAGCAGTGAGTTGCCCGGCGCTCAGTATACGGTAAGTACAGCAACCGGAACCAACCAAAGCGGATTCAAGTTGCAATTCAATAATCCGATTTCATCCGCGTACAAAATTACGTACCAAACCAAGGCCATTCAACGTGTTATCGACAATGCTACGATTACTAACAATGTTACCTCTGGCAGCGGGAATAGCGATACGGCCACTCAAGGAATGAACCAGGTGGTCATTGTCAAGAATGTGGGAGCAATCAATTATAATGCTAAGACGGTGGAATGGAATATTGCCGTTAACGGTGACAGCCAAACGATGAATAGCGTTGTGATTACGGATGTGTTTCCGAATAAGGGTCTCCACCTCATTCCGGTTTCATTGACTGTCAAAGAGGGCGCCACGCCGATGAGTCCGACTGACTATACAGTAGACGATTCTGCGGTTGATCAAGGCTTCCAAATAATTTTCAACAAGCCGTTATCCGGGCCAGTTAACATTAGCTACACAACCGAATTCAATAACGACTGGATCAGTCCTGTCGGCAGCACGACCAATTTTATTAATAATGCGAAGATAGATTGGATTGACAGTTCTTTAAATGCACAAACCAAAACCATAACTTCAACGTTTACCCCTAGAAATGAAGTGAAAAATAACGGATTTAAGAATGGTTCTTACAATGCAAGCACCAAACAGCTGACTTGGACGATAGGTGTCAATTACAATAGTAAAACTCTTGCCGTGGCCAAGGTTGAGGATGTTTTGGAGTCCGGTCAGCAATTGGTCGCCAATTCTTTGGTTTTGTATAACATGACGCTTCCTGCGAACGGCAATCCGTCTCAAGGGACGGTTGTAGATAGCGCAGATTATACGTACACGGTCGAAAGCGGCAATAAACTGGTTGTGACTTTCGTTCAACCCATTTCCTCTCCGTATTACATTGTCTTTAAAACAAGTCTGGACAGCAAACTGATTGGAGATAAAGTAAATAATACGGCAAGACTATTTGACGGTTCTGCTCCAGTTTCCGGTAACCTGACGGCGAGTGTGGCCATCCCCAAAGGGGGCGAGTATGTCAACAAGAACGGTGTGCAGGACGGGGACAAAATCAACTGGACGATTGATATCAATCGCGGACAATCAACAGTAGCGGATGCCAAAATTGTGGATACGCCAACTGAAAATCAATTGCTGCTTCCCGGTTCGTTCCATTTATTTGCTACTACAGTTGCAGCCAACGGCGATGTGACCAAGGGTGCAGAATTAACAAAAGGTACGGATTATACGGTTGCAATCATCACGGACGATGACGGCAAACAGACCTTTGAATTGAACTTCCTGCATGAGATCTCAACGGCGTATGTTCTGGAATATCAATCATTGATCGTTGCAGGCGATAAGGAAACCGTCTCCAATAAAGTTAGCTTTAGCGGCAACAATGTGACTAGTGTGACCAAAGACACGACCAAAAGTATTGTGGTCGGAGTTTCAAGCGGATCTGGTACAGGCAGCGGTATCAGAGGCTCGCTCACGGTTAAGAAAGTGGATTCGGCCGATAGTGGAATAAGGCTTAGCGGGGCAACATTTGATCTATATCGGAAGTCAGGTTCTACCCGCTCATTGATCAGCACCCTGACAACGGATGCGACCGGTACGGTTGTATTCAAGAAGTTATTGGCAGGCGACTATGTAGTAAAAGAAACAGCGGCTCCGTCTGGATACACGCTCGATGCAAGCGAACACCTGGTAGCGGTTAATTCGACGGCGGGTATTACTTTAAATGTTTCGAATACGAAGGTGGCTGGACCGGTAACGCCGCCAGCAACACCACCGGTGACACCACCAGTGACACCACCGGTAACACCGCCAGTAACACCAAGCCCGTCGCCAGATCCAGGGTCAGGTTCGGGTCCAGATCCAAATCCAACGCCGAGCCCATCCGCAACGCCATCGCCAACGCCGAGCCCGTCGACGACACCATCACCTACACCAACAGCGAGTCCGTCGGCAAAGCCATCGCCGACGCCGGATGATCGAACAACGGATAAGGACACACCGATTGACGGTAAAATTGAAGTTCCAAAGGGAGCCATACCATCCATCGGCAAACCGCCTGAGCATGGTAAGGCAACCATTGATCCAGATGGAAGCTGGACCTATAAGCCAGACCAAGGCTACATCGGGAAAGATACGATAACTATCGTTATAAAAGATCCCGATGGCAATGAAACGGAAACATTCATTGATATTAACGTTCAAGACATTCCTCTCGGAACTTTAACGGCTAACGGAATACCAGGACAAACACTTCCGAAGACAGGGGAAACCAGCCATTTATATGTAGAGATAGCTGGTCTTGCATTGATCCTTGCGGGAGTCATGCTGAGAAAAAGAGTATGGAAGAAGAAATAAAATTAAAGCCTGCCAGAGATATCTGGCGGGCTTTTTATTTGGAAATGGGAAAATTAATTCGTTATAATTGCTTTGGTTCATTCCTTATTGTGGGATCTGAAAAGTGACGGTAGTACCCTGATCCGGTATTGAGAGGATTATCAATATCTGTTTTTTCGAAAGCAATCCATCAACCTAAGTTTAATTTTATGAGAATTTTTTCCTATCCATCATATCAGATATGTACAGAATTTTGTCGAGATAGTTACAGAACTTTATTTTTCCTCACCATGAAATCTAGGCAGCTGACGATTACATTTAAAGTAATACATAAAAGGAAGGATGTACATATTAATTCATAGGAATACCGAAAGTTGATCAACATATTCGAGAACATAATAATGAAGTTCTGAGGTGTGACGAGTGCAGCAAGAAAATTGTGACATATCCCCGATGAAAGAACAATTGAAGCAACAATTGCGCCACATTTCCGCTGAAATAGAGTGCAGCTTGGATACCTTAGATAATGATGAAAATAGCTGTCTTTTAAGTCGATTTGACGAAATTCGTGAAGCCTTCAAACAAGTCGAATCCATTGCGGCTTCCTTCTATTTGCAATGTTATTTATCCTCTTTTACCAACCATTATTTAGACTTGTCCATTTGCATTCAGCATCTGTCGGAACGCCGACATGGTGCTTTGATCGTGATCCAGAGGAATGATCTGCTGGATATGTTTATGCACTCAGGCATTAGGTTGGAAGCCACGTTGACTTACTCGTTATTGGAAGCCATTTTTTACCCTGGCAACCCGCTGCATGATGGAGCCCTACTGATTCAATCCGATCGAATCGTTTCGGCTGCGAATGTTTTGCCAGTATCTAATATTTCGGTGGATAAAAAACTGGGGACAAGACACCGCGCGGCGATAGGTTTGACAGAGCGAACCGATGCTCTTGTACTCGTTGTTTCAGAGGAAACCGGTAATGCTTCGTTTGCCTATAAGGGAATCCTACACCCCATTAATTCTTTAGATCCAATGAGCTAGCCGACCAACGGTATGATAGATTCAAATCACTCTTTTCTGATAAAAGAACTGTTCCACTAAGAAAACAGATTGCGGGAAATTCAATCCGAGCTGCCACGCCCCAACGCCTTTAAGTTGGTAATCGACGACAGTTTGAAATTTGGCTGCACGGGCTCGCGCATCTTCAAACCACACACTGTGTCTTCTACCGTTCTCGTCCCAATATGAAAAATAAGGTTGTTGGTACTGTATGGAATATTGAATCGGTACTTCATACCTCATAGCTGTTTCGGTAGCCGTTGTAACGGAAACAGCTTTAGCGCTCATAACGGTTCCATTATCCATCGTCCAGTCGTACCCATACCTAGGTACCCCAAGTATAATTTTGTTCCGAGGCATGCGCTGCACGGCGTAATCGAGGGTTTTACGAATCTCATCGATTGGGGCGACTGGTCCAGGACCGGAATGCTTTTCATGCCAATCGTAGGCCATTATGAAAGCGAAATCCACGACAGCACCGATCCCTCCGTAATCATAACCTGGATAATCGCTATCACTTTTTTTTACATGAAGGGCGACCGATGTTAAGTATCCTTCCGGATTCAAACGATCATTTAACGAACGTAAAAAGCCGGTATACAAGTCTCTTTCCCCTGCCCGTACTTGCTCAAAATCAACATTTACACCAGCATAATTTTTTGTTTTTATCAATGTATAGATGTTATTAATGAGTCGATTCCTTATTTCGGGAGAGTTTAGGACTTGCCTTGTCATTTCAGGGCTGAACCCTTCCGGCGTTAAATTCGTAATTGTCGCAAGAGGAGCAACTCGATGATTCCTTGAAGCAATTACAGCGAGTTCATCGTTCTTTAACGTGCTCAAGTTCCCTTCTTCGGTAATGTGATATTCAAAAATGCCAAAGTAAGCATTGTAAGGTGAAAAGTTACGGGTGGTCATTTCAATTTGTTCAGGTGTAGCAGGAATGAAATAACTTAAGCCTTCTTCCGGGTATTTGGTTCTCACCGGCAGATACAGCTTCATGCCTACAGATAATACATCGCTCTGAAGTCCGTTAGCCGAACGCAGGGTGTTCACTTGTACCAAGCTCATCTGTGATATCGTATATAACGAATCTCCGGGCTGAACAATATAATAATTTGATGGAACAATCAAAGCTTGACCGGGAACCAGCGTTGGATCAATCAAGCCGTTTACTTCACGGATTTTATCGAGGGGAAATTGAAATTTTGAAGCAATAGAAAAAAGAGAGTCTCCATTTTTTACGGTGTAAATGAACATATGAAATTTAGTCCCCCCAGCAGAGCAAAGATACTTTCTTCATAAATATTCATTAATAAGCATGTTTCAGAACAACTGCACCGTACTTACGAAGGGGAATGGATGGGATCAACAAAACTTTTCAACATTGTTCAAATTGATCAGAAAGAATCCGTGCTCTAAGGAAAAGATAGAAGGCTATGGGATAGTCATCTTTGTCTGTTCATACTATGGCTGCTCTGACGTCCGTTTAAACTGATAGGGGGTCAATCCCACGTGTTTCTTGAACATTTGGCAAAAATAAGAGAAGTTCCCCAGTCCCACGGCCTGTCCGATTCCCTGTATTGAGATGTCACTTGTTTTAAGCAATAAACAGGCTTGACGAATGCGTCTAGCGGTTAAATATTCAGTAATGCTGCTGCCTACGATTTGCTTAAATACCGCGGATATATGATTTGGAGATAGATGAATGGCCTGAGCGAGCTGATTAAGCTCAAATGGCTCCATGTAATGGATTTCAATCCATTCCATGACCTTCTCAGCAATGGATGAGGACTTTACTTTGGAATTACGTTCCGCGGATAGGTTGTAGCCGGTTAATGGATAGGATGTTTTCAAATGATGCATCAGGTTGGTTAAGAAGAACAATTGCTCTTCAAGCAAATGTTCTGGTTTGGCATGCTCAATTGTATGATGGTGTGCTTGGAGCAAGTTATGAAAAGCCTCCGTGTCTAGTCCGCTTATCTTTTGAATTGACAAGGGGTCTTTCCAAAGCTTCTGGAAAAATTCGCGTGTGGAAGGGAATGCAGCTAAACAGTCATCAAGCAGTGCAGGTTCAAATACGAAAAAGGATCGGATGTACGCATGCTGGGCTTGTTCGTTCATACGAATCCGATGAAGCTGGAAAGGTCTGAAGTAAAAGAGCATACCTGGGGCCAGGTCGAAAATTTGTTGTTCCACAATGACAGTACCGGTGCCTTCGTGGACGATAAGGATTTCCATACCTTGATGTGCGTGATAGATTTCAGCAAAAGCATTTGTCCGATTTCGGTAAAATTGAAGATGTGCAGGGTGTTGATTAAGGTTCAAGTAATTCATTACCTTCATGGTCCGAATGACTCCCATCTTCTCTAATCTGTTAAATCATAATACAACAACATTTTATCATAAGAGCACTACACTCTGTTCGATTGATTTTTGCTATACTGAGGGCAAGAATTTCGGTGGGAGTGATAGACATTGCTTGGTCAACGTTTGAATCAGAATTGGGAGCATTATTGTGGGAATCTAGGAGGCGTATGGGAGGTATGGCGGGGCGATAAGCTTCAAAATCACTATAATGTCCCATGGAAACAAGTAGATCTTCCGCATTCTTACAATGCTTTGGATACGATGGACCCAGACAGTAAGTACTATCAAGGACAGGGCTGGTATCGCACAAAGCTGGAGGTGAACAATCCGTATCCGAACGGGCGAACGCTTTTGCACTTTGAAGGAGCTGGACAGCGTTCAAGCGTATTTGTTTATACCGAGCAGGTGGGCGAGCACCTTGGAGGTTATGATGAATTCACGGTTGATATTACTGAAGCTGCTGCACGAGCGCGTACAATTGAACGGTATGAGGGTAAAGTAGCCGTAGCCGTCATGTGCGATAACAGCCGTGAGCTCGAGACGATTCCGTCAGATGCTAGTGATTTCCACCTATATGGCGGTGTGTATCGCTATCTGAATCTGGTCTATGTGCCAGCGATGTCGCTGGAGAAAGTACATATCGAGACCGATACACAAGCCTTGCAAAGGTCGATGGTAACCGGCTCGGATTCGATATCCTCCTGTACGGTGAAAGTTCGCGCTGCGTTATATAATCCGAAGGGCTTGAACGAAAACCTGCAATTGACGATCCAATTAACGGACCCAACGGGCAATGTGATAGCGGTTTCAAATGTGAGCTCAATGCCGTGGGAAGGTGATAAGGAGCTAACCGTATTCGAGCTTGATACTCCTCAACTCTGGTCGACGGATCAACCTGTCTTGTATGGTTGTAATGTGACGCTTTTGAGTGTGCATGGAGAGACGACGGTTAACGAGAAATTCGGGGTTCGTTTCTTTGAGTTCATAAAACAAGGTCCGTTCAAGCTTAATGGTGAGCGGTTATTGCTTCGCGGTACACATCGACATGAGGATCATGCCGGTGTTGGGCCTGCTATGACAGAAGAGATGATACGTGAAGAAATGCGATTGATTAAGAGTATGGGAGCTAACTTTATTCGGCTAGGCCATTACCAGCAATCGAGAATTGTACTGAATCTATGCGATGAGCTCGGCATATTGGTTTGGGAGGAAATCCCCTGGTGCCGTGGAGGTTTAGGCGGCGAAGCTTACCGGCAGCAATGTCGCGATATGCTAAGCGCGATGATCTCTCAGCATTACAATCATCCGTCCGTGATTCTTTGGGGACTTGGCAATGAAAATGATTGGGAATGCGATTTTGATTATTTTGATCAGGGAGAAATCCGTGGCTTTATGAAAGAGCTTCATGACCTGTCACACCAGTTGGATGCAGGGCGTCTGACCGCGATACGGCGATGTGAGTTTTGCAAAGATATTATTGATGTCTACTCGCCATCCATTTGGGCAGGGTGGTATCGAGGCATATACACAGACTACGAGAAAAGCTCCAGGATGGCCTTTGAACAGGTGGACTCCTTTTTCCATATGGAATGGGGGGCTGATAATTTGCCAACTCGGCATGTGGAGAAAACGTACACAGGTTTCGAGTATATCCCTCGCGGAAACGGAGCTACAGAAGAGCGAGATGGGGATTATTTACTTACTGGAGGCGAAACGCGTGTCTCTCGGGACGGAGACTGGTCGGAGACCTACTTCTGTGAAATGATCGATTGGTATTTAAAATGCCAAGAGGGAATGGATTGGCTGACAGGTGCAGCACAATGGTCCTTCAAGGATTTCGCCACGCCAGTCCGACCGGATTCACCGATTCCGTATCTGAATATGAAGGGAATCGTTGAACGTGATTTGACGAAGAAGGAAGCTTTTTATGTATTCCAATCCTATTGGTCTAAAGAACCTATGGTGCGCATCTACGGTCACACGATGCCAGTCCGTTGGGGGGCTGAGAATGAGCAGAAATACCTAAAGGTTTATTCCAACTGCTCTAAGGCGGAGCTTTTCCTTAATGGGGTTAGTTTAGGTATAAAACTGCGAGATTCCAAAGACTTCCCATGTGCGGGTCTACGTTGGAACACGACCTTCAATCCTGGCATGAACCATGTGCAGGTCATCGCTGAGAAGGAAGGCATCATCGTGAAAGATGAGCTGACCTTCGACTACCAGACAGAGACATGGGGGGAGCCGACGGAGCTTCGGCTTGCGTCAGTGAAACAGGATGATGGTCGTATCTATGTGGAAGCGCGTATGTTTGACGAGAAGGGTGTTTTTTGTCCAGATGCTTCTCATTTCATTCGTTTCGGACTTAGCGGCGATGGTAAGCTGCTTGATGGTCTTGGCACGATCCATGGCTCGAAGCTTGTACAGCTGGCAACTGGACGCGCGGGGATTTATATCGATCCGTTAGGAGGAAGCGCAGCTGCCATCGGCGAGACTGCGTTCATATCTGCGGGCGGACCAGCCATGGCTGTGATCAAAGCAGGCAAAGTGACTCATTTGCCTACTTCGATAGTTAGCGCGAAGTGTGAAGGTATTGCTACTGCTTTTATCACTTTACAATAAAACCAAAGGAGCGAATCGAATGGAAAACAAGACAACGATTCAAGCTGACAAGTGGAAAAACGCGGCAAGCATGAAGGAAGCACTGCCCCTCGTATGGGAGGCGCTGCAGGTTAAGGTAGATAGAATGATCGAGCAGCTCGGGGATAAATCTCCGCATGTGGCTAAAGAAGACGGGATCTACGATGATATGCGGCATGATTGGTGGACATCCGGTTTTTGGCCAGGCATCCTGTGGATTATGCACGAAATGACAGGCAAGGAGCATTACAAAAAAGCGGCTTGGAGCTGGGACGAGAAGTTTGAAAAGAAGATGATCGAGGCTAACAACTATCATCATGATGTAGGCTTTCAATTCCTGCCGACGGCGGTTATCAAATACAAGCTGACAGGCGATCAGGACGGTAAGCGCCGAGGGCTGTTCGCGGCAAACTTCTTAACGGGACGCTTCAATCTGGCTGGTCAGTTTCTGAGAGCTTGGAATCAAGAAAAAATCGGTTGGTCTATCGTAGATTCGTCTATGAACTTGTCTATATTGTTTTGGGCTGCACAAGAGTCTGCTGATCCACGGTTTGAGCATGTAGGCAAGGCGCATGCTGATACGGTGGTGGAACACTTTATCCGAGAAGATGGATCTGTGAATCATATTTTAAGCTTTGACCCTAGGTCGGGTGAACTCATCGAATCGCTTGGCGGGCAGGGAGCAGGACCTCACTCTTCCTGGAGCCGTGGGCAAGCATGGGCGCTGCATGGCATGGCGAACACTTACCGCTACACAGGGGATGCCAAATATCTCCATGCCGCTAGACGCGTAGCGCACTATTTTCTAGCTTGCTTGCCTGAAGATTATGTAGCGCATTGGGATTTCCGCGCAGATGAATCATTGGAAGGCCTCCCGCGCGACACGTCTGCGGCAACCTGTGCTGCGTCTGGTCTGCTTGAGCTGGCTGATGCACTTCCAGCCGTAGAGGGCGCACTCTATAGGCGGGCAGCGGAACGGATCCTGCTTTCCTTGACCCAAAACTATGCGACATGGGATCAGCCGGAGCATGAGGCAATCCTACGTGGTGGAACTGGAAATTTACCCGCTGGGCAGAACATTGATGTTTCCTTGATTTATGGGGACTATTATTACGTTGAAGCCATTGCGAAGCTGCTAGGCTGGAAGAATCGTATTTTCTAGCAAACTGGCCTGTGATTAGCTAATTTCATTATGGAATTAGTGGGTCACAGGCCAATTGCTTTTACATGAGTTGCACGCGGAAGGTTAGTAGTTTGCAGGGAGGAGCCTGATAATGGGAATCTTAAAGTTAAAGAAGGAACAATGGAATGATTACTTTGATATGGGCAGAATTCTCCATGATGCGGAGGAGTCGCTTCAAGCCCCGATGATACATATAACAGATCATATTGCTCATGGAAGTCCAGGAGGCATGCATGACTATTATTCGAATGGAGACTATTGGTGGCCGAATCCGGATACGGAGGACGGACTGCCGTATATTCGCCGCGATGGCGAAAGTAATCCTGGCAATTTCGATCATCACCGGGGTACGCTTCGGCTTATGAGGTCGCATGTGGTCAAGTTGGCTTCGGCCTATCGGATTACTGAGGATGAACGGTATGCGGCAAAAGCGATACAGCTTTTGAAGGGGTTTTTCTTGGATGAACAGACCCGAATGAATCCGCATCTGCTGTATGCCCAAGCGATTCCTGGCGTATGCGAGGGAAGGGGAATCGGGATTATCGATACGCTCCATTTGATCGACGTTACGGTAGCTTTTAAAGTTTTGCAAAGGTCTTTAAGTGTGGAGGATGCTTTCAGGTTGAGCCTCGAGGATTGGTTCTCCAGTTACTTGAATTGGATGAGCACGCACCAGCAAGGTATTGAGGAACGGGACACGTCCAATAATCATGGGATCTGTTGGTTCGTGCAAGCAGCCGCATTTGGTCGGATGACTGGGAATCAACAAATCCTTGCTTATTGCCGGGAACAATTCAAGACCCGTCTGCTAGCTGAACAAATGGATCAGAACGGCAGTTTGCCGAGGGAATTGGCACGTACTAAGCCTTACGCCTATTCCATCTTCGCATTGGATAATCTGGTCACCCTCTGCCATATCCTATCGACTCCGAACGATAACCTATGGGATTATCAATTACTTGATGGAAGGGGAATCCGGAAGGGAATCGATTTTCTGACGCCATATTTAATGAATAAAGCTTCATGGCCTTATAGGCATGATGTGGAGTGCTTTGAAGAGTGGCCTGTAGGGATATCGTTTCTATTATTCGCAGGGCTTGCTTACGAATCTAATGATTTGCTGAAGCTGTGGCACTTGCTGGACAAAAGCCCGGCGAATTCAGAGGTGCGTCGAAATATGGCCATCAGACAACCAATGCTTTGGTTGTAAGAATGTAGAGGCAATGCAGTGAAGGGATGTCTGGTAACCAAGGACACTCCCTTTTTTATGTTTACATCCCTATTTGAATATCCAGATTAGGTAATGAGGGTGTGGAGTTTCGATTTTAAAGATGAATTTACGATTATGAAGATTTATTATCTCCATGATTTATATAAAATTGAAGGAGAGTGCGCACTCGACGACAATGAAAGGAGTTCAATGGTTGGAAGGTTTGGTTGTTCGTTAATGAAACCAAGATAAGAGGAGGATGTTTTAATGGGAAAAGGAAAAAAAGCAGGCATTGTTATGTTAATGATTAGTTTATTTCTTGCCATGATCCCTTTTTCAGGTTATGCTGCTGACGCTAAATTGTCGGTCGCAACGTCTGGCGTGACTGCGAGTGCGGATGATGGGAACGTACCTGCCAATACGGTGGATGGAAGCTTAACGACCCGTTGGTCTGCAAGTGGTGACGGGCAATGGATCAAGTACGATTTGGGCTCTGTAAAAAAAGTATCTTTCCTTAAAATCGCTTTTCTAAATGGGGATACGAGAACATCTAATTTTGATATTCAAATATCCACGGATAATGTTACTTTTACGACGGTTCAGGCTAACGTGACGAGCAGTTTGAATACAAGCTTGCAGATGTTTGATTTTCCGGATGTAGACCCCGTCCGTTATGTGCGGATTGTTGGACATGGCAACTCTGTCAACGCATGGAATAGTTACACAGAGGTTGAAATTTACGGAGACACTTCTGTAAGCGCTTCCGCGGACGCGAAGTTCTCCATCTCCGGATCTTCCGTGACCGCAAGCGCGGATGATGGGAATGTGCCTGCTAACACAGTGGATGGAAGCTTGACCACACGTTGGTCTGCTAGCGGAAATGGGCAATGGATCAAGTACGATTTGGGTTCGAATGTCAAGGTCGCCTTCATTAAGATTGCATTTTTAAGCGGGGATACAAGAACTTCTAGTTTCGATATTCAAACTTCCACAGATAACGTGAATTTTACAACGGTTCAGGCGAACGTTACGAGCAGTTTGAATACAAGCTTACAGACTTTTGACTTCCCAGATGTAACGCCAGTCCGTTATGTGCGAATTGTTGGACATGGCAACTCCGTCAACACATGGAACAGTTATACTGAGGTAGAAATCTATGGAGTTGTTCCTGTTACTCCTGGTATACCTGTTTCCACATCCGGAGAGTTAGCAACGGCCTTGAGTAATGCAAGTGCGGGTACTACGATCGTTCTCGCTAATGGGACCTACTCACAAACAGGCCCCTTCGTCTTGAGCAACAAAAACGGCACAGCAAGCAGCCCTATCACGATCAAGGCAGCTAATCAAGGGCAGGCGATTATTTCTGGCGGGGCGTCTCTCCAAATTCAAAACTCATCCAATGTCGTTATCGAAGGGCTTAAATTTACAAACTTAGGAAATACTGCCCTTCTCCTTGATGGATCCAATAACATTCGAGTTACTCGAAATCAATTCGCGCTGCAAGCAACCGGAGGAACCCTCATCTGGCTTCAGGTTAGCGGAGTCAATAGTCATCACAATCGAATCGACCATAATGACTTCGGTCCCAAGAGCGACATGGATCCTCTAATTGCCTATCAAGGTGATAATAACGGAAACATCTCTCAGTATGACGTCATCGAATATAATTACTTTCATGATGTGGGTCCATGGGTGGCTAATGGTAAAGAAACGATACGCCTTGGATTATCGGGAATCTCCTTGTCCAATGGATTTAATACTATCCAGTATAATCTATTTGAGAACTGCGATGGCGAACCCGAAATCGTTTCTGTGAAAAGCAGCAACAACACGGTTCGTTATAATACCTTCAAGACGTCCAAAGGAGGACTCACCTCAAGACATGGGCATAACAATTCATTTTACGGAAACTATTTCCTTGGTGATGGTGTAGAAACGGAAGAAGCGGGAATCCGTATTTATGGCAACGACCATAAGATATACAACAATTACATGGAGAACCTCACGGCTAACGCCATTATTCTTGACAATGGTAATTATGATGGGGGCACGAGTGGGTATCCTTCCAATCCAACGCCTGATGACTTGAGAGCGCAGTGGAAAATCTACCGAGCGCAAGTCGTCAACAATACGATCGTTAATAGCACGACAGGAATTGTTGTTGGTTCCAGTAAAACGTATGCTACTCAGGACAGCAGAGTGGCTAATAATATCGTGAGAAATTCCACGGGTACCTTGTACGATGAAGTTGTGACCACCAACACCGTATTCGAAGGGAATATGGGGTTTGGCAGCACAGTTAGCAATAATAGTTCGAGGACGGCTGCCCAAATTTGGGGAATCAATCCGTTGTTAACAACCGTTAACGGGTTGCAAAAATTGTCCGCTACCAGTCCGGCGATCAACGCTGCTTTAGGAACCTACACCTTTGTAACAGAGGATATGGATGGAGAAACACGCTCCACCACGGATATTGGTGCAGATGAACGGTCTTCAAGCACATCCTTTGGGAAACATCCGTTGGTTGTAACAGAGGTTGGACCGAATGCGCCATAAGTAATGATTAAATAGTTTAAATGAAGATCGCAACAGCTTAGGCTGTGCGGTCTTTTTTCCATGTAAGAAAGTATAAGTTTTCGGTTCTCATAACCGCTTTCTTATGTGGCCACACATCCTTGACCTTGATAAAGGTTTTCTCAACCGTCCATTTCGTGTCGATTCTCCAATATAGTCGCTCCTTCTGCCATGTAGCTCAATATTTAATGTTCACCCACCTGTGAACATATTCACCAGATTGTAGCGGAACGTAGATGCCTTATTTTACTCAAAAACGCGTATATCACGTTTTCGCGGAACGAGGAGCCTCTATTTCCGCTTTCGAGGCGAAAAAACCGGTAAAACGCCAAAATAACGCCCCCACGTTCCGCTTACCGGCCCTGTATCAGCATAATCACCGAAATAGAGGCTCCTCGTTCCCTCCGATCCTCCGATTAGCAGCTTATATGTTCGAAATCACTCCACAGAGTTGGATCTGACCAGCTGTTTATCAGTATTTGAATAGAAGCCTATCTACCTCACGTAGCTGCTGAATGACTTTAAGGGGCGGAGTAATCAGTTTTTCTTATAAAACTTGATAATGATGGAAAAGCCAAGTAGAGTTTAAGTGTAGGAGTTGAAAGTGGGGGGTTGTTTTATTTGAAAAAACTAGGTATTGCTTTGCTGATCGTCTCAGGGGTTGCTCTATTGTCGGCATTTACGATTCCCTTCTTCATTCATAACGGAAGTGAGATGGCTGGTTGGATCGCTGGTCTTCTTATTGTTAGCGAAATTGCGTTCTGGACAGGCGGCATCATTCTTGGTAAAGAAGTGGCGAGAAAATATAGACGGTACTTAAATCCTAAAAACTGGTCGCGAAAACAGCATAAGTCGAGTAACGATGGAGAATAAAGAAGAGATACTTCAGGAAAGTTTAGTTTTTTTCTTAATTTCAGGTATACTATAACCTGCAGATGAAAAAGGGGTGGTCCAATGTTTACAATGACAAGTTACACTGTGGAATTAGTGAAAGATCCATTTGGGATATTGACGGGGCAGCGATATGAATTTCTCATAGATATTGAAGTTGAGGAAGATGATGAGCTTTACTCCGAAAGCGGATTATATATTAGAGCGATCTATAGCGTGGAAGAGGAAAAGTCCGGAATTATGAAATACGAGCTATATGAGAAAACGACACAACTCTATTTGGATTTTGATTTAGAGGATGATGAAGTTGCCGCAGTAGAAGCGTTTTGTAAAGAGCATTTTCATGAAGGAAATGATTAAGTAAAATGAACAGCCATTCGAGATGCATGCATCTTGGATGGCTGTTTTTCTTCCTATTGAATCAAGTATCAACGCGGTGTATTTATCCTTTTTCGGACTGTTTAGTCAAGAAAATAATGAATAAAAAGAAAACCCCTCACGTAGTAAGGGATTTTCATCAAGTTCAGGCGTACTTCTTATCCTTGAAGGATGTCTTCCACCTTTTGCAACACATCTTCCGTCAAGCGGATGCCGCTAGCTGCGCAGTTTTCAACGACTTGCTCAGGGCGGCTAGCACCAACGAGAGCACTTGCTACATTATTTTGTCTGAGAATCCAAGCAATGGCCAGCTGAGAGACCTTGATGCCAAGCTCGTCGGCGATTCCAGATAATTGTGCCACTCTATTCAAAGAAGCTTCGTTTAATTGCTTATCGCTCCAATTCTTACTGCTTGCTCGGCTATCGGCTGCGATGGGTTGTCCTGCACGATATTTGCCTGTAAGAAGCCCCTGTGCAAGCGGCGAGAAGACAACCTGGCCGAATCCCTTAGCCTCACCAAGTGGGATAATTTCTTTTTCGATGTAGCGATTAAATAGGTTGTAGATCGGTTGATTGACAATGAGCTTATCTAACAAAAGCTTGTCTGCAATGGCATATGCGTCGACAATCTGAGCAGGCGTCCATTCGCTAACGCCGATGTAAAGTACCTTGCCTTGTGTGACCAAATCGTCCAATGCACGCAAAGTTTCTTCTAGCGGAGTTTCAGGGTCATAACGGTGGCAATAGTAAATATCAATGTAATCCGCATTCAGTCGACGTAGACTGGCTTCGGCCTGTTCTTTAATATGCTTGCGGGATAAACCGCGATCATTAGGACCATCGCCCATCGTATTAAAAACTTTGGTGGCTAGAACATAGGATTCCCGTGGATAGGAAGCAAGTGCTTTGCCCATGACTTTTTCTGCTTCACCACGTTCGTAGACGTTAGCTGTATCAAAGAAATTAACACCCAAATCATAAGCTTGTTCAATCGAACGGACGGCAGGGTCTTCCCCGACATAACCGCCGTATGTGAGCCAACTGCCAAGACTGATTTCACTGACTTTGAGACCGCTGTTACCGAGTTTGCGATATTGCATGATTGTTAACCTCCTAGTGCAATGTGGGATAAGTACTATCTATTAGTATAAAGACATTCCCCGGTTTATGTAAGAACTGACAAATAGGTGATTTAGTTACCTGGAGGTGTGACGCTTACTTCAAGGTAAGTATAAAAGTGATCGGGAAATCAAAAGAGATGAAGACAATCTGCTCTGTAGCCAAAAGAAAGCTTTTCAAGTAAAATGACGTTGAAAGGAGGAGGTATTCATGTTAGCTTCCCTATTTGTTGGCATCGTAGCTATAGAGCATATCTACATTCTAATATTGGAAATGTTTTTATGGACGACACCTCGCGGTTTGAAAGCCTTCGGAATGACGAAGGAACAAGGCCCAGGAAACCAAATCTCTTGCTGCTAATCAAGGTTTATATAATGGATTTCTTGCAGCTGGTCTTGTATGGGGACTCGTTCACCCTGATGCATCCATGGGTCGTTCCATTGAGATTTTCTTCTTAATCTGTGTGATTATTGCTGCCTTGTATGGCGGGGCAACTGCAAAAAGGTCGATTTTGCTAGTACAGGGTTTACCTGCGGTTATTGCTCTTCTTTTTGTCCTTCTGTAAGATCACCACTACATAAGTAAATAGACATAGAAAAGACTTACATAGGTAAGGTTTTATCGCAATAAATAAGGGAAGTCCCTATAGCTACTGGGGACTTCCCTTATTTATTAGGCATACTTCACTACTTTATTTTTGCCGCTCGTTTTTGCTCGGTACATGGCTTCATCCGCCTGTTTGATGAGCTCCTCGGCGCTTAGACCATTCTTGTACTTGCTGTAGCCGATACTTGCGGTTACGATCGTTTCTTTTTCGATTCGACTGCGAACGCGTTCCGCAAAGGCTTCCATTTTGACACTAGGATCTGTCACCATGACGACCATCTCTTCGCCACCGTATCGGCCGGCAATGCCGCATTCTTCGGCTTCTTCTTTCATAATCAGCGCAACTTGCTTGAGCACATCGTCCCCCATCTGATGACCTTGGGTATCATTTAGCTTCTTGAAGTTATCAATGTCGCTAAATAAAATGTACACAGGCAAATGCCGTCCAACATATTGGGAAACGCGATTATAGAAAAATTTGCGATTATATAGACGTGTAAGCCCGTCCGTTATGGATGAATTATAAATGGCCTGCATAAGCTCTACGACACGTTCAAAGAGCAGCATAAATAATAAAAAATAATAAATAATCGGTAAGACATTGGCTGCAATGGATAACAAAGGCTGAACGTTCCCATACATATAGGCATTTACAAGGTGGACAGATTGAATGAAAAAGTAAACCGTCAGTGCCATTTGATATTTGACCTGTTGGCCGATGTACGGTGGAATTGTGTAGAAACAAAGAAAGATCAGTACAAATACATAGAGCTCTAGACCAATATCCTGAAGCAATCTAACTTGCTCATGCGTCCCTGTATACATATTCGGCACACTGAAATGAAGGATAGAAACGACAAAACCCATAATCATTAAGCCATAGAAGAATATGTACTGCTTACGATTCGTACGATTGTATAACTGATAGATCCCCATATTTATAAGGATAAAGGATATTATTTTAAGCATTAGCAGCATGTAGGCGGTTAAACTTGTATCAATGTTGCTGAGTGATAAATATAATTGTAATAGGTAATGAATGCCTACTATAACTAGTGAAATGGTCATCGACATGTAGCCTTTTTTGCGACGGTCTAGAAATAATCGAAGAGAGATCACGAACATAAGGGCAACAATGACAACGATAATGGCATTCGATAATAATGAAGCTAAATCACCGAAAAGCAGATCAACGACGTTCATACTTTCCTCCAAAATACCCTGTTTTTCGACATGTAGTGACTCTATTATAAAGGAAAATGCGAGAGAGGGATAGAATCGATTGTTAGGGCTCGAAGGTGTTCTCTTTTCTATTCGGCGCACACAAGTTACAATAAGAAGGTAAGCTCAAGGATTTGGGAGAGGGGCTCATGCAATGAACATATTGCAAGCATTGTTTTTCCCCCCGGAACAGCCGGGTGGGGTGTCATCCATGGTTCCCTATATATTGGACCGTTTTAATAAAAAAGGCTGGGAAATGGAATTATTTTCGCTACCTAAGCGGATTCGAGGCAAGGGTACTGAGGAAGTGGAGTTCGTCACTTTTGATTGGCGGAAGTATGCCGGAAACCCGATCGTTGATAAATACATTCAGACGTACAAGGATTATGTTTGGTGGACGAAGCTAAGAATTTCCAAGAAGTATGATATCATCCATGCTCATCATCCGATTGCGGCACTTGCCATGAAGCAGATTTACCCCGAAACACCCGTCATTTTAACCATTCATTCTAGCTTTGAGAGAGAGCTTATTTTGAATGGACGCATTCAGGAGAATGGCGTAGAGCATCAATTCCTTACTCAAATTTACGGGGAGCTTGAAGCGAGAGTCGATCAGATGATCACAGTCTCTAATTCGTTCAAGCAATATATGGCGGAATATGTGCAGGATAGTGAACGGATTGGCGTTATCCCAAATGGTTTTGACGAAAAGCGTTTTCGTCCGATTTCACATGAAAATCCAGTTACGCAGTTCATAACTGTTTGCCGTTTAGTGCCTGCCAAAGGGCTCGATACGCTGCTGATTGCTTGCGGAGAGCTGAAAAAACGCGGTCATCCCTTCGTTTTACATATTATTGGTGATGGACCGAGCCGAGAAGAGCTGGAGAAGCTCGCGATTCAGCATAATATTTACGAAGAAACGATTTTCTATGGCTATATGCTGCATCCAGAAGAATTTATGCCGTTCTTTGATGTATTCGTTCTGCCATCGCGCGCGGAGGCATTCGGGTCTGTATTTGCAGAAGCAGCACTGTGCTGGTTAGCGTTAATAGGAACTGATGTCGGAGGGATCGCTGAGCAAATCGAACATGGACATAACGGCTTGCTTGTACCGGTTGGTGATGCGATGGCGCTTAGCCATGCTTTGGAAAAAGTCGTCATTGATCCTACTTTCCGCTATAATTTGGCACGAACTGCTTGGGAAAAGGCGAAGAAAACTTACTCTTTAAACCGTGTGCTGCGGCAGCTTAAAAGTGTATATGAGAGTTATCCTATCGCTGCTCAATCAAATAACGATGATAGTGCGGATAGTGAAAAAAGCTGAATTAGGAAGGCGTTTGAGACATGAAACGACTGCGGTTTATGCATGCCGCCGATCTGCATCTGGACAGTCCGTTCAAAGGCATGTCGGCGCTGCCTGAACGGGTTCGTGAGCGAATACGAGAATCGACGTTTGAAGCGCTCAAGGAACTCGTGGCTTTAGCGATACAAGAGCAGGTAGATTTTGTACTCATTAGTGGGGATGTTTATGATTTATCTGATCGTTCCTTACGCGCTCAAATTCGCTTCCAGAAAGCACTGGAGCGATTAGCTGACAGGGGAATTCCTACTTATATTATTCATGGAAATCATGACCCGGAGGATGGACGTGCCGCGAAATTGGATTGGCCGGCAGCAGTCCATTTTTTTGCGTGCGACCAAGTGGAGACGATTAGCGTGGAAAAGCCGAATCGCGGCATCATCGCCCAGATTCATGGCATTTCATATCGAAGCTCGGCTGTTACGGATAATTTAGCTGTCAAATTTAAAGCAGGCCAAGAGAACGTATGTCAGATCGGCCTTTTACATACGAATGTCGACGGTGATCCCGGTCATGATAATTATGCCCCTTGCAGCAAGCAGGATTTGCTTGAAGCGGGTATGAACTACTGGGCATTAGGCCACGTACATACGAGGAATGTGCTTCATCAGCAGCCGGCGATTGTTTACCCAGGGAACCTGCAGGGCCGAAGTATTCGGGAAACAGGACCACGTGGGTGTTATATCGTCGATATGTCTGAGGATGGACGAGCTGAGCTAACCTTCCATGCGTTGGACCAGGTTCGTTGGTTCTTAGAGCAGCTGTCGGTGACAGGCATACAGACCGAGCAGGAATTGAAAGACCGGCTCGGGGAGCAGCTCGAGCGTATCCGGTCTGAGGCGGACGGCAGAGATGCCGTCGTCCGTCTTGTTCTGGAAGGGCGCAGCGCGGTGCATGGCTTGCTGCGCAAAGGGCGGGCATTGCAGGAGCTGACCGCCGAACTGCGTGAGGACGAAGCCGAGCGGAGCCGCTTCGTCTGGGTGGAATCGATCGAGGACCGAACGGCAAGTGAGCTCGACCTCGAGGCCTTACAGCAGGAGAAGAGCTTCCTTGGCGACCTTCTGCGGTATTCGGCTGCGCTGCAAGGCGACGACGAAGCGCTTGCTTTGTTTGCAAGCGAGGCGCTGGCCGCGCTGCAGAGCTTGCCGCAGGCAGCCGGTGACCCGGCTGCGGCGGAGCCTGAACGGTTGCGCGAGTGGCTGCGCGCCGCACAAGAATTAGCCGCGGATCTGTTGTCCGCGGATGGGGGGGGACATGGATGAGAATCGTATCCATGCAGGTTCAAGGCTTCGGCAGCCTGCGCGAGCGGCAGCTTGATACGGACAGCCCATTGGTGCTGTTTTACGGCGCCAACGAAGCGGGCAAGAGCACGCTCATGGGCTTCGTCCGCGCGGTGCTGTTCGGCTTCCCGACTCGTCAGAGCCGGTTGGAACGCTACGAGCCGCTGGGCGGCGGCGCGCATGGAGGCGCGCTAACCCTGCTCGATGAGCAGGGTCAGCTCATTCGCGTCGAGCGCTACGACGCGCCCGCCGCAGGCGGCAGACGAGCCTCTGCGGGGCTCGTCAAGGTTACCCTCGGTGATGGCACCACCGGGGGCGAAGACCTGCTGAACACGCTGCTGGGCGGCCTATCGGCCGACCTCTTCCGCAGCTTGTTCGCTTTCGGTTTAACCGAACTGCAGGAGCTGCGCACCCTGCAGACGGACGAGCTCAGCGGCTATCTGTATAGCGCTGGGCTTGGTGTGAGCGGCTCGGCCATCATGGAGGCCGAGCGCAAGCTGACGGCGCAGGCCGACGGCCTGTACAGACCCCGCGGGCGCAATCAGGAGATGAACCGTCTCCTGAAGGAGCTTGAGGGTCTGGAGCAGTCGCTGCGCCGCAGCCGGGACCCAGCAGCCGACTACGATCGGCTGCGAGCGGAGCGCCGCTCCGCGGAGGAGCGCATTGCTGCCCTGGAGGGGCAGCAGGAATCGCTGCGCGCGGAACTGCACAAGCTTGGCCTGGCCGGCAAGGCGCGCAGCGGATGGATCCGCTTGCGTCAGATCGGCCAGGAGCTTGCGGCGCTGCCTGCGCTGGCGGGCTTCCCCGAGCATGCCTCGGCGAGGCTTGACGCGCTCGAGGCAGAGCTGGAGCGCATTCATGCGGAGCGCGCTCGGCTCCTGCTGCGGCAGCAGGGACTAACGAGTCAGCTGCGCGCTATAGAGCTTGTGCCTGATCTGCTCGAGCATCAGATTGAGCTGAATCATTGGCTGGAGCAAGCAGCCACATATGAAGAGAATAAACGCAGCGTAGATCAAATGCGCGTGGAGCGGGAACACCAACGCGCGCAGGTAGATAGGCTGCTTAAACAAATAGATGTTCACTGGGAGGAGACAGATTTAGCCTCTTTCTCGGTAACGATTTCGCTGCGTGAACAGGTACGAGCTTACAAAGACCGGTTTCATAAGTCCAAGGAGAGTGAGCTGCGCGTCAGAACAGAGCTTGAGAGTCTGCAGCAGCAGGTGGAACGCGTCCAAGAAACGGTAAGGAGCTTGGAATCCGATCTACATAAAAGCGGGGTAAGAACAGATGGTTCAGCCTCTCCTGGTTGGGGAGGAGCAGATCCATCTGCCACCTTGCACCAAATAGCGAGAGATTATGCCAGGTGGCAGCTGCTTGTGAGAGAGCTTGCCCATCAAAAAGAACGCGATGCTGTGGAAAATCAGTTCCAGCTTAGTCTGGAAGAGGCGGCGAAAGCAGGCAAAACGGCCTCACGGAGACTGCGTCAACGCATCGTTGTCATAACCGGCCTTTTGGCCGTCTTGGCGCCATTATTGCTGTTATGGCAGGGCAGCTGGCTGGCAGCTCTCTGCGCCTTTCTTTTATTTGCTGGTACTGCGCTCTATTTACTTGTTTCTGATCGTGCAGAGACAGAGAGCCGCTCTTCCCGAGTGATGACTTCATCCCCGATCAGGGATGAAAGTCTGAGTGATGAACTTCGCTTGCTGGAACGCCGCCTTCAAGAACAAATCCAACCTTTTGCCCAACAGCAAACGGGCTACGGTGAAGCTGCGGCAGCATCAGCTGCTCATTCGTGGGGCCGTTCCGCATCATTGTCTCTTGAAGTTCTCCAGCCACAATTGGATGCTTGGATGCGTGAAGCTGAGCAAAATAAACAGCAACGAAGCGAGCTGCTTCGTAAACTAGAGAAGCTGCAGGACACGAAGGAGATGCTGCAATCTCTTCGGCAGCAAGAAGATCAGCGTAGTGGATACTTCGAGCAGCTTATGTTGGAGTCAGATCAGCTCCAGTTGGATTGGAATCATTGGCTGCAATCGCTGGGACTAAGTACACAGTTATCAGCAGATGCCCTGTTAGAAACCATCCAGACGATTGAGCAAGGGCAGGAAAGTCTTCGTCAGCTTCATAAGCTGGAGTCCAAGCTTGAGGTATTAGTAACAAACATCGATCATTACGAAAAGACAGTCGGTTCACTTCTTCGACTTTCACCGGTGACACGGCAAGAGCCCGTATTCGCGCTCAAACGCTGGAAAGAGCAGGAGCAAGAACAAGTGAAGCTGCTTACGGAGAAGAAGCATGGCGAGCAGTTATATTCGGAAACCGAGCAAGAACTGCAGCTTCTACAGACCAATGAGCAGCGTACACAAGGCCGGTTGGACCAGCTTTTACAGGAAGCGTCTGCATGTGACGGTGAAGAACTGCGTATTCATCAGAGAGAGCAGGAAGAACGCAGGAAACTGATGGAAGAACAAACATTGCTGGAATCCTCGCTCGAAACGTTACTTAGCCGATCCTTACTTCCCAGCTACACCGAGCTTTTGGAAACCCAAGGAGAAGAGGATATCTCACTTCAAATGACATCCCTCCAAGGTCAGTTAACCGATACTGCCCATGAAACGAATGAACTTCGGGAGGTCGTTGGCAAGCTGGCGGGGCAAATTGAGAAGCTGGAGCAAGGCTCAGAACAGGCCGATCATCTTCTTCAGGCTGAAGCATATCGAGCTACCATTCGGCAGCAAGTGGATCAATACGCCGTAGCTTCTTTTGCTTCACTGCTGATGAAGAAAGCCCGCGAATTTTACGAGCATGAACGGCAGCCTGGCGTGCTTCTGCGAGCATCGGATTACTTTGCGAAAATGACGAACGGTGCCTTCTCTCATGTCAAAGCGCCATTCGGAGAGCAGCGGCTAGTGGCCATACGAGCGAATGGAGAGTCGCTGGATACGACTCAGCTTAGTCGGGGAACGGCAGAGCAGCTCTACTTATCCATGCGCTTTGCACTCGCCCAGGAGTATGCTTACAAGGCTATTTTACCGCTGGTGATGGACGATATACTCGTCAATTTCGATGAGGAACGAATGGAGAGCTGTTTACGCGTTCTTGCAGACATAAGCAGCAAGCATCAAGTGCTGCTCTTTACCTGCCACAGCCACGTGCGGGATGCGGCAGCAAGAGTTATTCCCGGAAATCGCTTAATTCGTTTGTAGAAGCGTTGCAATGGAGGAATCGGAATTGGAATCAGGAAACGATAAGAAGAAAGAGCATCGGGAAATCACCTATCAGGTCGGATGGAAGAAGGGGAAGATCGAATGGAATGAAGGGGCATCGGAATCTTTAGCCGACAAAATATCCATAGAAGATGAGGGGCATGTTGGAGAAAAGCGTCTGCAGCTGTTTTGGCTTCCAGCCATGAATCTTCCTAGTTGGTTGCTTCTCCCCTTACTTTATTCGCTTCCCGTCTTCTGTTTCCTATTAACGCTTGTTCTCATTTATGGGTTGCGTCATGGCTAACAGCGAGTAAGGATTGAATGAAGGGGGGATCAGCTTTATGAACATGCTATTAGCTATTATAGGTGGCCTGCTTGGCCTTTTTGTAACAGGGGTTGCCATATATACAGCTTGGATGGTTCATCAGCTTTGGAAGCAGCAGGCGGCAGCGCCAAAACCAGCAGGTCAGGTGGAAATTGCCGTCAAATACTTTTCAAAATGGACGGTCTTTGATTACGCGGTCGTTTTACTGTTTATTATCGGTCTTTTACTATTGTTAGCCGAACTATTTGCTGTTTGGCGAGATCAAACGGCTATTGCCAATTTCCATTTCTCCTACCTGCTCATAGGAATCATTATTTCTGCTATGGGCATGCTTCTGTTGTTTGTACGTTTGATCGTCGTTCTTGGTTTTATTCAGTCAGGTGCTCTACATCGCACGGTTACGATTGCGCCAGATCATCAGAACGAGCCAGACAACACTGATAAAGCCAAATAAGGGATACAAAGCGGAAAGAAGTATTTTGAAACCAATTTGACTGATTAGATAACTAAGTATTAGGATACTAACGAGAATAACCTTAGGGTGCAGTTTCATGCGCTGTTGAAGCTGCTGGGACAAGCCGTAGGCGTCAGCAATGAAGGTCGTGAAAATTTCACCATAAATAACGAGTAAATAAGCAATTTGCGGTACGGATCCTAGTCGGGTAATAATATTTCCCATTGGGATCTCGAATTGTGCGATACCTGGCATTTGCGCGGATAGTGCGTAATGTGCAGACAACAGGAGCAGACCAATGCCTGCACCTCCAAGCAGTCCGCCCCAGTAAAGAACGGATCGATTGCGAATGGACGCTCCCATTGGAACGAGCACGGCTTGGGCCATGGCTAAATTAAAGGCGGTATAGAGGAAAGGTGCAAACCATATTTTTTCTAGTGGATCATCACTAGTAATGCGCAACCAGTTTCCTGAAGAAGGCGAATGCCACGTATAAATGACGATGACCAAGCTGAAGAGCAGCATGATGGGAACGACGATTGAATTCACGGTCATAATGGCGCCAATTCCGCGGGATAATACGAAATAGGCGAGCACCAATGTCACGAAGAGTCCTGTTTGGTATGAGAGGTGCAGCTGTTCCTCAAATACGGTTCCGCCCCCAGCGAGCATGACGGTTGTAATCCCAAAAAGGACGATCATCATAAACAAGCTAATGGCGTTACCGATTCTTTGGCCAAAAATGGCTCGATTTAAATCCTCATAGGATGCGGCTTTCAGATCATGAGCCATCAGCATGAGTTTAATGCCAATCCAGATGAAAAGGATGCTGGATAAAGCAATCGTCAACGAGGCTAGCCAGCCGTAACGTGTGAAAAACTGCAGGATCTCTTGTCCAGAAGCGAACCCTGCTCCAACAACCGTTCCAATGTAGGTAAAGGCAACACGGACGATCTGTGAACCTGTTCGCATAGATTGCCCCGCTTTCTTTCGTTTGATATAGTACAAGGTATGTTCGGGATCCCACGCGCATGACTGGAACTTGGGGCAAGCTGTCATTTCTGTTAGAATGGGATTGAATAAGACGAAGTACAATGCGGGAGTGAGTCTTTTGTGAAGGAATTTCTATATGATTTCATAAGTCATTATGGATATATTGCTTTATACCTTTTGCTGTCTGCTGGAATCGTTGGGGTACCCGTACCAGATGAAACCCTAATGGCTTTCGTGGGTTCGCTAACGGCACTTGGAGGTCCCTTTGAGTTTGGAACAGCGTTAATTGTGATTTATGCCGGCACGATGACAGGAATGGTTGTTAGTTATTTAATCGGTCATCGCGTGGGTAAACCGTTTCTTTATCGGTATGGCAAATGGTTTAAACTAACACCGAACCGGATTGAGCGGGCCGAAGGGTGGTTTAAGAAGTATGGGCTCTGGACTGTTTTCTTTGGGTATTTCGTGCCGGGGGTACGTCATTTCACTTGTTATTTGTCAGGTGTAAGCGGGGTTAAGTTTTATAAATATTTGTTCTTCGCGGGTACAGGAGCTCTGCTGTGGTGTACAACCTTCTTAACATTAGGGCATTTTATTGGCAGTAACTTGGAGGGTTTATTCCAATTGATACATAAATACATGGGAATAAGCTTATTGACTATAGCGGTTATAGCCATTATTGGAACGGCCATTTACTTCCGCTTCCGGAAGCGGAGAGCGATATGATTCCCGTACACATGAAATAAGACCATGAGTGCATCCTATAAGAGGAGCATTCATGGTCTTATTTTGTATTCTTTGCGATTTAATGGTTCGCGAAAAGTTTAATCGATTGGATGGTGCCCTCCGTCGGATCGATATCGAGCTTAAGCAGTGTTCCTTGCGATTTGTAGGAAAGAACATAAGTGGAGTTAGTGTCCGGTTTGCCTAGAATGTCAACAGCTTCTTGGACTTTCTGACCGAGGCGCAATCCGCGTAGCCCAGGATCAATCTCCGTGGAATGTACGTCAACAAACTCAAGAGCATCCTTCTTATTGAAGCCTACGGAGAAATCCGTGAAATCATAGACTTGAATGGCGTCTTCATCTGCATCCATCACGAATTGTTTCTTCGCCTTCCCAAAACGTTCAAGCACAACGTCCTTACTCGTTCCGAGCTTCAAGCCCATCAACGTTGGTTTCTCCTGTTGGTACGCATCCTCTGCTTTAATCTTCGGCTTAGCGGTTGGCTTCGAACTCGCAGATAATGGGGGGATGTCGGTTAAATCCGTTTTGGACGTGCCTGCGACTTGTGCCTCGTGCTTCGCCGTGTCTTCCGGCGTTGGCGAAGGTGATGCTGTCGCTGTTGATACTACGATCGCAGGAGGAGTGCTTTCTGCAATAGGGTTATTTTGTACATGGTTAGTTGGATCTATAGTAGGCTGTCCGGAAGGAGCAGATGACTCTTGGCATCCAGCTAACAGTAAAGAAGCAAATGCGACTGGCACAAAGCCAAGCATGACAGGTTTAAGCAGGTTGTTCATCGTCATCTATCCTTTCTGCCGAATAATTGGAGTGAAAATTGCAACATTACTAATCATACTGTTTTCTGGTTCTATTTCAATGCATCAAGTTACCCAAATGTGAGCAATTGTAGACAAATTTCAAAATGCTGAACCTTATATACATATAGACACCTTGAACAGAGTAAAAGTTTCACTTCAAAAGAAGGATATTCACAAATTGGGACTTGAAACCTACTTCATCAATATGGTAACTTACTCATAATAGACAGGTTTAGGGGGCTAGAATCATGGAATTATTAAAACAGCGGATCCTAGAGGTCGGTGTAGTCGTGTCGGATCAAGTGCTAAAGCTGGATGCCATACTTAATCATCAGGTTGATCCTGTACTCATCATGGAGATGGGGAAAGAATTTGCAAGATTATTTAGAGAAACGAAGCCTGACAAGGTGCTTACCGTAGAATCGTCCGGTATTCCGATTGCCTATACGACAGCTTTACATCTTGAGGTTCCCATGATATTTGCACGTCGGAAGAAGACGTTGACGATGGATCAAGATACATATAGTGAGCGTGTGCCATCCTTTACCAAAGGGATTGTTACGGATATTATGGTATCCTCTCATTTGCTTCACAAAGGCGAGCGAGTTCTGCTGATCGATGATTTTATCGCGAATGGAGACGCAGCACGCGGATTAATTCGTATCATTGAAAAAGCGGAAGCTGAGCTTGTTGGTGTAGGTATTGCTGTAGAAAAATCATTCCAAGCTGGCGGAAGCTCGATTCGAGAGCGTGGAATTCGTGTGGAATCATTAGCTCGCATTTCCTCGCTTGCAAATGGGCAAATCACTTTTAACTGATTTTACAATTTGTTCATGACTTCCCTCAAACCGATTTATCCTTTATAATGAGTATATGGTATGAGAGGAGGCTGACATCTATGGGTATCGAAAATGGTTCCATTGAATATTTTATGACAAAGCTTGGGGAAGCCAAAACACATTTTGAACGTGCGCTAGATTGTAAGCATACAGAGTTTGATGACCTGTATCCGTATATGATCGAACACCCTCAATTTTTCTGGTACAAACGATATGTAGCATGGTCCGAGTTGTTAACGATCGTAAAGCTCTGCACAGAACTGACTATCGAGTGGGAACAACATTTCTCTGCCGCACAAGTGGAGTATATTCAGAAGCGCGTAATGTCCAGCAAAGTCCTTGATTTCTGGTACGAGACGAATGATTCGAAGGAACATGTTAGTTAATTTATGCCCATATAAGGAAGAGGCCAGTGAATCCGAAGAGGATTCGTTGGCCTTTTTTTATGATCTAAATGGTGTTGGTTTCTTGGTTTAAGCTTAGTTTTGTTAGATTGGGGGAACTACAATTCGCTATTTTTGGAAATATGAGCTAAAAAGTGGATTAGCGGAACGTGAGGGCCTTATTTGATGAAAATTGAACAATTAAGGGACCAAAACAGTGAAATAACGAATCGTCGTTCCTCTTAACCGTGAATTCGGGTGTAAATCGCATAATAGAGGATCGACGTTCCCTCACGGAACGGTGTCAGAGGCTTTCTCGGATCCGGTGAAGCGGGGCTCTGACTCAGACGTATGCTCTGTTTATGGCTATGCTTCTAACTCTAACTCTACTCAGACGCCATTTTCCAGTACATTCATGCTTTCAATATGCCTTTTCGTTTGTTCAGAACCGAGCTTGTGAAGGGTTCGATATACTTCTGTTAAATAATAATCGTATTCCTGATTGGTCTCATTGGAGTAATAAACTTTCCAAGGAAGCCAAGAAGTTGCATAACTGCCTTGGGAGGAGTTATCGGTTTCCTCGAAAAGCTCTTGAAGCTTATCAATTTCTTCTTCGGTTGCTGAGATCTCGAATTCGAAATTAAGTGCTCCTTTGTCTTCCAGAACTTCCCCCGTGCCAACGTTGATGTAGTACGTCTTTTTATCCACTATAGAACCTCCCATGGAGTAAGTTTGCTTTTTTGTGTTAACTTTGTTTCGTCATTAGTTAAGTTAACCTCAGTAAAGCGGTTTTATGTAAAGTTTGATCTAAATGCAAATTGGTGTATGCTAATGATGTACATATGAAATGTTGGAGGTAAGTTAATGATATCGGAAGAACAGCTTGATCACTATAGAGTTGAAAGCACATTATTGCGTGTTATTCGGGACGTCAGTCCAACGAATGATGTGCGTGGAATAGTAGTAGCTTGGGATGACGAGAGCGTGTTAATTCGCAAAAAAAACCGCAAAGTAGTCAAGCTCGCACGTAATTATATCTATCAACCATATGAAGCCGAAAGACCTCCTGAATTTATGCTTCCGCAGGATCCCATCGAACCAGATGGCGTTTCTGATGACGAATAAGGACGCATGGATGGGATCCATGGAGGTTCCTATCTCCGGTATTCGCATGGACTTGGTTAGTTCCCACCAAGGTCCGTACTTCCGGATTTGCAGCGACAATCCGCTGCGAACGCTGAATTCTTCGCCATGGGGCGGTGGATTCGGCACGCATAAGGTAATGATGAACCGGCAGGTGGAC
The DNA here is from genome assembly GCF_001427935.1 of Paenibacillus sp. Soil724D2. NCBI lineage: Bacteria > Bacillati > Bacillota > Bacilli > Caryophanales > Paenibacillaceae > Paenibacillus > Paenibacillus sp. Soil724D2. The sequence continues at coordinate 211,346 of NZ_LMRY01000012.1, forward strand.
AAGCTGTATAATGAGGCGGATCCGCTCCGAGAGATGGAGGAATTCATCCAGCGTGAGGGTTTGAATCCCCAAGAAACAGCGGGTATGCTGACCGCGGCGAAGGTAAAGGACGTTGGCTACAGCACCCTTACCTGGGAAACGGGCGAAGACGGTGTTATCGGCGAATTCGGCCAGGAACTTGCGATGAAGCCAGATCATGAGCCCCTTCAAGTTTGCTCGTGGGTTACGGTGGGGCTGGGGAATAAAGCAAGAGCAGGAGCTGAACTCCCTGCCGCTTCCCTTTACCCTGGAACGATTAACACGATTGTCGTTATAAACGGTTGCTTAACCGATGCGGCCATGGTTAATGCTGTCATTACGGCAACGGAGGCCAAAGCTGCAGCTCTACAAGCATTAGGTATCCTCGTTGAGGGTCAGCCTGCAACAGGAACGACAACCGATGCCGTACTTATTGCTGCTACGTGCCGTGGCCAGACCTATCGTTACGCGGGTACAGCGACAGCAATTGGTTACTTGATCGGAAGGACGGTATACGAAGCCATCATGCATTCCGGACAATTGTATGAACAAACGCCCTACTAATCCATGTGGATAAGTAGGGCGCTTGTTCCTTTTGGTTGGCTCCCGCATTTGCATGAAGCATTCAAGTTTTGTTAGTTAAGTTCTACGGAACACTCCGAACGCAGCTGCGGTTGCAATCGTGCCTAATCCAGACTCATCCTCATCTTCACTTTTGTAGTTCGGATCATGCACAATGGCTTCAGCTTCACCTTCCGTAAGGTGCCTTTGATTGCCTGTATATTTCGGTTCCAAAGCACGAATTTCTTCCTCATTCATAGGTCATTCCTCCTTTGCGAATAGGGTTAGGAGTGAAGGGAAGAATTATTCACGAATTGTAAAAGTATCGTTGACTAGCTCTCATTTCCCATGTTATATTAAGTTTTGTCGCAGCTATTATGACTTCGTTCATAGAGCAGCGTATACGCGATCATGGCGGAATTGGCAGACGCGCACGGTTCAGGTCCGTGTGGGCTTACCCCCGTGGAGGTTCGAGTCCTCTTGATCGCATCAAGCAATAACCCTTTCAGATAAGTCTGAAGGGGTTGTTTTTGTTTTTATGCAACCATGTTCGTCTTTTTCATCAATTTGGGATTTGGTTATTGAGCTCTAATGTTTTAAACGCATAGATGTATAGCGGCTTTCATGAAAACTAGGTATAATACATAGTATAGATTGTACATCATTACAAAGGGGCTGATGTTTCATGGATAGAACGATTACGGTTACGCATTCTGGCAGTTTTGCTCATGTGCTTCAAACGTTTGCAATTTCCCTGTTGGTTTCCTTCCTAGGGACATTGATCGGTGCAATTGTCGTTCCGCCATCGATGATCATGCTTTTCATCATTGCTGAGGTGGTCATGCTGGTGGTCGCAATCATCATTCGTGTTCGCGGCAAGCATATCGGATACGGCTTTCTTTATGCATTTACCGCGATTTCAGGGGTTACTCTGTACCCAGTTATTATGGCGTATGGCGGTTTGCTGGGGGCAAATGTAGTATCTGGCGCTTTCTTCGCAACTGCAGCAATTTTCGGCGGACTTGCCTTTTATGCTCATCGTTCGCAGCGTGACTTCAGCTTTCTAGGCGGCTTCTTATTTGCCGGGACGATCGGACTCGTGCTAATGAGTGTAGTCGGTATGTTCGTTAACTTTGGTTCTGCGATGAACCTAGTATGGTCGATGATCGGCATCTTGATTTTCAGCGGTTGGGTTCTCTACGATGTAGCTCAATACCGAAACGGTGTATCGGCGGAAGAGGTCCCACTTGCAGCATTAAATATTTATCTCGATTTCATTAATCTCTTCTTGTACATCTTGAAGTTCCTAGCCTCAATTGTTGGGTTAAACAGGGATTAAACAGATCATCAGAGACACCAAAAAGCACTTTCGTCTCTCACCGTAAGGTGGGAATCGAAGGTGCTTTTTTGCTTGAAGCTATCTTAGGAGATCGAGCTTGGGCTTGACCTGAACTTGAACAGAATGAAAATAGGAAATATCTCCGCGGAAGCTTCGATTAATTTCGAGCAGGGTATGCAGGATTTGGATGAGTTCAGCATGGTTTAATCGGACGGTTGCTGTCTCCTCCTGCTCGGTTCTGCTTAATTTGACCTCGAGTAGATGATTGGATTCGTCCATTTGAATCTCTAGCTGCTCCGTTAGCAGCATCTGTTTCCACATCCAAGTCAACACCTCTCTCTCTACTTACTCTAGTGTATGCTTGGATAACGTGAATAGACGTGTAAGACTGCGCTATGATCAATGGATTTTTAAGAAACAAGCACGATTTCCTTTCTCTGTTCATACAATTTAATGATCCTATAAGGGGAGAGAGGAGATGACCTATGGCGGCTTGCAGCACATGGACGTATAGAGGGATTTCGTCTTCGGTATTCAAAGCCTTACAACAAGTCGGCAGAAAGCAGGGCATTACGATTCCTAATACAACACAAGGCAAGTTCATGGTAACGGTGGTTGGCATGAATGTCGGATTTCAATATGCGTGGGATACGAATGCTCATACCTTGTTATTGCAGTGTGATAATAAACCGATGCTGCTCGGTTGCAGCACGATTAAATCTTTTGCAGACAAAATCATTGCGGAGAGTGGCGGCAAAATCGGTTAATCCCCTATATCCACCTGTCTTTTGCAAGTTTAAGCTCCTGTCTCTGTGGTTAAAATAGGGATAGAAGGCAGGTGGACATATGGCAAAAAGCGATGATCTGGTTAAGTACATAACGCAGCAAGTCGTCACGTATATAGAAACACCAAAGGAAGTTCGTCAGCAGGTTAAAGCGATGAGCAAGGAACAGCGGGAAAGCTGGCAAACACGCTGGTTCGGCATGCTGCCGCTGGCCACACGAATGCTGATTGATCAGGCAAAACCCAAAAAATAAAATGACAAAGCCTCTTCACCTATCATCGGGAGATTTCGTTCATCCGGATGATTGGTGCGAGAGGTTTTTTAGTTTACATATCGAATATAGTCAGGACGAACGTACTACCATAAATTGGGGGAAGATGCCATAATGAAACTTGAGAAAAATAATAAGCTCGTCATGATTGGTGATTCTGTTACGGATTGCGAACGATCAAGACCGATTGGTGAAGGATTATTCGGAGCTTTAGGTAAAGGCTATGTCTCTATCGTGGACGGGCTGATCAATGCAACGTATCCAGAGCTTCAAATTCGTACCGTTAATGTGGGTACCAGCGGTAATACGGTACTTGATCTCCAAGCCAGATGGCAAACGGATGTCATCGATTTGAAGCCGGACTGGTTATCTATCATGATCGGTATTAATGACGTTTGGAGGCATTTTGACGTACCGCATCAAAAGGAAAAACAAGTGGGCATTCAGACTTATGAAAAGACGTTAAGAGAGCTAGTCGAACAGACACGTCCTCTTGTCAAAGGGCTTGTACTGATGACACCCTTTTACATAGAGCCGAATCCGCAAGATGCCATGCGTTCCAAGATGGATCAATACGGAGCAATCGTGAAACAGATAGCCGAAGAAACGAGTTCCCTTTTCGTGGATACGCAAGCTGCCTTTGAACCTGTTCTACAGGCTTACTACCCAGCCTACATCGCTTGGGATCGTGTACATCCGAACAACGTAGGTCATACTATTTTAGCTAAAGCTTTTCTTAAAGCTATTGATTTTACTTGGAAATAAAGCGGAAAGCCTTAGACCTCTGGAAATAGTGGTCTAAGGCTTTTTTTTACGGAAAAATATGTCCTAACCTTAAAGCATTCTCCAGCAGCACGTAACGGGGTCCAACATGATCTAAAGTCAGGTAGGTATCCCCAGATACCCATTGTTGATAACCCAGAATGGCCAGCGGCAGCGTGACTTGACCATCATAGAGCTCGGTGACATAAGTTAATTTAGCCTGAGGGTTTAAAGTCTTTTGAAGTTCGCTCAGTTTGGTCACTGGAAGCGGTTTGCCCTGGACCCATGGGAGTCTGTCATAAGGATCAAAGGCGGGATATAACGCCGTTTGAGCTTTGCTCGTCAAATCGGTTGGTTCTGGCCGATCCTCAGTTATCCTCGGGGTAGGGTCCTCTTTGAGCGGAAGCAGCTCTCCGGATTTGGCATCCAAATAGTACGTTTGATCTTGCAAACTTATTTTCCATACAGCGGTTAGCTGGTCCATGTAAAGCCGGTCTAAAAGAATCGTTTTATTTTGAACAAAATCAGAGTAAGAAGTAGTAGTTGGAATGAGTTCCTGCTGTACCAAAGAACGATACAGCGTGGTCAAGCTGAATAGCGGATTGTTCCCCGTTCCGTACTCGGTTAATCGGAAGGAGCCGTTGTCCGTGGCATGTACGATCATATAGCCAACATCCTGTCCATGATCGGTGAGGATAACCACCCAACCATGGGTGCCTGGTCCGAGCGGATAACTGTTCCAAACTGCCGTCTGCCAGCGCTCAAACCCCGATTCCCGAGCGAGAGTTGTTCGCCAAGTGTTGATCGTAGCGGTCAAAGTGGATTCACTCCGCAAATCAGGTAATGGCTTCGTCTCTGTGTTACTAGCTATCGTTTCCCTTGCCGCCTGCGTATAGCTTGTCCGTTCTACGGAGTCGCCTGCAGAGGTTTGGAGCGGTATGAATAATAAACTGCTCACACTTATGAAGCAGGCCGCCGTCCATGTTGTCCACAGCTTCATCCTCGTTCACCTACCTATCGTTAACCTCTAGTGGTATGAACCTATTAACCTATTGTAATTCTTATGTCTTAAAAAGATTGTTAGAACCTGTAGTGTTAATTTTGCGATGTTTTAGCGACTAACGTCAGTTTCTGGGTCCTCGTCCGGCATTTAAATGAAACAAACCGCAATTGATGACAGATACGACAATACGCGGCTTGTGCTGCCAGTCAATCTCTTGCAGGCGGTTACGGCATTGGGTTTCAATTTCGTCTCTTTTGTCAGGCTCAGCGCTCAGCAGGAGACCGTTGTAATAAGCTTCCACACGATTAATTTCGCTGCGGTGCTGCTCGTTAGCTTCATCAGCCCAAGAATGATCATACGCACTGACCTTACGTTCGAGCATCATTTCAAGGGCATTAATGGCTTTAGGCAGTGAAATCGTGTCAGGCAAAATGTGACTATTCGCAGGAAGCTTCGGAGAGAGGCTCTTGGTAAGCATATGTTTATGAAAATGTTCCCGAATTTCACCGCTATTCAGATGAATAGCGAGAGAGTGAATCTCGCTTCGTTTGCGGTCGCAAGCAAGCTCTACCTTGTAGTTCACGCAGAACCAAGTGTCATAGACAAGCGCAGCGTGATAGGTAGCGCTCATTGGGAATGGTTCCTCAAACAAATGAACGAATCGTCCTCGTTCACGGACAATGTTGAACATTTGTTCCAGACGCCTACTGCCGAAGGTTACTTCGTCCTGCGGAAGCCGCTGGGATATGACTGTCGTAGGTACGAAGCCGAAATAGCGGCCAAGAATGCTGTCTGAGTTTGCGTCAGGTGGCTGGGGGACTTGGTTCTGACCTTGCCCTTGGCTCTGGCCCAGGCCCTGGCTGGGCGCTCCCGCGTTAGGCGGGCTTTTGACAGCTGTTGCGGTGGTCTTCGCTTTAGTCTCCAGCTTCATCTGTTCAGGATCGAAGATGAACTTATAGGTCATCGTTTCGGCTGCAGCCCCTGTACGTTCTACGAAGCTCCAATAATAAGGGCGGCCTGTCATCTCTCTATCTGCTTCAGGAGAGAGCTTTGCAGTGACGTAAGTAGGTGATTTCTCTAGAATCGTGCAATTATATGCTTCAAGAAAGCGCATGACGAACGTGTGAATGTTGCGTTTATTCATGGCCTTACCTCGATATTTTGCGTCCCGCCAACAGCATCAAGAATGCCTTGGAAGGCTGCCCCGTATACCGGATTTTGTTCAATCTCTGATTTAACCTCGATAAACGAATGACCTAGCTCATCGATCTTTCTGCGTATATCTTCGCTAGAGCCAGCCTCCATGACCATGCGGAACAACGATGTTTCGAGGGAGCCTTTTTTCTCGATTTTCTCTAGGATCGTATCGAGTTGACCGATAACCAGCTCAAACATATTGATTTTCTCATGCAGCAAAGAAAGAATATGCTCCTCAATCGTGTTTCTGGTAGAAAGGTTATAGATGTTGACATCATGCGTTTGCCCGAGTCGATGTACACGACCAATTCGCTGTTCCACACGCATTGGGTTCCAAGGCAGATCGAAATTAATCATGTTATGGCAAAATTGGAGGTTAATCCCTTCGCCGCCAGCCTCTGTAGCGACAAGGACTTGTACTCGATTACGGAATAAATCCATCATCCAATCTTTTTTACCGCGATTCATACCGCCTCGATAAGGGACAGCTGTTATTTTATGCTCTTTCAAATAATTGAGAAGATATTCTTGAGAAGCGCGGTATTCGGTGAAAATGATGACTTTATCATTAATATCTTGTACGAGCTTCATCGTGGTCTCTGCTTTGGTGTTCGCTTTAATACTGCGAATCAGCTCAACTAGCTCCCATATTTTGGCGCGTTGCGGCGAGTCCTCGGCTGTTTTCTTGAACAAATTGACGAGCGTGATGAACACGGCATCACGGGAACTGCAGACTTCGCGCTGCAGAGTGATAAGCGAGAGTACACTGCTGAGATCTCCAGCGCTCTCTTGGTACCTGGTTCGAACGAAATTCGTTACCCCATCGTAGAGTGCCTGTTCATCATGGGAGAGCGTGAGAGGAATGTTCCTAACAACCCTTTTCGTATAATGAACGCCGCCGTCGCCGCGACGATTGCGAATCATAACTTTGGAAAGCTCCTGTTGAAGCTGACCTTCGTTTTTAGGTGTCCTTTTGCCAACCACATAGTTGGTTTTGAAGTTGCTATGAATCCCTAGTTGACCTGGTTTGAGCAGGGTGATGAGGTTGAATAGCTCTTTCAGGTCGTTCTGCACCGGCGTGGCAGTGAGCAGCAGACAATATTTTTTTCGCAGCTCGTTCACGAAAGTATAATTGGTCGTTTTTTTATTTTTGAGCTTGTGGGCTTCGTCGACGATTAGCATGTCATATTCAAGACCCATGACAATTTCACGATGCGGATCACGTTTGGCGGTGTCCATGGAGGCCACAATGACGTCGCTTTGTTTCCACATATAGGCTTTTTTATGAGCAACAGCTGGAATGCCGAATTTGCTATTCAATTCCCGGACCCATTGCAGCACAAGGGAAGCGGGTACGAGGATAAGTGTTTTGCGGACCAAGCCGCGGATCATGTATTCTTTTAAAATCAAACCAGCCTCAATCGTTTTCCCAAGCCCAACTTCATCGGCCAAAATAGCCCGACCACGCATCTCATTAAGCACACGTTTCGCCGTATCAATCTGATGAGCCATAGGTTCAAGCTGCCCTAGATGAACGAGGCACTGCATCTCGTCAAACGTCGAAATAAGCCCCGATTCTTCCGATTCGTAGGCTAGCTGGTACAGTGTCCAATCGTCCCATGGACCACCTCCGCGCACACGATTGTCCAGCTCAGTAAACCAGTCCCTCTCAAAGTGCATATCAAGCTGATTATGAATGGGGCGAATGTTCTCTTGCTGTTCATGTTGACGCATCGATGTGCCCTCCTAAGAGTTTTCGTTAGAAAACTAACTTCGTAAGCGTGTACTGAGTTCGTAAAAAAATGACTTTGCAGGCATGAGCTGAGCTTTCGTAGAAAATTGAGAATGGAACAATACTGGGTTTCAGAGTCGTGAAATGGCTCCAAGCTCACCAGATTTGCGTCGATTACGTGTTAGTATGTCCAGAAGAGGCGCTTTCATAACTTTTCCATGGAAGTTGTCGTGAACTGTTTCGTAGTAAAAATGTCCACCAAGTGGCGCGAAACCTGAAATGCTGTAAAAGGTACATTAATTCAGCCTGCAGCAGCGTATTTCTGATTTGAAAGATATGCTGCAAAAAGTGCAGCTAATCTGGCAATTACTGCTCGTTTCGAGCTAGAACTGTACTCGATCTGAATTTCATTAGCAAGTTGTGGCATTCAACCGTCACCAACATCGTAAGCATGTACGATTATATGATATGATATAGGTTGTCTTCGGATAGCAAAGTGGGAAGGGTGACAGAAAGAGATGACGACATGGCGTTTTATACATACAGGAGATCGATCTCCTGCTGAAAATATGGCATTAGATGAAGCAATACTGACCGCCCATAGTGAAGGGCTCGTTCCTCCTACGGTACGTTTCTACGGATGGAATCCGGCAACGCTGTCGATTGGCTATTTCCAAAAGGCGTCGGAAGTTGATCAGGAAGCGGTAGCAAATGAGGGAATTGGCTTCGTAAGGCGTCCAACCGGGGGGAGAGCCGTTCTACACGATAAGGAGCTGACATATAGCATTATCGTTGCCGAGGACTATCCGGGCATTCCGCGAAATGTGACCGAAGCTTATCGCGTGCTGAGCGAGGGGCTTTTGCAAGGATTTCGTGCGCTTGGTCTGGGCGCAGAAATGGTCCAGCTCGCGAGTGATGAGGAGAAGGAGAAGTACGCATCCGCTGGATCAGCTGCCTGCTTCGATTCCCCCTCATGGTATGAGCTGGTTGTTGAGGGACGTAAAGTCGCCGGCAGCGCACAGGTTCGGCAAAAAAATGTCGTGCTGCAGCACGGCTCCATCCTGCTCGACATGGATACCGATCAGCTATTTCGCATGCTGCGTTTCTCCAACGAGAAGGTTGCGGATCGAATGAAGACGAGCTTTTTGAAGAAAGCTGTGGCAATTAATGAGCTGCTTCGGGCGCAAGGAAAAGAGGCTGTAACGCTCAGACAGGTGGAGGATGCGTTTCGTCGTGAGATCGCACGGGGTCTTGGTGTGGAGCTTGTGGAGGAATCGTTGACACCTTATGAGATTGAGCTTTCTGAGCATCTTGTGCGTGAAAAATATGGCACGGATGAGTGGAATTTGCGTCGTTAAGCGAAAGCGCAAAAAAGCACGGACCTTTCTAGGAAAGGAGCGTGCTTTTTTTTACTGTGCAAAAGTACGTTCAAACTCACTTTGCAGAGTACGAGTAATCGGACCTGGCGCACCATGTCCAATTGCTTTGCCATCAATCTGTAAGATAGGTGTAATTTCCACGGTAGTTCCCGTGATAAAAGCTTCATCAGCCATAAGAAGCTTCTCCGTCGTAAAGGATTCTTCTTTCACTGTGATATTTAGTGAGTGAGCTAATCTCAAAACGACAGCCCGAGTGATTCCATGAAGGATCAAATGGTTAGCTGGGTGCGTGTAAAGTACGCCATCTTTGATCATCATCAAATTAGAGGCGCTGCATTCGGTGACAGTACCGCTGCGATGGAGCACGACTTCTTGCACCCCGTGATCGAGCGCTGCTTGTTTGGCCATGACATTTGGGAGAAGATTGAGCGTTTTGAGATCACATCTCAGCCAGCGGATATCCTCTAATGTGATTGCGTTAATGCCATTATGTATCGTGGCAATGGGTCTGCGCACCTCTGTGCAGTAGGCCAGCAGAATGGGCACAGCTTGTGCAGGGAACGGATGTGCCCGAGGAGCTTCGCCTCTCGTGATTTGCATATAAACAGTGCCTTCATTGAGATCATTCATTTCAATAAGCTGTGTGAGTATATGACCCATTTTTTCAATAGTAAAAGGTAGTTCTATCCGCACTTCACTTGCGGTTCTTTGGAGTCTCTGCATGTGAGCAGCTTGCTCGTAAATTTTCCCGTTATATACCCGGAATACTTCATATATCCCATCTCCAAAGTAGTAGCCACGATCATCTGGTGAAATAAGAACGTCCTTCTTGTTGACGAAATCATTTTTAAAGAAATAAATATCCAACATCTCCTCAAGCGTTTTCTTATGAAAGTAGTACTGAAATCATTTTCCACATTTTAAAAAATCTATTTATCGAACAAATGTTCTAAAAATAAGTGAAATGTGATATCCTATATATAGGTTAGCAGAGGAATTAACGATCGTCAAAACGAGCTGTATAGCCTATCTCATCTTGTTTGGTTGACTGATTAAATTTGGTTATTCTGACCATGAAAAAGAGAGAATTAGTAAGTAAGGATTAGCTAATATGATTAAGGGTTGTCTTAATAACGAATTTTGGTTCTTTAGCTATTAGAAGATCAATATATAGTGAGGTATAATGAATTTCGCACACCACATATTGTAATTTTACATAAACTTCATAAAGTAACTTTAATTTTAGTTGTAGCTGAGTATGTAGCTTATTGGGAGGGAATTATGGATGGGGATTGTACAGTCTAATAAGAAGCTGGATGGATTAAGCGAGAAAATATTTTTGGATCGTTATGCACTCAAAAATGCGGATACGAGTTTGGCCAAGGTGGGCGATACCGTACTCGTTTTAACGAAGGATGACCCTAAATTCCCAGCCAAAGAAGTTGGCGAAATTATCAGTCGAAATGGCAATACCGTCAAAGTAAAGACAAGAAGTGGTGAGACTGTTGAATCCGCAGTGGAAAAGCTCACTTTAAATATTGAGAAGACACCAGAAGAAATGTGGGACCGTTTGGCAGGTGCAATGGCATCGGTAGAGGCAACCCCTGAGAAACGCAAAGAATGGACTGATAAATTCAGATATATTCTTGATGATTGGAAGCTTGTACCAGGCGGACGTATTGCTGCTGGTGCTGATGCAAGTGATGAACTGACCCTATTTAACTGCTATGTCATCCCGTCTCCACACGATAGCCGAGGCGGAATTATGAGCACACTCTCGGAAATGACAGAAATTATGTCACGCGGCGGTGGAGTTGGTATCAATCTTTCTTCCCTTCGCCCACGCCGATCTGTTGTGAAAGGTGTTAATGGATCATCCAGCGGCGCTGTTTCTTGGGGTGGTTTGTTCAGCTATACAACAGGCTTAATTGAACAAGGCGGCAGCCGTCGCGGAGCACTTATGCTCATGATTAACGACTGGCACCCTGATCTTGAGGATTTCATCACTGTTAAGTCAACGATGGGTCAAATCACGAATGCAAATTTATCCGTTTGTGTAAGCAATGCATTTATGAAAGCCGTTAAGGAAGATCTCGAGTGGGAGCTTGTTTTCCCGGATACGACGGACCCTGATTATAACGATAAATGGGATGGCAACTTAGATGCTTGGAAAAAGCTTGGTAAATCCGTCAAGCCTTATCGCACTGTAAGAGCACGTGATGTTTGGCATACAATCATTGAGTCTGCTTGGAAGTCAGCTGAGCCAGGTGTTGTATTCTTGGAATACTACAACCAAATGTCCAACAGTTGGTACTTCAATCCGATTATTTGTACGAATCCATGCGGGGAACAGGGGCTTCCGGCTTGGGGTGTTTGCAACTTATCTGCTATTAATCTATCTAAGTTTTATGACGTGGAGAAGCACGACGTGGATTGGGCAGATTTGGCCAAAGTGGTCCGTTATTCGACTCGCTTTCTTGATAATGTTATCGATAAGACACCCTATCATTTTGAAGAAAATCGTACGAATCAACAAGGCGAGCGCCGCGTAGGTTTAGGTACTATGGGCCTTGCTGAACTGATGATTAAATTGAAAATTCGGTACGGAAGTCCGGAATCCTTGGTGTTTTTGGACAAAATCTATGGCTTTATGGCTAGGGAAGCTTATCTGGCATCGGCTGAAATTGCTGGTGAAAAAGGGTCTTTCAAAGAATTTATTGAAGATAAGTTCCTCGAGAGCGGCTTTATGAAAAACATGACGAAAGTATTCCCTGAAGTTGGCGAAGCGATTAAGCAGAATGGCATGCGCAATGTAACCGTAATTACCCAAGCGCCTACTGGAAGTACGGGGACAATGGTGGGTACATCGACAGGCATTGAGCCATACTTTGCTTTTGAATATTACCGACAAAGCCGTCTTGGGTTTGATAAACAGTATGTGCCGATCGCACAGGAGTGGACAGATGCGAATCCGGGTCAAGAGCTGCCGGATTACTTCGTAACCTCCATGACATTGACTGCGGAAGATCATATCCGGGCGCAAGCTGCGATTCAAACATGGGTAGACAGCTCGATCTCCAAAACAGCGAATTGTCCGGCAGATTTCACCGTGGAAGAGACGAAACGCTTGTATGAATTGGCTTTTGATCTAGGTTGTAAGGGTGTAACCATCTACCGTGATGGCAGCCGTGATGTGCAAGTATTGAGTACAAGCGCGGAGAAAAAAGAAGAGAAGAAAGCAGAGGCGGCTCCAGTGGCTGTTGCCGCGGAAGCTGTGAAAGAAGAAGAGAGCTTTACTAATCTATCAGGCAAACTAGCTGTAGATGTGGATGCGAAGACGGAGCAAGTATTCGATAAACAATACAAACGCCGCCCGCAAATTCTACGAGGTGCAACGTATAAAGTGAATACACCATTCGGGATGGCGTATATCACGATTAATGATATGAACGGTACGCCGAGTGAAATCTTCCTCAACGTAGGAAAAGCAGGCTCCGACGTGTTCGCAATGTCCGAAGCACTCGGTCGCGTGTGCTCCTTGTTCCTGCGTTATGGCGATCACGGCGATAAAGTGAAGCTGCTCGTGAAGCACTTGAAAGGCATTGGCGGCTCTGGCGCCATTGGCTTCGGCAACAACCGCGTCGAGTCCATCGCGGACGCGGTTGCGAAAGCGCTCGAGCAGCACGACGAAGTGATGAACGAGCAAGACGACGCGCGGAACTACGTGACCGCGACGAGTGAAGTGCTGGATGCGCCAGCACCTGCACCGGTAGTGGCCGCGGGGCACACGGGTCATGGAAGTAGCGCGGCTAGTGCTGCGCCGAAGGACCTGTGCCCGTCGTGTGGATCCGCTTCGCTGGTGAACAGCGAAGGGTGTAAGAATTGCGTCAACTGCGGGTACAGCAGGTGTTCTTAGGATTGAGCCAGGGCGGAAGCCCTGGTTTTTTTTGTGAGCTGTAGCTTGAAATGTCGGTGATTGGTGTCGACCGTCGAGCAGATTGATATAGCAGTCAAAACGGCTGAGACAAAAATCTAAGCAAATACCTATAATATCAAGGGCTGTTTCATAAATATTGAGACAGCCTCATTTTCATCATATTTTCCCCGCGAAATCGTTTCAAAAAGGTTGAGATATAATATTTCATATATAATGAGACATTGTAATCCTTCATGTAGTTTTGAAAAACGGGAATAAAGATTGAAAGTAAAAAGCTCGCAAACCCGTACAAGAAGTGGGTTGATTTAATATAGATTGGAAAAACCTATAAAGTAGAACATGTGTTCTCAAATATTGGAACCCCCTAGAAATTCTAGAGTCTGCAAAATTTTAAATTTAAAGCTGAAAGTTTGCATAGTGCTGATGAAAATTTTCGGAAATTGGAAAAGGTTTGCATTAAATTTTCAAGAAAGTTGAAGGATTAATAAGACAAAAGACTGCAAAGCTAAAATGTTTTGCAGTCTTTTTGTGTCATAGGTTCAATTAATTGTACATTTTTAACTTCCTTATCATTTATTAATTCCACTTAATGATAGGTGTTCGTGAAAAATAAAGTTGGCATCTGAAGCCCGCCGGAACTCGACGTGGTATTAGTGCATTTTTAAGCGATTTATTCGATTGATGTTTAAAGACTTAAGCCTTTATAAAAAATACTGACTCGGTTTATTTTGTGTACTGTAAGTTCACATTTTAATAATTAAAAGTTTACTATTTACAACAAGCCTTGTTAGGTATATAATCAAATCACAGCCGCTGGAACAATGTGGTATACCATAAATGAAAGGACGTATGCGAAATGGAAGACTACAGGATGTATGTAATTGGAGGACTCCCCAAAGGGTTACCTGTTGAGTGGTGCAGACAGGAGAAAATGGAGGTGCTGCAGATCTTAGAAGGTAACTCGGATCGACAATGGTATCAGTCCAGAGTCATTAGCGCTCATGTGAAGCCGATCGGTCGTATTAAAGTAATCATCCCTGAAGGTCCAGATCTTCCCGATGCTGTTCTGGACGCCTGCTTAGCTTTTTACCCTAGCTTCTTCACCGAATGCCCAACTCTTCCAATAGTTCAAAAGAAATTGCAAAACGCGACCCGCTTGGACTTTGACCTTGATTTAGAAGCGATACCGCCTGAGTGGAGCATGCTCCGAGAAGAAGCGCGCCCGGTATTTGACCGCTTGGATGTGTATGAGATTAAGGTTAAGAAGGTCAGCAATCGGAATGAATGGTTTTTTTAAACGATGGAAAAGTGTGTGACAAGTACACATTATATGAATTATAATGAATAAACAAGAATACTGGGGATGGTGAAAATAAATGAGGTTTCCAATTACAAATAATGCTGACAAAGATCTCTGGACCGTGTTTGATATCCTTCGAGGTATGGGTGATTCTACAGCAGTCCGGAATTTTGTATTTTCAACCGCCGCGTTAAAGTTTTTGTCTGAAAATCCGGAACTTGGATTCCAGGTTCCTCCTGAGGCACATTGGAACCAAGTGATGAAGCATGGCATCGATTTTGGTCGTACGTTATCCCGAGCTTTTCAGGCTCTTGAGTTTGAGAATACCAGTCTTCAAGGTGTGTTCGAAGTCTATGACTTCTCCAAGGTAATCGATCACGTAAGCTTATTTAAGGCTGCAGAATATCTGGATCGATACTCCTTTGCGTTGAAAGATCAGAACGACCCGGATCCACTCTCTGGTACGGTTGCACTCTTCGCGGAACGGTTATTCGCACTGGCGATTGATCGTGAAGGAGTTCGTGGGGGGGAAGTAAGCTCCCCTCCGGGGATCAGCCGACTTCTTCCGCAGCTGGTTGATGTAACGAGAGGAACAGTATATGACGGGGTATCCGGAATCAATGACTTTTTGGTCGAATTGTACCGATACGCCAAAAGTAAAGGTGGAAACTTGCGACTATTTGGTCAAGAAATTCATCATGAGACGTGGTCGCTTGGAATTATCAATCTTATCTTTCATGGTTTATACCCTCACGATGCTGATGTGCAAAGAGGTAACACCATCACAGATCCAGCATGGCTGGAGAACGGGTCATTGATGCAATTTGATGCGATCGCAATGAATCCCCCGTTTGGTTTAAGTAACTGGGGATACGAAGTGGCGGAAAAGGATGTCTACGGTCGTTTTCGTTATGGTCTTCCAAGCAGGTCACACGGGGATATGGCGTTCGTGCTTCATACGCTGGCATCACTTCGAGAAGAAGGTAAAGCAGCAATCGTTGTGCCGCACGGCGTCTTATTCAGGGGGGCTGCAGATGCCAAAATCCGTGGGGAACTGATCAAAGCTAACATGATTGAAGCTGTTATTGCGCTTCCCGGTAATTTATTTGTCGGAACCGGTATTCCTGTTGCCATACTGATCCTAAATAAGAAGAAAGACGACTCACTGCGAAATCAAGTGTTCTTCATTAAGGCAGATGAAGGCTTCGAAAAAATTTCCCGGAGCCGTAATGACCTCCGTGAGAGTGATATCGTGAAAATTGTGGATGTCTATCGGAACAAGAAGGTGGAGGAGAACTACAGTAAGTTTGTAAACATCGAAGAACTTGCAGAAAACGAATGGAGTTTGACACCGTTAAGGTACTTTGAACGAATTGAAGTGTCCACTAAATTCGGTACCGTGGAAATTGACCGGTCTCAATACGAGCGACTGGAAATCCAAAGAGTCCGTTTGAGTGAAGTGGCGGAAATCACAAGGGGATTTGTTCCTCCGAAGGAAACGGAAGGGGAAGATGCTTCACACCTTCTTGTTAATCTTAGTAATGTCCAGGACGGAAGAATTGTCCCCGAAGAATTGGCAGGCATAAAATTGGATTTGAAGAAGGCTAAGCAGTACGAACTCGAGTCTGGAGATATCCTATTATCTAGCCGCGGCACTTCAATTAAAATAGTGACCGTACCAGATGATCTCGTTATTTATGATAAGCCGCTCGCTTTTTCCCAGAACTTCCTTCGGATTCGGGTTCTTTCACAGCGAGTTGATCCACTCTATGTCAAAGCGTTTCTTGATAGTCCGTTAGGTCAATTTTATCTCGAAGCGCTCCAGACTGGAACCATCAATGTGTCTCTAAGCAATAAGGACGTTGGTAATATCGAGATTCCACTGCTTCCTCTAGATGACCAGCGGTCCATAGGCAAAGCTATCCAAGATGCCGATCTGGAACAGGAGGAGACGATTACAGCCGCTACCAAGCGCCGGAACGAAGCATACCTCGAAACGTATAGCAAGATGGGCATTGCCGGAACATTCCGGATCGTGGATTAATGGAAGTCCCCTTTTGGGGCGCACTGGAAAATAGTTGAATCTACTTCCCGTGTTAGAGGACAAAGTGCAGTCCGTAACGAAACTATAATCTTATCTAAATGGAGGGTTTAAATCTATGCTAACAGGTGAATTTCGAAATAAAGTGGATGCGCTGTGGGAACTATTTTGGACAGGTGGGGTTACTAATCCCCTCTCAGTAATCGAGCAAATCACGTATCTTCTCTTCATGAAGCAACTTGACGAGCAGCAGACCAAGTTGGAGAAAATGGCACGCATGATGGGCAAAAAGCTTGAGAACCCAGTATTCTCGGATGCCGATGCTGATCTGCGTTGGTCGAACTTTAAAAATAAACCGGATGCCGATAAAATGTTTTCCATCGTTAGAGATGGTGCGTTCTCTCACATGAAGAAAATCGGTGGTGAAGGATCCAAGTTTGCGAAGCATCTGGAGAATGCGGTTTTTATCATCCCGACTACTCAGTTACTTCAGCGGGTCGTCACGTCGATTGATAATCTCTTATCCGAGATGTCGGAAAAAAACAAGGATACAATGGGGGACCTCTATGAGTACCTCCTGTCAAAACTTTCAACGTCAGGCACAAATGGTCAGTTCCGTACGCCGCGACACATTATCCGTATGATGGTGGAACTCATGCAACCAACGCTGGGGGATAAAATCGTGGACCCGGCAGCTGGCACAGCTGGCTTCCCCGTTGCTGCTGCGGAGTATGTAAGTGAGCATTACAAGAACGAATTGTTCGTCAAAGCCGGAAACGAAACGCTTGCAGAGCACTTCAAAAAATCGATGTTCTATGGTTTCGACACTGATCAAACGATGCTCCGAATTGCGAGCATGAACCTAATGCTTCACGGCATTGATGATCCAAACATGGTATATAAGGACTCACTTTCCAAGGACAACTTGGAAAAGGAAGCCTACACGCTCGTTCTCGCGAATCCGCCATTTAAAGGCTCGCTTGATGAAAGTCAGGTTGCTCCGAACCTTCTCGCCAAGGTCAAAACGAAGAAAACAGAGATTTTGTTCCTTGCGCTGATGCTTCGATTACTTAAAAATGGCGGTCGCTGTGCCGTTGTTGTACCAGACGGTGTTATTTTCGGTTCGTCTGGTGCACACGTTGGAATCCGCAAGGAAATCATCGATAATCATAAGCTTGAGGCGATCATTTCCATGCCATCCGGCGTCTTCAAGCCCTACGCTGGGGTATCTACGGCGATCATGATTTTCCAAAAAACCAGCATCGGCGGCACGGATCAAGTGTGGTTCTACGACATGACCGCAGACGGATACTCACTCGATGACCACCGGCGCGAGCTGAATCTGGATAAACACGAAGAGAACAACATTCCCGATATCATTACACGTTTTCATAATAGAGAGGCAGAAAAGGAAAGAGCCCGTACCGAGCAGTCGTTCTTTGTAAATGTAGAAGAGATCCGTGAAAAAAAATATGATCTTAGCATCAACCGCTACAAGGAGCAGATTCACGAAGAAGTGAGCTATGTACCACCGAAACAGATCCTGCAGGATATTGCGGAACTCGAGGAGGAAATAGCGGAAGGCGTGCGCAGACTGGAGGCGATGTTGGGGTGATTTGGAGAAAAGTTAAGCTTGAAGATATTGCTGAAATAAATCCGAGGACAGACATTAGTAAATTGAATGAAGATTCTATCGTATCGGTTTTACCCATGTCGTTCATTTCTGAGGAAGGTAAGATTATTCAGAGTAACACAAGTAAATTATCAGAAGTTACAAAGGGTCTAACAAGTTTTTCTGAATACGATGTCTTGTTAGCTAAGATAACTCCTTGTATGGAGAATGGAAAACGAGCTATTGCAAGAGGTCTTGAAAATGGGGTTGGTTTTGGTTCTACGGAATTTCATGTCCTGCGAGCTAAAGAACAAGTATTGCCAGAGTTCATCTATTTTTACATTGGACAAAAGAGTTTTCGCAAAGAAGCAGAATTAAATATGACTGGAAGTGCGGGGCAAAAACGCGTTCCCACAAATTTTCTAAAAAACAAGATCCTTATGCTGCCTTCACTTGACATCCAAAACAAAATAGTTGCTGCCCTCAATGAAGCCAACGAGCTCATCCAGAGGAGAAAAGAAGTGATCGCGAAGCTCGATGAGTTGATCCAATCAATTTTCTTGGATATGTTTGGAGATCCATTGACGAATCCTAAAGGATGGAAGACCACTTATTTGGAGAATGTAGTATTACTCCAAAGGGGATTTGACCTTCCCGTTTCAGAAAGAGATGCTTCTGGTACAATTGAGGTTTGGGGTTCGAATGGAATCCTTGGTTACCATTCGGAAAGTAAAATTAAAGGCGGAGGGCTGATAACGGGCAGGTCTGGTTCGATAGGAAATGTTTATTATACTTTAAATGATTTTTGGGCATTAAATACAACTCTTTTTTCAAAAGAATCGTATGGAAATGACATCATTTATCTAACATATTTATTGAGAATGTTTAAACTGGACCGTTTTTTTAATGGTACTGGTGTCCCTACACTTAATAGAAATATAATTCATAAAGAGGAAATTTACGATATTCCTCTAGATTTACAAAAAAGGTTTTCTAGCATCGTTACAGAGATTGATGCTCAGAAAAAACTAATGGAACAGCAACTAAGAATGCTCGAGGAAAACTTCCAATCCCTCCTACATCAAGCGTTTTCCGGACAGCTTCAACTTCAATCGGAAGGTGAGATCTATGCCGCTAAATGTTGATTTTCTCAACAATTTTCCGCAGTGGCAAACACTTCATGACTACGCATCCGAAGCGGAAAAAAACGTCTATTCAAATCCCCGTACGTCGCTTTTCTACTGCCGGGCAGCCCTCGAGAGGGCTGTTCGGTGGATGTATGCGACCGACGGATACCTAGAGTACCCCGACAAAGAAAAGCCTACGCTGAGCGACCTCATACATACGGCATCGTTTCAGGAAACGATAGCGGTTGGTCTGTTCCAGCCGATCAAGCTCATTATTAGAGTTGGCAATCTCGCGGTGCATGACGACTCGCCGCTTTCCAAAAGTGAATCCTCGATCATCTTCGAGCATCTGTTCACCTTCCTGAATTGGCTGCAGGACTATTATTGGGATGCGCCACTCGAAGGTCTTGCCTTCAAGTCCGAACTGATTCCAACCGCCGTCGCGGCAAGCACCGAATCGATCGAGCAGCTACGGATCCTCGAAGGTAAACTTGAAAAGCAGGAAGAGCGCATCCAGAAGCTTGAAGCAGAAAATACCGAGCTCCGTAAACAGCTCGCGCAAATACCGCGGAAACAAAAGCCGCCGATCACTATGACGCCGGAAAACGAAGCAAGAACAAGGCAGCTCATTATTGATGTGATGCTCCGCGAAGCCGAATGGGATCCGCACGGTGAAAACGTACGTGAGTATGAAGTTGCCGGCATGCCAAACCATTCCGGTCTCGGTTACTGCGATTATGTGCTGTGGTCTGACGCGAACCTGCCGCTTGCTGTGATCGAAGCAAAAAAAACAACGGTGAGCGCAGAAACGGGCAAAAACCAAGCGGTAGGGTATGCGAAATCGCTTGAGGACCGGTACGGACAGCGTCCGATTGTATTCTATACGAACGGGTATGAGACGTGGATGTGGGATGAAGCATTTTATCCGCCGCGTCGCGTGGCTTCGTTTTATTCTAAGGCGGATTTGGAATGGGCTATCCAGAAACGGACCGAACGCAAAGATACGCGCGACTTCAAGGTAAATCCAGCGATTGCTGGGCGATCCTATCAGATCGAAGCCATCAAACGAGTGTCTGAACGTTACGGTAAAGGTCACCGGAAAGCGCTGCTGGTAATGGCGACCGGCACCGGAAAAACGCGGACAGCTATCGCGCTTGTTGATTTTCTCAAAAGCGCCGGGTGGGTCCGAAACGCATTATTTCTCGCCGATCGTATCGAACTCGTAGACCAGGCATGCGGAGAGTTTAAAAAACACCTGCCGACGGTGACCACCTGTAATCTTCTCGAAGATAAAGAAGATGACTCCGCGCGGCTCTATTTTTCGACCTACAAAACGCTGCTCAATTTGATCCGTCCTGGCGTTACACCGAAATTCAGCACCGGATTCTTTGATTTGATCATCATCGATGAGGCACACCGCTCGATCTACTCGAAGTTCCGCCTGCTCTTCCAATATTTTGATTCGATTTTGCTGGGACTCACGGCAACGCCGAAATCCGATGTCGACCATGACACCTATCAGTTTTTCCAGATGCCGCCAGGCGTTCCGACGTTCGCCTACGAATATGAAAAGGCGATTGGGGATAAGAACCTGGTGCCGGTAAAACCAGTGAAAATGCCAACCAAGTTTACACGGGATGGCATCGACCCGGATCAGCTGACGGCGGAAGAGCGAGCTGATTATGAAGCGAACGTGACACCACTTGCCAAAGGTAAGAAGAAAATTGCAGCTAGTGATATCAATCAATTCCTGTACAACCGGGATACGATCCGAAAGGTCCTAGAAGGTCTATTCAAGCACGGCATTAAGGTTGCCGGAGGCGATCGACTCGGAAAAACCATTATTTTTGCTCGCAACCAAAAACATGCGAAACTCATTGTCGAAGTATTCGATGAACTGAATCCGCAGTACCGCGGCAAATTTGCACTCGAAATCTCTGATGGCGTAAAGGGAGCAAAAGGACTGATCAAGGATTTCAAAAACCCAGAAGGCAATCCGCATATTGCGGTGTCTGTTGACATGCTTGATACCGGTATCGACGTGCCTGAAGTTGTGAACTTGGTTTTGTTCAAGCCGGTATTTTCACTCTCAAAGTTTTGGCAGATGATTGGTCGAGGTACACGGCTCCGCGAAGATCTGTTTGGTCCTGGATTTCATAAAACGCATGCGCTTCTTTTTGACGTATGCGGAAACGTCGATGCATTTAAAGACCTCGGCAATCCCGCGGATCCGCCTTCGGGTCAGATCCCGCTGACAGAACAATTATTTCGAGAGCGCGTGCTGCTGGTTCAGGATCTTCAGATGGCGGGTAACGATTATCAAGACCTGCGCAAGGAACTGGTTTCAGGACTTGTCAGCCAGCTAGCGCATATCGATGAGCACTACTTCGCGGTTCGCCCTCATTTGCCGGTTCTGCTGCGATATCGCGATTCAGCCCAGTGGGAGTTCCTCGATGATCGTGCGGTGCTGGATTTAACCAAGACGATGGCGCCGCTGATGTATGATGAGGAGCCGGAGGACAAAAAAAGAGTCGACTTGTTACATGTGCAGCTGCAACGTGGTCGCCTTGGAGTAGCGGTTCATCAGCTGTCATCCAAGCAGAAAAAACTGCAGAGTATTGCCGAGCGTCTTCTCAAGAAAAATGTTCAACAAGTGACTCAGCACGTCGACATGCTTAGAGCCATTCGTGACCTGCATTTCTTCGAGCGTACGTCAGCCATTGAGCTACATGAAATCCGCAAAATTATCCGTGAACTCATTCGGCTGCTGGATCATGAAGAAAAGGATATCGTTCATACCGATTTTCAGGATCAGCTTGGCAATATTTCCTTTGAAGAAGACTTACCGGTCTCTGCTGATTTCACGGATTATCGGGAATACATCAGCCAGTTCGTCCGTCAGCACCAGGATCACGTCGCGATCCAGCGTCTCCGGCGGAACAAACCGATTACGATGCTGGATATTGAAGCGTTTACCGCAGTGCTCGAAGTAGAAAAACCCGGAACAAAAGAACAGTTTAATGAGCTGTTCGTTTCAGGCAGCGAAAGTTCGTTTGGACTGTTTGTACGTAGCCTGCTCGGGTTAGAACGGGAAGCGGCACTAGAACTGTTCGCCGAATTGCTTCAAAAGACCGATTTAAACGCAAACCAGATTACGTTTATCCATATGATCATCGATTATCTTTGCGAAAACGGCGTACTGGAGCCAGCGAAGTTACTACAGGAACCATTTGTCCGAATGCACAAGGACGGCGTTTTTGGACTCTTCGAAGAGAAGATTGTGGATAGTATCGTGAAAATCGTAAACTCAATTGACGAGACCGCGAAGATCAAGACGGGGTAGATTGATGAACCTTGTCGTGTGTTGACCTAAAAAAATGAGCCTGGCAGGTGTACCTAGCTGCCGAGCTCTTTTTTTAATTTTCTCTCGATGGACGTGTCTTTACAATTACACGTACGATATGGAAGTTTACTAGCAACGAGACGGGGAAAAACTTAACTAGACGAGTAATATATATTGACCGGCGCTGCCACTCGGTAGTTTTAGGGGGATGCGGATGTGGCATTTCCCTATTTTTATGCTATTGCATGTAAGTTTTAACACGACACTTAACTTCGACAACATTCTCAAAACCTAATAGGTACAATATAACATAAAGGAGACCGACTTCGTTTGAGATTTGACTAGTCAATTGATTTATTTTGTTAAGTATTGTTGCCGCTTTCAAGGTATTAGGTTAGGTTGATCCTATACTTTTAATTTTGGCGAATTTTTGCGTGATTTTAACTACATTAGCGCTAGAAAAGGAGTGTTCTATGGAATATACGGTTGAACAAAGAAAAGCAATTTCAGTGATCGAAGAAAATTTGCAAATCATAGCCGGAGCTGGAAGTGGAAAAACGGCTGTGGTCGCCCAACGAGCGATCAATATTTTAAAACAAAAACCTCACATAAAACCGGGAAATTTGGTGGCAATCACCTTTACCGATAAAGCAGGAGAAGAAATTAAATCTCGTATTCTTCGTCTTGCTCAAGAACAAATAGGCGACATTCAAGGAATGTCGGAACTATATGCGGGTACGTTTCACGGATTTTGTTTACAATTATTACAGGAATACGTGGTTACATATCAAAAGTATAGTGTTCTAGATACTATAAAAAACAAAATTTTTATCGATAAAAACTATGAAAAAAGTGGGATGCCCCTTGTGATCAAGGTGCGTAATGGCTTAGGTGCAGGAGAGACTCCTATGCGTATTTATATTGACACAGATAAGTATATGGGGCTCCTGAGCGTTCTTCGTGAAAGTGAATTAGAAAGCGCCTTACCACCTCATTTGCAACAAGCCCTAGTAGAGTATGAAACACTCATGCATGAACACGCGTATTTTGATTTTACGATGATTATGAATGAGACGTTAAAACTTCTGAAAAATGATAAAGATTTTTTTGACAAAGCAACTCAAAGGGTAAGATATCTCACGATCGACGAATATCAAGACACCAATCCGATTCAGGAAAAGCTCCTCCAAATTTTCCACAGCGCGGGTACAAATATCTGCGTCGTTGGAGATGACGATCAAACCTTATATCAATGGAGGGGAAGCGATATCGACAATATCTTAACCTTCGATAAACGCTACAATGTTCAAAATGTGGCTTATTTGATGGACAATTTTCGCTCCAGCAAAGGTATCGTTGAGTTATCGCACGGTGTAATCCAAAACAACCAAGAACGAAAAGAGAAACAAATGATCCCCCAGAGCGATAAACAATACGAAAAGGGGGATATGGTTTATAAAGAGTTCGAAGAAGAAGAGGAAGAGTATCAGTTTATAGCTGATCGTATTTTAGATTTACATGAAATGGGTCTTCCCTTTTCAGAAATAGCTGTTCTATTGAGGGTAAAAAAACTAGGCAAAGGAATCATGCGTACGTTGCAAAGGAATCAAATTCCTTTTGTCATTGAAGGTGTCAACGAATTATTTGAAACTGAAGAAATCGGAGCGATAAAAGCCACATTCGATTATTTAAATGGTTTCAATAAGAAACACATTGGCAACAGAGTAAGCAAGCAAGAAGTTATACAGGCATGGCTTTCTATCGATTATCCTCTTGAATCGCAAAACATTGAAAGAGCTATTACACGGCTCGAATATTGGAAGCCTGAGAATTTTAAGTTCTATCACGAGTACATTATCCAAAAGATCTATCAGGAGTTCCTAGATCTTTTGGAGCTTAAAGAGGTTGAAGGCGTCAACGAAAATCGTTTAGAAATAATATTGTACAATCTTGGTAAGTTCAGTCAAGCCATCCACGATTTCGAAACCATTTACTATCGAACAGTTGCTGAAAATAAGCTGAAATACTTTTGTAAATTTTTAGAACACACAGCTGGCGGTTATTACCCAGAGGGGCATCTACAAAATGCTTACATTCAGCCTGACGCGGTTAGAATCATGACAATTCATCAATCCAAGGGACTGGAATTTGGAGCTGTATTTATTCCAGGGCTTTGCAAAAACATTTTCCCTGCTCAAAAAATAGGGGGACTTTCAATGTGGCACTTTATCCCTTTTGGGCTTGTGAGAAATGAAAATCGTTATTCAAGCGGAGACCTTGAAAGTGAACGAAGACTTTTTTATGTAGCCGCGACTCGTTCAAAAAAATTTTTATTTTTAACACGCGCAAAATATAAAGAAATTTACAAGGGGAAAAATAGTATTGTTTCTCCATTTTTGGTGGAATCCAAACACTCAGGGTATATTTTCGAATATGATGATCATGTTCAAAAAGATTATAGGATAAGACCTAAGCTTTCCTGGAATGGAGCAAAAGATTTACCTATAGTTCTTAATTTTTCGGTGCTCAAAGATTTTTACAATTGCTCATACAGATTCAAACTGTCTTTCTTCTATGGGTTCGTTCAGCCCATCGAACCTGCGATGGGATATGGTAAAAGTGTGCATAACATGATCTATGAAATCCACAAACGGGCAGCGGCTAAAGAAGATCTTGGTGGACAGGTGCTTGAAAAAATATTAAGTCGGCACTTCCATCTTCCCTACGCGAACGAACAAATGAAGATTAATATGAGGCAAAAAGCAGAGAAGACCATTAGTGAATATATAGGGAAAAATGGCAAAGACTTTGACCGCATTGTATTCGTTGAAAAAGAAATTGAAATCGCTATTGGAGAGGGAGTCCGCGTCACTGGTCGAATTGACCTTGTGAAACGAAAGGAAGTTGACGATAATGAACAGACATATATCGTCGATTTTAAGACTGAAATACGTTCACTTAGCGAGGATGTAGGCGTAGAGCAATTAAAAATATACGCATTAGGATATAAGGAATTAACTGGAGAAAATGCTGACTTTATTGAAGTGTACAATTTGGATAATCAGGAGCCAAACAGAAAACGCATTTTACAAGATGATCTTGCCGCAACCAAGGACATAATTTTACATGCCGCAGGTGAAATACGAAATAACCGTCTTGAAAAAGTGTGTGAAAAAAACAAATGTACCTCCTGCTACTTAAATTATCTGTGCTTATCTCGGGAGAAAAAGCGCGAATACGAAATTTCTCCAGTTGCCATTTAGTATGCAGGAAAAGATAAGAAGGAAGCCCGTTATAATGGGCTTCCTTCTTATCTTTATGCCCTGCACCGGTGATGAATAGGTCAAGGTAAAGTGTTTGGGAAAAATTTGAAGGACTTGGTAATGGTAATCAGGGGACTTGAAGAATATAGCAAACTAAAATTATCTCGATCTTAATTAATAAACGAAACAGAGTTAGGATAAAAGGATTGAAATTTAAAAGCAGACGCCAAAGAGAGAAAATGAGAGATCAGATCTTATTGCATCGTAAGTTACGTTTAAAGGTAATCTTTATTTAAATAAATTAGCTAATTGATATCTTACTGCGTAGAATACATGACAAACCATTATGCAGGTAATAAAAAATAAAGGCAGCGATCCCCTATGAAACAGGGCTCGCTGCCTTTATTTTTCACTACTTAAAGTTAGAACTCATATAACTTTTTCAATCGTAGTGATTTTTTTCTTCTGAGAAGCTTTTTTGCAAACAATAAATCATCTTGGCTGCTGTTGCCGAAGCTTTCGAGTCTTTTAATACGTGCTTCTATTGATTGAATGTCAAGTTCCAGAACCTTTAATGATTTATCAAAATCAACATTTGATATAATCTCAAAGTAATAATTTTCCAACTGCTTTTCATTCCAACCAGACTTAGCTTCCATGAACCAACGTGGATATTTCTTCAAAACCAAAAACCCCTCTCAAAATGGAAATGCTGATGATATCAGCATTTCCATTTTGAGGAAAAATTATACACAAAGCAGCAAAAAAAATATGCTGATCGGTTACATTAATGGAAATCGACTTTTTCATCGTCGTCGAATTGTTGGAGTTGTCACTTAACCTAGGATAAAAGTCTCGCGTAAGGTATACATTTCTTGCAGGAACTTTAATTTACCTATGAAATTACGGAATCATCTCTGAATAAATGAGCGTTTAGCCACTTTTCAATATCGTGAATTGTAGTGGTGGCTTTTTTTACATTACTATTTAGCAAAACAAAAAATTCGATGTCATAAAGGTTCAATTTAATATCCACTACTTGATCAAAATAAGTGATTTGGAAGTGATACCTGTGGATATTTTCAAACTTTGCGCCTCGTTTTTCTACTTTTTTGCCTAACTGTAGGATTTGTGAATAGATAGTGTGGCGTGAGAGTTTACATATCTTTTCTAATTTGTCCAATTACTTCTCCTCCTTCGTACTAACTTTATTTCCAATAAGTAAAAATTTTATGTTGTTAAAGGTTATTAGAAGAAAAGAGTAGTCTAGTAGTTTGTAATCAATTAGGTCTTTTATACTATGCTTAGCCCTGCTATACTAAAAATTACAGAATATTCCTGACGGAGGGTCATATGAATTTAGTTAAATTGACAGATAAATATTCCTTTCATAATTTCCAACAGGTTTGTGAGAGTATTAAAACGAAAATTGAAGCAATAACTAGGACAAAATCAATGATATTGGACTTGAGTGAAGTTACTTTTGTTGATCCTTTTGGAATGGTTACTATTTTGGGTTTATGTCGGCATATGTTTAATACTTATGGTGTTTGTACTAATATTGTTTTGCCAGAAGGTGATGCTGGGGCGTACATGGAGAGAGCGGGATTTGCAAGAATAATTCCACAGGACCATTTCATAACTGTGCAAAAACGTAAAAATATTAGAGATTATTTTAAACGTAATCAAAATATGGGGGTACTAAGGTTTTTTAATTCTGAAAAAGACATACAACCGATTAACGCAGAAGTAGAGGGTTGGATGGAGAGTAACAGTTTTTCCGAAGAAGACAAAAATAGTATCGCTATCTTTATCTCCGAAATGGTTCAAAATGTTGTTCAACATAGTAATACTCCACAACCTGGGGTACTCTGCATACAGTCGTATACTAATAAAAAAGGAGAACCTTTTTTGTCGTGGGCTATTGGTGATTCTGGGATAGGCATACGCCAAAGTTTGGTTGATGCCGGCGTTAACGATATGAATGGTATGGAAGATTCTCGTGTAATCCGCGAAGTAATACTCAAAGGGATTTCAAGATTTCAAGACGATATAACACGCGGAAATGGTTTGTCGAGACTATACAAAGCAGCACAAAAGAGAAGTGCAATACTATTTATCCATTCGCATTCGGGAATATTTGGTTTGAACATTACACAAGACAAACAGAAGAAAGTAGAAAATGATATCCCACTCGTGGCGGGAACAAATATTGGGTTTTATATTCGAAGTTGACAAGCCTATACAAGATAAAATATAATTATATTACAGCTTCACAGAAGTAGATGAAGGAGAATTACAATGGATAGATTTGAAATAGTAATGTCTGAACGGTATGGAGAACAGCTATGGGGTAGAGAACAAGGCAAATCAATCCGCGATGATATAATTGAATCTTTCTTAAACCAAAGACACAATGTTTTGCAACTGAATTTTAATGGTGTCACACGTATAGATTTCTCTTGTGCAAGTGAAATTGTATCTGTATTGATATTAAGATTATCAGGAGAATTAAAAGGCAGGCACTTGCTCGTATCCGGGTTAAGCAACTTTGTTGAAGAGAACATTGACGCAGCATTAGATAAAGCGGAATTGTGCAGTTTGGTTCTATTACAAGATGGATCATGGAAAATGATTGGCAGATACAGTGAGACATTACTACAAACATTAAGTAAAGTTATTGCACTTGGACAGGTTGATACCCCCACTTTAGCAGATTCATTAAAAATTGCTGTTACAAGTTGTAATAACCGTTTGAAAACACTTGTGAATTTAGGAATTGTCAGTAGAGAAGAGCAAATAGCTCCAACTGGCGGCAAGCAGTATATATATAACTCAATTATCTAAACTAAATTTTTTTTCGCTCTGATTCATCTCGTTGAGTGAAGGAGAAAAAGAAGATGAAGGAGATTTTATGAAAGGAGGTGAATAGAAATGGATTTTGCTATGAATAGAGGTATTCTTAAGTTTATCGCTCTTCCGATAATTCTTTTATGCATTACCATTTGGCTTATTATCCCAATGGGAAGTGCTGCAATAAATGCAGTTTTTGGTTCGAAAGTTACGACAGAGTATAAAGCAAAAGTTATCGGAATTACTGATAATAAAGCTACTTTAGAGTGGGATGAGCATAAATTTCCCTTGGACAAAAAAACTTACACTACACAAAAAAAAGTTATTGAGTTAAGTAATTATAAACATGTTAAGGTCGGTGACACTTTTGATATCGCTGTAACCGCTCCAGGTCTAATTCTTCAGATTGGAAGTAATTCGGAACGTGAAGTTGATGTGAAAGACCATAACCTGAATTTTGTCACTCTCCTATGGAGAACAACAATAAGTGATAAGTAATATAGCAATTTAATAAAAGAAATTATGCTATTTAGCAATTAAAGATACTGAGGTAAATTCGGGAGGTCACAATATTTAATGGATATAGCAAGATATAAAATTCTTTCGATTGATGGTGGCGGAATTAAAGGGTTGTATTCGGCAATTATTCTTCAAAAAATGGAAGAAGAATATGGATCAATTCATAAACATTTCGATCTAATATGTGGTACTTCCACTGGGGGGATTATCGCATTAGCTTTAGCCGCAGGAGTACCAGCTTCTGAAATAGTACGTTTTTACAAAGAAGCTGGACCCAAGATATTTCCATATAAAAGAAAATGGATGCGGAAATTACATTGGTTGAAACAAATCGGAATTATATCGAAATATTCGGATAAAGATCTTCGTAGCGCACTTACTAATGTTTTTGGTGATATGAGAATCGAGGATTGTAAAACCAATGTCCTTATACCTTCCGTTAACATAACGACTGGAGAGCCATATGTATTCAAATCCGACCATAATCCGCTATTAACTCGGGATAAAAAACGACTGCTTACTGAAGTAGCGCTTGCTACGTCTGCTGCACCGACTTATTTCCCGATTGTGCAATTGCAGACCAATAAAGGTGTCGAACAATTTGTAGATGGTGGTTTAGTAGCTAACAATCCATCTCTGTTGGGTATTCAAGAATACCTAAGATTTTATAAGAATGACGCCAGATACTCTAATTTTAGTTTGTTATCTATTTCAACTTTACATGAGCGCATTAAATTTCCAAACCCAGATAAAGTCTTCAAACGGAAATCGTTTGTAGGTTGGAAAGATGATCTAATATCCTTGATGATTGATTCGCAGAGTGGAGCGGTACATCATCATATTGAGTACCTACGTTCACATTTTGGTGGAGATTACATCAGGATTCCAAGTATGGAGCTTTCACCGAAAGAAAAAAAACATGTTCATCTTGATCTTGCTTCTCCTAAATCAATATCGATTTTAAATAATAAAGGATTAGAAGCTAGCAACGAATGGGTTGCAAATCAAGAAGTCAAGGCAATGTTTACTAATACAATTAAAGAGGAGATTGCTTAAATGGCAAATTGCAATGATTTATTTACTACTTTTCATGAAAAAATTTACCTGAGCTCGGACAAAAAAGAAAGTTTGCGTACATCCCGCAATGCTATTCGCACCAAAATTAGAAAGTATTTCAAAGATGAACTTGGGGTTTCAGAACCTAAGTTTTACGGTCAAGGCTCTTATATGATGAATACAACTATTGTTCCATTGGATGGCGAGTATGACGTTGATGATGGAGTATATTTGGAGCATTTGAAGGAAACGGATGAAGAAGATTGGGCAACTCCATCTGAAGTACATAACTGGATTATTAAAGCGACCGAGGGGCATACAGACACGGATCCGCTGGACAAGACCACTTGTGTACGTATTATCTATAAAGCAGAATATCATGTAGACCTTCCGATTTATGTGAAGAAAAAAGATGAACACCCTAAACTAGCACATAAATCAAAGGGCTGGATCGACAGTGATCCAAAAGAATTGACTAAGTGGTTTAATAATGAGGTTAAGGCAAAAGGGAGCCAATTAAAACGCCTAGTGCGTTATTTGAAGGCGTGGAAAGATTTTAATGAAGGTGAAACAAAACTCCCAAGCGGAATGTTTTTGAGCATTTTAGCAGCTAATCATTTTGTTTCTGATCACCCAGACGATGATGATGCGGCGCTATCGGCAACTGCAAAAGCTATTCATGAAGAGCTAACGGCGTCTTTCTCGCTTCTTAGACCGGTATTCCCAAATGAAGAACTAATGGCAGATTGGTCAGTCACAAGAAGGGATAACTTTTTGAATAAGTTGGAAAAGCTTATTCAAAAAGCAGGAGTGGCGTTAGAAACTCAAGAAAAAACTACAGCTTCAGAAAAGTGGATTGAGATTTTCGGGGACCGCTTCCCGGAATACGAGTCTACAGAAGATTCACGGTCGGAAACAAATACTGTAATCAAATCCTCTGCACCACCTGTACTAGGTAACCATGGAAGATCTGCGTAATCTAGAGGGCTACTACGAGGGAGTGCTGCAGTCTGCAGCACTCTATCTTACTGACAATTACCAAGCGGTTAAGGTAAGTCCTTTTGGGCTTGATAAAGAGTTGTTCCCATACACATTTAAAGTAAAGAATCATGAGCAGTATGAAATCATATTAGCACTACCTTTTAATTTTCCTGACGATTTTCCGACGGTACTCGTCCCTGAACCGCACTTTTCCAGATTATACCCAATGCCACACCTATCAAAAAGCAAGGTACTATGCACGTTTGATAGCAATGTTGCTCACCCAAACATGAATAATCCTGAAGGGGTTATCGACGAGGTTATTAGAAAGGCATATTTATTAATAAATGATGGGCTACTGGGAGAAAACCCTGATGATTACTACGACGAATTTGAATCCTATTGGGAGCAAGAAGCGGAAAGAAATATACTTTCACTAATTCACCTTACGCATGAACCGAAGAAAATTGACCTTATAACGTTCAAACATCCAAATTGGGAACAAACAATACTTGCTGCTGATTCAAGGAATGAAGGGGTGAAGTGGCTACTACAAGCTGGTGCTAAAATAGAACAAGGGACAAAAAAGGCGCTATTTATTCCACTTCAATCTATAGGTATTCCCCCATTTCCAAAATCAAATGGTGAATTGCTCAAATGTCTAAGAAAATATAGTCCGAATGCTGTAAAACCGCTGTTAGATTTCCTCAATGCAAATGGTAGACCCTCTACAGTTATTTTTTCTATTCCAAATGGAGAAGGGCAGATTATTGGATCTTGGGAGCATCCGAAGGCATTAAAATTTAAATCTAGTGCTTTTAAAGGAAAAGGAAAGGTTCAAAAGACGCTCAAAGGTTTTCGACCGGGTAAAGAAAATGCATTACTTGAGTTACAGCGTGATTTTAAGGACCTAAAGGTGAATAAATATCATTTGACCCGAGTGGATCGGGTAAGATTGTTTACACGCGGCGGCGATGGAAGTATTTCAACTAGCCGAAGAGTTGGCGTAATTGGTTGTGGTTCAATTGGAAGCCATCTAGCAAGGTCTCTGGTTGATATGGGTATTCATAAATTGCTATTGGTGGATAAGGAAAAACTAACTTTTGAGAATATTGCACGTCACCTTTGCGGCGCCAAAGAAGTAGGGAAATATAAAGTTGATGCCGTAAGTAAAATGATCACTTCTCATTTACCACATAGTGAAATTACAATTAATAACAATGATGTGTTGAAAGCTTTATGTGATTATGAAACACTGTTGAACCGTTGCGATTTTTCTATTGTGGCGGTTGGTCACTTACCAACTGAATTGCGACTTGACCAACTGCAAAAAGATGGATTGATTGATAAGCCATTACTGTATGTATGGGTTGAACCATATTTAGCTGGAGCTCACGCTGTTTACGTGGATCCTCAAAATGAAGGAAGCTTACGGGATTTGTTTGATGAGCATCACCGATTCATCCAAAGCGTTCTTGAAAATCCAGGACAATATTCAAAACGTGAAGCTGGTTGCCAAAGCTCATATGTACCATACGGAGTGAATGAAGTAAAAAGGTTTATTTCTGATTTAACAATTTTAATTCATGAGATAGAATCTGGAAGAATATCTGAAAACATGCTCTTTACATGGTTAGGTGATTTGAAATTACAACGTTCGTGCGGGAGGAAAATTGCCGGAAGATGGGCTGTCGCAGAAAACTATTCTGTGCGTAGATATCCTCTGAGTATTTTTAAAGGTGTTGAAGTCAGAAGGTGATGGAGTACAAATTTGGTGATAGATTGTTGATATTTAATCCAGAAGTTTTGAAAGTATTTTACTCGTACCGACAAGTAGGACGTCTCCAAAATGAAGCCGGTGGTATTTTACTAGGCAGAATATATAAAAATGAGAAAATTGTTATCGAAAATATTAGTACACCTTCATCTGCAGATAAATCAGGTAGATACTTTTTCGAGCGAAACGTTCAAAAAGCGCAAATGATTGTAAATAGAGCCTGGGAAGAATCTAATGGAGAAATCACCTATCTAGGAGAGTGGCATACTCACCCAGAGGCTATACCAACACCGTCAACTGTTGACAAAAAGTTGCTTACCAACATGTTAATTGATACAAAAATGGAAAATGATTATTTGTTCTTGGTCATAGTTGGCATTAGTGGTTATTATATAGGATCACAACATAAAGGTAAGAATCTTGAACAACTTATGGGGAAATAAAATTTTAGTATCTAAAAAAAGTGTGCAAAAGTTAGCAGTTAAACAAAGGAACGCTGGATCAATCAAAATTGATTCAGCGTTCCTTTGTTTAACTAGGGTTGCGTTTGAACAGTCCTGTAGAATTGATTTTTGAAGGTGTGATTTGAATGTTAAATGAATATGCTCTGGAAAAGTTGGCGGAAGCAAAGGCTAAAGAGATGGAACAATATTTTTATCAGAGTGGTTTATGTAAAAAAACAAACTTTCGCTTTAATTTGTACTCGCTGTTTATAAAACAAGAAAAAGTTTGTTGCAGTTGTTAAGTTTATGAAGAAAAGGGTCAATTTGCTTAGCAAATTGACCTTTTTCTTCATTTGTGTTCTTCGACTCATCTTTTATTAAAAAACTGACAATTCCCCTTAACAAAGCGTTCACCATTCGTACCTAATACGTATTCATCATCATGAGATTGAATAATTACATTCTCGCCAATAAGCTCACCTTGGAAAAAGATTGAAATTGGCTGTTGAAATACCCGCATACGTTCAAAGTCTGCATGCACGTTGAGTTGCCGTTGTTTTAACATGAATTATCTCCTTTAATAAAAAATGACATGAACCATTATCACATAAATAGGTAATGATTTACAGTATTTTCATTATTGGAAGATAAATAACTGCTAATTCACTCATAACCAGAACGAATGTTCCCAATCCATGGGTCAATCATTTCATCTTCAGTCCATTCTTTGCTTAATTCCGCTTTTATTATATCCTGATAATAAATCCATTCAGAATCCTCATTTCCGTTAAATGGATCGACAGAATCCAATCGAAAGCTATCTCGTTGGCTTCCATTCACAATGCCGGTTAAAGTGCGCGTTTGATACTCACCATATAAAGTGAGCTGAATAAATTTATTGTACATTTGAGATTGGCTCAACAATCCAGATATAAGCTGAACTTCTTGAAGGTCAAGATTAGTGCGTGGAAGCCGTTTAAGTTCGCGTTGCTGAAGTCGGATAGATTCTTTAAATTCAGGTCCAATGAAACGAGAAGATTCCCAGATGCCGTTCGCTTGAAGTTTCTTACCCATTAATACTCACACTCCATTTAAGAACGTTTGTTTGTATTATATAACGAGTACGTAATGAATACGCAAGTGAATTTTTTGAGTTTGAGGATAAATGGACTTTAGATTTAATTATTCCATACTCCTCTTTTTGCTGTTCAAGTAAAAGGCAGGATAATGAAGAATTATGAGGAATTATCAAATAAAGATTATTTCTAAGGGGTGTCAGAATGTTAAAAGAATCGCTTCTTAATGAAATAAAGCAAGATATGCTCAAAGAGATTAAAAATGCAGTAAAAGAAATAAAACTACGTGATTCAGACGAAGTTTGTTACATCTCCCTCTTCGGGTCTGACAATGAACCCGTCCTTGGTTTAATTACGCTAGGTATCAGATCCTATCGGGACAAAATGATTAAAGAAGAGCTCAATGAATATGATAGATTAGGATACTTGTGGAATTCTGCGGAAATGCCGGCTAATTATCAGATCGGGTTGGAACAAGTTATACCTTCATTTGCCGACAAACAACAACGATTTATGGAATTAACGGAGGAAGAAAGTTGGGATAAAACATGGGAGGATTGTCAACAAGTTAGATTTGAAGTTGCTTATCAATTGAATAGCTTTGACTGGAGCGAGATTATTCCTGTAACAAATGATTTTGTCTTATATTCGGAGTGGGAAGCTATCGACTTAAATGGTGGTGATTTAATCAAAAGCATCCCACCAGAAAAGTTACACTTATTAAAAGCTAATCGCTTGGCATAATTTTATTCCATAAACGAGAACTATAGGTTCAACATCGAAAGGGTTGCCGCTAATTAGCCTTTCTCTCAGCTAATGAGCATTTCTATATAATACATCTGCACTTAAGTTATGATGAAATATTTCCATCCCCACTAAACGTAAGGTTGTGTCATGTATGAATAAAGGACTCTCGATATTCGATAAATACACGGAGAAAGAAAACAATTTGACTAAGAGTCTCTTAGACTTGTTTCGCTTTTCAGACGTCTCATTGACGGGTATGTTCATACGAGAGTATATGGGGATTCAGGAACTCGAAGATTCAGACAATCCTACAAAGGGGTATCAGATGCAAATAGGAAGCGATCTAGCAATTCGAGCCGGCATTGGTTGTGTTGTTGGAATTACCAGTCTTCAAGGTCGCTCCACGAAGGAAAAGATACTTTCGGCTGTAGAAAAAGACACTATCCCCGATGCGATGATACGCTTAAATAATGTCATACTCCTAATTGAAGCTAAGGTTGCTGGTGCTGCTCATTTAAACTTGCAGCAGCTCAAGGATCATGAAAAGCGATTTGCAGTTGGTGAAACGATTCGCTCGCCCCTACAACGGTCATGGGAAGAGATGCATGAATTCTTCAAGAAGGTGCGTGAAGCCCATTCTTTTGATACTCTAACCATGTTTCTTCTGGACCAGTTTATATTAATGTTAGAAAACGCCGGCTACTCCAGAGTGAAATCAGAGGCATATATCTACGCACATTTTATGAACCACCCTTACGTACTGCATACGTTAGATAGAGCTCACCAATATCTAAAATCCTTGGACCGAGTGCATTGTAATGAGGACATATCGGATTGTTTTGGCTACGTGCTTATTAAACCGGACCAATTGAAGACCGTTAAGTTCTTTTCGATATCGAAATTCGCGAATGGCACCTATATTCTGCATTTGGTTCGTCCCGAAGACGCAACGATTCTTCAAGGGCAGGTAAATCAGCAATTCCCTAATAATATTAAAAAGAACCTAAAAGCTATCAAGGAGGTGCATATCAATATGTTTCTAGTTCATCATTTCGAGGATCTAAAGCATTATATTGATTATGCTTACCAGGATCGGTTTGCCAAACACTACAAGACCACAAAGCCAAACCAAATGATGATGAAGTATTGGGGCAGTCATTCTGGAATCATGAAGTAGACTGAACTGGCTGTTTAATAAAAACCAAATAGCACACAAGCAAAGCTAATGGAAAACTTTAGCTCAATAAACTATAAAGGGAGGTTGCCGCGATATCGGAAGCGGCTTCTTTTTCGCTGTACAGGCGCATAGGGTATTTAGTGTACTTTTATCTAACCAAACGGAGGGGTATGCTTGGAAAATACATTTGTAATTACCGTAGATATTTTGGTTGATCCAACTACAAAAAAGATTTCTGAAGGCGCATTTCTCACCGTTTTAGCGAAGGCAGAAAAACACTATAAAGATGTTCTCAAGAACTATAACCTCAGATGCCCACGGTGTAGAATCATTATCGGAGACAAGTTCAAAATGGGGATCCGAAGCACACTGGACATGATCTTAGACCCGCAGCTCGTTTTTTTTGCGGCGCACCCTTCTTGTATGGATGATCCGGTGAGCGGCGATTTGATGCTCAATGACCAAGGTGAAATCGAAGTGACCGCGAGCGCCTTTCTGAACTCGGAAGATGAAGTGTTGTCGTATCAGAAAGGGCTGGACCGCCACCTGAACATGCTTGAATTCGATAAGATCAATGGTGAATATAAAGTAGTGATGAGGAGCCAAAAGGCGATCAGCAACGGATCGATGGATCAATTAATCGCAGCCGCCACCGTGAGGTTCAAGGAAATAGAAGACCTCGGCGTTCCGATTAACTGCCCGGTTTGCCGTAATGCCGTACTAAGCAACCAAGAACGTTTTATTGCGATGATTCCACACGGTTCAGGCAAAGATGCAAACATCGAGATGGTTCATCAGCATTGCCGCAAGCGGTTTCAAAAAATTTATAGAAGCCAGGTGAATTAGATGGAACTATCTATACTGATAAATCTAGGCGAAAAGAGAGATCGCAAAAAATTCTGCCAAGCTGTAGTCGATGCAGAGTTGTATTTTGAGGAGCAGCTTATGAAAGGCGCAGCGGCTATTTGCAAAATATGCACCAAAAAACTTGGCACACGATTTCGTACTGCTTGCAGGGGGGAGATACAAGGAGGAAAAGCGGGGATAACTACAATTCATCCTGTGCATTTGCATTGCATTGAAGATCACGGCAATGCGGAGAAAATTTTAATGAGTGATTCGGGATACTACGATTTCTCTCCTCTTGATATGGTAGCCATGATAGATATTTTCGTGCATTTGAAAACTCTAGAAGAAAGTGGTCGACTTCCCGATATTCAAGATTACGAGGAGGAAAAGCGCAAGCATACACCGTCTCCACAAACGCCAGGCGAACCATTTTATACTTTGGCAGAAATAAAGGATGGGGTGCCGACAGATAAAATCAACAGCCATCCGGTAAATGGGAAATTAATGATGATTCTTTATGTGACAAGGAAAGTCGCCGACCAGGCTAAGGCGCTTAGTAAGTCTGAGGGTTGGGAGAATTTCCAAGTCTCAGGTGTCAATAAGCTAGCATTAAATCAGATCATTTCATCCGACACCGAAGTTCTAGTGGTCATGGGGTTCGAAGGAACAAGTGCAATTTCCATGCAGTTCAGTGGCAGCGAGATCGCGGAAGAATTAAAACCGGGAGGACGGATCAGCAGCATAATCAAGCGGCAACAATAAAAAGGCGGAAATGTAAAATAGTGCATCGATTTCTCGATGCACTATTTACATTTCACTGAAAAGCTTGACATGATTTATATAATTTCTCCCGCACGTCCCATACAAAACATCTCTCCAAAAACGTCCTTTTTTGAGGAACCTCTGAGTCGTTCTTTATTGCGCAGTTTTACGTTTTCGTTTAATGACGATAAACCAGCAGATAAAGAATATAATAGCCATTGCTGTAGCTGCGATGTGATCGCTATGAG
The DNA here is from genome assembly GCF_001427935.1 of Paenibacillus sp. Soil724D2. Taxonomy (NCBI): domain Bacteria; kingdom Bacillati; phylum Bacillota; class Bacilli; order Caryophanales; family Paenibacillaceae; genus Paenibacillus; species Paenibacillus sp. Soil724D2. The sequence goes on from NZ_LMRY01000012.1 coordinate 249,504, forward strand.
TTCTCATCGATTATATATAAATGTCGTTGATTAAGCCTGGAGAAGGATAATAAAATACGGTAGGGGCTGCCGCGTTGCAGCCCTTCACTCCGTTAACAGGCAGGATAATTTATCCACATCGCCGAAGAATATCTGAAGTCGTCTTTCTTATTCATACGCTTAAAGAGGTGTGAACTACCGGGGGATTACAAAATGAAGGATAGGGGTAAGCATATGCGCTTAAATGAGTTGGATGTAATGCAGGACAAGCAGGTTTACTATTTCGTTAAGTTCACGAAACCGGAGTACGTTCAAGACCTTTTAGATGGTAATCTTTTTATGCAACCGTTGAAAAGCTTCATCGAACAAGAAGAACGTGAACAGGTACGTGGGCAAGGTGATAGACTTGAAGGGGCGGCAGTGGGTCAAGTGGAGAACCTAAGTGTCGTTGATAACCGAACAGGCGAAGTAGTAGCTGAGTTTGGAAAAAAAGGTATTATATTGCGCCATCCTGATGCCGGGTACGTTCCGGTGTTTTGCTTTACAGCTTTCACGAAAAATGATTTTGAAGTTGTCCAAGCAGACGAAGAATATGCCTACGTAAAACTAAGCCTTACCGAAGAAGACAAGCAGAAGATTATCGATAATTTCGGGAAAAGTGCCGTCATCTTGCCGAACGATTTTCCACATCTTGTAGCTGCAACAATTCAAGATGAACATTACGGACAAATAACAGGCGTTCGATACGTTGATTATTCTGCCGGGGTCATGTACAAAGAACAACTAGAACAATTTATTGAAGGAGACATCGGCTTGGCTTTTTGGAAAGAAGATTTTTTTAAGTACCAAAGAGAATTTCGACTAGCTTTCTCCACTATGCCGACCGATAAAGCGAACAAATACTCAATTGGCGACGTACTGAAAGACTGCATTGTTGTCGATATTAACTATTTTTTTGACGAAGCTATACACCGATTACCTCTTAAATAATAAACCTAATTTTTATTGTACTCTACTATAGTTGAATAAAGGCATTTCCGTAAAAGAAGAAACCCAACTCAATCCGAGTTGGGTTTTATATGTCCGCTTTGATAGTATTTATTAAAAAATTCAATTGGATACACAATTAATTGTTAAAAATCTTCTCAAATGCCACACGTTGTGAGGTTTAACATTCACTTATACCATAACTTTAAGTTTGTCCAAAACGTCTGATCAAAAATAGGGACCATTTATTTATGCGACATAATGTAATTGGTGCACGCATTCTATTGGTTTTGCTGATTTTTTTGGCATGTTAATGTCGAAGGCGGCGGACTATATGCAGTACCTGGATGCCGTTTCGTTATTATCCAGCTAGTCTAATATTCATTTTTCAAAAGATTGCTGACCAAAATACACAAAAAATATGCTTATTTCTTAGTAGAATATTTACGGATTTCACCACCTTCGGAAGGCTTTTTTGAATTAAATATTATTGTTTATATCCTTCTATCGAATTAATATGCATACTTTTTTGGGAAAATGGACATACACTCATTGAGGTGAGAATATGAACGGGAAAATTCCAAAAATTATTTCGGGTGAAAGTCTATCAAGTTTTATTTATCGACTCTGCAAAGCATTTCATTTCGATTCTTGTTTTTCTTTTGTTAGTCATTGGAACATGAGTGAGGAAAAACTAAAGAAAAATGAATTTTCTGTTAAGGAAATCGAACTAATTTCTGAGTTTTCTGATCAGAATAAAGAAATGCTATATGAAATGACCGGTGATAATTGGAGAGAAATTTGGGGGGCGGGATATTACAATAAATTAATTTTAAAGAATAAAATCAAATATTGTCCATGCTGTGTTAGAAATGAAATTGTTCACAAAAAAAACTGGACTATACTGCCTGTTGCAATATGCCCGGAGCATAAAATATTTCTCATTGACCGCTGCCAAGGTTGCAACTGTTTCATTTCAATGGACAACTTTATGTTCGGATTTTGTTTGAATTGTAGTTTTAAATTTTCGCAAGCAACGATTCAAATTGTTGATGAAAAATCAATTTTCTTTGAGTCGCAAATTTATTTAATCCAGAAAATTAGTAACACCACCTGTATTGTCAGCAATGAGGAATTTTTAAAACGTTTTTCTTCTCTGGAGATTTTTGCACTCAGCTTTTGTTCGTTCTATTTACTATCAGGACTGAAATCTTTTATTGATTCCGGAAGCGAATTTATTTCGCCATTTAGTAACGGAAAAGATAAATTGAAAAATCAAATTAACGCTGCAACAGCATTCGGAAATGTTTTTTGGATATTACATGAATTTCCGAAAAACTTCATACAAGTATTGGAAGCTTTTCACTCAAATAAGGAGAAAATTATTTATCTCCAAAAACCACGGTTTGAAAAGCTTTTTAAGCTAAAAAAATTCGAGTTCATTCATAAAGCGTACAATGAATTTTGGATTGGAAAATTTAATAATGGACAAATTCGTAAGGATTTTTCTGTTTTTAAGATTGATAAATCACTGATAAATCAAGCACAGATGCTTAGAAAGGATGAAATTAAAAATAGATTCAAAGTGACATATAACGCTATTGGTAAAATGAATCAGATTGGACTAATCCAAGCTAAATATATCCGAAGAGGGAAAAATATACGTTATTTAATTGATAGAGCATCGCTAGAAGCAGCGCTGCAATTGAATAGGTTATATATTACAAAATGCGACGCCGCAGAAATTCTAGGGGTACAGAAAGACTCAATCCCGAAACTAATAAATGCTGGTTTGTTGAAAATAAAAGAATCCCCTACTAAACAAGCTATGATTTTCAAACCTGACGTTGAAAATTTGTTGAGTCGAAGCAGAGGAGGATTAGTTGATGGTGAGATTCAGGGGATTCAATTTCATAAAGCGCTTATTAAATATAGTGTAAACGGGTTGAGTATTGCTAAGCTTTTAAATTTCACTGAAATTGGTGTATTGCACCCAATGACCAATATTACAAATGGAACGCTTGCAAATACATTCTATAGTGAAATTGAATTGGAAGAATGTATGTCATTTTTAAAGAAGGAAAAACAGAACCAGCACGGATATTACTTGCAAGATGTGATGCAATTATTGCACATTGGTGAGAAAAGTCTCAATAACTTGATGAAACTTGGAGTAATTTCCCCACAACGAGAGTTTACAATGAAGGATGGTCGAAAACATTTATTCTTTGAGAAGAATAGAATCGATACTTTTATTAAAGGACATTTGACAGTTGAGGAAGCAGCGCAAAAATTTCAAATATCTTCGTCCACCATACGAAGATATTTGAAATCAGGCAAATTAAACGATGCTATGAAAGGTGCTTGTAAAAACTATCTGATTTCTATTGAGGAGTTATCTTTGGTAGCGGCGGCAAAATAATTGCTGCCGCTTTTCTAATTCATACGTTTGAAAATGATTATATCAGACCACATTGATAATATGATATGAATATATGGGAGATATAATGAATGAAATGGGAGAATGCGAACTATTTATTTAGAATGCAAGAATTTATGGTCAAACAAGACCGTAAAATAGTAATTCCAATGACTCTAGCTAAGCTCAAGAAGATAAAAGGTGTAGGCGTGAGCAAAGAAAGTGTAGTGAATTCGCTTAATAACTTTAAAAATGGTGCATCGCCGACGGGTGAATATATTGAAGCATATCTACAAGTGATTGATGATCTGATAGGTGAGAATGGTGCTGTAGAAATCTTAAGTGGGAACTATCAACTAGATAGAACATTCGAACTTAGGCAACTGTTATTACAAATAACAAAAGGTAGGAGTTTACCAACTGAATTAAAAGAATATATTGATAAACCAGAAGTTTTATTTGAATTAACAGAAGTATTTTACAAAATAGTACATATTTGCTTTAGGGAAAAAGCTGACCCAGAAAACAACTTAGTTAGGTTTAGGCAATTTTTAGAGATATTCTACAATAAAAACGGCGCTAATTCATAAATTGAATTATGCCGTTTTTATTTTTTTGTTAATAATAAAGTCAGATTAGATAATTTGGTTTAAAAGAATAAAATACTTTCATCTGAATTTTACATTGTAACGACTTCGGGAATATATCGATAAAACCGCGGTATACAAGGGTTTTATTTGTTTAGTTGCCGCAAATAAATAATAGTAATGAGGCAGAAAATTCTATGCAATGATTTTCAACTTTACTCATGCTAACATGATTCCATAAATTGATTTATAGTATTTTCAATTAATGGACATACTGTAAAGGAGAGGTTAACTTGTCACTTCAGCTTCGTATTACGCCAAGCTCGGACGAAAGTTTGTATAGTATCCTTTTTCGAAACGCCGTGGCGTATAACTTCACGCATCTATCCGTTTTGTTTCCGGGCGATTCCAACCCTTATTCACTGTACAGTCGCAATATGAACTATTTCCATAATGCTATCTGGCAGCAGGCATTATACGAACAAGGAAATATGTTAGGCGTACATGTTGACAGTCATATATTGAATCAATTCGATTTAATATTGTTTGGCAAGGCTCCAACGAAAGATCAGAAACAACGGGTATTTGCAAGTGAATCAACAAAATATTGTATTCATTGTTTGCGGGAGCAATATTACCACCGGTTAAAATGGGATATTAACTTCATAACTACTTGCATTGATCACAATTGCTTTCTTATTGATCAATGCCCTGGCTGCTCTGGAAGCATTACGTTATCTCGGCTTATGCAGCGATACTGTGCATGTGGTCATGATTTTATAAAAGGTGAAATGGACTGCTTAGTGCCAAATGAGCTGATGATTTCCCAAACTATAATTCAAGCGTTGCTTGTAGGGTCACTCGATGAGGTAACCCTTGAAAACGGAACCGTAATCAGTTCAGAAGATTATTTTTATCTTTTCAATCTTATGGGTAGGCTGCTTGATTATTTTTCAGGTAAGCATCCTATATTCGCGGAAATCCCTTTAAGCATTAACAAGGTTAACTACCTCATAAGCAATATGATGCAGTACAACCAACCAAGGGATGTAACTATGTATAGCGTATTATCTGCGGTTATACACAGATTAATTGTGGACCCGGAAAGCTCTTTTGCTGACGTGCTTGTAACAGTTCAAGAAATGTCAGCGGGTGCCGGCAAAGGATTCAGATATAAGCGTGCTGCATTGCGTAAACTTATGGAATTCTCAAAAAGCACAACTTATCTAGATGTATACAAAAATCTGTTAAAAGAGGTGAATGATGCATATGTGCTTAAATTTGATATTTGTCGTGAAATTGAAGATCGGAAATTCTTGTCAATAACAGATACTCAGCGGCTGTTAAAGATATCACGAAAAGAGGTTGATCGCTTAACACATGCAGGTTTTCTGAATCAAGTTATAACTGGGGCAACGAAACTTATCAGCCGAGAGAGTATTGATGCATGGCTGTATAAACGCAGTCGACTTCTGAATTCATATCAAGTATCAGATTTGGTTGGATTATCTCCTCAAAGGATCCGTGAAATGGCACAGTCGGGAGTTCTTACACCTTTTTCGGGTCATAATGTTGATGGTTCTTTTCAGTGGTTATTTGAACTGAAAAATGTTAATCATTTTCTTAGTGAAACATTTAAACATAGAAAAGAGAAGGATGAAAAACTAGAATGGTTTTCATTCACACGCTTCTATGCAAAACTCCGTCCGCAAAGTATTTCGTTTGATAAAGCAATCGAGTTGCTGCAAGTTGGAAAGTTTACTTGCGCATTTGACAAGGAGCAACTGAATTTTAAAACTGTTTATATTTTAAAATCAGCGGTCAATGACTATTTGCAAGAACTTGCCAATGAAAGAATCGCTAGCTTTGGTTATACGGTTAGTGATGTTGCTCTTTTACTTGGATCATCAAGTAGTAGAGTTAAACGACTTGTTGAAATAGGGCAACTGCGATTTACATCCCAGTTTATTAACCAATGGGGGACAGTGTCGTACTATTTCGATCCCGATGAAATTAAAAAGTTTATCAACGCAGATAAAAACAAAAAGAAGTCACTGAAGTCGTAATTTGAGTAATCAAGAATAAAAAAGTGAAAAAATACAGGAAGGGAAGTATGGAAATGGGTTTAGGTCGTTTAGCAATTGGGCAAACAATCAAATGGAATAATGAAATCTTCACATTGTCAGGGCGTGCGGCAAAAAATAAGTGGCGTCTGCAAAGTGTGCAATTCCTAGATATTCAGGAAGTCGAGGAAGATGTATTAATAGAGGCAATTGGAAATAGGGAGATCCGGTTTTCGGAAAGTGGTAACGCCACAATTCAAACCGAGAATGGTTTTTTTGAATATGATTTTCCTGGTATCTTGCAGCTGCCAGAGAAGACTCAAAAAGAAATACACTTCCGATTTTTTGTTATAAAGCCTTTGATTCCATTTATTGAAAGCGGCAAAGGGTTAAGCAAGGAGGTGGATAAGCGAGAAACTGAACTAAAAAATACCGGTGAAGAATTATTAGGACATGCTCCACCCTCACGAGCAACCATCTACCGTTGGATTGCTTATTATCGTGATAGTCAATGTGACTGGAGAGCTCTAAAGCCAAATCATGAGAAATCACATAATACTCATTTTTCCCAACAAGTAGAAGATATTATTGACGACGTCATCGAAGGGCTTGGTGGAGAGCAGGTAACCAACGAAACATTACATGCTCAAGTGGAATCCCGAATTTTTGAAATAAATAGGTCAGAAGGATTAGAACTTGATATACCTTCAGAGTCAACGGTTTATCGAAGGTTAAAAAGTAAAGATCCCTTTGACATAGAAAAACAGAGATATGGGGAAGAGGTTGCATATAACAATCACGGCAATAAAAAAATGGGTATTACTGGTGAAGCACCACTAGCGCGAGTTGAAGTCGATCACACACCAGTTGATTTACTGCTGGTTGATAAAAACGGAGATGAGATTGGAAAAAAATGGTTGACAACAATAATGGATTCAAATACACGTACTATTCTTGGACACCATTTGAGTTACTCGCCTTCAGCAACTTCCATCTTGTACGCATTAAAAAATGCGATACGCTCCAAATCGTATATTAAAAGTAAATACCCCCATATCGAGTTAGAAAGCAACATTTATGGTGTTCCAAAAGTGATTGTTACTGACCGCGGTAGGGATTTTACTAGTAAGCATTTCGATAACACATGCCGTGTAATTGGCATTGAAATAGATCAATGTCCTCCACACATGCCGAGATTTAAAGGAAAAATTGAAAGGTTCTATGGAAGCATCAGTAAAGGATTGTTTCACCAATTGATAGGTACTACACTGTCAAATGTAGTAGAAAAGAAGAAGATCAATTATAAATCGGAGAAGAAGGCGGGTCTAACTGAAGAAGAGTTAGATGATCTTGTTCATCTTTGGATATACGGTGTGTATCATAAGAAAAAACATCGTGGCGCCTTAGGAGTTCCAAATGATTTATGGGACACGCGGACAAAAGGAATACCGAAAACGTTCCCGAGTAATCCGGACTGGGAATTACTTGTGGGGAAAACTGGCGACGGGACAATTCAACCTGAAGGAATTCGGTATCAATATCTCGACTACAATTCAGATGAATTACATCTTTTACGAAGGGGGCTTATTGCACAATCAATGCCGCTTAAAATAATGTTCGTATATGATACCGATAATATTGGACATATCCGAATTTTTGATCCAATAAATAAGCGACATATTAAGGTGCCGTGTACTGACTCTGATTATGCCGAAGGCTTATCCGAATATTTACACGGTAAAGTAATTGAATCAATGAACCAAAAGGATAGGCTGAATCGTGCAGCAAGATCACGTGCATTAAAACTTATAATGGATAAAACCAAGGCAGCTTCCATTACAAGTCGTAAGGCACGTCGAGAAATGAAGAGGATGAAATTTAAGAATGGCATGACGAAAGCAACCAAGAAAACAAAAGGGTTTCAAACGAATGAAGAGGTTCAAATTGATCACGTTTCTGAACCCAAACCACAAATCAGTTTGGTTCCGCCGCGCAAGCCAAAAGTATACACCAATTCAGATTGGGAGGGATCTACTTATGCTCGAAAAATTTTCTGACATGCAATGGCGACAACTGAAGATGGTAGAATCGATCCGTATAATGCATCCTAGAATAAAGGAGATTATAACATTGATATCAGAGTGTCATATGACACATGGTATAACACCTGAGCCACAATGTATGTTTGTTACTGGAGATTGGGGGTGTGGGAAAACCACTGTTGCCGAATTGTATAAACAGTGGTTACCTGAGACCAAACAGAAATTAATATTGACGGGAGAGGTTCCGACACCCACCAAAATTCCAGCAGTAGTTGAATACTTGCTCGGAAAAATCAATGACCCAGCTCCTACACGTGGCAAACTCGGTAATCAGTTAGACCGCCTTTTTCAAGGTTTGCACGATAGCGGAATTGAACTCATCATCTTGGATGAAGTACAACATTTGGTAAATACGGAAAATAATAAGGTCATCTCTGATGTTGCCGATTGGTTTAAGTCACTGGTAAACAGAACCAAAATTCCGGTAATATTGATTGGCTTAGATCATGCAAGAAAGGTGCTGACACAAAATCAACAGCTCGAAAGACGATTTGAAATTAAGCGAAAATTAGAGCCTTTTTATTATCACGACTCCGAAACTATTCATGAATTTCAGCGTTTTTTGTACGAATTTGATCGAATGCTGATTCCGATATTGGGATCAAGATCGAAACTGGATGACGATGAAATTAGCGAAAGAATTCACCATGTTACAGGAGGAAACATGAACAAAGTTGTGAAACTGATAAGAAGAGCGGCTAGAGAAGCAATATCAGAAAACAGCGAAAACATAACCTTCAAACATTTGTCAGAAGCTTTTGATTTTTATTACTCCGAGTCAGAGAAGCAAAACCCTTTTCATGTTGCATCATAATGAGAAGGTATCATCGGGATACCGATGATTACATAATTGTGAGAAACCATTTAATCCAGCAGCAATCATATAAATTATAATAATACACCGGATCCGGTGTTTTTTTATTTGCTTTAACAGTTAGAGGGCTCCAACAATTTATTTAGTCTCAGTATTTGTGAAATTTTACGGTTTTATCGCAAGAAATATGAATTAATGTCTCAAACTGCTCGAAAAAAGCCCCCATAAAATAAGGACTTTTAGCACCCGTTATCTCAATCTGCTCGACGGTCGACAATTGGAAGATGAAATGTCGTTGAGTTTGAACATAAATGTCGTCGGCCCGAGCCTTTATGGTATGGGCTTTTTTCATTTTTTCACTTTGAAATTTTGGCGGTTTAATATAATGTTTTGCGCTGATTATACGTGCAGGGACTTGGCAGAAAAATGTATTATAAAATGACATTTTTCTTTAAACTTACAGTATATTTCCGTTATCTAATAAATATAAAGAATAATCTTTGCTCTTGCAGAGATTGATGTACTATTTGAAAGGTTAATGGCTTTCTCAAAGTTGAAAGATACCAAGGACTGGGACTACTTTCTTAACTCGATTGACGAAGTTGTTTGAATAGGACAATTTATGATTTCCGTATACTCCTACTAAGGTACTAAATGGTGGGGAGGGGAAACTAATGTCCGAAGAGGAATTGCTTGTATTATCTTTTGATAATTTGGTATGCGATGTGGAAGGTAGTTATCATCTCGATGCAGGCAACTTAGAAGCAAGCCTCTTAGCTAATGGTTTATTTACTCCTTTATTAGTGGGGTCCAGATCATGAAGGGAAATATTACATAATTGATGGTTTTCGAAGATTTCGAGTGATGAAACAACATACTCATCTGTTTGATAGTATTTTCTGCAAAATATATGGAGAATTATCATCTAAAGAAAAAAGACAAATCTCAAGATTAAAATTGAAGAGAACGCAAAAGCGAACAACTTCTCTTGAGATGCAAAGGCTTGTTGAGGCGTCCGGAAATTCTGAAGAAATTATAAATGAACTTCCTGCAGTCACACAAAGACGTGTAAGACGTGCATTGGAAATTCCTCGTGCTTGGCGTGATGAAGTTGAAAAGAAGCGAAGAAGCCAAGATGCACTTGCAGTTATTTGGCATGATTTAGATGTCGATAAGGAGTTTAAAAACGAGCTTTTACAGCGTCTTGTTAACACCGACAAAATAAAGGTGGATCATGCAACTGCACTAAAGAAAATGGCTAATTTAAGAGCTTATCGCAAATTAACGTTTTATCAAAAGCAAATTGCAGTGGAGAATGTGTTAGTAGAGGCAAAGTTTACTGAAAGTGAAGCAGAAATGATAATTATCCAAAGCATCATGCAAACAGCACCAGATCCAGTATTTGCTGATTTTTGGGTCAATTTTTGCAGCTTTGAACTCAAACATGTTTCTGCTAAGCTTTCCAAGGAAATGGGCCCAATGATCCGCGATACAACAGTTACCCATTTGATTAGCGCTAGGGACGCGATAAATGATATCATAGATGATTTATTAGGGCAGCGTAGAGCTAGAGGAGTAAACCCAAAAGAGGATCAACTAAGAATGACGAACGAAATAGCAACTAAGAAAGAAAAGGCATCACTTCTGGATGCCGCAAAGTTCTCAAATGGAATTGACATAGTTAAGTCGAAAACTGTTAGATTCATTGCCCCTAGAGTGGAGAAAACTGAAAAAGGATTTAGTGTATTAATTTCGAGTGATTAATAACTTAAAGTAAGGGTTTTAAAGTGAGTATTAATAATGCAATCCGCCAAACCATAAACTAAATGCTGGAAAAAGAAAGAGAAGAAAAGTTTAATGTTAATATTGAAACAGTGAAAACTAAAATTTAACGTTGGCTAGACGAAATAGTGTAGAAGTATTACTCGCAAATCTTATCAAAGTATATTAGCTTCAGTTTATTATAAAATAGAGCCTGTTACGAATACTTTCATAAGTATAGTAACAGGCTTATTGGTGTTCTTGCGCTCAGAACATTGGAGATGGGAAGAATGAAATAATTGTAATATAATAGGAGATAGTGTAAACCGTATCTTACTAGAGACTAAATGATCGGGGATATTTATGAATTCTGATGATTCTAGACAGTTAACTGATGAAATTAGTGACACCCATAGTGCAGTGCCTTCATGGAGTGGATATGATTATCAAGGGAAAGTAGCAATTTATACAGTCCTTAGTTTAATAAATAGTATAGATATTAATGAAATAAGCGATTATGCATTAGAAATTGAGCATCTAGAAGATTTTTCAATAAAGTGTAATGGTGATTATCACTCGATACATCAAGTAAAAGCATATCAGAGTCAAAACAAATCAAAAATTAGTACATATAGAAGTGCAATTCTAGACTTAATGGGGAAATCTGCGAAGTTTAATTCGGTAAAGTATGCAAATTTACATTCGACTTGTGAAATTGAGAGCATTGAAAAGGAAGAGCTAGAAAAAGTATTAAAAGAATATGAGCCTACGAAAAAAGTTCATCAACAGGTGCATTATAAAGAGTTACTAAGTGAGAAGGAGAAATTTGATGAAGTATTTATAAAATTACGGTTGAATGATGATTATGAGGAATTACCATTTAAACGAATTGTAAATTTAGATGAGATCGAAGAAGAAGTTAAGGATCAAATTAGGAAGTTCTATAAAAGTAACGATAATCATGTTGATAAAGAGTTTTCTTTTATAGATGAAAATATTGATCATATTTATCAAAACTTAACAGCTATAATTGACGATTTAGTGAGATCAATTCATGTCAAAAAAACAACCGTTCCGGAAATCACTTTTTTAAGGATATTAACTATACTTAAAGAAGAGTTTATTTTTAAACTATCAATTAAGACCGCGGCAGCTTATTTAAAATTAACTCTACAAGAGTATTTTATTGATTTTTGTGAGGATTTTGGTATTTGTCCTTCTGATAACGAAATTCAATGTATTGCTTGGAATAATAACTGGAATTATTTAAAAGATTTAAGCGATGAAGAGTTTCTTACAATTTGTAAAAAACTATCACCAAATATACTTTCAAAAAATAATTCTATTAATATAAGGACTTATCGTGAGTTGATAAATAAAATCGGAGTTCAGAAAAATTTAATTCCAATAATAAATTTGGAGAGTAGATTTGAAATAAAATCTACAAGCATTAAAGAAGCATTTGTATTTAATAAGGATGGAGTCCATCATCTTATTACAACAATTGCAGAGTCAATGGGTCCTAATAGCGTAGAAAATATAGGAAAAAAAATATTCCAAAATTTAAAAAGTGATGATCAATTATCTTACATACTCTTTGATATTCATAAAATAATTACAACTGAGATTGAAGGTGCTTTTAGCGGTAACATTTTTGATGTTAAAAAAGCATATGAGAATGAACCAGATGGAATAGGAGTCAATAGTAAAGAAGCAATTACAAGTCCAAAACGGATGGATTTTTTGAAAATAGTATCAGCACTGGAGGAGCTTAAATGATAAATTTATTAAAAAAGATTTTCACAAAGAGTGGATTTCAAATTAGTAGTGACATATTAAGTAGTAGTTCAAATGCCTTTTTTGCTGAGAGGACCAACGATGGTAAGTTTGATTTTTTTGTTATTGTGAGCATTAATAAATTAAAATTAATTGATAATTACACCGATTTATTTGAAGATTACTATTCAACTATAATAACGAATAGGCAGGGTTTTATCGGAATAGAAAAAAACCTTTCATTGATATTATTGATGGAATCAAATTCATTGCAATTTTCTAAAGAGCAAAGTGCATTTATTTATGATATAGAAGAAGATCCTTATTTTTTCAAGAAATATGTATTAGTGTATACACAACAACAACAGGAACTAGTTATTGAGAGAATAAATCAGGAGAATGAAATAATTGAATATTTGAATGATTTCTTATTGAATCCTAACTATTTTAATAGTTTTAAGCGAAGTCAAGATTCAGAGATTGCAATGGAATATGATTTAGTTTCAAAGCTTTTTATCAAAATTCCCTTCTTAAATATGAAACATGAGATTAAAAAGCTAATTAAATTATCAGATGAGATACGAAGTAAAATGGAAGAAAGTGATTGGCTTTTTTATAATGGACTTTTAGAAAACTTTTTAAATAACAAAAATAATGATCCCAATATTGAACAAATAATAAGTTATTTAGGGGTTGATATTGATGAATAAATATATGCTGAATAGAATACATATACAAAACTTTAAATCAGTTGATAACGCTATTATTTCTTTTAATGGAGCGATATTAACAGTACTTGATGGGCCAAATGGATTTGGGAAGACTACAATTTATGATGCAGTTGAATTTCTAGTAACAGGGAAAATAAGAAGGGTTTATTCCAATTCGATAGTGACTAATAATAGAGGATTTACTGATCATTTACTGAGTAAAGATCAATACTTACCAACAGTAATTAAAATTGAATTTATTAATATTGATAATTCCAAGGATCGTTGTGTCATTTCTAGAGAATTTTCTGCGACTACTTTTTCAAATACACAAAAACGTCCTAATACAAATGATTTTATAAAAATATATAATCTATATGAATATGAAAGTTTTGAAAGTGAAAAAAAGAAAAAAATTTCTGAAGAGAGAATGAATGAGCTGCTATCTACTAAAAATTTAAAAGATGAATTTTCATTGTTTCACTACATTGAACAAGATGAAAGTGCGCACTTGCTAAAAAAAAATGAAAAAGATCGTATGCAAGTAATTTCAAAACTCTTCAATATTGAAACTGAAATGGAACAAAAAAAATTTCTAGACAATGTTAAGAGAAAATTAATGACAAATAAATCACAAACTGAAAGGCAAATTAAGCAAATGGAAGGTAGCTTAAACATTACCTTAACCAAGAACATAGAAAAAGTGCAATATCTACAACTCATTAAGAGTGAGGATTTAGAGATTCTGTGGGATAAAGAAAATGTTGAACCTCTTGATAAGGATATTAAAGAGCTATATTTAAATGAAATAGACGATATTTCTAAACTAGTACAATATTGGGATGAATATAAGCAGCAATTAAAAAATATTGAAATACAAAAAATAATTAGTAATGATAAAAGGATAAAAGCAATTATTATTTTTAGTGAATTTAAAGATGACTATAGCAAAATTGAGGAAGAATATAAAAAACAAGAAAATCTAAGGAATGTACTGCTGAAAATAAAAAATAAAGAAATAATACATGAGAACATTGATTGGGTATATTTGTTCGATTTAGCCAATATTCAAATTGATGGGAGCATGTTCACTCAAAGAATTAGCCTATTAGAAATTCTGGATAGGTCAGCTAGTACGATATCTAAATTAGTTGAGAAGATGGATAAAACCCGCGAAAGTTTATTTGAAGATTACAAGCAATATTTACATGATAGAAATAAAGAAAATATTGATTGTCCTTTATGTGGTGACCGAAAGCATAGCTTACTTGAACTAACTGAAGAATTTGAGGCTAAATCAAATGAATTAAGAAAAGATTACAGTGAATCAACTAAAAAAATAAAGAGTGAAATAGATGAAATATATAAATTATACGTTAATGAATTAGTCGAAAATCTTGATAAAGTGCTTGAGGGAGAAAATAGGCTTGATAATCAATTTGTTGAACAATTAAGACAGTATGTTGATGTAATTTCTGATTACCCTAAAGCACTTGAATGGTTCAAAAATCTTAACATCGATATGTCTGAATTTATTAATAAAAACAAAAAGTATGTATCTGAGCTTGATCGATTGGTAGTAAACATTACGCTAAAATTAGAAAGTTCTAAAGTTGAAGTTAGTGATTTTTGTAAAGAAAACCTTATGATTTTTGATCAATTGTATAAGAATCGATTTCTTAAAAAAGAGAATATTCTCATGTCATTACATCAAGAAGATTTACAACAGAAAAAAAACTATATTGAATACCTGTATTTGATTCAAGCAAGTAAACTTTATAATGAACATAGGAAATTAAAAAAAAGGTTAGATAAGATTAATGATAATATTTCAAGGTTGAATAGAATAACCCCTATATTCACGGAGGCAATAAATAAGTACAGAGGTAAGATGATTAGTGATGTAGAAATTCCATTCTATATTTATAGTGGTAAGATTATTCAGAATCATCAGAGAGGTATAGGTGTCTTCATCAAGGAAGAAGAGGATTCTAATCAGTCGACAGTTGAAAGTCAGTTGAAAGCAATAAATTTTGTTCCACCAGCCAAAACTGATCATGATATCATTCATTCCTTCAGTTCAGGCCAAATTTCATCAACAGTAATAGCATTAACATTAGCAATAAATAAAGTTTATAATATTGGCGGAATCTCGACGATACTTATTGATGATCCAGTTCAAACTATGGATGAAATGAATATGGCTTCATTTATTGAGTTATTGAGAAATGATTTTAATAACAAACAAATTATACTTTCTACTCATGAAGACAGAGTATCATTGTTCATGCGATATAAATTTCAAAAGTATGGTTTAAAAGTTAATAATATTAATGTAAAAGAACACTTGTACAAAGATTTGCTTGAGAATGAAAATTTCAATCTATAAAAAATATGGAGTCTACTAATATTTATTTAGTAGACTCCATATTTTTTTACATCCAAATAAAATTAATTCAGAGGGAGTATGGTGTTATGAGTATAGGACTAGAGGAGTATTATAAAAAGAATTTTATCGGATTGATTAATACCTACATTAGGATGGTTAATGAGAGTGATAAGTATGATTACATTGGCAAAGGAATAATAAATAATGAATGGAAATCACAAATCAAGGATAATGGTGATACGTTTGTTGCAATATTAACTGTGAATGGGAGGGAAAAATATTTGAATTTCGAAGAATATGAATGGAAAACTAAAAATCCAAATATATATGTGAAGTTGAGATTTGGAGAGTTATTATAGTTGAAATGAAATCTTTTTGAAATAAAGCGTAAATCTTAATATTAAGATAAGTAATGTTTTGGAGTTATTCAGGTATAAATTAGACCTTTCAATGATGTATTGAAGTTTTAAAAAAGCAGATTTCACGAACTGATATTCAAAGTAAGGATATTAAGGGGAGCCAGGCGCTCTCTCTAACGCTGACATGAAAAATAATGGCTCTTGTAAATAAGAGCTTGTTAAAGCCCTCAATTTTTCAGGAGAACCTGATTAATTGAGGTTTTTTGTTACTTCACCATAGCGACGTTTATTTCCAAGATTTTGAGTAATACTGAAAAGTATTCATAACTGGAACATATTCTGTCATTTTTCAGGGGGTTGGTAAATGGACTACAACTGGAGTACTAAAAAAGATTGGAGCAAAGAGGATAAGTTATACTCGCGGAAACGAAATGTCTCTAATAAAGGGAGCCGAGAATTTGAGCATCTAATTGGGACTATTTACAGCCATAAAATGAACCGCGGGGTTCAATACGAATCGTTTTGGGGAGAGTGCCTTTTTTACTATTTACTGGAACTTGATCCGCTGACAATTAGGTACTATGAGCAGCCAGTTATCGTTCCAATAAATAGATTAACTAAAGATCATTTACTAAAAGAAGAAGGACACGTGCCAGATGTTCTTACTTTCAGAGATGGTTTAAGACCTAATTTGATTCAGATCAAGGGTGGAAATAAGAAGGTTGAGCAGAAACTCAATCTTTTTAAGGCTTGTGAGGATTTCGCCAAAGAACAAGGTTGGGAATATAGTTTGGTAAATCCAAAGGTAACAATACCAGAGATCATAAAGGAAAATATTCTATGGCTAGTGAATTATTTGCGGCCAAGGGAGTATTTTTCTGATTTAATTCCTGAAGTTAATCGTCGAGTAAAATACCTTCATAAAGTAGAAGTGATTCGGTTAGCGAAAAGTTTTGAACCAAAAGTAGATTATCGACATGTGCTACCTCTAATATTTCATTTAATTGCAGCTGGCTCACTGTCGACAAACATAAATAAAAAAATTGACCATTCAAGTGAAGTTTCGTTGGGAACTATTTTCGATGATATTAATTTATTAATTGAGAGGGGGTAGGCGAGTATGAAGTTACATAATCCATTAGCAATTGATGATGAGTTCTACTTGAATGGTGTCAAGTTCATCGTTCATGATATCCAAGCACCGAATATATTTTACTATCGTGAAGAAGGCGATAAAAAAATAAGGGAAATTAATTACATTACCTTACTTGAGGATCTTACATTTAAAGGCCCAGATAAAGTCGTGAAGATATCTGCTAAAAATGAATCTAACGTTGAAAAAAAAGTAACATTCATGTTAGATACCTTAATTCCAGATAGAAAAAGGAAGACCGTGCTGCGGCTCAATTTGATCAAGCCGATACTTCTGTACGATAAAGCTAAACAAGGGGATATGTACGCTTTAAATTCCTTTAATGAAATATATAAGGGATATCTAAAGGGTAATGAAACAATTACTAAATTAACTAAAAAAGAACTATTGGCGCGGGTTTCCAAGAATTCAAAGGAAAGTGGAGATAAGAAAATATCACCAAGACAATTGGAGAGATATCTACAAGCTTACTATGAGTCTGAAAACAACAGGGAAAACTTTGGAGTTGAAGGCCTTATCTCAAAAGCCTATTATAATGCTCATTCTAGGGAGGATGAGAAAGCTATCCAAATTCTTCATCCTAAAAAGGATGAAATCATCCTAGATACAATATACTGCAGGGTTGAGAATGAAGAATATGTTCCACTAATCGAGAAAGGAATCAAGCGCTTCTTATCAAAAAAAAGAAGGAAAATCACTCATCTGCATTCTGATTTGGAGATTTTATGTTCTGCCCAGAAATTAGATCCGCTACTTTACGATACTGTTTATAAAATGGTTAAAAGAATTAATGTACAAATTTATGATAGGTTATCGAAAGGGATTATGGAGGCTGAATATCATGATCCAGTAACACAAAGAGTTTCAGGGTATTTCGCCAGATGCCCACTTAATGTTATTGAAATTGATCATGTTAAACTTCCTATAAAATTGATTGATGAGACAACTGGTAGTGATCTTGGTGAGCCATGGCTAACTCTTGCTATTGATGTGTATACCAGGATGATTTGGGGTTTTGACCTCTCTTTTCAAAGTCCATCTGGTCATAAAGTAATGTGCGCTATTTACAATGGTATATGTCTGAAACGAGCTAAAGAAATGTATGGAACAATTAATGATTGGGAGATGCATGGAATCCCAACTGTTATATATATGGATAACGGACCTGAGTTTAACAATACATTTGTAAAAAGCATGATTGAAGATGAACTACATGCAGAAGTGAGATATAGACCTGTAGCTACTCCTCGTTATGGGGGAATAATTGAAAGATTTTTTAGAACAATCAATGATGAGTTTTTAGATCAATTATTGGGATTCTATAGTAAAGGGAATAGCGTAGAGGAGCGTCAAGCAGCTAAAAAAGAAGCTATCCTAACTCTAAGTGATTTAACCGAACTGCTTGTTCGTTATTTTGTTGATGTTTACCATTTTGATACGCATAGGGGCTTACCACTTGATCAAGACACCCCTGCTGTGCGATTTCATCAGGCTATTAATATAATGGGCTACCCTCCAAGTATTCCAGCTAATCAAGAGGAAAGTTACTTGATTAAGTTACTTCCAGTGGACATGAAGTCTTACGATAAGGATGGGATTCGGGAGGAAAATGTAAGATATGCTTCTCCAGAGACCAGTCGTTTTGTTAATACACGACTGAAGAAAAACGTAAAGATTAAGTTTGATGTGCGTGATATTTCTAAAATTTATATTTTGGATTCAACCAATCAGGTTTATATAGAAGTGCCATCCATTTCTCCACCTGCTGAGCAAGTACAAGGTATGAGCAGAGATCTCTATAAAGCGATTCGTAAAGAATTAATTGCGACAGGTAAAATCAACAAAAGACAAATACTAGGTACTGATCAAATTATTGAGGGAAAGAGATTAATTCAAGAGCGATTTGAAAAAATGGTGAACAAAAATGCCTCAATGAGAAAACATATATTAAATAAAGGAGGTACTTTGTCTGTATCCTTATCTTCAGTTGAGCCTCTAAAAAGAACTACACCGTCTAAAGCTCAAAGTTTAATTGAAAAATACAATAACCAACGTAATGGTACAGGAAAGTAAAGTGCAGAGGCCAAAGTGCCTCTTTTATTTTAACTATCAAGAGAAAGAAGACTAAAAGGAGAATAACACAATAATATTTAGGCAATGCTTTTAAAAATTATTTACAAGGAGTGATTAAGTGCCTATGACGAGTAAACTGCATAAAGAGTTTCAGAATCGAATTAGTAACTTATTTATTGAACATGATGAGGTCAAAAGAATATGGAAAAGATTGGATAAAAATCGTGGAAATAAAAGAGCAGGGGTACTGAGCGATGATTCCCCCATACATTTATTCATTGAGGGAAAGTCTGGGGCTGGAAAATCCATGACCTTAAAAAAATATGTGAAAAAGAATAAGGGTTGGACTGTCGTAGATGAGGAAGAGACAGAAACTGATATTAAACCTGTAATCTATATGACCCTTCCTGTTCCCTTCACATACAAAGGTTTCTACAATAACATTCTTAAGGCTATGGGTATGCCTGCTCGTAATGCGGATGTTGATCGAATAAAAACACAAGCTTTCGAAATGATGAAGGAATTAAAGGTTGAAATGCTTATTATTGATGAGCTTGATTACTTATTAGCTTCGACTTTTGTCCAGCGAAAGGCTGTCATGGAGAATATTAAAGATATTGCAAACTCGGCGGATGTTTGTTTAGTATGCGTTGGGACTCTTGCTATTGAAGAGCTTAGAACCCTGAATACCCAACACATCCGACGATATCCTAAAACAGTTTTAAAGCATTTTGAGAAGTGTGATGACTCGTTTAGAGAATTCATTAAAAATATTGAAGTTGAACTTTCTCCACCTCCAGGGCTACTGGATTGGTCTAAAGATGAAAATATTTTTTCTGAGCTAATTTACGAACTTACTGGAGGGTTAGTTGGATGGATTAAACCTATACTAAGGGAAGCTTTCGATATTATTGGAGTTATGGAGGAGGACTTTAATGATTTTAATATTTTGAAGAAATTAGATGGGACAGTCATAGCAGAAGCTCAAAAAAATATTATTGGAGAGTTTGCTGATAACGATATGGCTAAAATTCTGGCTGATGAACTAGAATCAAAAGAAGAAGACTCCGCGTAAGTGGTCTTACTTTTTTGGTTGAAAAGATATAAGCGGTGGCATAATTGCCACCGCTTATATCTTTTCTTCAAACATGTTGTATACAAAGTCTTTGATTTTTTTTACATCTCTACTTGGGAGTTTAATTAGTACATCAATGATCTTCTCAATGTCAGAAGATTTTTTATCTCCAGAAGATTTTAACTTAGTGTATTCAAATAAATCATAAACTCCAACTTCTAGCGCATTAGCAATTTTTATTAAATTAGCTAGAGTAACATTCTTTTGAGCACGTTCTAGACCACCGATGTAGGTGTAATGAAACCCGGAAATCTCAGCTAGATATTCTTGAGAGTACCCTCTTGCTTTTCTTAAATCACGAATCCGTTTTCCAAGTAGTACCTGATCTCGATCGGACATTGTCTACACCTCATAAAAAGTTTAGACAACATCTGAGTAGAAAAACATGTTTGCATAAATAACAAAAAAAAAAAAATGTTATGTATACGTATCAATTTGATGTGTAATGGTAACTCTAGTATTAATAGATTCATAGGAGGAATTCATATGGAGACTAAAAAAGACGATATTATTAGCTTGTTCATTCCTGCGTTGTCAGAAATAACGGAAAAAGGTATTAAATACAAGGACAAGTATTATTCCTGTCATTGGGCGGTACGCAATCAATGGTTTCAATTGTCATCAAATACTCGAATACTAAAGGTGTTCGTCGACACAGCTAATGAAGACTATCTCTTAATCACTTTGGAGAATGGTTGTTTAGATATTGCTCTCCAAATACAACATTATAAAGTCGATGGTGAAAAGCTAGATGAGTATTATCAGCTACTGGATAATATAAAAAAACAATTGAAAGCACGTAAAAGGAAGAGAATGTAATGGATTTGAATTCTCTTATGCCAAAACGTCCGAAACATTTTCATGATGAGAGTATATCTGGTTATTTATTTCGTTTATTTAAAGCAAATTTTTTTATGCCTAATTCAAACTACTTAAGGGATATTGAACTGACACACGCACAACTACTGAATAATGAAATATCGGAGCAAGTCTTGTTGAAAATTTGCCCATGGGTTTCGATTGTAGAAAGTATTTCTATAAATAATACAAATCGCATTCTATTACCTCTAAACCAGTCTTGGTACAATAAGATAATTCAAAAAAATAATCTCAAATTCTGTCCTCTGTGTGTTCAAGAAAATTTTTATCATCGCCTAGAGTGGTGTATCTTACCTTTAAGGATGTGTACTAAACATTTTGTATTACTTCAGGAAGGTTGCTGCAGCTGCAACCAGCCCTTAGACCTGTACGATTTTATTCAGCGACGTTGTAAGTTTTGTTTATCGAGACTTAATCGAATTAATTTGGATCATATTCAGTGTGATGTCTTTTCGGGTTCGCAATTAAGCCTTGCAACAACCCTAATTCATAAAGAAAAATCAGCTATTTTTGAACTGCAAGCTAATGACTATTTAGAATTAGTGTTCGCCAGCTTTATGTTCTTAGACGGGTTAACTGATTTCACAGGTTTTTCTCATGAGACATTAGATATTTTCCATAATCGCAAAAGTAAGACGAAAAACAGTTTGAATCATGCTATAGCCTTTTCTAATGCCGACTGGATGTATGCCAAGTTCCCAATTCATTTTTTCCATGTGCTTGATTTATTTCTGTCGAAGACTAAAGGTATGAAAAGATATGGCGCATTTCAGAACTTTGAGAAATTAGTCAAACGCGGTTGTTTTTCTGAAATAAGAGAGGCATTTCATAATTATTGTATTCAGAAATTGGAATGCGGTGTAATTAGGCGAGATTTTGGGGTGTTTAGGGAGGAGCCTGAGTTACTTCAGAAACGAAAAGTAATCCGCCGTGAGGAGGTTAAGATTGAAAAGGGGGTTACTTATGGGAAATTGTTTCGACTAACAAAGAACAACTTGGTTCTAATGAATCAGAGTAAGAAGAATGAATTTTATGTTGATCAGACTACCCTGAATAAGTATCTTGAGGAAGAGAAAAGATGGATTACAAAAAAAGAAGCCTCGCTTATCCTTGGTATTCACGCTGCTTCAATAGAAAGTCTCATTCGCTCTAATTTGCTGCAAATAAGTTTGAACTACTCGGGGAAATCAAAACGGATAAATCTGGATGAAGTTAATCAACTCGTTACACGATGCAGAGGCCGATTAGTAAGAATCATTTCGACTGATTGCATAAATTTCCATAATGCCTTAATTAAGTACACAGTGTATAACTTATCAATTACATCACTTTTACAATTTATTTTATCCGGTAGGCTAACACCAGTTCGTTTAAGCTCTAAGGTAACACTTCGTGACTTGTTTTTTGAAAACGATGAGATTCATAAATGTTTGATAGATCTTAAAATAAGTAAACAAAAAGAGCGTGGCTATTTTTATTCTGATTTGCTTAAAGCATTTAAGATTGGAGAAAAACGACTTCGTCGTTTGCTCGAAGAACATAACATACAGCCGGATATTATTAGTCACTATAAGGATGGGAGGACTAGATTTTTATACAAAGAAACGACTAAATTGAGAATTCAAGAAGCTTTATTAACATGGAAATCGAATGCTGGGCAGATATAAGGAAGGCAAGGGTGATTTAAGTTACTGATACTAATTGACTTAAAGGTGGAGTGTGATCAGCTTGACAATATTAGGAATAGAGGCTTTTATTCAATCAGGTGCATACAGAGAATTAAAGCATCTCGAAGAAAAATCTAATGTGCTAAAATGTCTAATTCGTGATAAGCAATCAGCTTTAAGAAGGAAACGGATGGTTTGGACAAGCATAGGGGTGGTTGGACAATTCCAAATAAATAAAACATACGAGTATAATTTCATTGAAATGAATGAGTACCTATATGATCTTGGAATCCTTCCTAAAATTGCTTCAATAAATGGAGATTTATTATCACAAGAACAGGAAGTAGAGCTTAAACGGTTATGCACTCCTGGTAAAAGTTATGTTAGATATACCCCTAATCGTGTAGGACGGGATGAATGTCATAACCCTTTGGATGAATACAATCATTATCTTTCTATGTCACTTAGTAATAAAGTTAGTGTTTGGAAAGATATGCATCTAAGAAAAAGCGTTTTAAATAATGCTTGGGAGAGAGAAAGGAAGCAAGCTGTAAATATGGACCTTTTTCATATATCGAGTAATATCCCGATAAAAACAGGTTCACTTTCTTTAATTAAGACATTGGAAAGATTCCAAGCAGCACATGTCCTACAATTATTCGGACCGAATGTATTAGTTCATTGTGCAAGGGTTGATTACATGATATTAGAAGAATACGCGGCAAGAGGATACTTGAAGAAGTCAGATCTGAATTCATTCAGAAAAACTTTAGATATCCAAGAAAGTTATCATCTCATGACTATGCGCTCTGAAAATGCTAGACGTAGATATTGGGATTCAAAAGTAAGAAGACTTTCTAAGCTAAGTCAGTTATCTTGAGAGGCTGAACTGCATCGATACCGTTTCATGCGGGATATATCGCCATGAGGGCTGTATGCCTCGATGGTTTTATTTTGATATCGATGAAATAGAAAATATATTCCTCATTGGCCGAAAATGGCCTGTGGGGGATTTTTTTATTTTTTAGTACTTGTATAGCGAATACGTGTTCGGTATATAATGAATAACACGAACGTATGTTTGTGTTAGTGGTGAGTATAATGAGTGTTTTATCAAGAACTGAGAATGAAGAGGATGTTCAAATTATTAAAGAATATACGCTATTACCGATTTTGCTCGATATGTTAACCAGGGACATGGAGGAGCTGAAAATTTACAAAGATAAAATTGTTTATAATCATGTTCTCTATTATTTGAAAGAGATGGAGAGCGCTATTTACCCCCAATTACAAAGTATTAAGAACAGTATGAAGAAGAGAGATATCAAAGTGCTTAACACAACTACGAATGCAGTCGGTATTAACGTAGAATACAAAGTCCGTGGTTACATCTATTATTTCACAATGCTTAGAAGCTTGGTTAAAGCAGAACTAATGACTATGCTGATGAACATGCGGAGGCGCGTTTAGATGAGCAAAAAATGTGAAAGAACAATATTCCTTTCAGATTGTCAGTCATTCTATGCAAGCGTTGAAAAGGCTACTCATCCAGGCCTTGATAATTTGCCTGTTGTTGTAGCTGGGGATCCGGCCAGGAGATCAGGAATTATTTTGGCGGCATGTCCTATCGCTAAAAGCTTTGGCATTACTACAGCCCAGCGTCTTGGTGAGGCCTTACAACTTTGCCCAAATGCTATTGTAATGCGTCCGCACATGCAGCGCTATATAGACGTATCGCTCGCGATAACAGGTATATACGAAAAATATACTGATCTCGTAGAGGTATTTTCAATCGATGAGCAGTTCTTGGACGTGACCGGTTCACTCAATCATTTCGGTTGTACGCCAGATGAATTGGCAGTTATGATTCAACAGAAAGTTGCTGCATCAATGAACGTTCGAATTCGAGTAGGAATTGGACCAACTAAAATACTTGCAAAGCAGGCAACTGATAATTTCGCAAAAAAAAATGCCAGTGGAATATTTACGCTAGGCAAAGATGACGTTGAGCGATTCCTGTGGCCGTTATCCATCGATAAGATGTACGGAGTTGGTTCACGAATGACGCGCCACTTTGTCGCACTTGGTATGACCACGATAGGTCATGTGGCTAGAACCCCACTAGCGACACTAAAACAGAAATTTCGTGCACGATTTGGAAAGCAATCGGATATTCAAGCGGAAGTAATGTGGAGAACGGCAAACGGACTAGACGATAGTCCGGTTACGCCTGGAACGTTTGATATCGCACCAAAGTCGATAGGTCACGCTATGACGCTTCCTCGCGATTATTTGACAGTTGAAGAGGTTGACATAGTACTTTTGGAATTAACGGAAGAAGTGTGCCGCGATGCTAGATCAAAGGGGTTTACAAGCGGGACAGTTCACGTTTTCTGTATGTGTTCACCTTATGACTCTCCAACCGGTTTCAGTCAACAACGTAAGATGCCAATGAATACGAATCATACCTTAAAAGTTTACAACTCGGTGCGCGAAATATTTCGTCGCAATTGGAACGGATTGCCTGTGCGAAAGGTAGGCGTTACACTTGGAACTCTTGCAGAGGAAGATGTTACTCAACTTGACCTGTTCGAAGATGTGACGAAATTGCGTGAGCTGGATCGTGTAGTGGATGGCATAAAGGACCGTTTTGGTAATACAGCAATCATTCGTGCTTCGAGTCTTATGAAAGCAGGATTGGCAACGGACAGGGCCGGTAAAATTGGGGGGCATTATAGATGAGCAAAAAACTAGAAATGAATGGTCTATGGGAATCAAGTCGTATGATGCTTCCTCAACATAAAGAGTCCGCAATAAGAGGTCAGAAAGAAAAGCAATACATTCAGCGACAAGCACTCGATGAGCAAGAAATTCATTTCATTTCTGCTGCACTTAGCCAGTCCCAAATATACAAAAGAACTGTACAACTCACGATATATGACAAATACCAGTCACGCACTGTTTCGGGTATAGTGACGCGCAGCAAGCATGGAGAATTTCGATTGGATACCGTTGATCCGTTCAGCGGGGTAGAGGATTGGGACTGGATCAGATTTCAAGATGTACTGAAGGCGGAGCTAAGTAAAGAATGGACAGAAAATGAGATGATTGATCCGTAGAATAATCATTTAATAATTCTCACCTCAACCAAATTACCAAGCGCTTAGGATTATAATTCAATCACATCCAATAAATAAGATAAATTAGTTATTTACAACTAATGGTTAATTATATTAATGTATCCTTAAATTCAGAAGCACTGGTGAACAAGCCCAAGGGAAAGCATCCCTTGGGCTTGTTTTTGTTTTAATTTCGCATTAGCTTTGGAAATCATTCGATTGGCATTATTGTCTTGAGAAGATAAATGTTAGTCTGAAAAATATAGTTGTAGACTGGCAAGTGGCGTTAAGCTATTCCAGCTAATAGCTTGTCAATATTTAATTATTAATGGCGGATTCATGAGATGGTATACTTAAAAAAGTGCATGGGAAAGAACCGTCCCATAAAGCACGGAAAGACATTCCATATATTTCTATTTCTTGCGCTTACTCTAAACGGAACGCTTCCTTAGTAGTTAAGATGGCAAAAATCCAGTGGATGAGTTTATTCACACAAGCAATTATCGCTACTTTGAACAGCTTTCCTTCAGCACGCTTCTTATCATAATAAGCTCTTAGTTTTTTATTTCTATTACTACGAATACCACATCGTACAGCTTGATATAGGGCAGTACGAAGCCTCCTAGAACCGTGCTTAGTTATTTTATTTATGGTTGCTGTAAACTTGCCTGAAGAAAAAACACTTGGATCTATACCAGCAAAGGCAACAAGTTTCTTAGCGTGATTGAACCGATCGATTTCCCCGATCTCAGCTAAAATTGTTGCAGCAATTTTAGTGCCAATCCCGGGTATCGATTGGATTAAATCATATTCAAGTAACGCTTCAGCTAGGGCCTCTATCGATTTATTTAGGTCTGCAAGATGGTCTTGGTATTGAAGAAGCAATTTGATGAGCAGCTGCATGGAGATCAGATGACTTGGAAAAGCCGTCTCCTTAAAGGGATTTCTCCTTGCTGCTGCTACTAAGATTTGAGCGCGCTCTAGACACCATAAAGCCGATTTGCCACGTCCTGTAAGGCGCCCGATTGTTGCTGCAATCTCCTTCTCATCCAGTTCCAGAACCTCTTTAGACGTTGGGTGTAAAGCCAGAAATCGAAGGGAAACCTTTGAATAAAGGTCACCAAACACGCCATGATATTCAGGAAAAACTTGATCCAGAATAGCCTGAAACTGTAGTTTAGCTTGGACATACATTCCCGTTAAAGATTCATGTTGGCGTGTTAGATAGCGTAAATTCATGAGATGCTGACCCCGCTTTTTGTAGGGTTCAAACTCTTCTTTATAGAACAACGCTCCCAAAAGATGGGCATCAGCGGCATCCGTCATCAATCGTCGCAAATTGGTTTTCTTGGCGTTATGTGAGATTAAAGGATTAATGACGATATTCAGATACTGATGCTCATCTAGAAACTGAACAACAGGGCTATGATAATGACCTGTTGCTTCCATCACAATGGAGGGACGCATTCCTGCAGCGGATTCCACCCCTCTCAAATAATTCAGAAAAGACGCTAATCCTTCAAGATCATGCTTAAACTTAAAGATCTTTCCATGAGGTACTCCACGATCTAAAAATGCTTGTGCATGGCTTTCTCCCTTGGATACATCCAAACCAATGACTGGATTCATGACATCACTCCCTGAGTATTTTCACCGGCAACCCCTAACCTTCTTGTCTTCCACACTATCGCATGTGATACGGGATTCATGTCCCAACCAGCCTAACCATGGTTGAACAAGTAGGGGGGATGAACTGAATAGCTCTCGGGATCCAAGTCCCACGGGCAGATACGTTCGATCCCCGGCTACCGCTATCTTACGGCCTCAAAAAAATGAGGTCGACCAGAAATATCTGGTGACCTCATAATACGAACGGGCAGATTAGTGGAATAAAACACACAAAAAAGGGGCGACTTCAAGGAGCGCCCCTTTACTTGATATGCATAGTTCCCTCATTACTTTTTTATTTATTTACTATTTCGGTGTCTTCTTTAGCTATCGCAAACCAACTCGGTAATGCTTGAATTACATTCCAGAGTTTTTCAGGAATATCGAGCTGGTTTAGCTTCGAAACCTTCAACTCCGTATTGATTTTATCCTCTTGTCCATTTGTGACCATTTCAACCCATTGAGGATTCATAATTAACGCCTGACCTATCGCGATTAACGGTAAACCTAATTCTAAAGGTTTTAGCGCATCATCTGGGGTTCTCATTGAACCAGCAGCCATCACAGGTACTTTGTCATTTGCTCTTTCAAGAATCAATTCAAGCCGTGTTTTGTCATCTTGGCTGTTTTTCGGTTTTGAAGCTACATTATCTAATGAAGCATGGATATAGTCTAAATTCTGCTTGATAAGGCGATCAATTAATTCAAATGTATCTTCCATTGTTAATCCGCCTTCCCTCGATGATTCTTCAGGGGAAAATCGATATCCTAAAATGAATGGCTTTGTAGCATGTGTTTCAATTACCTTTTTGATTTCTTCAATAATCGCCAATGGAAAACGCAAGCGATTTTCAAGTGTTCCTCCCCATTGGTCCGTCCGTTGATTGGTCGCTGGCGACCAGAAATTTTGAATTAAAAATCCATGAGCCCCATGAATTTCGACGCCATCAAATCCTGCTTCAATCGCTCGTCTCGTTGTGTCGCCAAAAGCACGAATAATCGACAAGATTTCCTCATGTGATAGCTCTCTTGTTTCTGCACTTGGACCCAAAACAGTAACCTCGGGTTTCATTGCATTGGCACTAACTGCATCCAATTCAGGCAAGGCTTTATTACCTGCATGAAAAATTTGTAGTACCGCAGGGGAGCCTCCACTTTTCGCTGCATCAGCTAATTTTCGTAAACTTGGAATAAATTCATCATTGTATCCAGCAAATTCATTCGTAAAACCTTGCCCATTAGGTGTAACATGAGTACAACCTGTAATGACGAGTCCTACTCCATTTACTCTTAGTTTGTAATACTTTACCTCGTCATCCGAAATGGTAAGGTCGTCATTACCTGACCAGGTTGTCATAGGTGCCATAACGATTCTATTCTTAATAGTTATTCCGCTTCTGAATGTGAAGGATTCAAATAACCTACTGTATTTTTGATTCATTTCTTAACCTCTCTCTTAAATATTCTTCTAATGTTGAAAGTTTGTCTGGCTGCTATTTTTACCATACGTTATTCTGAGCCATCGCAACTCTCCCTTATTACAAGTTCTACTTTAGTATATTTGGTTGACGTAACAGGAAGTCAAGTTTTAATTTTCGTATGATTATATATAGTATTATTGAATTTTCATTCTCCTTTATGATATCATTTTAGTTACAGTAACTGTAACTTAGGGGCGAGTAAATGTTGTATTCAATGAAATATGTAGTGGAGAATTTAAATGTGTCTGCAAAGACGCTTAGATTTTATGAAGAGCAGGGGATTTTAACAAATATATCTCGTGATGAAAAAGGTCGTAGAGTTTATAACGAACAAAATATAGATTGGATTTCTTTTATTCGTTGTCTCAAAGAGACAGGAATGCCTCTTTCTAAATTAAAAGAATATAAGGATCTTTATGAATTGGGGAATACTACCTTCTTGCAAAGAAAAGAAATGTTGATGCAGCATAAATTGGAAGTGCAGAATAAAATTGAAGAAAGCTTAAAACACATGGAAGAAATAACCTATAAAATAGCAATGTATGAACTTCAGAAAGAAGAAGTTAGGAAAAATCCTAATTATAACTTTAAATGTCACCTGTCTGAAGATTAAATTGTGAAATAATGTACTTACGCTAACGAGAAACGATAGTGGAGGAGCTTTGCAGCAATGCAGCTCCTCTTTTTTCTTAAAGTAACGGGCAGGATCCAAGTGTTGATACAAGAACTCATCCTGTTTACATTCCCGAACTCATGTTACTACCAATATATGGTATAATATGTTCAGGGTTGGTTTATAGGGAAGGAGGGGACCAGAGTTGATATTATGGTTTCGACATTTACACAATAGAAATGAATCACTCCGAATGAAATACGTTCGGAGTTGTTTTTTATTCACATAAGCTTACAAAAGTCTCGTGGATATATTGCGCATAATGGAGCGTCAATTTTTTGGCAGTAGTTCTTTTTGATGCTGCGGATCTACCTGAATTGCTCAGTTGTACCGATAAAAGAAGGCTTAGCACGTCAGAATCGTGATCTCAAGTAAGTGGATATGGGTTTACCGTTCTGTATAAGCTTGATACAATAGAAAATACTATGCACTAATATTTCATATAGATTGGGGGGTCTAAAAATGCAAACTAAAAAAGACCTTTTAGATATATGGTTGTCCTTGGCACAGATCTATTCCAATGTAACCGACAAACTGGAACAAGCTCTGCTGAAGGAATATGATTTATCTTTGAAGGAGTTTTATGTTTTGAATTTCATTTCAAAATCGGAGGACAAAGAATTACGATTACAGCAACTCCAAGAGTTGGTGGGCTTAAGTCAAAGCGCTACTGTCTGATTGAGACGGAAGGCACCGTTGTTAATCACGTTGATGCTTCCAATCAAGCGGATGTACCTATCATTTACGGTAAAGAAGCAGTGGACGGATGGACATACGTGGTGACCGAAGTACACGCGGCAGGGAGAAAAATCATTCCTTTAGATCTGGCACATGGGCGTGCAGGCAATGTAAATGATTATTCGGAAACCGAAATCAGAGACATCGTTAATGCATTTGCCAATACAGAAACTGAACCCAAACACATCGGATTTGACGGAATTGAAAATTAGGTGAAGCGACTCAATGACAATCACGACAAACTTTCTTACAGGATTTATAATATATGCGGACTTGAAAAGCAACTTCGCTATATTTATGTGGTGATAAAGGGAAATTAAATCTTTGATTAAAGATATCGTACTGCAGGACTGTGATCACCGTATGCATCTAAAGATCCAAAACATTAAACAACTCGTTAGATTTAAACTAGATAATAATATATCTGTGCAAGTATCCAATATTGCACAGGAGCTTGGGATGAGTATTAAAGAATTTCATAAAAAAGATTCGAGTTATAAAAAATCAATTTATGATGAGATTAACGATCAAACAATCAAATTAAAGATTGACTTGACATCATCAAAACATAAATTCTTATACTCATGATATTTAGGTGTCAATTGACAGTAAAATATAGAAGCATCTTTAACTGAATTAATATTTGACTGCAATTTCGCGGGTCAAATGCAATTGTTACTTTGTCTTTCCCTTTAATTAATTCCTCTGTGAACCAGCCATTTTCCTCTGCTATCTGATCATTAGATGAATTTGCGGCCAGAGGCTTCTTTAAAAAATCAGATTTAAATCAATTCAGAGATATTACTGATATCAAGAAAGATACATTTTAGAAACTTTTCAGAATGATAATAAAAGCCGAGATTATTGGAATTCAAGATTAGATCATCTTATTGGCTTAATTCATAAGTGCATAAAGAGCGTGATCTATAAATCAATGTTAATAAGGGGGATAAGCCCTCCTTTTTTTGAAAACAAAAAACGCGCCGGACCTCATGGTCTTAGCGCGCTTGAAATCCTACAGGGAGGGCAACGCAAGAAGTGTTAGCCCACCTGGTCAATAACTTTTCAAAATTGCTTTTTCATCCTGCAATGTAAAGCTTTCGTCGTTAGGCGGAAATCTGATATCCCTAGGTTCCCCGACGGCTAGTACTTGCAGTTCCCCCTTTGCCCTCATGCTAAACGAACACATAACAATTTTATATTGCTGTTAACCGCCATACATAGCTTTGAAAATCACCTTTCAGCTCGTTCGGCACACTCAATCCGGCATAGGCCAGCTCGTCTCCGCCAAACACTTCGTTCGTTCCTATTACTTTGTACGCTTTGTCTGCATCCAGCCCTTTGACTTTGAAACTTTCAAACGGCGCATTCGGTTCCGCCAGTACCCGGAAATAAAACACAATTGCTTCTGTTTTTTCCCGATTCACAAATGCCCAAGCAGTATTGTTGCCTTCAAACGGGCAAAGCAGCCGGTAAAAGTCGCCAAACTGAACAAGTTGTCTCCATTGTTTGTACGTGGCAACCTGCCGCTTCACCATATCCTTCTCTTCATTCGTCAGTTTTGTTAAATCCAGCTCGTAGCCTAGATTACCCGACATCGCCACATGACCGCGCATTTCCAGAGAAGTCATGCGATGGACCTGATGGTTCGGAACAGCCGAGACGTGCGCCCCCATGGATACAACCGGATAGACCAGACTTGTTCCGTATTGAATTTTCAAACGCGAAACGGCATCGGTGTTATCGCTGGTCCATGTCTGAGGCATGTAATAGAGCATTCCCGGATCAAACCGCCCGCCGCCACCAGAACAACTTTCAAATAAGATGTCCGGAAACGACGAGGTGATCGTCTCCATGACGCGGTATAACCCTAACATATAACGGTGTGCCGTTTCTCTTTGTCTGTCCGGGGGAAGTGTGGCCGACCCGATTTCGGTCATATGGCGGTTCATATCCCATTTCACATACGAAATCGGGGCGCTAGCCAATATTTTGGTCAGCATCCGGATGACCTCATTGCATACGTCTTCTCTGGAATAGTCGAGGATGAGTTGATTCCGGGCTTCCGAAGAGTCGCGGTTCGGCACATGAAGGCACCAATCCGGATGCTTGCGGTACAGCTCGCTATCCACGGAGATCATCTCCGGTTCAAACCAAAGACCAAACTGCAAACCCATATCCCGCACGCGGTTGGCCAAATCCGTCAAACCCTTCGGGAGCTTCATGCGGTTCACAAACCAGTCTCCCAAAGAACTTAAATCGTCGTCCCTTTTGCCGAACCAGCCGTCATCGAGAACAAACAGCTCAATTCCAAGTTCCCGCCCGACACTGGCAATATCCAATATTTTCTCGGCATTAAAATCAAAATAAGTCGCTTCCCAGTTATTCACCAGAATCGGACGCTCCTGATTTCGATGACTGCCCCTGACCAAACGGTTTCGGTACAGCTGATGGAATGTCCTGGACATGCCCCCCAAGCCTTCCGACGAATAGACCAGCACGGCTTCGGGTGTTTGGAACGATTCTCCCGCATCCAGTTTCCAGCTGAAATCGAACGGATTGATTCCAAGCGTAACCCGTGTATGGTTGAATTGATCCACTTCCGCTTGTGCCAGGAAATTCCCGCTGTACACAAAATTAAAGGCATATACTTCCCCTGTATCTTCCGTCGTTCCTCTTCTTAATAGGGCAATAAACGGATTATGTTGATGAGAGCTGGCTCCTCTCGTACTTTCGATCGACTGAATTCCATGACGCAGGGGGCGCCGCTCTATATAGCGTTCTTTTATGTGAGCCCCGTAGAGATGTAAGAAGTCAAACTCGGCATCCCGAAAATCAACACACATACTCAAGGCGCTCAATAGCTTGATGGTTGCCGTCCCTTCATTGACGAATCGCACGGATCGGCTTATCACATTCAGCTGTTCAAATACGGTATAAGTTAAAACAACTTTCAAGCCTGACACAGCATCGGTCATGATTAACTCAAGAGATTCAGCTTCGTTCTCGCTTTCCACGTATGTGGAAGGAAGGCCCTCCAATGGACGCTTGCCTTTATAGATGGAATGGGCATAATATCTTAAATCGGTCACGGTCGAACCGTTATCAAGCTGGACTTGATAGGCTGGCTTCCTGTAATCTGTACTCCCGTATGCCGGATACTCTTGGGGCAGCGTATCCAGTGAAAAGGTTCTATCATCTTTATGTTGATACGGATTTCCGGAAAATCCGCGGTCGAGATACTGGAGGTAATTGGAATTCCGATACTCCTTGACCTTCCGTCCCCAATACAAGTGCGCAACATAACCGTCCCGAATGATTTGCATGACGTAGCTGGTATCTCCTGCTTGCAGGTGAAACATTTTGTTTTGTTCATCAAACCTTACTCCCATATCCGATGAATCCTCCTGTTTTTTCTATAAAAAATATCCGTATACTAGCCCTTCACAGCTCCCGAAGCCAGTCCAGTGATGAAAAAACGCTGCAGGAACAAGTACAACAGGATGAGCGGAAGCGCGGCAATAAGCGATCCGGCGGCCACCCAACCGACATTATCTGTGTTATTGCTGAAGAACGAGGCAAGTCCGACGGTAACGGTATGCATCTCAGCCTTCTGCATGAAAAACAACGAGAAGCGGTAATCGTTCCATATCCCGACCCCTGTCATAATGGTCACGGTTGCCGTGATCGGCTTCAGCAGAGGCAGGATGATACGGAAAAACAGATGCAAACGCCCCATGCCGTCGATCATCGCCGCCTCGTCCAGCTCACGCGGAATCGTGCCGATAAACCCGGTATAGAGGAAAATCGTCATGGGCAAACTGAAAGTCAGTTGCAGTAAAATGACGCCCCAATACGTATTCATGGCGTGAATATCGATCATCATCCGGTACAGGGGAACCAAAATCGTCAGCCCTGGGAGGATCAACGCGGAAAGGAACACCATGTATACCGTTTTGTTGAGCTTCGTTTGGTAGCGGGACAGGGGGTACGCTGCGCAAGCTCCAACGATAATAATTAAAATCAGCGAAAAAACGGTAATGATGGTGTTGTTTATGAATGCCTGACCCAACTGGGCCTGTTCCCACGCAATCGTGAAATTGCTCCAATCGATGCTTTTAGGCAGCAGCCATTTGGAGCTTATATCGGTCTTCGGTTTCAGCGATGTCGTGATCAATAAATAAAACGGTACGATATGAATTAAGGAGATAATAAGCGCCAGCGCCGTTGCCAATTTGTTCTTGGGTTTCATGCCTGGACCTCCCTTTTACGCAAAGCGGATAGCGATACGAAGCTGATGACACTGATGATCACGAACATTAAATTGCCGAGAGTTGCGGCATAACCGGCGTCCTGCGAGCTGAAGTATGTTTTGTACATGAGGTAGGACAACGATTGCGATGCGTAACCGGGGCCGCCTTTCGTCAGGGCGGCAATCACGTCGAACAGCTGGAGTCCGCCGATAAGATTGACCAAGATATTAATCGTAATGGACGGCGCGAGCAGCGGCAGCGTCACATTGATGAATTTCTGCCAAGTCGTAGCCCCGTCGATAGCGGATGCCTCATAATACTCCTTGGATATCGATTGCAAACCGGCCAAAAAGATGATCATCGCCACCCCTACATATTGGTAGGTATTCACAAAAGTGATAATCCAAACATTGATGGCAGGTTCCCCTAGCAGATTGACCGGTTTATCCGCAAAGAGCATGATCAGATCATTTAAAGCGCCCCCGCGATACTGAAAAATGAAGTACGTGATGTAGCCCATGATAAGCGGACTAATGATAACAGGCAAGTAGACAATCGTTCGGGTGATTCCTCTTGTTTTGATTTGCTGATTGAGCAGGAGCGCATACAGCAGTCCGACTATATTCTGCAGCAAAGTACTGCCGATACCGTAAATAAAGGTGTTCTTCAGCACAAGCCCAATATTCTCGTCTTGAAATAAACGTTTGTAATTGTCAAGGCCTATCCAGTTATAATCCTGCGAAAATCCGTCCCAATTCGTGAATGAAATTTTGAGACCGTTCAAAAATGGATATACGATAAACGTCGCAAACAAAAGCAAGGCCGGAACGTACATCAAATTGAGCCACATCGGCGAATTCCGGGATATGCGCATAATCGACATCCTTTCGATGAGAGTCTAGGGGGCTCGCCAGCAGCCCCCTAGAGCTTTTTTTCACTTATTTTTGTTGAGGTTTCAAGCGCGCGACTTCCGTTTTCATTTTCTCCGAATACTGTTCCGGTGTAATCTTCCCGCTAATTAGCTGGGCGGAAAGCGTCTGAAGGACGTCCCACGTGCCGCTTGGCAAATAGACGCGGTCGAAGTACGGGAATACGCGAATGTCCTTGTATTTGTTATAGTACTCGGTGAAAATTCCCAAGTCCGGATTGATATCTTTCATTCCTGCAGGAGTGCCTGATACTTCGGCAATTTCCTTCAAATTAGCCGGTTTTGCGAATTCACGGATGACATCTTTCGAGATTTCTACGTTTTTGCCGTCCTTCCATGCACCGAGAGTAAATCGTTCGCCGCCGGAGAAGGTTGGTTCGTCTCCGGGCACTATGGACGGCACCGGCATAATTCCGTAATGTACGTTCGGATTGATCTTGAGCGCATCGGGAACGAAGCCCGGTCCGCCCACGTTGAACGCAAACTTGCCTTGAGCGAACAAGGAAATCCGCTCGGTTTCTTTCAAGCTCATTACATCTTCAGGCATCAGCTTCTTGTCAAAGAGTTCTTTGAGATTTTTCGCAAGCGGCGTCCATTTCGTCCAATCGAAAGTGCCGTTCAGTAAGCTTTCGGCTTCATTGTTCTTAGGGCTGATCAATTGGGAAGTCGCGAATTCGTCAAGATATTGGGCCATTGTACCGGCGTCGGCTGCAGAGAGGAAGAAAGGCGTCACTTGCCCTTTGCTCTCGCTCTTTATTTTCTCGCCTGCCGCAATCAACTCATCCATCGTTTTTGGTACGGCAATATTATATTTGTCCAGAATGTCTTTGTTGTAGGTAATGCCATCTTTAGCAGCATTAAGCGGCAAAACGTAAACTTTACCGACCTTATCCGTTACGATGGGCTTCATGGAATCTTCAATGTTCGCCGCCCAAGGCTCTTTGGACAGATCCGCCAAAAACTTGCCGTAACGAATTTGCGCCCAGCCATGTGTATCGAATAAGTCCGGGAGGTCATTCGAAGCCATTTTCATCTTCATCAGACTCTCATAATCACTCGGATTTTGAAGTTCGATGGTCACATTCGGATGCTGTTTGGTATAATCGTTCAAAATCCTCTGGAAAACAGCTTGCAACGGTTTGTCGCCTGATGTCGTATACATCGTCAACTTGACCGGTTTATCCGAGGCTGTTGGAGAATTTGATTTGGAATCGTTTGCAGAATTGGGTTTGCTGCTGCAGCCAGTGATGGCTAAAGTTGCGCAAAGAATTAGAACTGACGAAAGCGATAATATTTTTTTCATCGATCGTATGCCTCCTTCAAATGAAAAACTCAAAATAGTAATACTTTGACCGTTGTAAAACGATTCATGTAAACTTAAAATGGATTGATTTTCTTAGGCTCCCTCTATCTTATTTTTGGGGGAGCTTTTCTTGCTTGTGCTTACCATATGAGCCTGGCCCCCTCCTCCTTTCAGATTGTTCCAGAATACCTTAATCACCCTACATATCTAGCCCACCTTCAAGAAATTTTCTTCCTTAGCCGATGCGAAGGTTCACAGTATTTTCGGAAGTTATATAACAAACTATAATATATTGCTGTTACTCTACTTTTATAAAAGCACTTTCAATGAATAGGGATCAGCTTTATACTTAATGATATGACCTGTTTTTATAATTATCAAGAATAAAATAAACACAAAGGAGGTAATATATTGCTGTCACGCTTGCCTCGTACTTCCGTCTCCTTTAAATTCGAGACGAATTTGCCCCTGCTCATGCTGAAAGGAATCGGTTGGGAATCGAACACGTCCCATCAATATGTTTGGCAGGGAAGTAAACGACAGGATGAACATTTTTTGTTCCAATACACCGTGAGCGGTCAAGGGGAGCTCGAAGTAAAAGGAAGAACCTATCAGCTTAAAGCCGGAGATGCCTTCATCATTGAAATTCCAAGCGATCACTGTTACCGTCTTCCCCCTTATTCAGACAACTGGGAGGTGCTGTTTTTGGAATTTTCGAAAGAAGCTTCGCCCTATTGGCGACAGTTGCTGAACAATACAGGCTATGTCGTCTCGATTCTACCCGACTCATTCCTATTGCAATTAGCATGGAAGATCTATGAATGGTCGGTGAGAGAAGAAGAAAGTCACAGCATGTATCAATGTTCCAGCTATGCCTACCAGTTTGTCATGGAGCTGCTCAGTTACTCTCAAAAAATCCAAATGAGTAAACAATTGCCGAGTAAAATTGAGCTTTGCAAACAATTCATCGATGCGCATTATGCCGAACCTATCGGGTTAAAAGAGATGGCGGAGGCTGCAGGCTTATCCAAATTCCATCTGACAAGGGAATTCGACAAAAAACTTGGCATATCGCCAACAGATTATTTGACGGAGGTAAGGATTGAAAAATCCGAGAAGCTGCTCAGTAGCACCGATGACAATTTGGAGAGCATTGCGAAAAAGGTGGGATTTTCCTGCGCCAACTATTTTAGTAAGGTCTTTAAAAAGCGAATAGGCATTACCCCAAACCAATTCCGTAAAAATCGCTACGAGATCAGTCGGATTCTATATAATTGACGTTGTAATTCATCCTCGCCATTTTCCCCGACTTTAAGTTTTTAAAGTAAAATCAATAGTTTTTACTAAAAATGAGATAAAAATAAGTAAGTTTTGGTTTGTTGTAGAGGGCAGCTTTGAATCTTAATAAGCATGTTTAACCATAAATTCCATTGCTTTGTGTTGACACCAGGGTGTGTCCATGCTAATCTCGTTTTAACTAAAATGAATAAATTTTTACTAAAAGGAGGTGGCTGCCATTGGCCACTATAACTGATATTGCAAAAGCTGCGGAAGTGTCTATTGCGACGGTTTCGAGGGTTCTAAATGAGGATGCGACACTATCGGTTTCAAAAAAAACCAAGGAGCGAATCATCAACGTCGCAAGTGAATTAGGATATAAAATTCAAAAGAAAATTCCAAGTAAAAAAGTTAAAAAAGAAAAAATGTCGCAGATCGGTTTGTTGCTGTGGTGTTCTGTTGAAGATGAGCGGGAAGACCCTTACTTTTCCATGATCCGGGAAGGGATTGAGAAACAATTAAAGGAAATCGGGTTAGAATTTGCAAAGGTCGTTCGAATGAATCCGCAAGAATTAGACAACTCTATGGATCACTTAGATGGACTGATCGTTGTCGGTAAAATTTCTGAAGACGACTTAAATACCGTGTATTCCAAAGATAATCTTGTTTTTGTTAATAATCTGGCTCCGGATCCTCAAAAGTACGATAGCGTGATTTCAGATATAGAATCTGGCGCGGAGCAGGTGATGAAGTATTTGATAGAGATCGGACATACACGAATCAGTTTTATCGGGGGTAAGGACTACACCCCAAATTCAGGGTTCCGAAAAGGGGCTGAAGAAAAAGAGATTCGATTTCGTGTTTATGAAGAAACTATGAAAAATTATGGGTTCTTTAACGAAGAACTTATTTATTTAGGGGAATGGAATTCAGCAAGCGGATATGAATTAATGCAGAAAGCTATTCAAAAAGGAAATCTGCCTACAGTTTTTTTTATCGCCAATGACCCCATGGCCTTTGGTGCAATGAGGGCATTGCACGAATCGGCAATTAAAATTCCACAGGAAGTAGCCGTGGTTGGTTTTGATGACACGGAATTAGCCGCTTATTTTCAACCGCCATTAACTACCGTAAAGGTACATGCAGAGCAAATGGGACGGACGGCAATTAACCTTCTCTTGGAGAAAATAAAAGGAAGAGAAATACCTTTGAAAGTAATGTTGCCAACAAAATTGATCGTACGCGAAAGCTCCAATGTGAATCTTGCTAAAGGTGCAAAAAAATAGGCGATAAAAAGTGAATGAAGGGGGTTAACGATTAAATTTGTTGCAGCCACAGTAGTTTTTGTAAACGTGTTGGGATTTGTTTTAGCCTTATTGGTCACGTCGGGAATCAGAGGTCAGAATTTTTTTAGAACCGCCATCTTTTCGCCCAATCTCATTGGCGGCTTGGTTCTGGGTTATATTTGGAAATTCATCTTTGTTCAGTCATTGCCGAGCATTGGAGCAAAGATGGGGATTGATTTGTTCCGTTTGGGATGGTTAGGCGATGAACATTTGGCGTTTTGGGCCTTAGTTATTGTCACCATCTGGCAATCGGCCGGATATATGATGATCATTTTCATTGCCGGATTGACCAGCGTCCCTAAAGATATTATTGAAGCGGCAACAATAGACGGCGCTAATGCTTGGCGCAGATTGATCAACATGATCATACCGATGATGATTCCTTCCTTCGTAGTTACCATATTCTTAACTTTGAAAAATGCTTTCATGGTCTACGATATCAATTTTTCTCTAACGGAAGGGGGCCATTCAACAGCACGATGATGGTTTCCATGCATGTCGTACGAAAAGCATTTATAGAAAATAACTACAGAGTAGGACAAGCGGAAGCGATCATCCTCTTTGCTGTTGTAACCCTTGTAATAGGGGTGTAGGTATATTTCAGCAAGAAAATGGAGGTTCAGGCATAATGGACACTCGTAGAATCACTTCCGTAACTTTACATATTTATTTTTGATTATAGGATTTGCATCCTTTGTTTTTCCATTTTTTCTCGTTGTCGTAAACTCTTTCAAGCGAAATGGAGAAATTCTTGAGAATCCTTTTTCGTTTCCGAAATCTATAAGTTTCGACCAGTATAACGAAGTCATTCAAAAAATGAATTTTGTGACATCCTTTAAAAATACATTACTCATTACTGTAGTAAGTGTTGTCGGTATCATCATTTTTTCTGCTATGGCCGCTTATTACATGGTAAGAGTTTCAAACCATTTCAATAAAATCTTGTTTGCGCTCTTAGTCGCTTCCATGATTATTCCGTTCCGATCGATTATGATTCCGCTCATGTATATTTATGGCGCCAAATTGTTGATACAGGTGGCGCCGACAACCTTATTAATTATTCTGTATATAGGGTTCGGGAGTGCATTATCGGTATTTATTTATCATGGATTCGTAAAGTCGATTCCCCTCGAATTGGAAGAAGCTTCGCTTATAGACGGCTGCACCCGCAGGCAAACCTTCGTGCAGGTTGTCTTGCCCATTCTCGCGCCGACTTCCATGACGATCGCTGTGTTGAATGTAATATGGATCTGGAATGACTATCTGCTGCCATCTCTCATCTTAACGGATAAAAAGCATTTTACGATGCCGGTGCAGATGAAGATGAAGGTCTTTAACGGAACTTACATGAACAACTGGGAGCTTCTAATTCCCGCAATCTTAATTACCACTATGCCTATTCTGATTGCCTATTTGTTCGGACAGCGGTTTATCATCAAGGGAGTCATGCAAGGGGCAATCAAGTAATAGAAAGCTATTTAGAGAGAAAAAATTAAAGGAGTGGATATTGTATGATGTCCTTGATTCAGAAAGATCAAAGTCTCAATTTGGTGCATGAACAGGAAATAATAGCCGATGGGCTCAGGTTAACTTTCACCTTGGATGACTCTGCTTCATACTCGCTTGATTTCGTTAGTATGGAGATAAAGCAAGAACAGGAACAACATAGTAAGACAATTACGGAGTGCGAGTTTCGAAATAGTGAAGCAGGACTTGCTGCCAAACTTGTTTTAACTGCCGAGGATCATATCACCACATTGTCCGTTGCGGCCACAATCGAAAATCCAAAGTTGTTTGAAGAACTCCGTTACTTTAGCAGCAATAACAGTATTGTCGTTACCTTTGAAAAGTTTCCGGGCGTAACAGGCGTGCTAGGTCACTATCGCTTTAACGACTGGTGGACCAGGCCGCATACGGTAGGACTCTCCAGTCTTCCCGGCCGAACTCAGCAATTGTTAATCAAGCGTGAAGCGTCGTATATACAGCTATTGCCATTATGCGATTCCGATTGCAAAACAGAACTAAGAGGTACTGGGGATGGCGGCGTGCAAGTAATCCTGTCTCCCAATACCGGAGGATTTGCTCAAATCCATTCCGCGGCTCTTGTGCTGGGCATTCACCAGGATCCTTTTGAGCTAGTTGAGAGAACAACGGAAGCCGCCAGAAAGGAACTGCAATACCGTCCTGCACTTTGTGAAAAACAGTATCCAGAGAAACTGGAATATTTAGGTTGGTGCAGTTGGGATGCCTTCTATCAAAATGTGACAGAAGACGGCATTGTTCAAAAGTGCTATGAATTTAAAAAATACCGGCTTCCCGTACGTTGGGTGATGATTGATGACGGGTGGTTGGATATTAAAGATAAAAAGTTAGTTTCCTTTCAGGCTGATCAAACAAAATTTCCTAATGGATTGTCATCCGTTGTAAAGAAATTAAAAGACCTGGATATTGATTCCGTTGGAGTATGGCATACGATCGCAGGATATTGGGGCGGAATTCACCCGGAAAGCAAATTAGCTGAGAAGTACAGAGAATACCTGATGGCTTTAAATAGCGGGACGCTCATCCCGGCCTGTAATATGAACGGGTTCGGTTTCTGGAACGAATTCCATAAATTCTTGGAAGATCAGGGAATCAGCATGATCAAGGTCGATGGTCAAAGTGCATTGGCGAATTTCTCCAAATATCATATGTCGATCGGCCAAGCGGCAAGAGGGGGGCATCTTGCATTAGAAGCGTCGGCAGGAATCCATTTTCATAATCAAATGATCAATTGTATGGGTATGGCAACGGAAAATATGTGGAATCGACCTGCAACATCCATTAGCCGCAACAGCGATGACTTTGTTCCGCAAAACCCCGACAACTTTGCCGAGCATGCCTTGCAAAATGTTTATAATTCTTATTACCATGGGCAGCTCTACTGGGGCGACTGGGATATGTTCTGGACCGTCCATCAGGATGCGGAGAGACATGCGCTTCTTAGAGCGGTAAGCGGAGGACCAGTATATTTCAGCGATCCTCCTCATGCCACAAACCCACAAGTATTATGGCCGCTGATTGATGACAAGGGAAGAATTTTGCGGTGTGATATGCCCGGGATGCCTACGTTGGATTGCTTGACAGTAAACCCTGCCCAAGAAAATGCAGCACTAAAAATATGGAACCGCTGCGGCGAGTCGGGAGTTATCGCGGCCTTCCATATCAGTTCTGATAAAAGTCCGATTCATAGTTCTATAAGTCCGTCAGATGTGAACGGGATTGTTGGTGAATCCTTTGCTGTTTATGAATATTTCTCCAAAAACTGTTTTATTGTATCCAAAACAGAAAAAATTAATTTCATTATAGAAGAACAACACTTGAAATTATACGTAATTGTTCCTCTTGAACATGGCGTAGCTCCTATAGGACTAACGAATAAGTATATTTCACCTAAAACCATAAAAGGCGTACATCGAGACTCATCCCGAATATCGTTTTTCCTTGAAGAGGGCGGCGAGTTCTCCTTTGTATCCGCGAGAAAGCCGTTATTTGCTGAAGTGGATGGAAACAAGATTCCAATCGGTACAACGGCAAATACACAGCTCTACCGTATTGATTGTAAAGACTTGGACGGACCGGTTTGTATTCAAGTTTTACTAGACGAATAAGCCCAACTGAGGGATTGGAGGGGAGTAGGGTGTTTGAATTTTCATCGAAAGTAGAATTACCCAACAACAAAATCAATGATCTTTTGACTGTTGGAGAGCTCCTCATCGATATGATCGCTTCAGAATATGATCATGATTATCATTGCAACACTTACAATAGGTTTTTCGGCGGGTCGCCTTCCAATATTGCGATGAATGTCAAAAAATTAGGAATTCATTCTC
Source organism: Paenibacillus sp. Soil724D2 (assembly GCF_001427935.1). Classification (NCBI taxonomy): domain Bacteria; kingdom Bacillati; phylum Bacillota; class Bacilli; order Caryophanales; family Paenibacillaceae; genus Paenibacillus; species Paenibacillus sp. Soil724D2. Next base: position 293,016 of record NZ_LMRY01000012.1, read on the forward strand.
TAGTCGTTTTGGCGGTAGGACAGGATGGATTGGGAAGCTACCTCATAAACCAGCTGCAGCAGGCCGACATGGATACGAGCTATGTGCAGAGGGTGGAGCCATCCACAAGCATGGTTGTGCTGACGAAGAGCACCTCCAGTCCGGTACCGATTTTTTACCGGGGTGCTGACTATCATTTGACGTTTACCCCTGAGCTGGAGCGGGCACTCAGCAATTCCAAGATCGTCCATTTTTCCAGCTGGCCGGTTTCCATGATGCCGGTACGCCTCACCATAGAGCGTGTGCTTGAGGAAACCAGAAAGATGGGCTTATTGGTTTGCTTCGATCCGAATTATCATCCGATGATTTGGAGCAAAGACGAAGATGGAGTAGAATATGTCAAAAAACTCATCGGCAGGGTGGATATCATCAAGCCGTCAGAGGACGATGCCGAGAGATTGTTTGGGGCAGATACGCCCGAGAGGCAAATCGAGAAGTTCCTGCAGCTTGGTGCTAAACTGGTTATTATGACCCTTGGCAAGGACGGGGCGATCGTCTCCAATGGTACAGAGATGCTGACGTTCGACACGCTGGCTACCGAGGTTGTGGATACGACAGGTGCAGGAGACGCGTTTTGGTCGGGATTTTACGCCGCATTGGTTCAAGGCTGCACGGTAAAGGAAGCACTAACTCTCGGGTTTGCGGTTAGCGCATATAAGCTGAAATTCACCGGTGCCGTTGTGGATTTGCCTAAGCTTGAACGGATCAAAGAGATCTACGGATTATAGGAGGCTCAAGAGAAATGGCTGTAAAAAATCAAGTTCAGCTCATTACCTATCCCGATTCCATGGGAGGAAATTTAAAGACGCTCCACCACGTTCTCAAGACCTATTTTTCCGATATTTTCAAAGGCGGAATTCATATTTTGCCGCCGTTTCCGTCTTCAGGGGATCGGGGCTTTGCGCCGCTGACTTATTTGGAAATCGAACCGAGCTTCGGAACCTGGGACGACATCCGGGCAATCGGCGAGCGCTTCGATGTACTGGTCGATTTAATGGTGAACCACATCTCCAGGCAATCTCCTTATTTTCAGGACTTTCTGCAGAAAGGACGACAATCGGAGTATGCTGATTTTTTTATTACGTTGGATAAGCTCTGGGAAGCCGGGAAGCCGGTTCAAGAGGACATTGTGAAAATGTTCCTGCGCCGCCCTTTGCCCTACTCAACTTATACGATAAAAGTAACCGGCGAGGAAGAACAGGTATGGACCACATTCGGCAAGACGGATCCTTCGGAACAGATCGATTTGGATATTCATTCGCCGAAGGTAAGGCAGCTGTTTACGGAGTTTTTCCTGAATTTCAAGAAGCAGAATGTAAAGATAGTCAGATTGGATGCGGTTGGCTACGTCATTAAGAAACTTGGAACGAGCTGTTTCTTTGTGGAGCCGGACATCTACGAGTTCCTCGATTGGATCATGGAGCTGGCGCAATCACTCGATATCGAGCTTCTGCCGGAGGTTCATTCCCACTATTCGATCCAATACAAGTTGGCCGATCACGGCTGCTGGATCTATGACTTTATTTTGCCTTATCGAATTCTTGATGCGCTGCTCAATAAGTCAAGCACAGATCTGCGTCAATATATAAAGACTCGTCCTGCCAAGCAATTCACGATGCTAGACTGTCATGACGGAATTCCGGTAAAGCCGGATCTAGACGACCTCATCGATACGAAAGAGGCAAGAAAACTAGTAGACGTTTGCTTGGAGAGAGGGGCGAATCTCAGCCTCATTATTTCGGATGAGCATAAGGCCGAGGATGGATTCGATGTTCATCAAATCCGGTGCTCGTATTACTCCGTGCTGAATTGCGATGATGATGCTTATCTAGCGGCAAGAGCGATTCAATTTTTCACGCCGGGCATCCCTCAAGTGTATTACGTTGGATTACTGGCAGGGGAAAACGATGTTGAGAATGTAAAACGGACCGGCGAAGGCCGTGAAATCAACCGCCACAACTTCAGTCTAGACGAAATCGAACAATCCTTGCAGAAAGGCGTTGTTCAACGATTGTTGAAGCTTATCCGCTTCCGCAATGAGTACGATGCGTTTAACGGGACTTTTGAGGTACGGGATTCGGCTGAGCAAGAAATCTCCCTCTCCTGGAGGAAGGGATATAAGACTTGTCATCTGTCTGTGGATTTGCGAACCAATACGTCTACGATTACCTATGTCGATGATGATGGTGCTGCAGTGGAATATGTTGTGTGAGATCCGCGTGATAGGTGGGCGGTGGGTACACTACATACCGGCGCCTTGCCCGCGGTTCAGCTTCTCGGCAGTAACGGCAGGTTCGTCCCGAAGCCGACGGCCATCTGAGGGAGAGGAGAAAAGGGATGTTCTTATGGAAGATTCTGAGTCGCTAGCTACAATGCTGTATGAACTTCGGCAAAAGCTTAACAGGATTGCTAATAATAACAATTATGACCTTCAGAATCCAGAAGTGTTAGCCTTAAGTGAAGCAATTGACGAATTAATCATTCTGTTTATTAAAATGAGAGATGGGTAAAGTCTGTCTCAAACAGACGGAGGGATAATCTTGGCCTTCAGCTTCTCATTGCGAACCAAACTCATATTTGGGTTTCTTTCCGTAATTGCGCCTCTGGCGATCTTTTTGTACTACAGCAATTACTACGCGATGGAAGTGGTTCGCACGCAAGTCGCCCAATCCAACCTGCAATTGTTGTCCCTGCACACTCGCTCAATGGACAAATCCTTAAGCGATATCGACTCCTACTTGTACAAGCTCGCTGCTAACGATACTTATGTCAAAACCCTTGCCATTTTCCCCGAACAATCCGAGGACTATATCTTCTCTCGAATCATGCTGATGCATAAATTCGATGCGGATCACGGACTATACAATCTGGTCGATTCGTTCTTTGCATATAACGCTGACAATGATGATCTGATTTCGTATTACGAATCGTACGATACGAATCGGGGGCGCGAACGAAATGCGTTGATCCGCAGCTTAGTGAACACGTCTGAAACGGGCGACCGATGGCGCTGGGTTAGCACCGGCACGGAATCGGGCCTGATTCGTATCGTCCGATCGAGCGGAATGTATGTAGGAGCCTGGATTCCGGAATCCAGGTTCATGGAGCCGGTGAAAAATTTGAATTTCGGCGAGTCAGGCAAATTTTTGCTGGTATCCGATGAGGGACGAGTACTCACTTCGAAAAGCGTAAATGATTTTCCCGATCCATTGTTGAACCCGGGGAACGAAAAAAACGGACAATATGGAACGATTTATGACAAAAGTGCAGCAAGCTATATATACATGGTGCATCCGTACACCCAGTCTTCCATATGGATGCTGCTGTTGATCCCGGAACAAGATTTGCTCTTGAACTTGCCTTTTTTTCAACGGGCGATTTATTCGATTCCGTTCATTGTCCTTCTTCTCATTTTCATTTTTGTTATGATTTTGCAGCGTGTGTTAATTAAACCGATCAGCTCCTTGCTGAAAGGGATGCGAATGATCGGCCAGGGAAATTTGAGGATTCGTCTCCCGGTTCCCGCACAATGGGAAATCGCCTATTTGATCAAGACATTCAATCATATGGCTTCCGAAATCGAAGGCTTAACAATCGGCATGTACGAAGAGAAATTGAGGGTGCAAAAAGCCGAGTTCAAGCATTTGCAAAGTCAAATCAAACCCCACTTTTATTTGAATACCCTGAATATCATCTATAGTTTGGCGGTGCTGAAGGATCATGCCACCGTACAAAAATTGGCGATTCATCTGGCCGATTACTTCCGTTTTACGATCCGAACCGACCGTCAGATCGTTACACTGAAGGAGGAGTGCACCCATATCGCCAATTATCTGGAAATTCAGAGGCTGCGGTTTCCGGATCAACTATTCTATCAGGTACTGCTTCCGAAACAGCTTGAAGATGTCGAGATCCCGCCGCTAACCATTCAGCCATTCGTAGAGAATACGTTGATTCACGGTTTCCAGGGCGAAGAAGCGGTTCTTCATATCTCCATTGAAGTGAGAATGGACGCAGATACGGCGGAGCGGAAAATATTCATTGCAGTATTCGACGACGGAGAGGGTTTTGAGGAACAGAAGCTAAGACGGCTGCAAACCGGAGAATACTTTGACAGGCAAGGAGAAAGTGTGGGCATTTGGAACGTCTATCATCGCTTGCGGATGCATTTCGGAGAAGAAGTGGCTATCCGTTTTACCAATAGGCAGCCTCAGGGAGCGGCTGTGACCCTGGAGATCCCTAACGTTTGCAACAATCATCAGGAAAAGGGGATGTCTTGATTGTATCGGATGCTGGTGGTTGACGACGAGAAATTAGCGGTACAAGCAATTGCTGAAGGAATCGACTGGTCCAGTGTCGGTGTTTCTGTTGTCTACAAAGCATACAGCACCAAGCAGGCGATCGAAATCCTGAACCGCGAACCGGTTGATTGCATGATTACGGATATCGAAATGCCGGGGCGAAGCGGCATTGAGTTGATGGAGTGGGCCGTGAACAACCATCCCGGCTTGGAGTCGGTATTTCTGACCGGGTATGCCGATTTTTCGTATGCGCAGAAAGCCGTTCATCTCGGGATTCACGACTATATCTTGAAGCCGATTGAGCTTGATAAATTGCTGTCTGTCGTGAAGGAAATGATACGGAAGCTGGAGCAGCGCAAAGAAAATGAAGCGTTTCGGGAAACCTACAATAAATACGTACGCTTATGGGAAGATCAGATTCCCTCTATGTCGGAGCGTATATGGCAGGATTTGCTGTCAGAGAGGTGCAGATTAGAACCGGAGAAGCTGGATGCGATGTTTCAGCTCTACGAAATTCCCGTCCAAGCAGGTGGAACGATTCTTCCCATTCTCATCAGCGTGGAACGCTGGAAAGAAGAATTCAGCCTGAGGGATGAGGAGATTATGGAGTATGCATTGCGCAAGGCTGCTCAGGAGATCATTCTGGACGATGGGAGCGGCACTGCCGTACAGAGCCTGGATGGCCACAATGTCGTATTGATTCATCTCGATGCATATCAACAGGATGATCCGTATCACTTCGACGAGCAGATCAAGAGAAAGTGCCGGGAATACATCCAATCATGCATATGGTATTTCAAATGCAGCTTGTCCTGTTATATCGGCGAATGGACACTGGTTCCCGATTTGGCAGAAGTCTATAGGCGGCTCGTCAAGCTGGAACGGGATAGTGTGTCGGCATCGAATCAAGTCGTTTCCTTGCGTGAAGGATCGCCTCAGCTTCTGAAGGGGGCGTTCCGTCAGTTTCCTACATCACAGTGGTCTGCTTTGCTGGAAGCGGGAGAAGAGGGGCTTCTAATGGAGGAAATCAGAAAAACGATCAACCATTGGAGTCGGGAGCAAGATTTACATCCGGAAATGCTGGAATCGTTGTACTATACTATCCTCCATATGGTTTATACGGCCGCGCATAAAAAAACAATTTCCATCTCCGCTATCTATCCGGACGAAGATTTGCTTTCCGCCCCGGCCGCCAGGCGCTCCGTTCATCAATTTGTGGGGTGGTGCGATAAGGTAATACGGACGTGCGTGTCCTATTTTAAAGCGTATAGCAAGGATGATTCCGTTGCGGTCATGAAGATCAAGCAATGGATTCAAGAGCATTTCCATGAAGAGATTACCCGTGATACGATCGCAGGGATCGTTCATGTGAACGCAGGTTACGTCTCCCGTATTTTTCGCAGAGAAACGGGGTATTCCTTGTCGGAGTATATTTTGAACGTCCGGATGGAGGAAGCGAAATGTCTGCTTTCCCAAACAAACTTGAAGATCAGCGCGGTCGCGGAAGCAGTCGGGTTCTCTCATTTTTCTTATTTTGCCCAGCAATTCAAAAAGTGCTGCGGCTACTCGCCTCTCGATTACCGCAAGTTGACTTTGATGCGGGATGAATAATAACGGCTTTCAAATAGTGGAAAGGTGTGGTTGAGATGCGTTGGCAGAGGGGAGTGAACATGGCGATCGCCACAACATTGACCGCGGCTATGGTCGCCTCTTGTTCCGGCGGGAGCGCCGAGTCGAAACCGAAGGGGATTGCTGTGCAGATACCGCTCGAAAACTCTTCGATTAACATGTCGAATGTAAACGTCAAAGCCATGTGGATGTATGTCTGGTTTAAAGGAAAGAAGTGGGGTGCAGATCCGGTCACGAAACGTATTACCGAAAAAACTGGCGTTCAATTCGATTTTAGCGGTCCCGATGGTGACGGCGATCAGAAGGCGAATGTCATGCTCATATCCGGAGACTATCCGGAAGTGATGTGGATGGACCGCGGGTGGACTTGGGACAATTATGTCAATTCGAAAGCGTTGTTGCCAATTGACGTGCTTGCGACAAAGTACGGGTATGACAAACTGATCGGTACTTATATTCCGCAGCATGTCATCGACAGCTTGAAGCACCCGGACGGCCATCTTTACGGGATCCCCAACTGGTTCAGCGACAAGGGGGAGCTCTCTGTCGGCAGAACCCTCATGCTGCGTGAGGACATTTATGAGAAAATGGGAAGGCCCGACATCAAGACAATCGAAGATTTCGAAGCCTATTTAGCCAAGGTGCGTAATGCCAATCTGAGCACGACGAACGGTGAAATAGTGTTTCCTCTCGGGCTGGATTATAACGACGGTTCTTTTATTGAAATGTCAAACATGTGGGGAAGCAAAAACAAGGACTACCGCTATTATGACGAGAAGGAACAGAAGGTCAAGTTTTTTATGTTCAACGAGTCCACCAAGGACATGCTACTATGGCTGAACAAGATGTACCGTGAGAAAATGATCGACCCGGAGAATTTCACTTACAACGACGGCATGGAACAGGAAGTGCGCAGCAACGGAAAATGGGCAGCAAGCTTCTCGGCGATTTGGGATTATTGGACGCCGAATGTTGTGCTGAAGAAGACCGATCCCGGCATCTACTATAAAGCCTATCCGATCCCGGCCGGGAAAGACGGTGTCAAGCCATATATGGGGGGCTATAGCACGGTCGGCTGGAACGTGGCGGTCATCACGAAGAACGCCAAACATCCCGAAGCGATCATGCGTTTCTTCAATTACTACATGAGTCCGGAAGGCCAAATGTTAAGCTTCTATGGCATCGAAGGCGAGACTTGGGAAATGAAAGACGGTACACGGGTCCTGAAGCAGAACGCTTACGAGGAAATTCAGAAGGATTGGGATGGCTACAGTCAGAAAACGGGAGTACGATATCTCGAACTGAACCAGTATCAAAAGTATAATTGGGAAAAGCAAAGTGAATCGCCGGATCGGCAAGAGGATCGCCGTATTGCCGAGCTTTTCAAATTTGACGGAACGGACCTGAGCGTTTTATCGATCGACCCGAACAGCAAAGCGGGGATCGTCTGGGCGAATATACAATCCGGTCTGCTTACTGACATTACGAAAGTGCTGATCGCTGACAGCGCAAAGGATGCCCGGGCACGCCTTGAGGAACTGCTGGCCAAGTATGCGAAGATAGGCATTAAGGATGTTGAGGAGGAGTGGACGAAGCAATATCAGGAACGTCAGAAGCTGAAGTAATGACATGTCTTCACTTCGAGGCGGAAGGGGCATTTTACCGCAAAAAAAAAAGCTGGTGTCTCCATCCAGGGGGCAGCAGCTTTTTTTTGTATTATTTCTTTTTGTGTTTGTTCCACCGAGTTCATTTTTTTTTTTTTTTTTTTTTTTTTTTTTTTTTTTTTTTTTTTTTTTTTTCATAGAAATACACATTTATGATGATTCGTCCACAATATTGATAGATGGCGTTGCCTGATGATGTCATGATAGTACTAGCTCGTACAGAATAAAGTATGCAGCAAATGAAAGAAAACAGGGGTGATTGCGTGGCTGACTCACAAGAACTACTGGCAAAAGGGTTAATAAGGTCTCCAAAAGAGTCAGTAAATTGACGAGACGGATTTTATGAAGGGCCTGTTTTTTATTTCTCTAAATTCCAATATTGATACAAATGGGGGGTACAAATGAAACGAAAAGGATTATCCATCATTTTGGCATTTGCACTAATGTTACTTGCTGCGTGCAGCAACGGTGAGGACAAGAAAGAGCAAGCGACGGAATCGGGAGCCGAATCTTCACTGGCGACGAAAGAGAACGGGGAAGTAGATTACGCTTTCGGGAAATACGAGGAGCCGGTCACGATTCACACCGTTCGTGAAACGAATGCGGCCATTGAATTTCCGAAAGGCGACGATATGAAGAACAACATCTGGACGCGAGCGTATAAGGAACGCTTCAACATCAACGTCGTGACGGATTGGGTATCCGACGATTACGAAACGAAGATGAACCTTGCGATCTCGTCTGGCAAGACTCCCGACATTTATCGTGTAAACGCATCGCAGCTGCAGAAGTTGATGGAAGCGGACATGGTTATGGATCTGACCGAGGTGTTCGACAAGTACGCATCCGATCGGGTGAAAAAATACATGGGATTCGATCGTGCCAGCTTTGAATCCGGCATGAAGGATGGCAAATTATACGGTATCCCGCAATTGCACTACGGCGTCATTGACCAGCCCGATTTTGTCTGGATTCGCAACGATTGGAAGGAAGAGCTTGGGCTCCAGGATCCGCAGACGATAGACGACATTAAGAACATCGCGCTCAAGTTCATGGAAAAACACGGCGGTTACGGCATTACGCTTAATAAGACGCTCGATACACTAAAGACGCTCGCAGTCGCATGGGGAGCTCATCCGGACATATGGGTTCCAGGCGAAGACGGCAAGATCGTCGACGGTTCGACCCAGCCCGAGATGAAGGATGCGCTTGCAACATTTGCGGAATGGTATAAGCTCGGCATTATCGATCCGGAATTTATGGTTAAAGATACGGCAGCGATGAACGCTAATGTCATAGCCGGCAAAGTCGGCGTGCAACCTTTTTACCAGTGGTGGGGCTATAGTCCGGGCGTGGATGTTGTCACGAAATTGGGTAAGAATGCGATATTCTATCCTTATAACATACCGTCCGCCAATGGCAAAAAAGTGATTCATTCAGTTTCCTTCTTAAACGGGAGCTACGTTGTCGTAAACAAGAAAGCTAAGAATCCGGAAGCGGTGATCAAGCTGATTAACTTCTACGCCTATATGATGGACGAAGGATTCAGCAAGGAATCAAAAGAGACTGTGGCCGCTTTCGTAAACGATGGCTTGGAGCACGCTCCTCAACCGTTTAAGATCACGAACCCGAACACGGACTACGAGCAGTTCGTGAAGGTCAGCGAGGCGATGAAGACGAAAGACACGAGCAATTTCACAGCGACCGGTCAGTGGCAGAAGTACAACAACAGTGTCGAGTTTGAGACGAAAGGCACACCGACCGCGGTTGGCGACTACCTGCAGCAAGGCGCGCCGAGGAGCGCATATAGCCTCGCCAAGCCCTTTATCGACAACAATCAGTATATCAAGAACTCGCTTTGGGGAGCACAGCCCATGGAACTTGCCAAATACGGCTCCACGCTGGGCGATATTCTGACCGAAGGCTTTACGAAGATCATCATGGGTAAGGAGAGCATCGATTATTTCGATAAGCTCATCAAGGAGTGGCGGAAAGCCGGCGGAGACGAAGTGACCGAAGCTGTAAACAAAATGTACGGCAACAAATAACTAACGATCGAGAGCCATGCGAAGAGGCGAGCTTACGCTTGCCTCCTTTATATTAATATTATTCTAGGAACGGAGGATCGTGACATGTTAAGAAAGTTAAGACAACAGAGAGCTTTCCACCTCATGCTGGTTCCGAGCATCATTCTCGTTTTTATTTTCAGCTATCTCCCCTTCTACGGATTGGTCATCGCGTTTCAAGACTATAATCCGGGACTCGGCTTCCATTCGCCATGGGTCGGAATGGAAAACTTCGAACACGTTTTCAAGCAGGAGAAATTCTTGCAAACGATCTGGAATACGCTGTACATGTCGATTTTCAAGTTGATCGGCGGCATCGTCGTGTCGGTCACCTTCGCCTTATTACTGAACGAAGTAAAGCAGATGGCCTTCAAACGGACGTTCCAAACGCTTGTCTATATCCCGAACTTTCTATCCTGGGTTATTATGGCCGGCATAATGATCGATATTCTAGCTTCGGATGGGATCGTCAACACGTTTCTCGGTCTCTTCGGCGTGAAGCCCGTTTCTTTCCTAGGCAGCCCCTCGATCTTCCCGTGGACGATGATCGTCTCCGATATCTGGAAAGGGTTCGGCTTCGGCACGGTCGTTTATCTGGCTGCTTTGGCCGGCATCGATCCGGCTCTGTATGAGTCGGCGCTGATCGACGGGGCGAAACGTTGGAAGCAGACGATCTATATTACGCTGCCTCTGCTTGCGCCGACGATCATCCTGATGACGGTTCTGTCCCTCGGTAACGTCTTAAACGCGGGCTTCGACCAAATCTACAACCTCTATTCCCCCGCTGTTTACGAATCTGGCGACATCATCGATACCTATGTGTATCGGCTCGGCATTGTGCAAGCGCAATATTCGATAGGCGCGGCGATCGGTCTGTTCAAATCGGTCATCACTTGTATCCTGGTCCTCTTGTCTCTCGTGCTAGCGAAAAAGGCCGCAGGATACAAGATTTATTAAGGAGGGAAAGTATGGTTCAAGACAAAAGCCTAGGGCGCAGGCTATTTATTTTCGCCAATTATTCGATTCTGTTCTTGGCTTCACTAATTTGCGTCCTGCCGTTCGCTAATCTGTTTGCTGTTTCTTTTAGTGGTAGCGCAGCGGTAGCGGCAGGAAATGTCGTATTGTGGCCGGTCGATTTTACGACGAAGGCTTATGAGTTTGCGTTTGGAGGAGGCCAATTTTTACAATCTTTATGGGTATCAACCGAGCGTGTGGTGTTGGGGACAATAATCAACCTCATCTTGATGGTCCTCACCGCATATCCGCTTTCCAAGACGAAGGAGAAAGTGATGGGACGCGGAATCTATATGGGTTTTTTTGTATTGACGATGCTATTTAATGGGGGATTGATCCCGAGCTATCTCATCGTCGTCAAAGCCGGACTCATCGACTCCATCTGGTCGCTCATTCTGCCGGGCGCGTTGCCCGTCTACAGCATGATCATTCTCATGAACTTCATTCGGAGCCTGCCGGAAGAGATCGAGGAATCGGCGACGATCGACGGAGCCAGTCCGATGCAGATCTTAATCCGTATTCTCCTGCCGCTTCTTAAGCCGGCGCTTGCGACCGTCGGACTGTTCACCATAGTTGGGCATTGGAACTCATGGTTTGATGGCATCATCTACATGAACAATCCCGATAATTATCCGCTGCAAAGCTATTTGCAGACACTGCTGCTCAACTACGACCAAGTTATATTGAGAGCCGGCACCAACTATACGGAGGTGCTCGCGAAAATGAACGTGCGAACCGGCCGCGCTGCGCAGTTGTTCCTTGGAATGGTCCCGATCCTGGTGGTCTATCCGTTCCTGCAGAGATATTTCACGACCGGTCTCGTGCTCGGCAGTGTGAAAGGTTGATTTGGGCTCACAACTCGGATATGGATCAGTGAGAGGAGAATTACCGCAGGGTAGCTCTCTGTATTTGGGGAGGAAGATACATGAATATACATTTCGATGAAAAGAGGAAGATTTTTCACCTCAGTAATAAAGGAAGCAGTTATGTGATGAAGGTATTGGATGGAGGTTATCTTGTTCATTTGTACTGGTGAAGGAGTATTGTCTTCTATAACGGAAGCAACCCCTGATATTTTTGGATAGAGGCTTCTCACCTAACCCTAACCCTAACCCTAACCCTAACCCTATGGACCGCAGCTTTTCTTTGGATACGATACCTCATGAATATCCGGTGTATGTAAACGGGGACTACCGGCAGCCTGCATTCCAGTTACAACTGGAAGACGGATCTACGATATCTGACTTACGATATCATTCTCACAGGATTTATCATGGGAAATCAGTACTAAAAGGCCTTCCTGCGACTTATGCAGAGAACGATAAGGAGGCTATTTCCCTTGAGATTGTATTGGAGGATGCGCATCTTGGCTTGTCGGTCGCGTTAACCTATTGCATCTTCCGTGACCATGATGCCTTCAGCCGCTCGGTTGCCATCACCAATCATGGGCAGTGCAATATCAAACTGTTGCGTGTTTCAAGCGCATGTGTGGACTTTCGGGATGATGAACTTGAGTGGTTGACCCTTTATGGAGCGCATACGAATGAACGGAATATAGAAAGGCGTCCGCTTACCCACGGCGTTCAAGCCATCACCAGTGCCCGGGGGGCCAGCAGCCCGAGTCAGGCCGATCTTGATAAACAACTGGGAAGCAACCTATTTCAATTTTGATGCGCATAAATTGGAGAGCCTGGCAGATGAAGCGCAGCGTCTTGGAATCGAGCTGTTTGTGTTAGATGACGGATGGTTTGGGCACCGCGACGATGATACCAGCTCATTAGGAGATTGGCAGGTGGACAAGCGTAAGCTGCCGGACGGCCTTGCAGATTTTGCTGAAAGATTTCGTGCCAGAGGGATGGAGTTTGGATTATGGTTCGAACCTGAGATGATTTCGGAGGATAGCCATCTATACAGGGAACACTCAACCGGGAGAACGGGTAAGATTCCTGCGTTTAAACGGCTTGCATCCTGATGCGAAGTACAAACATGCAGAGACCGGCCGCATTTACGGCGGTGACGAATTAATGCATGCAGCGTTAACCATTCCGGTCATGCATGGCGACTTTACGAGTGTGTTCTACAGATTTCAACAGGTTGAATTAACTTAGATTCCGGGAGGGTAAAACATTTGCTGAATTTCCGGTTTTTGGATATGGAATTAACAAATAATATTCCTTTTATTGAATGGAGTAATTAGGATCTGAATTGGGTTGATAATCGAAAATAATTTAAGAACATGTCCTAAATAAGAAAGAGCCTGCTGAATATTATTTCAGCAGGTTTTTTGGTGCGCCTCACCAGCTTCACGGGCCAAAGCTCAATTGAAACAGATGGCGGCAATAAGAGGGGCAGTTTTTGTGAACTCGTTTACCCTTTATGAGCAAGATTCATTTATAGAACATTGAATCCACAGAAATCAAGAATTCTTCTTCAATTTGCGCTCACGAAAACGACGGATTCTTCCGATGTAGTGCTTGAATAGTCATACTTCAAGAGGGAAAGATAATACTTAATAAGAATTACCTAAAGGTGGTATATATGCTGCAAATACCAATTTTAGTTTTAAGTATATTAATGCTAACGATAATTATATTGAAGCTTCAAACCTTCATGCCACCATTCCAAAAGTCCGAATTAATTAGTGTCATGCTATTCACTTTGGGTTTTAATTCCTGGTGTTTCAATTTTTATTCAGCTGCTTACCCTTCGCTCGAACTTATCGAAACCTATATAAACCAAGCAATCGCGAATATCCACTTTGTCATCATGTACCCCTTATCACTTATATGGGTTTTGAGATATTTTAAACTGAAAAGGCATTTCATTTTTTGTTTTGGATTGGCTTTTTTATGGCTCTCGGGGTATGAAGTGTTACTCTTTGGGGACGTTTATTTTGGCATTTTCAAAATTGAAGGATCATACGGGGTCCCATTAAGTATTACGACTTTATATAATACGGTAACAATTTTGTTAGCAATTTATTTTTTAAGAAAATTTGAATGGATTCTAATAAAGGAGAAGACTTAAATGAATATGCAGCGATGGTTTGAAATGTTCTATGGTCCAATTAGTCCAGTCGCATTTGATAAAAATGAATGGTTTACAATAGCGATTTTTTTTCTCAGTGTTGGTGCAGCTATTTATTTATTAAAGAAACATCCAATCATGAAAAAATCCGAAATAATCTTTGTTATATTGTTCAATGTGTATTTTTCTTCATTAGGAGAATATGTTTTAGCAGTTAAACCGACAGATCTATATGATACGATTGATCGAAATTGCGGGGAATTATTTGATATCCCCTTGCAAGTTATTGTTTACCCAACGACAATATACATTTTATTGCATATTTTTGTTATGTTTAAGCTAAGGAAATTGAATTTTATCTTACTTGGATCTATGGCACTTACGTTAATGGAATGGGTATCAGAGCATTATTTTTCAATGTATAAGTATAAGGGATGGGCGATTTATTACAGCTATTTATTTTATATATTTACATTAGCTATAAATATGTATTCGTTGGGATGGTTTAATAAACAAAGCAACGCAGGGATGGTCCAGCTAAAGGAAAAGCATTGAAGTAGTATTAAAAACAGACGAAAAATATGTTGAACGATTTTCATGTCAATCGTTCGACATGAGGGTGAGAGCGTTCTACTTGTACGGCATTTATTTAACCTTCACCGATTGGGACGGCATCTCGGTCAACAGCACATTCGTGGGCTCATCTCAGAGAACAAGCATTTGCTGATGCAGGAATATCGGCTTGCCTTTCATCTGATGAGCGAATTCGGCTGGATAAACGACCCAAACGGCATCATCTATCATGATGGACGTTACTGTATGTTTTACCAGCATTATCCGTACAAGCCGTTCTGGGGTCCAATGTAATGGGGATAGGCTGTATCAATCAATAAAGTGAGCGGATATAAAAGTTGAGAGTCAAAATAGGGTAGCCCTTCCTTCTATTGAAGGAAGGGCTACCCTATTTTATTATTCAGAGAGAAAAGGCTAAAAAATTGAAAGAGATGTTAACATAGTGCAATCTTCAGCTTGTAATTATTTGTGTAGAATGAAATATAGCCATTACTTATTCAAGTAATTAGATGGAGTTGATATAGTTGAAAATTAGTAATTTAAAGGAATTGTTTGAACAACCTCCGGTAGAATATAAAGGAGTACCTTTTTGGTCATGGAATGATACACTCGAGCAGGATGAACTTGATAACCAGGTAAAAGGATTCAAAGAACAGGGGATGGGCGGGTTCATGATGCATGTTCGCGAAGGTCTGGAGACGCCCTACTTGAGCGATGAATTTATGGAACGTGTAAAACAAACAGTAGCGACAGCAAAACAGGAATCCTTCTACGCTCGCGAAGCTATATGGGGTGGAGTCAAGGTAAGATTGTTCGCACTGGTATATCAGGAGGATATCTTGATTTGATTGTTTTAGAATGAGTACATAGAAATAGCGCTAAGTGGTGGAGATACCGCGGCTTAGCGTTTTTTTGTATCGCAAATTAATGTTATTGTATCAGTTATTCGTACTACCAACTTCTTGCTGCCAACTCTAGCTTGAACCTACTCAGAATAAAATATGTTAAGAGCAGTGTTTATTATTTGATTATTTTGGAAATCATAGTTAATAAATATCAATATTATTGTCCGTTAAAATGGAATGATGAAGTAGGAAGTTGAGAGGAATTAATCGTTTTGAGAGAGGCATGATTAGTTTTGTATTGTTTGTTATGGAGAGAATATTGCTACTACAGAAACTTATTCAATTATGATTAAATATTCACAAAAAATAAACGAGAAAAATGTATCAATAGAAAGTTTAAATTTTTTACCAAAAAGACCTTTTCCCTTTAGTGATGAAAGCCTAGGGAGCTACATTGTGAGATTAGCTGACGCAAATGGATACACCTCATCGAAATTACTATGCAAAGAAGCTGGATTAATAACCGGATTTTCAAAAAGTACAGTTATAATAAGATTAAATATGATTGATACTACCAAATGGAATTTAAAAAAACTCAGTATTATAGGAAAAGTATCAGAAATACAGCTCTTAAAATTAACTTTTAATACGTTTACACGCGAAATTCCAGAATACGCTCTTCACAATAAAAAAAGAAAGATTTGCCCAGAATGTTTAAATGAACCTAAAGTATACGGTCGTAAAGTGTGGGAAATTAATCTTGTTACGATTTGTACGAGACATAAATGTCTACTTGTTGATGCATGTCCAAATTGTTCAGGTTTACTACACTGGGACAACATTTCAAAAAAACACTGTAATTGCGGTTATGATTTATCCCAAATTAAGCCTTTAATAGTTGCCAAAAACGAGATTCAACTTTCTAATTATATTGAGCTGTACAGTAATAAATATTTAATTTCGAAGGAAGAAGAACCGAGCCTTCATAATCATTTCTTTGATTTTCTGAATGTAATAATATTTTTAATTGGTCAAATTTTTACTCAAAGTCAAAGTGAAACGGATAATCGGTCATGGAGCGGAAGTATTTTTAGATCAATGAGAAATCAAGAGTTACATTTGCTTATTAAGTTAGTTTTAAGTTTACTTAAAAACTGGCCAAGCAACTTCTTGGATTTTTTACAAAAATTTAATCTTGAAAAGATGGATGCAATGTTATTGAGAAAAAGGAAGAATGCAATTACAATTTGCTTTTTTCCATTTGATTACAACGAATTTTGTGAGGATGGGTTCATATTTTCATTGGATAAGTTGAAAATATTTATTATGGCAAGAACAGAAATAATTCAAGATTATTTTAATAGACCGCAGAGATAATAGCAAACTAATATTGATAGCTCTGGTTTTTGATGCAAGATTCGTCAGAAATATTCATGCAACCAGGAGAGAGGTCAAATGTCTATAAAAAGTGAGCAAGAGAGTACAAGACTATCTGATACAAAGCACAAAATATTGCCAGCTATTAGACCAGATGAACATAAAAAATTACAATTGCTTGCCCTAGCCTGTTCCATACATAAGACACAATTGTCTGCGGAAATCATTGAAATGGCAGTAAATAATCCTGAAATTATCAAGTGGTTTCAAGATAAGTACAAAGTGAGTCCAAATGACAGAGTTATACCAATTCGTAGTTCAGATGGAAATATTCAATATAAACGAGGCATTTAAAGATCAATGCTAATAAGGAAAACACGAACCACTTGGGTATCGTGTTTTTTTGTATTACATCGATCATTTTACGACATATCATCTTACAATATCCATAAGAAACGACAAATTATAATACAAGAAGCGCCAAAAATTAAATTCGAAAAGCATAATAAAGAGTACTTAATTACGACAAAACAAGTTACAATTCACATTTTTTGTGTGTGGTGTCATATTTCTTGAGAAAATTATTAGAATTGATGAGAAAAGATTTTCAGAATTGATGATAAATGTATAATTATGCATGTTTATACAACCCCCGTGCAGCGGTTGAGAAACCTCGGAGAGTCAACTGCTGCACGGGGCAATGCTTTGTAGATGGGTGACATTATATTTGATATGAAGGTTTTTTTTTTTTTTTTTTTTTTTTTCATAATTAATTGTAAATGTTTCAAAATTTGTTGTGGTTTTTGTTTCACGAAAATGTTTATGTATTAAAATGAATGATTATACATTCTTTGAATGTTTTTTAGGGAGCTGCCGAATACAGACGGCTCCTACCCCCGGAAGGGTGGTTCTATTGAATCGAAATATTCAGAGACCGATTAAATGAGTAAAATACATATAATCAACGTAGATCCCGCCGAAGAGAACGAAAAATGGAGTAATAAACGGAACTTCAGTTTCCGCTATCACTCCGTCTTCGCGTGCGATTCTTGTATTTTCCTCAACGCATCTCCCAGTGCATACAACTCTTTAATAATATCCTCGATAGGATTTGCGGGTCGTGTAGCAATGAAGCCGCTATATCTCCGCGCATGCGTTGCCCAAGGCTGAGCTGGCGGACGGGCGTATCGAGAAAATCCCCCAATCGAGCAGCTCTGTAAAAGTGGTAATATTATTCCGCAGCCGTTCCGGCTCTACTTTGTATACCGAACCAAGCAGCCTGAACGAGTCGAGGAACGGCAAGTCCCACCATAGCTGTGTCCGCTGACCGAATACGACACCGATCGCTTTGGCGTTTTGTTTCCGATTCTTGAACGGCTCCAGACCGAGTACTTGCACAGTGCCGGATGTCGGTGTTAGCACACCGGAAAGCATTTTGATCGTTGTCGATTTGCCTGCTCCATTCGGACCGATATAACCGACAAAGTCGCCCTCCTCAATTGTAAAGCTAATATTATCGACGACTCGTTTCACGCCGAAATTACGACCGAGCAGAGTCTTGAACAGCCGAAATGAGCAGCGAGTCCCGCTTCTCACTTTGAATTCGCGCGCGATTTGTTTTACTTCGATAACCGCCACTACGATCCCGCCCCCTGATAAACGTCTATGCCCCTACGCCATACCTGATAAGCTAACCCAACCAGTACGACCGCTACTCCCGGAGAAGCGTACACCAGCCACGGAGAGGGCGGCTGCTGCCCTACCTCGTTCATGAACAAATATGCCGGGTAAAACGACATGAATGCGACCGGCAGCACAAACGTTAGCACCAGTTGGATCGGTCTGCCGTACAAGGATAGCGGGAAGCGAGAGAGCTTGTTTAATAGCGTGTCTAATAGCGCCAATAAACCTCCCGACTGCAACGTCCAGAATGCCGAAACGCCTAGCATTGTCATAAGCGCCCATTCGATGGCCGCTCCGCTGAGTATAATGATAATCAAGAAAAATAGCTTTAGCATGCTCCATTGACCAATGTGCGGGGCGGCGTATGCAAGTCCGCCAATGCCGGCCATTAGATCGCCGAAGCCGTAAATTTGGATGCGCATTGCGAAAAATTGAAATAGCGGGTTGAGGGGGCGGACGAGGACTCGATCCATAAGACCCTCGCGAATTAGATATTCCAAGTTCCAGATTTGCTGGAAGAACGTAACGAATAAACCATGGCTGAACCTCGATAATGACATGACGAACACGATCTGTTACGAATCGGGAACTGCAAAAGTGACGCGACCGCGATCGGGATAAGCATATAAATGAGCCGGCGAGCGAACGAAAAAAATACATCGTTTGAAAATTCCACGGCTTCTGCAAGTCGAGCACAATGTCTCCGGTCTGCACCTGCTGTGAAATATGCCAATGAAAATCAGATGGAATCAGCGTCCAGATTACGCTGGCAACGACGGAGTAGGTGAGCAAATCCTGCAGAGATACGGTTAAATTGGCAGCTCCGCTGCTGTAAATAGCGGTCCATATTTCGCGTAACACGATGATTAGTAACACTGAGCTGATGACGCGGAACAAAACATTCTATAAGCTGATCCATGTGAGAGTATAGTAAGATTTTATGACATTCCTCGCTTGCTATCGCGCGTCCGATTATAGGAGATTGTTAATATTTACCACTCAATATTCAGCCGTACTTGCAAATCTGTCAACAATTAATATGTTGTTGTATCAAGAATTTGATAATGTTATACTTGATATATCAACAATATTACAGGTGAAGGATTGATAGGTCATGTCGTTATACGAGAAGATATATAGTCATTTGCTGGATGAAATCAAGGCAGGTAGGCTAAAACCTGGCGATCGTATTCCTTCGGAAAACGAATTGTCTACTCAGTTCAGCGTTAGCCGCATTACGTCGAAAAAGGCGTTGGAGATGCTTGCACAGCACGAATGGATCGAGAGGGTGCAGGGAAAGGGATCGTTCGTCGCACAGAAAATTCTCAATTACCACGAACAGCAGGAAGCGGTTCCTTCCGGCCGGGGGGAACGCGATCACGCTGCGGGTCCGAGGATCGTCAGCCTCATCTTACCCGACTTTGATCATTCCTTTGGACTTAAGATGGTACGCGGAATTGAAGAGCGGTGCTCGAGCTATGGTATCCCGCTTATGCTGAAGCTGACTTATGATAAACAAAACGTGGAGGAGGAGGCGATCCGTGCATCGATTCGGCAGGGTGCTTCGGGTTTGATTGTTTTTCCGGTACACGGAGAGCACTATAACGCCGAACTGTTGCGTCTTGTTCTTAACGGGTTTCCGGTCGTGCTGGTGGACCGCTATTTGCGCGGGATTGCCGCAACGACTGTGTATACGGATAATCGCAAAGCCGCGCAGGAACTGACTGAGTATCTTCTCGATCAAGGTCATCGGGAAATCGCCTTCGTATCGCCGCCGTCCGAAAACACCTCGACGATTGAGGACCGCATTCAAGGGTACTTGTCGGCATTTACACAGCGCGGGATTCCGGCAAATCCGGACATGATCGTGACGAACCTTTACAGCACGCTGCCGGTCGGCGGGACGAAAGAATACATCTCGAACGATTATGGAACGCTGCAATCTTTTATCGAAAGGCATCCGGGCACGACGGCCTTCGTGGCTTGCGAATATCTGATGGCTATGCGCATATCCGAGTGGCTGAACAAGATGGGCAAGCGGGTTCCGGATAATTATGAAATAGTCTGTTTCGATTACCCTGAAGATTCGTTTAGCCCGCCGGAGTTCACGCATATTCGGCAGGACGAATGGAGTATCGGACAACGTGCGTTGGACTTGCTAGCAACCAAATGGGCAGGTGAAGTGACCCCGGAAAACCACCTGGTTGAGCACAAGTTGATTCGGCGGCAAATCGAGATTATAAATCAATAGTTGATATAATTGAATTATACTTGGTATATAAATAGTATATTGACATTATGTTATTTGAGATGTTATATTGATATCACGAAAGGAAGCGATTACAATCTGAATAGGAGTGTGGTTATGTATAGTTCGGTTTATCGGAAAATTGAAGAAACAGCGGATCGACTTCAGCGGATCGACCCGGGACTTTCTGAAATCTTTCAGAAATGCTACCCGAATACGTTGGAAACGACTGTAGAACTGATGGACGACGGGACGTCCTTCGTCATTACCGGAGATATCCCGGCGATGTGGCTCAGAGATTCGTCCGCCTAGGTTCGGCCTTATATTTAGCTGGCAGCCGACGATCCGGATGTACAGCGGATGATACGCGGGGTAATCGAACGGCAGGCTCGATACCTGATGCTCGATCCATACGCAAACGCATTCAATAAGGAGCCGAATGGGCAAGGTCATTCGGGAGACCTAACGGTCAAAGGACCTTGGGTTTGGGAACGGAAGTACGAATTGGATTCACTGTGTTATCCTGTTCAACTGTGCTGGGACTATTGGGAAGCTACTCAAGACAGAATGGTATTCAGTGAAACGGTACATACGATGTTTCATCGGATTGTTGAAATCATGAGCGTAGAACAGCGGCATGACCGAGATTCCGAGTACGCTTTCGAAAGAACGGGCTGCCCTCCTTCAGACACGCTGCCTTTCGGCGGAAGAGGCACCCGAACCAATTATACTGGCATGATCTGGTTGGGCTTCCGACCGAGCGACGATGCCTGCAAGTTTGGATTCCTGATCCCTTCGAAAATGTTCGCCGTCATCATCCTTCGTTATATTGGACAGTTGGCCAAGAAGATGTATCGTGACCACGGCTTAATTGAAAGCGCTTACAAATTATCTGTAGAAATCGAATTCGGTATTGAGACATACGGCAAGGTCAAGCATCCTGAGCACGGATGGATGTACGCTTACGAAACCGACGGCTTCGGCAACTACAATCTGATGGATGACGCCAACGTTCCCGCATACGCCGCCCGGTCACATTTGGGCGATCGGACTCATCATCCAAGGGCTGACCTCGATCGATCCGATTGAGCGGGACGATCTGGTACGGATGTTAGTTTCCACTACCGCAGGCACAGGCTTTATGCACGAAAGCTTTCATCCCGACAGACCGGATACGTTCACAAGAGAATGGTTCGCTTGGGCGAACAGTTTGTTCGGCGAGTTTATTTGCCGATGGCTCGAACAGAAACCCGAATAAAGAAAGGTGGTCGGAACTTTTGATTGCAGCATCCCGCAAGAGGGTTTACCGCCAATGGATCAAGGGTTATTTGTTCATCCTCCCCTCGATTATCGGTTTCAGCGTATTCGTCGCCTATCCGTTAATCTCTTCGCTTTATTATGCGCTTACGGATTGGGATGGCATCAACAAGCCTAAGTTTGTCGGATTCGATAACTTCACTTATATGTTTACAGTCGATCCGGCTTTCTGGAAGTCGCTCCGAGTGACCTTCTATTTCGTTCTGCTCAATGTGCCTTCATCACTCATATTCGGCCTTGTGTTGGCCATGCTTCTCAACCGCAAGCTGCCGGGCATCAAGTTTTTCCGGACTGCCTTTTACTTGCCGACGGTTATCCCAGCGGTGGCAACCTTGACCCTATGGCTTTTCATGTATCATCCGCAGTATGGATTGGCCAATCAGGTGCTCAGATTGTTCGGCCTGCCGGCCGCTCCTTGGCTCACGAGCGAGAATACGGCTCTTCTATCCATCATCCTGTCCGGCTTGTGGCAGGTCGGTTCAGGGATGATCATCTTCTTAAGCGGACTGCAATCCGTACCGCAAGATTTGTATGAAGCTGCGGAGGTGGACGGGGCCAGCGGATGGACGACGTTCTCCCGTGTGACGCTGCCGATGATCACACCGATTCTTTTTCTGCAGCTCATTTTGGGTATTATCGGCTCCTTTCAGGCCTTCACCCAAATTGTTGTCTTAACTCACGGCGGTCCCAACTTCTCGACGATGCTGCTCAATTATAAGATTTACGGAGATGTGTTTAACGGTAAAATGTTCGGATACGGTATCGCTGAGGTTTGGGTTCTGTTCCTCATCATCATGTTCTTCACTCTGCTTACTTACAGGTATTCCAATCGATTCGTGTATTACGAAAATGACAATAGGGGGTGAAACGAATGGCTATGTCCCAGTCTGCGGTAATAGAAAATTCCCGGACAGCCGACCGTGTATCCAAATATCCTTTGAAAGATACGGTTCGTTTCTTGATTCTTCTCGTCGGCTCCATCGCCATGCTGTATCCGCTCCTCTGGATGATTACGATAGCGCTGAAAGGGAATGAAGAAATATTCAAGATACCGCCCGATTGGTACCCGAAGGAGTTTCATCTTGAAAACTTCGTCAAGGGAACGCAGACTATCAACTTCTGGAGGACGTTCGGCAACTCGATGTTCATCGCCGTCGCCTGCACGATTGGGCAAGTCGTCAGCTCGGTCCTCGTCGGATACGGACTCGGCAGGCTTCGTTTTCCTGGACGTAAAATGTGGTTTTCGTTCTTCGTTGGCAGCCTCATGCTGCCGGGCTTCGTAGGGCTCGTTCCGATCTTTCATCTGTTCATCTCGCTCGGCTGGTACAATACTTATCTTCCGCTGATCGTACCGGCATTTCTCGGCAATGCCACCTTTACGTTCTTGTTCATCCAATTCACGAGCACGATTCCGAAATCGTTCGACGAGGCATCCAAGATCGACGGGGCCGGAGACTTCCAAATCCTTTGGTATGTGCTTGTTCCCATGTCGCTGCCGGTCATCGTCACCATGATTATCTTCGCCTTTAACGGAGCATGGAACCAGTACCTGGAGCCACTCATCTATATTGCGGATCAAAGCAAATGGACGCTATCGGTAGCTCTTGCCTCTTTTGCATCAAGTTGGACGACGCAGTGGAACTATTTCATGGCTGCAGATTTAATCTACATGCTTCCGATGATCATCATCTTTTTCCTCGGCCAAAAGTACTTTATGCAGGGTCTCGGGTCGGTCAATTCCGCCGGCTTGAAATAAACAATCTTAGGAGGTCTTTAAAATGAAAGCGGTTAAAATGGTTGGTTTGGCAGGAGCGTTGACGCTGGCATTGGGGACGGCGGCAGGTTGCTCGAACAGCACGGTTTCGAGCGGAGGTACGACTACTTCGGCGCCTACGTCCGGCAACGATAGCAAAGCGGCGACCACGGAGGTCACGTTGATGACTTGGGAGTCCCAGGCTATGAACGACAAGATCATGGCTTCGATGAAGAAGTTCGAGGAAAAGAACCCGGGTATCACCGTTAAGCTGCTCCCTGCTCCGCTTCAGGATTACGGCATCAAAATCAACGAGATGATGGCTGCCAAACAGGCCCCGGACATTTTCATGACAGGCAACGACATGACGCTGCAAAACGGCACGAAAGGTCTTCTTTACGACTGGTCGGCCAAAGCGAGTTCGGATAAGGATTTTATGAACGGATTTTATCCGGGTGTCGTCGACAGTTGGAAATCGAATAACAAGCTTTACGGATTGCCGGGTCTTCTTAATACATATGGCGTTTTCTACAACAAAAAGCTGTTCAAAGATGCCGGACTTCCGGATCCGAAGCAGGGTTGGACGTATGATGAATTTTTTGGCGACATGGCGAAACTGACATCTAACAAAGGCGGCGTTCAGCAATACGGATATTATGGCCGCCCCGATGCGTTCAACATGTCACTGTACTCGGTATCGGCGGGAGGTGCTCCTTTTACGGATTCGATCGTAAACCCGACGAAGGTGGAAGTGAGCCCGCAATTTATCGAGGGCGTGAAGAAGTATCAGAAGGCGATTGCCGACAAATCCATGATTCCGCCGACGTTCGACCAATCAGGCGTTATGGCGTCATTCAAGGACGGTAAAGTTGCGATGACGATGCAAGGGCAGTGGGTGGCAGACGACCTGATCCGCAATGCGCCGAACCTGGAATGGGGCTATGCTCCTCAGCCTGTCGTGAAGACGCAATCGGAGATTTATGACGCCGTCGGTTGGTGCAGCCCGGGCACTATCAAGAATCCGGATGCGGTCTGGAAAGTGCTGATGTATCTTGATTCGTCGATGTATCAGGAAGTGCTGCCGTCCACACCGGTCGCTCCCGCCGCTTACAAATCGGCCGCAGGCGCTTATTTCGACACGCTCAAGAAAGCGGGGCATCCGGATTTGGCGGACGGTATCGATTATATTCTAAAATCACCGAACATTCAGCCGGTACGGTTCCTTACGACCTGGTCCGGTAAAGCAGGCCCGTTCATCGACGCCGTCTGGAATAATGTCTTGAGCGGCAAAGCTGGCGAAGTCGAACTGAAGGATACGGTCGACAAGGTGAACAAAGTGATAGCGTCATCCAAATAATCCGGGGAGGTAATGTAATGGTACTGACAAAAAGGGTCCGCTCTAAACTTTTACTGTTGACAACGGCGTTTGCATTAACTTTCACATCATATTCTGCTCTGGGAAGCCTAAAAGCGAATGCATTTACTTCGTCGGACGGAGATACGGCCATACAAGCATTTAACGCGAAATTTTGGGACAGCAGCGCAAAGTTATTTTGGAAAAATTCGAATCGCGGCAGCAACTATATGGACTTTTGGATAGAAGCGGAGCTTTGGGAAACGGTCATGGACGCCTATCTTCATACTTCCGATGCCGGCTTGAAAGCGCAGCTTCGAACTCAGATTGACGACATTTTTGACGGTACGGTAGCGAAATACGGGGAGGATTGGACGAACAATCATTTCAATGACGACATCATGTGGTGGGCGATGGGTTCAGCAAGAGCCTACGAAATAACGAAAAATCAAAAATATTTGGATAAAGCCAAGTATTATTTCGACTTTGTTTACAATACGCAATGGGATGACAGCTTTGCGAACGGCGGCATCTGGTGGATGAATACGGATCACTCTACGAAGAATGCCTGTATTAACTTCCCCGCAGCCGAAGCGGCCGTTTATCTGTATAACATCACGAAGGACGATCATTATTTGGATGCGGCCACCCGCATTTACCGATGGAGCAAGACGATGCTTACGGACGGTAACGGGAAAGTGTTTGACCGCATCGAGATGGAGAAAGGCGCCGTCCCCGATGCGACTCATTACAATCAGGGCACTTTCATCGGCGCAGCGGTAGGATTGTATCAAATAACCGGAAATACCGTATATCTTGACGATGCTGTGAAAGCGGCGAGCTTTACCAAAGATCATTTAGTCGATGAAAACCGTTTGTTGCGCTATGAAGGACCGAACCACGACCTAAAAGGCGGCAAAACGATCCTGCTTCGCAATCTTGCCTATCTGCAAAAGGCCGTCAACGAGCGAAGCGAAAGCACCTACAAGCAATTCGCTGCGGACTTTAATTACTGGGCGGCTTTCAACGCCCAAACGGCATGGAACAATCGAAACGCCGACAACATCGTCGACGGCAACTGGTCAGGGCAGCTGCTTTCCGGAACTTATGAGGCTTGGGCATCATCCGGCGCAGTAGAAGCATTGTCCGTTTTGCAATCGCAGGATGTCAATCTCGGCGGGTATGCCTCCAAAAATCCTTTTAATAAGGTAGAAGCGGAAAGCTATAACGTCGGTACCGGATTTGTTATGGAAGGTAGCCCGGATGGCTCGCTACAGCTCGGCGGCATACAGCCCGGATACTATGCGGCTTATAAAAATGTCGACTTCGGATCTGAGGGTGCCATTGGCTTTATCGCCAGAGCGGCAAGCGGAACTCGTGGAGGGAACATCGAAATAAGACTCAACTCCTTGAACGGTACAAAAGTCGGAACCTTAAACGTTGAGGGGACAGGAGGATGGAACAATTTTACGGATGCCGTGACCGTTCTTAAAGACGATCAGAGGAACCCGAGCAAAGTAACCGGCGTACATGACGTCTATCTTGTCTTTACGAAGACGAACGATCAATATTTGTTTAATTTGAACTGGTTTAAATTCACAACAACGGATCCGACCAAATCGGACGCATATGCAAGGCTGAAGGCCGGCAATTTCGACTTCAGCTCGGGTCTCAGCAAAAATGCCGATTGGGGCTTCCTGGACGGTATTAAAAACAATGCTTATGCCTCATATAAAGGCATTGACTTTGGATCTGGTGCGGCCGGCGTTACCTTTCATGTGACCAGCGGCAATCAAGGCGGCACGATTGAGGTGAAGCTAGATAGCCTGGACGGGCCGACCGCAGGTGTGATCGGAATTCCGGCTTTGGGAAACTGGAATAATTGGGTGGACCTGATGGCCAACATTGACGACACCAAGGCAGTTGGCGTTCACGATGTGTATCTCGTATTCCATGGCACAAACGGAAGCGATGCGCCCTGCAATTTGGATTGGTTCACCTTTACGACAGTGAAAGGGAAAGCAAGGGATGCTTATGGCAAGCTGGAGGCTGAGAACTATACCAGCGGCGTAGGCTTAGGTACGGAAAACGGCGGCGGTCAAACGTACTTGGCGGGAATATACGGGCCCAATAAGCCGTATGCCATGTACAATTACATTGACTTTGGAACTCAGAGTCCGTCTAAATTTTATGTTAATGCGGCAAGTGCAACCGGCGGAGGAACGATAGAAGTTAGAGTCGATAGCATGAGCGGCCCGGTTATCGCAACCAGTTCGGTTTCAGGAACCGGCGGATGGCAAGATTTCAAGGTTACCTCGGCGGACGTCACCACTCCTGTGAACGGAAAACATATCGTGTTCATGCTGTTCAAAGGCAACGATTGGTTATACAACTTCGATAAATTTACGTTTGGTGACCCGGCCGTGCTTACGGCACCGACTCCGCCTCCTGTGACTATGCCTGATCATGTACCTCCGGGAGAGGTAGAGAACGTGCAAGCGATTCGCGGCAACGATGCCATGACATTGTATTGGGACGGCCCTTATGACATCGACGGTCAAAAATCACAAATCGCGGTATTCAGCAACGGCCAACAGGTTGGTAACACAATCAACGTCGGTAGAGGCATACAGACTGCACTTTTATCGGGTCTTGATAAGAACAACAGCTACACGATCTTGATCAAGAACACAGATAAGTCGGGGAACGTATCGAAGGGAATCACGGTAGACGGCAGAAATTTGCCTTCCTATGCTCTAACCGCTAACGGAATTATTTTAAAAGACGGCGATTCTTTTGATGACGACTTGGCTCTAAACTTCAAAGCATGGGACCACATGTCTTCGACCAGGACAGCAAAAATCGCAATTGACGGTAAGGAATATACGATTGATCCGACGACGCAGCAAAGCATTGACATTGATATGGCTGGAAATCTAGGAATGAAAACGGCCGTTGTCACTATTGAGGACGCTTCTGGAAACAGACTAGAGAACACAAGGAACGTCAGCGTGACGACCAGCGTCTATGCCATGCAGCATTTAATAACCCGCTTCACGAATTCGGGAGAGCTGAGCGGAGCGATCGTCCCTCAGCTGACCAACTCTCTTAAGCAGGTTCAGCATCAGCTAGACAAAGGCAAGCAAGATCAAGCGGTAAAGCATATGCAAGATTTTATCAAGCACTTGAATAATGAAGCTTTAAGCGGTAACGTACAAGCTCGTGCAAAGGCGATTCTGAATACGGATGCTCAATTCCTCATTGATACTTGGCTGAAAAGGAAAGAGGGCTAACCGTAAAAATAGGTAGGTCGACCGCAGGTCGACCTACATTTATGCATGGAAGAGGTGTCAAGCGTGATTAGATAGGGGCTACACTGGATGTCGCCAGCAGCGAATTCATTGAATAGAGGTGGGTTATGAAAAAGCTTATCGTCCTGCTTATTCTTGCAGGCATCTTCTGGACGTCCTATGCTGGAAACGCTTTCTCGGCTTCCTCGGTAACTCTTCAGGAAATCAAGGATAGCAGAGCCCGGGATACCGTCGCGATGTCAGGACGCACCGATCTGGAGACGATCACGGTCAAAGTCTTAAGACCGAATCTAAGCATCCTTTATGTGAACGTTTTAAATGGAGGGGAATTCAGCGACTCGTTCACCTTGCCGGATGATTCCGTACCGGGCACCTATACCGTTATTGCCGGAAGCGGCGACGTGCAGGACGTTAAGAAATTCCAAGTTATCGCGCCGAGCCGTGGAGAAGACGGCGGGAGCTCGAGCGGGGGAACGGTTCCTGCGCCGGCTAACCAGACGCCAACGCTTAAGCCTGTCATACTGAACGGCATCGCATCGGTTCAGACGGAGGCGGGCCAAAACACAGCGCTGATAGCTGTTGAAGATTTTGCGAATATGCCGCTGAAGGTGCGATTTCGCGACATTTACCTCACGGTAGGGCTGTCCGAAGTGCAGGCCCTACTCAAGCGGACAGCCAACTCGGAGGGGGCGGTATTGCAAGTCAAAGCGGAAGCTACCACAAGCACGGAAATGGGGCGTCTGACCCGCCAGAACGGTGCTCAATTGCAAATGGCCGGCGAGATTTTTGACGTCAAGGTGTCGCTGATTTCGAAGGACGGCACTGAAATTCGGGCCGTTCAGCTTGTAGGGGACACGGAGCTGTCTCTGCCTTACGATCCGAAGGCCGATGAACGCTTACTTGGTATCTACTACCGCAACGATGACACTAAGCAATGGGAATACGTTGGCGGCACGGTGGATAAGAACTCGGAGCGGATACAAGTCAAGCTTAAACATCTGAGTTCTTATGCGGCTATCGCGTATAAAAAATCATTCGATGACGTCCCATCCAGCCATTGGGCAAACCGAACACTGGAATTGCTGGCTGCGCGGCATATCGTATCGGGCCAAACCGAAAACTTGTTCCAGCCTGACGACCATACGACGCGGGCGGAATTCACGGCGATGCTCGTGCGAGTATTGGAGCTGCCGACCAGCAAAGGACGCACTCCCTTCTTGGACGTAAGCGCTGATGCTTGGTACGCCGATCCCATCCAGAGAGCCTATGTGGCCGGGTTGATCTCTGGGCTAACGGATACCGAGTTCCGTCCCGATGCCGCCATTACCCGCGAACAGATGGCTTTGCTGCTCGTGAAGGCTTATGAGGCCAAACGCGGGAGCATTCATGCGGGGCAATCTTCGCTGCTGGTCTTCAAGGATCAGGAACAGATTTCCGGATGGGCCCGGGAAGCTGTGAACCAAGCATGGACCGCGAAGCTGATGCAGGGCATCGGTGAGGGCACATTTGATGCTCAATCCGCAGCTACGCGTTCACAGAATGCTCAAGCTATCTACAATTTGATGCAAAACCTTTTGCCCTAACAGCAGTTGGGCCAAACCATGAATCAGGAGGAGAGTACGCTTGCATAATAGACGCTATTTGCGGCCAATTGCGGCCAAGTTGTTTTTGATGGTTTGCTTGCTGTTTGGCAGCTTGCCTTTCGGATTGCCGGGAACTGTCGTGGCCAATTCCGTGCAGCTTCCATTCACGCACAAGACATTCGATGAAGGAACTGGTACGACGGCAACGAATGCATTGGTGACCGTAGCGACCTATAACGAAAGCTCAACTGCCCTCGTTGTGAGCGATGTAGTATACGCGTCCGACCTGAACTGGGTCAGCATGGAATCGTACTGGAGCGGCGCCAAAAAAGATAAGTCGCTGGACGGCAACACGCTGACCTCGGCGGGGAAAACGTACAATAAGGGCATCGGGGCGCATGCAAGTTCCAAAATCGTGTACAATCTCGACCCTGCTTACAAGCGCTTTACGGCGGTTGCCGGGATTGACGACGAGGTCAAATCGAACCCGGATCATGTCAAGGCCAAGGCTAAATTTTACATCAAGGCGGACGATACCGTCATTGCCAGTTCGCCGGAAGTGAAATTTAACGAAACGTATACATTTCAAGTCAAGATTCCGGCAGGGGCCAAGACACTGACCCTGATCACCGATGACTTGGGCGACCCGACTTGCGACCATACGGATTGGATGGACGCCCGTTTCCTATTGACCGACGAAAATGGCGGCTGGTCGCCTTCCGAGCCTGTCGTTATCGCCAGCCCCGGAGGCCAAGTCACGAGTACGATTGAGCAGATGGACGGAAGGCTGACCTATTCCATGAAGTTTAACGGCTCAACTGTCGTTGAAAAGTCGGCGCTTGGCGTCATCGTGGACGGCCACGATATCGGCGAGCGGGTTCTCTGGGACCGGACTCAGGCGGTTACCGTTTCTCCGGACGCTTTCACTTATCCGATAACCGGCAACCATTCCACAGCCAGGGATCATCACACGTTGACGACGATTCCGATTACGGACGTGAATAGCGGCATGACTTACAAGCTCCAAGCCAAACTGTTTGACGATGGAATTGCTTTCCGATATGTGATTCCGCCGGGAACCTCAGACCGCGTGTTCTCGGGCGAGAGCACCAGCTTCCGGCTACCCGCGGACAGCACCGTCTGGTATCAGCAAAATACGACCAATTACGAAGGTCGCTTCACGAAGCAGCGCGCCCAATCAGTTCCTGCGAATACGAAAATCGGCCCGCCGATGACGATTAAGCTGCCAGGCAGCGCCGGGTATGCGGCAATTACCGAGGGAGCGCTCGTTCAATATGTCGGCATGACCTTGAATGCCGAAGGCGGAGCCAACTTCAAAGCCAATTTCATCAGCGGCGGCAACTGGACCTTGTCCGGCGAGGTTTCGACGCCATGGAGAATCGTAACCGTAGCCCGTGACTTGAACGGCCTCGTGAACAATGACATCATTACCAATGTGAGCCCGCCGCAAGCGCCGATCTTTGACAACAACACCGATTGGATCAAGCCCGGCTCTTCCACCTGGTCCTGGGTTGTGGACGGCGACGTCAGCAAACGCAACATGCTGCTCTATATCGACTACGCCGCCGAAATGGGAATTCCGTACAACCTGATCGACGAAGGATGGACGGACTGGGCATCAACGCCTGAGGAGTATTGGGCAGCGGTCAAAGAAGTCGTGGACTACGGCAAATCCAAGCATGTCGAAAGCTGGCTATGGAAATCTGCTTCCGATCGCTTCGGCATCAAAGGCCTCTTCAACCGAGAAGACCGGATTCCCTTTTTCGAAAAAGCCAAAGCGGCAGGGGTAATCGGGGTCAAGATCGATTTCATCGACGGCGAAGAGCTGTTCAAGATGAATTTTTATAAAGACACGCTGGAGGACGCCGCAAAATATCACCTGATGGTCAATTTCCATGGGGCCAATAAACCGACGGGCATGTCGCGGACTTATCCCAATGAATTGTCCCGCGAGGCCGTGCACGGTCTGGAGCAAGGCGCGCCGCCGGCCGATCATAACGCCACCTTGCCGTTCACCCGCTACCTAGCAGGTCATGGAGACTATACGCCAATGTCGCTTAGCAACCGGATGGGCAAAAGCTCCTGGAGCCATCAGGTGGCCACGGCGCTAAGCCTTACCTCGCCGATTCTATCCTTCGGGGAGCATCCGGAGAACATGCTGCTGAATCCGGCAGTAGAGCTGTTCAAAAGCATGCCGACGGCCTGGGATGAGACGATTGTATTGCCCGGCAGTGAAATCGGAGAGGTTTCGGCGATGGCCCGCCGCTCTGGTACGACCTGGTATGTGGCCGTCATGAACGGGCTGGAGGAGCGCACGATGGGCCTGAATCTGTCGTTCCTCGGCAGTGGGAAGTACAATTCCAGCATCTATGCAGACGATTTTACGAAGCCCAACACTTACAGTCTTGATAAGGAATTGGTGTCTTCAGGCGACGTGTTAAGCATGAAGATGCGCGGTAGCGGAGGCTATGTGGCCAAATTCAGCCAGCTTGACATGGAGCCGTTCGGCGGCGGATTTCTGGATAAACGTACGGTTCATCTGAAAACGTCGGACAGCTCGAGCGAGATTCATTATACGCTGGACGGTTCCGAACCGAAGGCTAGCTCTTCGAGATACGAGAAGGAAATCGTGATCACTGATTCCGCCGTCCTCCGTGCGGTCATCACGAGCGGGGAAGGAGCCGGCAGAACCGTCACGGCCCGATTCAACAAGACCTTGCCTATCATAAAGATCCTGTACGACGGGGATCGGAACTGGGTCAATCCAGGTGGGAAAGTAAGGATACAGACCAATGCGGAGGGAAGCGACTTCGAAATTCGCTATACGCTGGACGATAGCGAACCGAGCCAACACTCGCTGCTGTATACAGGACCTTTTGCTCTCCCTGTAAGCACGGCTAAATTGAAAGCCAAGCTTTTTGTGAAAGGACAACCGGGCTCAAACGCCGTATCGAAAACTCTGTACACCTTGGAGCATAACGGCCCAGTGTCTCCTCTGCCTTCGGTTTACCTGGACGAACTGAATTGGGTCAGCGCGACGTCCGGCTGGAACAACATACCGAAGAAAAAGCTTTCGATTGACGGCAATCCACTGAGAGCGGGCGGTAAAATGTATGAGCGCGGTTTGGGGACTCACGCCAATTCCGATATCGTATACACGATTCCCAATGGGGCCAAAAGATTTGTAGCTATTGCCGCTGGGGACGACGAGGTGAAGGAAGAAGGCGGATATGCAAGCATGCTGTTCAGCGTGTATGTGGACGGGAAGCTTGCTGCCGCCTCGCCGCTCATCGGCAAAGGCATGCTGTGGAACTTCGACGTCCCGATGCCGGACGGAGCCAAGCAGATTCTCCTGTCGCTGAACGATGCGGGCGGCAAAAACTTTGACCACGGCGATTGGCTGAACGCCGGTTTCTTGACAACGGCCATGACGGCACGAGAATTGGCGGCGAGCATCAAGCAGATCGCAAATCCATTGCCAAGCGACACCCGGCTTAAGCTGCCTGACGTACCGAATGGATTCCGCATCGCGATTCAAAGTTCCGACGACCCTAGCATCATTGCGCTGGACGGCACGATACGGGCGCCTAAGGTGCAAACGACTGTACAGGTGGTTCTGGAGATCACCGACTTGTCGGACGGCAGCAAGGCGGCGACCGAGGCGATTTCCGTTCTCGTCCCGCAGGCCAGCGGACTGGCGCCATATACGCTTACGACCACAGGTGTTCTCAAGCGCCAAGGCGGCATAGAGGCCCAGGTAAGCGTGCAGCCGACGCCGGATGCAGTGAAGGGTCCGGATGTACAGGTCATCGTCTTTCAACTGATGAAGGGCAACACGCCTGTAGGGATCGTGGCTGTGCAATCCGACAGAATCGAAGCCTCCAGAGCCTTTACCGCCTTCTTCAACACGGCAGATTTTGACTCTAGTCTGTACACGGTTCGAGCCATGGTGCTGGATCGCTTCAACAGCGATTTGACGTCTCCCGTCAGTTTGGCGGCGTTGGTTCAGCTGAAATAGACTGCGGCGCAAGGAAACCTGTCGACTAAAAACCACAAAAACCGTTCTTTCTGACTAGGGAACTTTCTCCCCTGAGAAAGAACGGTTTTTCTGTATGCCTCAGTTGTGCTATAGGGGAGTTCTATGTTTTTGTAGAATTAACTTTCTTCACGTCATAATTAATTCCTAATTTCAGTTAATTCGACAAACATTTTAAAATACAAGTGATAGATTATTCGTGTATTAAATCATAGAAAGGGTGAGCGCTTTCAATAGCGTCAGCAAACTGATTTCCATTCGAACTATTCTACTATCTGTTTTACTTCTGTTTATGATTTCCCCTTTGGTCGTAATTACCTATATTACATACAAAAAGGAAAATGAATTATTTCAAACACAGATGAGCCAGTATTTGTTGCAAACGGTTGCACAAACTCAGAGGGCACTGGATGCCAATCTGTCAGAGATTGATCGGCTCACATGGACATTGTTATATGAGCAGTCGCTTGATTTTATTAACGGTCCCTTGGATTCCCCGTATCGATTATTTGATGCGAATCAAAAATTTAAAAGCATGGTGTATTCCAATCTGTTTCGGGGCAGGCTGGAGCACATTCGCGCGATTTATTTCGTTACATCGAGTAAAGATGTTCTTTCGACAGAAAATTTATTTTATTCATTTGAGCAAGTTAATCGAGTGAATTATCAATTCATGACGGATCAACTGGAGAAGCAGCCCTTAAAGATGAGCTGGTTCAGCGACAATAGAGCGATATACCGTCCAAAGAATAGCTACGAATCCCCGGTTCGCGCTTCGGTTACAGCATCTAGACGTCTCATTGACAATAATACAGCAAAGCTTCGAGGATATTTGTTTATTCATTTCAACGATCAATTTATTAGCGATTATCTCCGGGAAGTTCAAATTGGTTCAACAGGTTCCTTATTGGTCTCGGACGCGTCGGGAGATGTCATTTATCAGCAAGATCCGCTTTTGGCGCAAAACAACAAAATAAGCGCTGCGATAAAGACACTGCCTTCTCAAGGGCAGGGACTTAAGATCGTTGACGGGAAATGGATTCTTGCCTCGGATACCTCCCAAATTAGCGGATGGAAAATGACTGCGGTAGTCCCGATTGATGAACTAATTGGTTCCAATCAAAAAATACTACGCTACCTGCTCATAATGGCGGCAATTGGAGCTCTTATCTCGGTCATTGTCTCGTTTCTGCTGGCTACTGCTATCTCTAAACCGGTAATGAACTTGGCTAGGTTAATGGTTTTCGCTGCGCAAGACAATCTTCATGTACGTGAAACACTAGGACATATTCAAGAAATCAGTCTTTTACAAGTTAGCTTCAACCGAATGATGGATCGCATTCAGACACTGATCCAAGAGAATGAGAGGCAGCAGAAAGAGAAACGGGAAGCACTGCTTCAAGCTCTGCAAATGCAAATTCATCCTCATTTTCTATACAACACGCTCGACATGATTTATTGGATGGCCAAGAAGCACAACGCTGATTCGATCAGTAAGCTTGTCACTGCGCTGGGACGGTTCTTCCGGTTTACCTTAAATGCAGGACAGGAATGGACAACGCTTGGAAAGGAGCTTGAACACGTTGAAAACTATTTGCAAATTCAGTCCTTTCGCTACAGGGACAAGCTCTATTATGAAATCAATGTAGATCCCGACATTTCATCGGTCATTGTGATGCCGCTTATCCTGCAGCCACTCATTGAAAATGCTTTGGAACATGGAATATCGAAAAGTCCGGAAGGCGGTACCGTGCAGATCAATGCCCATAGATTCGAAGAACGAGTTTATATCCTCATATCGAATACGGGCAAGCAAATCGATCTTGATCGTGTTCGCCTTCTGTTGCAGGATGATTCCTCCGACCATGTAGGACTTCGAAACGTCCAACAGCGAATACAGACGGCATTCGGTCCCGAATACGGCATCGAGCTTGTGGCAGGTATGGAGCAAGGAGCGCTGGTCAAAGTGACGATCCCTTATAGGTTATCAATGTCGGGTCAGGTCCAAGAGGAGGCGGGGGGCTAACCATGAACTACTTAAAATACAATGGACTGATGATTGTTTCGGTCGTCCTGCTTCTGGTCTGGGCGCTCAGCAGTTTAATTTTATTGGAGCGGGTGACGATTGATCCACCCAAAGCAATGGCAAGTTCGAAAAAAATTAAAGTGCTAATTCGAACAGGAACGGAATCCTCAGCTATGCGTCAAATTTCGCAGACATTTGAGAAAAACACTGGAATTCAAGTTGATTTTATTGAATTAGGAAGGGACGTGTACTTTACTGCTGTAGGTACACAACTGCTGGCAGGGACCGATACATTTGACATCGTTTCCATTCCCAACACATCGATCGCTCAATTTGCCTCCGTTCATGCGATTCTTCCGTTGGACGGCTTCATGAAGGATACGAATATAACCGATTTACAATCGTTTGATGTAGACGATTTTTTTTCCATCTACCGGTACCACGGGGCGACCTATGCGCTGCCAACCGATATCAGCACCCACTTTCTTTACTACAGGAGTGATTTAATCCCAAGCCCGCCTGAGACTTGGGATGAGTTGTTCGAGGCTTCCAAAAAGTTTTCGAAAAGTAATAACCCAGCATCCCCAACCACTTGGGGATTGGGGATGCCAGCTGTCGTGCCGGAGGAAAGATCCAAGATCTTTGCCTCGCTGCTATGGTCATTTGGGGGTGACATTCTGAATGAAGAAGACGGGAAAGTATTTTTGGATAATAAAGAGTCGATTCAAGCCGGTCAATACTTGGAGAAATTGGTACAAGAGAAGGTGGTGCCGCAGGATTTGCTGAGCTGGGATTTTGCGAGAACCCGTGACGCGTTAATTGCTGGGGAGATCGCCATGGCGGCTCCTTATTGGAATGCGGCTTACCCGATGATCAAGCAAAATAGTGACCCCAATAAAGAATCGATTAAAATTGCATTAATTCCAGGCACCAAAGATCAGAATGGACAAATACAGCGCGTCCCATTTCAGCATGGCTGGACTCTCGCCATTAATGCGAACTCTAGAAATTCAGTTGATGCCTGGAAGTTTCTCGAGTATGCGACCGGCAAGAATGGCGGGATGATTTATGCACAGCAAGGCGGTGTGCCGGCACGACGTTCAATTTTGGGCGATCCGTTCTTTAAAGCAACAAGGCCGGATTTTGCTTTAATTTTGAAGAGCATGGATATTGCCAAAAATGAACCTTCCATTAGCTATTATCCGGATATGGTCGATATAGAAGAAAGGGCTTTAGCTAAAATCATTACGTCATTTGCCAAGCCAGAAGAAGCCTTAAGAGAAGCAGCGGTTGAATTGCGCCATCTGTCCCAAAAAATGAATACGAATTCTCAATAGGATGGAGGATATATCAATGACTGCTTCCATTTACCGTGCCGTTATTATTGATGACGAAGCCTGGATTCGGGAAGGCTTAAGTATGCATATCAATTGGGAGTTAATAGGTATAGAGCTTGTGCGAGTATTTCAAGACGGACTTGAAGCAATAGATTATATACAAAATCATCCTGTCGATATCATTTTGTCGGATATTCGTATGCCTAACATGACTGGATTAGAGCTAGTTGCAAGATTGCGCGAATGGGAAAATGAAAATTGCTTGCTGGTGAGCAGCAAGGTCATTTTCCTGAGCGGGTATGGTGATTTTAAATATGCGCAAGAAGCGCTTCAGTTAGGCGCGGTAAATTATTTGCTTAAGCCTACGGAAGTCGAAGATATTGAAGATGCATTACAAAAAGCTAAGCAGATGTGCGCCAAAGAAGCCATGCAAACCAACAAACAACCTGTCGAACCCATAGCATTCGAGGAGCCCAGTTCGTACCTGATTAAAAAAGCGCTGCATATCATGAACGCAAAATTTACGGAGGATATTCAACTCAATCTAATTGCAGAGGAATTGTTTGTTACCTCTAATTATTTAAGCAGGTTGTTTCGTCAGGAAACAGGGAAATCGTTTAGTGATTATTTATCGTACCTGCGCATCGAGAAGGCCTGCGAGCTGCTGGCAGGCAGCACCCTCAAAATTTATCAGATCGGCGAGGCCGTGGGCTACCCCAATCCCCGGTATTTCAGCGAGTGGTTTCAAAAACAGATGGGAATGTCACCTGGCGACTACCGTTCCCGACGTTCCTAATTAATAAGCCCAACGGTGTTTGTGCAAAAAAACGGAAGAAAAGATAGATTTACCTCATTAAATGAATTTCC
The DNA here is from genome assembly GCF_001427935.1 of Paenibacillus sp. Soil724D2. NCBI lineage: Bacteria > Bacillati > Bacillota > Bacilli > Caryophanales > Paenibacillaceae > Paenibacillus > Paenibacillus sp. Soil724D2. The sequence continues at coordinate 331,087 of NZ_LMRY01000012.1, forward strand.
AATAATAAGTAAAATGATAGATGTAAAGCGGTTTCAAACATAGTGACTGAAAGGGGAAGTACTGTGAAACGCAAATTATCTATCATTCTTACGACGGTAACAGTAACGGGATCGCTTCTTACTGCTTGCGGCACGAGCACAAAGGAGGCGACAAACAACAGCCCAGCTCCGAGTGCGGCTGCAAACACGCCAGCGGCTACAGCAGCTGCAGTGGCGACTTCGGCACCGGCGGCGACCAAAAAGCAGGTGGAAATCTTTAGCTGGTGGACGGGTGCCGGTGAAGAAGCGGGACTCCAAGGACTTATTAAATTGTTCAAAGGCAAATACGCTGACATCGAAGTGATTAATGCTGCCGTAGCTGGGGGAGCCGGTACAAATGCAAAAGCAGTACTCGCAAGCCGCATGCAGGGCGGCGATCCGCCATCCGCTTTCCAAGTTCATGGCGGGGCCGAGTTAAATACCGGTTGGGTTGCTGCCGGCAAGGTCAGCCCCTTAAATGATCTGTACGATAAGGAAGGCTGGAAGGATAAGTTTCCGAAGGACCTAATCGACATGGTTAGTAAGGATGGCAACATTTACTCTGTACCGGTCAATATCCACCGTGGAAATGTGATATTTTACAACAAGAAAATTTTTGATCAAAACGGTTTGAAAGCGCCTACTACATTTGATGAGTTCATCAAGGTAGCGGATGCTTTGAAAGCCAAAGGAATTACTCCGCTGGCGCTCGGCGACAAAGAGCCTTGGACGGCGACGATGCTGTTTGAAAACGTTTTGCTGGGTGAGCTTGGCGCGGACGACTATAAAAAATTGTGGACTGGCGAGATTCCATTCGACGATGCGCGCGTGAAAAAATCGCTCGAAACCTTTAAAAAGATGCTGACTTATGTGAATAAGGATCACGCTGCCCGTAACTGGCAAGATGCTGCGCAATTGGTTGCCAAAGGCGAAGCGGCCATGAACAACATGGGTGACTGGGCTAAAGGCTACTTCACGACCGATCTGAAATTGAAAGCGAATGAAGATTTCGGTTGGGCGGCATCCCCGAATACAAACGGAACTTTCATGGTCGTGACGGATACCTTCGCGCTTCCGAAAGATTCTAAGGATCAAGCGACAGCCAAAGAATTCTTGAAGGTACTTGGCTCCGTGGAAGGTCAGGACGTGTTTAACCCGCTGAAAGGATCTATTCCGGCAAGGGTTGATGCGGATGCTTCCAAATACGATATTTACGGGAAAACGACGATTGAGGACTTCAAAAAGAGCAAGCTGACGCCAAGTATGGCACACGGTTCTGCGGCACCGGAAGGTTTTACAACTCAGGCTAACCAAGCGATCAACATCTTTGTTACACAAGGCAATGTTGAGCAAGCGGCTAAAGCGCTCAAAGCGGCGCAGGATGCCAACGGTATGAAGAAATAAGGAAAAATCGGCAGGGCCAGATGGCAGGTAAGGCATCTGACCCTGTTTCTCTGGAGTGTGAATACATGAATTCATTCCGTTCGAGCGCTCAACTGGGTACTGCGCAATCCAATACCAACACTGAGTTACGCCGGCGCCGCGTATGGAAGTCAGAGAAGTATGTCCCCATCCTCATGCTGCTGCCATCATTAGCGGCGATTGCCATTTTTGTGTATGGATTTATCGCCTGGACCGGATACGTTTCATTAACCCAATGGAACACCCTTGTCAAAAACCTTACATTTGCAGGATTCAGCAATTATCAGTTTCTGTTCAATGATTTCCGGTTTCAATCGGATTTTAGAAATACGATTGTATTTACGGCTCTTTTCATAGCTGGAGGTATGATTATCGGCTTGTTTCTGGCGGTTATGGTAGACAGGAAGGTGCGCGGAGAAGCTTTTTTTCGAAATATTTTTGTCTTTCCTATGGCGCTTTCGTTCATCGTAACAGGTGTTGTGTGGCAATGGATTCTGAACCCGACGACAGGGATCAACCTGCTGCTGAAGTCACTTGGAGTTTCTAACGTACCGAGCTGGTTTGTAAGCACAGAGATTGTACCGAAGATTCATTTCGGTCAAATTGATATTGGTATCCCTGTAGCTATCATTGCCGTGGCAATTGCCGCCATCTGGCAAATGTCCGGATTCGCAATGGCGATGTACCTGGCCGGATTGCGGGGTATATCTGAGGATCTGAGGGAGGCTGCGCGTGTAGACGGCGCGACCGAATGGCAGGTGCTGCGCAAGGTCATCCTGCCGCAGTTGAAACCGATCACGATGAGCCTGATCATTATTTTGGCACATATTTCGCTAAAGATTTTCGATCTGGTCTATGCAATGACAGGACCGGGAGCCATGTTTGTGACAGATGTACCGGGCGTTTATATGTTCGAAACGACGTTCCGTGGGAACCATTATGCGCAGGGTGCCGGTATTGCAATGATCATGCTGCTTCTCGTTTCCTTGCTCATTGTCCCTTACTTGATCACAAACATGCGCAAGGAGGAGAGTTAAGATGCCGCTGGAGCGCATAAATCGTACTCTGCTGTATGTGGTCCTGATCGTTTTGGCGATTGCTTATCTGATCCCGGTTTACGTGATGATCATTACGAGCGTCAAAGGCTTAGACGAAATCACATTGGATAAAATGTGGGCGCTGCCCGAAAGTTTTAACCTGAAGGGCTATCAAGAGGCGTTCAAGAAGCTGATCCCCAACTTGACAAACAGCTTTTTGTTGGCCATCCCCGCTACGTTGTTATCAGCTTTGTTTGGATCTTTAAACGGGTACATCTTATCCAAATGGAAGTTTAAAGGCGCAGACGTTCTATTTACGCTCATGCTATTTGGGATGTTCATTCCGTACCAAAGTATTCTCATCCCGCTCATTCAATTCTTGCAATCCATTAAACTGTACAACTCGATTCCCGGGTTAATTCTCGTTCATGTCGTGTACGGACTTCCGATCTGCACCTTGATGTTTCGTAACTTTTACATCGGGGTTCCTACGGAAGTGCTTGAGTCAGCCAAAATCGATGGAAATGGATTTTTTGGTATTTATCGATACATCATCATCCCTCTTTCCTTAACTGGGTTTGTGGTTGTTGGTATCTGGCAGTTCACCAGTGTATGGAATGAATTCCTGTTTGCAGTTACGCTTACGACACAGAAGCAGCAGCCGATCATGGTTGCCCTGCAGAACTTGTCCGGTAGTCAAATCGTACAGTGGAACGTGCAGATGGCAGGGGCCATACTAGCAGCTTTACCTACACTTCTCGTCTATATTTTCTTGAGCCGATACTTTATCCGTGGCCTACTCGCAGGTTCAATTAAAGGATAACGCTAACGAAAAAGTTATAGCCCACTTCAGTAAATGAATTTATTGGGAAGGAAGAGCATACATGCTGCGCAAACTTTTGACGATGAACTTGGCCTTAACGATTTGTATACTTCTGCTTCCCATATCTGCATGGGCAGCAAGCCAGGCTTCTTACACGCTGACCATTTCTAATGATAAACCAGAGGTAGGTCATGAGGTTCAGATCATTGTAAAGGGACAGCATCTCGAGGATGTATACGCTTATGAAGTCAATTTGGACTATGATCCTAGTCAGCTGAAGTTCAAGGATGCGAAAAGTGCTATAAAGGGATTTTCCATTCCACCCATCGTAAAAAATAACCGGATTCAATTTGCGAACACTAAAATTGGCAAGGAATCCGGGGAAGGCGGAGATGTAACCTTGTGTACACTGACCTTCACGGTTATTGGTAAAGGGCAAGCCATCGTTAAGCTCACGGATGTGAAGCTCGTTAGCAGCAGCATGGTCTCCAATAAGCAGAACGCCGGTGTGCAGGTTGCAGCAGAAATCCACGGTGATTTGGCATCGTTTAGCGATATTTACGGTCATTGGGCTAGAGAAGCGATAGATAAAGCAGCTAAACTCGGATTTATAAACGGATACGAGGACGGCACCTTCCATCCGCAAGGACTCGTCACACGCGCCGAGTTTGCAGCGATGCTCGTGAAGGCACTTCATTTGCCGATTAACGGGAACGGACAACTTGCTTTTGCAGATCTGGAGCAAATCCCAGACTGGGCGAGACCGAGCATCTCAGCAGTTACGACGGCAGACATTGTGACGGGATATGAAGATCATACCTTCCGTGCGAATCAAATGATCTCACGCGCCGAAATTACGACGATGATTGTTCGCGCCCTCGGCACTAACGTGAATTCAGCAAGCGTATCGACCTTTGCCGATGTCGATCAAATTCCGGATTGGGCGCAGGCTTTCGTTTCGACTGCAGCTGGGTTGGGTATTATCCAAGGCAAAGGGGATAACCTTTTCGTACCTAATGAAAATGCGACCAGGGCAGAAGCAGTCACGATCATCCTGTCTATGCTTGCTCAGAAGCATTGATTAGAAGTTAGTTATATATACTAATTTATTTCGTGAGAGAGGAAGACAGGCAATGAGAATGAGCAGAAGGAAAAGTGAGTTCATTGTACTTTCCATCCTCATGCTTTTGTTTATCAATTTATTTGCGGAACCGCCGATTACTTTGGCTGAGGAGTCCACTCATGCCGTATTGTCTGGTACGAATACGGTTCAATCCGGCCAACCATTCAACTTGACGTTTGGATTGAGGGGGGTGTCCCAGGCTATTATTGCACAGGATATTTCTATCACATACGATTCGGAGCAGCTCTACTTTGTCGGTGCGGATTCACAGAAAGCAGGTTTTTCGATTGTAGGCCAATCGGAGAAGCCGGACCAAGTCCGGATCATTGCGATCAGTCAAGGCGAAGCGCATACCGTCAAGAGCGACGAAGATTTGCTGACTCTGCATTGGGCTGCCAAGCAGCTTGCCAGTCCATCCGCAGCTATGGTTTCGATCACTAATCTCGTGATATCTAATGCCGAAGGTGTGGAACTAACCGGGGGCGGCGCTTCGCATACGATTCAAATCACTGTGGGTAAGCCAAGTGATCTGAACGGCGATAACCAGTTCACCATAGGTGATTTGGCCATTGCTGCTAGAGCTTACGGTAAAACCTCGGAAGACCCGGATTGGTCGCAGTACCGGAGAGCAGATGTTAATCATGACGGCAAAGTGCTGATTGAAGATCTTTCAATCATAGCAAGAGCGATTTTTGATCAAGATGCGACTGCGCCGAATAAACCGGTTTGGACCTCGGAAAAACGTTTGACGGTAACTAACGTTACGTATTCCGGAATGACATTAACCTGGTCTGGAGCTGTTGATTCGTCCGGTGTAACTGGCTTTAAAGTTTACCAGGAGGGCCGTGAGATCGGTTCGGTTACGGATAGTGTGTATGCCATTAGCGGCCTGGCAGCTAACCGGGTGTACACCTTCAAGGTGGAAGCAAGGAACGCGTCAGGGCTTTGGAGTACAGATGGGCCGAGCGTTACGGTGACTACACCAACCGCTAATCTGCCTTTGGATCTCAATGGCGACAACAAGATCTCTGTAAGCGAGCTGGCGATCATTGCGTCGGCTTACAGCAGAACTTCCAACGATCCAGAATGGGCGAAGTATGTAAGAGCAGATGTCAATCACGACGGTAAAGTGGATATTGAAGATTGTGCTGTCATTGCCGGATTACTTCTTCGTTAAAGGCTCAAATGGGCGAATGTGGTACTTTTTCGGAATTGAAAACAAAACAAATGGGAGGTTTTCTGGAATGAGTAACCGGAAAGCTAGGAAGTTTCTGGCAATCGCAACAAGCTTTACGATTCTAACAGGGGCTTTTTACATTCCTTCAAATCAAAGGGCGTCAGCAGCTGGTGAAACAGCTGATTTTTTCTCGTCATTTGAGGCAAGTGATCCCAGTGTGACCTGGGAGAATACCGTTGAAACAGACGCAGATGGAAACCGTCTGCTGTCGGGTATCGACGGAAATACTCCCTTTACCGGGATACCAGGCAGCATTACAAATAAAGTCGTTGAAGTGACGGCAAAAGGAGAAAACACCGGTGCGGGTGAAGTGCCCATCAATCTGATTGACGCAAACTCGAATTCCAAATGGCTGGATTTTGAGTCGACAAGCTGGTTAAGATTCAAGCTTTCCGAACCAACTGCGGTAATAAAGTATGCCTTAACCTCTGCCAACGATGCTCCAGGGAGGGATCCTAAAAACTGGACGCTTGAAGGCTCCAGTGACGGCAGCACTTGGACGACGCTAGATACGAGAACGAACCAATCGTTCAGTGAGCGTTTTCAGACCCATGAATATGACTTCGTAAATGAAACCCCTTACTTATACTATCGCTTTAACATTACCGCAAACAGCGGTGATTCCATTATCCAATTGGCAGAGTTCCAACTTTCAAATGGCATTGTGCTCCCGCCGCCGCCTCCATCGGAAATGAAGTCGAATGTTTCCAAAGGTCCTTCAGGGCTTTATAACGCGAAGTCAAATGTAGGATGGACCGGGTTAAAAGGATTCACCTATTCAGGTATCCACAAGGTTGACGGTAGAGCATACTCCTACAATAAGGTTTATGACGTTGATATTCTCGTGACGCCAAATACCGAGTTGTCTTATTATATTGCTCCCGAATTTACGGATACAGCGAAGATGGATTACGCCAGTACCTATGCAGCGGTTGATCTTGCATTCTCAGACGGCACGTATTTGCATGATCTCGGCGCAGTCGACCAGCACGGCGTTAAGCTGAACCCTCAGGATCAAGGAAATTCCAAAACGCTGTATAACAACCAATGGAATTTCAAAAAATCGAGTATTGGCACAGTTGCAGCAGGTAAAACCATTAAGCGCATCCTCATGTCTTACGATAACCCTACGGCTTCAGCTGGAGCAGGATTTAAAGGAACTATCGACGATTTGAAAATCGAAGGTAATCCCGTTCCTAAAACGTACAGCCGGCTTTCAGAATATGCAAACATCCTGAGGGGCACGCAATCAAACGGTTCTTTTTCTAGAGGGAATACGATCCCTGCCGTTGCCGTACCTCATGGTTTTAATTTTTGGATACCGAAAACAAATGCAGGTTCGGACTGGGCTTATAACTACAACCAAGGTAATAACGCGAATAACCTCCCGACGATACAGGCTTTTGCTTTAAGCCATGAGCCGAGCCCTTGGATGGGCGACCGTCAAACATTCCATGTCATGCCTTCCGACACAGCAGGAACTCCAAGTATCAGCCGTACAACACGGGCACTACCATTCAAGCATGCAAATGAGATCGCGAAACCCCACTATTACGGTGTCACCTTTGAAAATGGTCTCAAAACGGAATTCACGCCAACAGATCATGCCGCCATGTTCCGATTCACGTTTGCGGGAAATTCGTCTAACCTGATTTTTGATAATCAGAGCAATATCGGTGGGATTACACTCGATGCTGCCAACCAAACCATCTCAGGCTATTCGGATCAAAAAAGCGGGCTTTCCACGGGCGCAACACGCATCTTCATCTATGCGACTTTCGATAAACCGGTCACTGCAAGCGGCAAGCTTACTGGCAACGGCGGCGGTGGAACGAATGTGCAGGCTTACTACAAATTCGATACTACGACCGATAAAGTAGTGACGATGAAGATCGCTACTTCTCTGATCAGCTTAGATCAAGCGAAGAGAAACCTGGAACTTGAAATCAACCCTGCGGATACGTTCGAAACGATCAAAGAGAGGGCACAAACGCAGTGGGATCAGCAAATGGGTGTTATTCAAGTGGAAGGTGCTACAGAAAACCAGCTAGTTACCTTGTACTCGAACATGTACCGCTTATTTCTTTATCCAAACTCAGCGTTTGAAAATGTCGGCACCAAGGAAGCGCCGGTATACAAACATGCCGATCAAACGCCTGTTACAACCTGTTCGACGAGTACGGCAACGAATACATGCACTAAAATTGCAGACGGTAAAATTTATGCTAATAATGGTTTCTGGGATACGTATCGAACAGCTTGGCCAGCATACAGTTTATTGTCGCCTACGAAAGCCGGAGAATTTATCGATGGATTCGTTCAGCATTATCGGGATGGAGGTTGGATCTCCAGATGGTCTTCACCAGGCTATGCCGACTTGATGGTAGGAACTAGCGCGAATGTGGCTTTTGCAGATGCTTACCTGAAGGGTGTCACGAACTTCGACGTTCAAAGCTTCTATCAATCTGCGTTGAAAGACGCAGCCGTCACACCGCCTAATTCGAATGTCGGAAGAAAAGGAATGTCCACTTCCGTGTTCGATGGATATACCAACACAGGCACTGGAGAAGGACTGGCGTGGGCGATGGATGGATATATCAACGATTACGGCATCGCGAATCTGGCTGATGCGTTGGCTAAGAAAAACGACTCAAGCGATCCATACAACACGCACTACAAGGACGATCAACAATATTACATCAACCGAGCGCAAAATTATGTCAATATGTTTAACCCGAATTTGAAATTTTTTAACGGAAGGACTGCAAGCGGAGCTTGGCGTTCGACACCTGAAGATTTCGACCCTAGAGATTGGGGTAATGATTACACGGAAACGAATGCTTGGAATATGGCTTTCCATGCACCGCAAGACGGCCAAGGTTTGGCTAATTTGTATGGCGGAAGAGAGAAGCTGGCCGAAAAGCTGGATCAATTCTTCAGCATACCGGAGCCTGCTTCCACGGATAATGCGGGTTCATATGGCGGTGTGATTCACGAGATGACAGAAGCCAGAGATGTAAGAATGGGACAGTATGGACACAGTAATCAGCCGTCGCATCACATTATTTACATGTATGATTACGCTGGAAGGCCGTGGAAAACACAGGAAAAGGTTCGCGAAGCGCTTGACCGTCTGTATCTGGGCAGCGAGATCGGCCAAGGCTATGCGGGCGATGAAGATAACGGTGAAATGTCCGCATGGTACATTTTCGGCTCCTTAGGCTTCTATCCGCTCAAAATGGGAAGTCCGGAATATGCGATCGGTGCGCCATTATTCAAAAAAGCGACGATCAATCTCGAAAACGGTAGTAAACTCGTTATCAACGCACCGAATAATAGTAAATCTAACAAATACGTTCAAAGCTTGAAGGTGAATGGCGATGCGTATTTGAAAACATCTCTGCCGCATGCAGTCCTTGCAGCTGGCGCAACACTGGATTTTGACATGGGGCCGACACCATCCGCATGGGGAAGCGGCGAAAACGACGTGCCTGCCTCCATTACTCAAGGCTCGGCCGTTCCAACTCCGCTTAAAGATATGACGGATAAAATGGTTTCTCAAGGATTTGCCAAAGTAACGGATAGTGCAAACAGCTCCACAATTGGCAATCTGTTCGACAATAATTCTTCTTCCCGTGTTACGTTCAACAGTCAAACGCCATGGATTCAATATCAATTCATCGGCTCGAAAAAGCAGGCTAAGATGTATACGCTCACTTCCGGCAATACCGAAGGAGATGCAAAAAGCTGGACGCTGAATGGCTCGAATGACGGACAAAACTGGAGCGTATTGGATGAAAGAACGAACGAAACCTTTGCTTCGCGTTCATTTACTCGCCCATTTACGATACAGCATCCGGATAAATACGCTTATTACCGTTTAGAGGTTAGCGCAAACTCCGGCGCTGCTACCACTTCGTTCGCTGAAATCGAGCTCCTTGGCTACCCGGTACCTGCTGCAAGCGATGAAGTCGCCGTAGCGGAAACCTTGCAAAGTCTGGATTTGGGCGACACGAGTGCAGTCACCAAAAAGTTGAGTCTGCCTAACGAAAACATCGAGTACGGTACGACAATTAATTGGGAAAGCTCCAAACCGTCAGTCGTGAGTAAGGAAGGAAAAATTTTGAAACGTCCGGATTTAGGACAGCAGAACGAGAGCCTAACGTTGACGGCAACGGTGCAAAGAGGAAGCGCACATGCAACGAAAACAATAAACATTACAGTGCTTGCGATCACTGCAGCAGATCTGCATTATGGCGCCGGCATTGATTTCAAGACTGGACTGGAACCAGGTGATGTTATGCCGACTTGGGAAAACCATACAATTGATTCCAAGAACATCAGTGAATTCTGCTGTGGTATCGGAGGCATGGAAACGAAGGCCGGCACACCAGGCCGTAATAGCAGCTCAACGGCGATTCTGTATTCAGGCAATGCGACGAATGCGGCTGAGAACTATGCATACAATCAGATGTTTGATGCTGAGTTCGACATCAAGCCTTCCACCGTGCTTTCATACTGGATCTATCCGGAAGGCAGTGCCGCAACTGTGCTTCCCGGCAACGTAAGAACAACGAGCCAACATTATGCGGTAGACCTGCTGTTCACTGACGGCACTTATTTGCACAATTTGGGTGCCACCGATCAGAATGGCATCGGCCTCAATCCACTGGCTCAAGGAAATGGCGGTAAGCTGATTGCCGATCAATGGAATTTCGTTTCATCCAACATCGGAGCAGTGGCAGCTGGGAAAAGGGTGGATAAAATCCTCATTTCCTTCAACGGTACAGGGAAAACTGGATATTCACGAGGACTTTTCGATGATATCGCGATCGAACACGCTCAAAGCGAGCCTGGTGCAGTAGTATCAGGAAGCTCGACTGTTGTGGCGGGCCAAACCTTTGATTTGATCTATGGACTGGGTAGTGTGACTCAAAGTGTATATGGCCAGGATATCACCGTTACGTATGATGCCGACAAATTTGACTGGCAATCCGGGGAATCCTTGAAAGATAACGACTTTGTGATTGTGGATAAAAAGGCAACGCCAGGCCAAATCCGAATTCTTGCGGTTCATGTAGGATCGAGCGCTTCGAATCCGAATGGAGCCTTGCTGAAGCTTCATTTCCAAGCTAAAGCAGCTGAGCTTGGAGCAACCGGCACCATAGCCGTTCACCATGTTGTTGTTGCGGACGGAGAAGGTGTGGAGGCGGAATTGCCGGGCGCTTCGAAAACGATACGTTTTTCAAGCGTAGATAAAACGGCGCTCAACAGCTTGATTGCCGAAGCACAAGCTTTCCATGATACGGCAGTTGAAGGCAGCAAATACGGCCAGTATCCGGCAGGTTCGAAAGCAGCGCTGCAAACGGCCATCAACGCTGCTAAAGTCGTAGCTGAAAGCACGCAAGGCACGCAGAATGAAGTTGACTCGGCGGGCGTTCAGCTGAATACAGCGCTGCTAACGTTCAAGAACTCCATCATCAACACGGTGGACAAAAAGGCGCTTAACGCTTTGATCGCACAAGCGCAATCGGCGCATGACGCTGCAGTAGAAGGCACTGGCATCGGTCAATATCCTGCTGGCTCCAAAGCGATTCTGCTAGCTGCTATTCAAACGGCTAGCCAAATTGCTGGCGATACTGCGGCTACGCAATCGCAAGTCGATCAGGCGGTGACTGTATTGAATACGGCTTTGGAAGGCTTCCGTGCCTCCGTGAATACACGTATTCCAGGAGATGTTAACGGCGACGATAAGGTCAGTATCGGTGACTTGGGAATAATGGCCGCCTACTATGGCAAAACATCCGGCGATGTGAATTGGAACTTGTACAAGAAAGCGGATCTGAATAACGACGGCGTGATCGATATCGTCGACCTTGCGCTCATAGCAAACAAGATTCTTGGTTAAAGCTTTGCGTCGGGAGGATAAAGGGTGGTTTCACCGTCCTCCCGATTTTTTCATGGAGTAAAAAGTTGGAGGTATTTGCCGATGGTAAGAAAGGCTATGCAGAAATCGTTCCGTCTTGTGCTTTGCTTTTTGCTGCTGTGGGGAATTGTGTTCATCCCGCCGACGTTCGTTCAGACCGCAGATGCTGCTGCACCGACATTTTATGCAGGATTTGAAAGCAAAGAAGCCCTAAAACCAATCTGGGAAAATGAATCAGAAGCAAGCCAAGACGTTATTCAAGCGACATCTTCCGTAACGGGCGAGAAAAGCCAATCCGGGAAAAGGTCGTTGTTATTTGCGGGTAAAGCTGTGAGCGCAGGTCATGCCTACGCGTACAACAAAGTGTTTGATGTCAACATTCCTGTTAAATCGAATACAACATTATCGTATTGGCTTCATCCGCTAAGCCACTCCGTTCTCGATGGTAATTCCGTAAACAATGGAACAAACAGCACCTATGTCTCCATTGATCTAGCCTTTGAAGACGGCACATATCTGCACAATACCGACGCTGTGGATCAACATGGCATCAAAATGAACCCAGTAGAACAAGGCAAGGGTAACCAATTGGCGTTAGACACGTGGAACTTCACAACTTCAAAAATCGGCCTTGCAGCTTCAGGAAAAACGATAAAGCGCATCCTTGTTTCCTACGAGCAGTCGGGCAAAAGCGGTACATACCGGGGCTTTATCGATGAAATCCAAGTCCGAAACTCTGAATTCGATGCCTTGGAGTATGCGAATCCCTTTCTAGGATCCCAAAATAATGATCTGGACATCATCGGCTTCGGCGGCAACAGGGGGAATACGTTTCCGGGGGCGGTCGTGCCTTTTGGCATGATTCAGTGGAGCCCGGATACCGGCTATAACGATCTTGGTTCAGGTAAAGCTCCCTTGGGCTCGGGTTATGATTACGACCGGAAATCCATTTCTGGATTCAGCTTAACACATATTGACGGACCTGGATGTGATATTGCTCAGAACGTGCCCTTCTTACCTGTTGTTGGCGGGTTGGTCAAATCTCCGGCAACAAATTTCGAGGATTACGCTTCACCTTTTAGGCACAGCAATGAAACAGCAGTCCCCGGTTATTACAGTGTTTTACTGGATAAATACAAAGTTAAAACAGAATTCACAGCAACCGAAAGAACCAGTATCGGAAGATTCACCTATCCTTCCTCCACGCAGGCGATGATGTTGATTAATACGGGAATTAACGGCACGGGTGTCCGGGATGCCAACGTGAACATTGATCCGGGCAACCGGATGGTGACGGGCTTTGTGAATGCAGGCGGATTTTGCGGCAGTAAAGGAAGTGGAACTTTAGCGGAAAATACGAACAATTACACCGTTTATTTCGCAGCAGAGTTCAGCCAGCCATTCACTGAAGTCGGTACGTATAAAGGCGCTCAGATTTCAAAGAACAACGTATCCGAAAGATCCGATATTCCAGATAATCGTAAGATCGGCGGCTATGTCAGGTTTGACACTACCGAACATAAGGAGGTGTATGTGAAGGTAGCGGTTTCGTACACCGATATCGAGCATGCCAAATTAAATTTGAAAACCGAAAATCCCGGTTGGAACTTCGAATCTGTGAAACAATCTGCACAAGCCAAATGGAAAAAGATGCTGGCCACCATTCAAGTTTCCGGGAGGACAGATAAGCATAAGCGGATGTTCTACTCCTTCTTGTATCATTCCTTGATTCATCCGAATGTGTACAGCGATGTGAACGGCGATTACAGAGGCTTTGACCAAAAGATTTATAATACCGGAGGGAAGTATACGCACTATTCCACTTTCTCCGGCTGGGATGTATACCGGACACAAATGCAGTTAATCGCACTTCTTTTCCCGGACATCGGTTCAGATATCGCACAATCTTTTGTCGATGATGCTAAAAGCAGGAGCGGTTTTTTGCCGAAATGGAGTATTGCCAATTCCGAAACAAATGTGATGAACGGTGATCCCGCATCGATTACGATCTCCAATATGTACGCATTTGGGGCAAGAAACTTTAATTTACAAGAAGCTCTGAAGGTCATGGACTTCCATGCTTCAACCCCATCCAGCTTAAATGGCCGATTTAATCTTGCCGACTATTTGCAGCTTGGCTACATTCCGATTGAAAGAGGCGGGTGGGTTACCGGCTATATTCCTGAATATAATAACGCGGATTTTGCGATTGCTCAGTTTGCCAAAGCGATTGGCGATGAAGAGAAATACAATAACTATTTGAATCGTTCGCAAAGCTGGAAGAAATCGTTCAAGGACGGCTATCTTCAACCGCGAATGGCGAACGGAAATTTCGAGGCCAGCTTCGATCCTGCGAGCGAACACGGTTTTCAAGAAGCGAACTCGGCCCAATATACCTGGGTGCTTCCCTTTGATTATAAGGCCTTGTTTGAGAAAATGGGCGGCTTAGACGCTGCAAGGGACAGACTCGACTTCTTCTTCCAAGAATTGAATGCCGGATCCACAAAACCACATTCCTTCCTCGGCAATCAACCGAGTTACGGCATTCCTTGGGCCTATAATTTTGCCGGTCAGCCTTGGAAAACGCAGCAGATTGTGCGTAAAGGGATGATCGAGCTGTTCCATGACGGTCCGGCTGGATTAATCGGCAATAACGATTTGGGCGCTGGCTCTGCATGGTTCGTGCTAGCTGCTTTAGGGATGTACCCATCCATTCCGGGGATCGGGGGTTTTTCAATGAATGGTCCGCTGTTCGAAGAAACAATCATTAATTTAGGCGCATGCAAACAGATCAAGATCATCGGTCATGGCGCATCGGAAGAGTCGAAATATATACAAAGTTTAAAGCTGAACGGGAACAGTTATGACAGCACGTGGATTCCCTATGATTTATTAAAAGACGGAGCAGATCTTGAATTTACACTCGGTTCGACGCCAAATACGAGCTGGGCCATAACTCCTCCTGAACCACTGGTTCCAATGTCCGTGACAGATAAAGTCCATCAACAGCTGTCGCTGAACGGAGCAGCTTGTACGTCAGGAAGGAGGTTTTAGGAGCATGAAGAAAAAACTTTTGGGCAGTTTATATGCTCTGCTCTTTACCGTGCTGATGCTCAGCCTGCTTCCGGATTTACCGGTTCATGCGGTTCCTGGGGATTTGGTCAACGTTGCTCTTGCCAACAATCTAACCGTGAAATTTAGCAAAGAAAATCCGCCAAGTGAAACAGCTGAGAAATTGTTCGATAATAATTCGAATACGAAATGGCTGGGGCCACAAACAACGAATGTTTGGGTGCAAATTCAATTCAAATACGGCGACAAGCAGGCAGTGAAAAAATACGCAATGGTGTCAGCCAATGATGCGCCGACAAGGGATCCTAGAAACTGGAGAGTCGAGGGTTCGAACGATGGAGTAAATTGGAATGTACTGGATGAGCAAAGCAATCAAACGTTCAGCGCACGATTTCAAACGAAAGAGTACAAGATTGCGGACGATAAAGTGAAGGAATACGCATACTACCGCCTATTCATTCTAAATAACAACGGAGAGTCGACCAATACGCAATTAGCCGATTGGAAATTGTTCGATGTAGAACTGGATGATAATGATTCCTTAGCGTTAGCAGTTACAGCTCTTGAACTTGGTGATACAAGTGCATTAACGAAAGGGGTAGTACTTCCAACAACATTTATTAAAGGAACGACAGTTACATGGGCAAGCTCAAACCCATCTGTGATCAGTCATAAGGGGAAATTGGTGAAACGCCCGGAATTAGGTCAGCCTAATGCAAGTCTCACGATCACAGCAACTGTGCAGAAAGGGTCCTTGACGCAAACCAAACCATTTATCGTAAAAGTTTTGGCAATCAGTGAGGTCGACTCTCAATACGAGTCGGGGATCGATTTTGATTCCGGCTTTGAATCGGGCGATCCCGCACCGACCGACACGAACGGTCCGGACGATACGTACCGACTGTTATCTATGACGCAACATATCGGAGAATTTTGCTGTGCGATCGGAGGGATGGAATCCAAAAAGGGAACAGGCGCGCATAATGGAGCGGGTGCCTTACAGTTTTCCGGAAACGCCTTAAACGCTGATCAGTCTTACGCATACAACCAAATCTTCGATGCAGAGATTGCGGTTAAACCATCCACAACCCTCTCCTATTGGGTATTCCCGGAAAAGGAGTCCGATGTGATACCGTCGCTGGTGCGAACAACGAGCAAATATGTGGCGCTTGATGTTTTGTTTACCGACGGAACCTACCTGCACGATTTGGGTGCCAAGGATCAATATGGCG
Source organism: Paenibacillus sp. Soil724D2 (assembly GCF_001427935.1). Taxonomy (NCBI): domain Bacteria; kingdom Bacillati; phylum Bacillota; class Bacilli; order Caryophanales; family Paenibacillaceae; genus Paenibacillus; species Paenibacillus sp. Soil724D2. Next base: position 346,977 of record NZ_LMRY01000012.1, read on the forward strand.
TTACGATCCATCCCAATGCCCAAGGCAAAGGCGGATTTGTTGTCGAAGATCAATGGAATTTGATTACAGCCAATATCGGTCAAGCAGCCAACGGAAAAATCATCGATAAAATTCTATTCGGATTTGACTCCAGCGGAACGGTTGCTGGATATTTCCGTGGCACCGTCGACGATATAACGATCAATCATGATTCCTCAATCGGGGAAAACAACACACAGGCTGTGAACACTGCGAAAGCTGCTTTAAGTTTAGGTGATACATCTGCTGTGCGTACTGATTTAAGCTTGCCTACTGCGGGCGAACAGCAAACTACCATCATTTGGGAGAGCTTGAATCCGCTCGTGTTGAGCGATGCAGGTCAACTTGCAGCAAGGCCGCTGCGAGGTGACCCAAGTGCAGAGGTGAAACTGACAGCGACTATCCGAAAAGGTGACTCGATTGCAATGAAGGAGTTTCTCGTTTATGTGCTTCCGATGAGCGATGCAGAATCGGTTGCCTGGGACCAAACGGCACTTCAACTGGGAGAAACAAGTGCAGTCGCGGATGATCTTGGTTTGATCGCGACGGGCAAATACAAATCGTCAATCACATGGGCAAGCTCGAAACCTACAGTGATTGACGAAACAGGTGATGTGACTCGCCCTAACGCTGGTATAGCGGATGCGGTGGTGACATTAACAGCTACGATCACCAGCGGGTCGGCCGTTGCGACCAAATCGTTTACGGTAACGGTAGTTGCACAAGGAGACAAGGGAGATGTGACTGCGGATCTAGTAGAGCTTGAGCTCCACAACATCACCACGGTGACAAAGAGTGTGTACTTGCCGGATAGCTCCCGATTTGGCTCGAAGATCACTTGGGAGAGTTCGAATCCCGCAGTATTTAGTGAAACAGGACTTGTCCATCGTCCTGGAGTTGGGCAGCCGGATGCAGAAGTCATGCTGACCGCTACTTTGACGAAAGGGATCGAATCCGCTGCACGGACCTTCACGATCATCGTGAAAGCGATGAGTGCAGATGAGGAGAAGGCGATTTTAGCTGCGGAAGCGCTTGTTCTAGGAAACACTAATGCCGTTGTAAGCAATTTAAATTTGCCTATCAGCGTGACAGGACTTCCGGACGTTGTCATCACGTGGGCGAGTTCAGACCCGGAAGTGATTGATTTCCATGGTAGGGTCGTGCAGCCATGCTTTGATCAACCCCATGTAACTGTAGCATTGACGGCGACGATCAGCAGCGGCGCTACAAGCATGACCAAGACCTTTATAGTGACGGTTCTTGCGCTTGGTGAAAGCGAAGAACCTGTAAGCGATAATGCGAATCTGAGTGGAATTAGGGTTAATGGGAATCCGATAGCTGGATTCGACAAAGATGTCGTTTCTTATACAGTTGTACTTCCGGAAGGTACGACTCAAGCTCCCGTTACTGCTGCGACGGTTGCGGATTCATCTGCAGATGTGAAGATTACACAGGCGGCAAACCTGCCGGGCAGCGCTGTGATTGTGGTAACCGCGGAGGATGGAGTCACGAAGAAGACATATAGCCTCGATTTCGCGGTAAACGGAGCACCAATATCGTACAAAGTGACTCTACAAGGCGCTGACCATGTCATGCGAGGTATACTGTTCGATCTTACGTACGATTTGAGAAGTGCGAACCCGAACATTTTTGCACAGGATTTGACCATTACGTATGACCCGGCAGCAGTGGAATTTATTTCGGCGAAGTCCCTCGTAGATGGATTCCAGGTTGTAGATAAGAAGGAGACATCCGGGCAAGTTCGGATTCTTGCAGCCAATATTGGAACAAACAGAGTGACCACCGCGAGCGGATTGCTGACTCTGCAATGGAAAGTCAAGCCCGTTACGGCAGCGGCGACTACTGCCATTACGCTGTCCAAAGTGGTCATCTCTGACGGTGATGGAGTGGAAACTGATGTGGAAGGCGCTTCACACCGTATACAAATAACCGTTGTTGACAAAGCTGCGCTCATTGCACTAATTGCCACGGCACAATCAACGCATGATGCAGCATTGGAAGGAAGCGGAAATGGCCAGTACCCGGTTGGTTCCAAGCTTACGTTCCAATCGGCGATCCATACAGCTAAAGGGGTAGCTGATCAGGTACAATCCACCCAAGTGCAAGTGGATCAGGCGGCAGCTGAATTGCTGGTAGCATTACAAACTTTCCGGACATCCATGATTACTCAGCTCCCGGGTGATTCTAACGGAGACAACAGATTCAGTATCGGCGATCTGGCTATCATGGCATCATACTATGGAAAAACATCCGAAGATCCAAACTGGCAATTGTACAAGAAAGCTGACCTGACTAACGATGGCATCATTGATATTGCCGATCTGGCGTTCTCAGCAAGATTGATTCTCAGTTTGTAGAATTGGAAAAGTGAATGAATCCTCTTTTGTCCCACTCATGAGGGGCTGTCCCATAAGGTATAAACCTGAGGGACTACCCTCTTCACTTAGTTTTCGATTACCCGGAAATTGTTCTGCAGAGGTATCTTTTGTATGCCATTTTTGTCTTAAATCCCACTTCTTTATCAACCAATTTTTTTCGATTTTTGATTGCAATACAGTCAAATTGGATATATAGTAGGGTAAAAATAAAACGCTTTCATTTCTGGGTAATACTCTTAAAGCGATTTAATAAAGGGTTTCTTTCTATATTAAAATATGCATGAAAAGTGTTCTATCTGAGACATTGAAAGTTCAAGTATAACTGCGGAGGGATATTCTTAAAAACAGTCCGTTTTTTTAATGATGATAATGATTTTTGCAGCTTGTGAGGATGATAGTGATTCAAAAGCAAAGACAACAATTAGTAATGCAACAACTACTTCTACTCCTGCATCCTCATGTGGGTGGATGCACAAGATCATTATAAAAAGGTGTATTTTCATGAGATTTTGAATCTTAACGACATTTTCTTCCTCAGGCTGTAATTTTTATTATTCAAAATTTATGTTTCATAATCAACCTGTTCATACAAAATAGGATGAACTCGTTATGGCTCCTACTCCGTCATGTCTGAAATACCCTATAGCCCTTCTCTTTAAAATGGAAGTACGTGAGTTCCATTTTGAAGAGATGGGTTCGTTTACTTTTACTAACAAGCAATACACTTCAACAATGTAATAAAAATATTATGAGTCAAATTATTTTCTCTGTCGTCCACTAAATCATGATTATTGTCATTTGCATCGTTGTTAGAGTGGCCAAGTTCATGTGCTTGTTTTTGCATATAGAGTGACCAATAATGAACAAGTTGAAGCCCATCAATCAATTCCACACCGACTTCTTTTGCATACTTTTGTGCGTTTGAAGTAAATCCACTTGTCGTAAGTACAATGCCACTTCTAGCATTCTGTTTGACAATTTGAGAATGGATAATAGCAATTGGATCAAAAGAGACATCCTCTTTATAGCATTTTACTTGAACAAGAAAGAGACCGTTACTCCGTTGATGTTCGATGTCTACCCATAATCGCCCGAACTTTGTGTAACATATGTTTTCCCTCCGTATATTCCCTGTAGAATATCGGCTACTAAATATTCGAATTCGTAAGGATTGTTCTTTATAAAGTTGCTAGTGAAGGTCTGTTTGTTTAATTCGTCTTCTTTTTTAAATCGATAATACAAACCCATTGCAATTGTTTTATACATTTGGTTATTCGTACTAAGTAATTTAGTGGAAAGTGGGCGGAGCTGCAAGCTATGCAAGGCATAAACTTGGATCGATTCAGATCATGAAAAAGCAGATTGGATACACCTCATCTGCTTTTTTAATAATATTCATTTCGGAATTGTTTTCGGCTTTCTAATACTTTTCTTCGGTATATGCCTGGGGTAACGCCAGTAAACTTCTTAAATAACTTATGAAAATAAGGTAAACTCTCATAACCGCAATTGTGGGCGATCGTATCAATACCTAAGTTGGTAGTTAAAAGCAGCTCCTTTGCAGTTGAAATTCGCTTGGCATTCACATAGTCAGTGATATTCATCCCGGTTAATTGTTTAAACGCTCTAGATAAATGAGCGGCTGATACTGAAGAGTGCTTAGCCAAATACGAAAGTCCAGCGATTTGGTCAGTGTGAAACTGATCTAAGTGTTGAAGTATGTTTAGTAACCAGGAGGGACAGACATCGGACGCGGCCAGTTGATGATGGGATTCTTTTAATATCAAACGATTTATGATGATCAAAAGGCTATTTAAATTCAGTTGAACAGCGTATCTAAAACCAGCTTCGTGTTGTTCCAATTCTTCATGCATTTGTTTGAGTTTTTCTTCAAACAGAGGGCGTATGGTTGCTGGGACAACAAGCTTATAGCTCTTATTTTTTCGGGCTCGGTCAAAAACTTGCATATTCGTAAACGAATCAGCTGATGAATAATGTCCGATCAGTTGCGGATCGAAAAAGATAGCAGTGGCCGTAATAGGAGATTCAGAATCTGGCAATGCCTGATGGATGGTATTGCCAGGAATGATGAAGAGGTCTCCTTCATTCATCTCATAGAGCATTTGATTTAAGAAAAACGTACCTTTTCCACTATAAACATAAACTAATTCAAAGCGATCATGAAGATGCTCTGGTAGTTCACGGTTCGGTGTCTTTTTGTCCTTAAATACAATGTCAAATGGCAAGAGGGGGTCGTTAATAAAGTTTTTTATTAGCGGTTTTTGCATTTTCCGAACCTCCCTAGATCATCTCACTTCATTAATTTGTCTTATTTATAGAATATCAAAATAGAGTATGTTTTTGCAAAGGTAAAGAATTAACAAATGCCGTAGTCCTGGTACAATAATAGGTATGCACACCGAAATCAAGGAGGCTATGCATGCTAAAAAATTGATGCCATTAAATTTTTGGAGTATGCAGCGGAAAGATGATGGATGGATTACACCGAAGTTGACGGAGGTACTGAGACTTTTTGCCTGCAAGCTCATCAACTGGACGGAGATATTGTTATCTATACAGAGCACTAATTTTGGAAGAAACTCAAATTATTCTATTATAGGCTGACGTAGTATTTGTGTTGTTCGGAAAATCTCATCAAAGGAGCCAGTCATCGATGGACGTCGTATACCAATTTGAAGAAGTAGCGAGACTTCCCTTACCCGGGGATAACTGCGCCGTTGCGATTCAGCAATTGAACTCCGGTACCACCATTCAGTATGAAGGCCAAATCCTCACCTTGGATTACACGGTTATGGAAGGCCATCGATTTGCGGTGAAAGCGATTGCTCCTGGTGAAGATCTGCTTTCGTGGCATTTGCCATTCGGCGTGGCGATTCAGCCGATTCAGCCCGGCCACTATGTGATCAACGAAACAGTACGGGAAGCGCTCAGTGTGCGCCAACTGACATTCGCGGTGCCGGCGGAGCCCAATTTCGCGGATCAAGTTTCTCCTTTTATCTTTGACGAGGAAAACTTCCGGCCGGCTCAGGCATCGCCAGCTTATACGGATACCCGAACTTTCATGGGATATCGCCGCCATAAAGATCGCGGGGTTGGCACTCGGAACTACATCGTACTGCTCGGCACCACCTCGCATACGGGGAGCTACGTGAATGAGCTTGCCACTCGTCTGCAAGGCGAATGGAAGAAAGATTCGAATATAGACGGGATCGTTCCCGTCGCTCACACGGAGGGCGGCACAGAAAAGCCGAATAATGTGGAATTACTGCTGCGGACGCTCGCAGGTTTCATGGTCAACCCGAACGTCGGAGCGGTATTGGTTGTCGATTATGGCAATGAATCGGTCACGAACAAGATGGTGGAGGCTTATGCACGTGAGCATAGCTATCCGATCGATGAAGTCCTGCATAAGTTCGTGTCGCTCACAGGCAGCTTCGAAGAGGAGCTGGTTAATGGTGAAGCTTTAGTACGCGAATGGCTGTGGGCGGTCAACACGATGCAGCGAACGCCTGAATCCATCCGCCACTTGCGAATCGGCTTGCAGTGCGGCGGTTCGGACGCATTTTCCGGGGTATCCGCGAATCCGCTGCTCGGTTGGGTTTCGGAACAATTGGTGCGTTACGGCGGTGCTGCTAGTCTAGCTGAAACGGATGAGTTGATTGGCGCGGAGCCCTATGTCCTCTCGAAAGTACGCAACGTTGAAACCGCGCGCAAATTTCTGGAACTTGTGAACCGATTTAAGGAGCGCACGTCTTGGCACGGTACCAGTGCGGAAGGTAACCCGTCAGGTGGCAACATGTATCGCGGCTTGTACAACATCTATCTCAAATCTATAGGCGCCGCTATGAAGAAAGACCCGACAACGCGGATCGATTATGCAACTGAGTACGGGGAGCTCATGAAGGATGGCGGTTACTATTTCATGGATAGCCCTGGCAATGACCTGGAGAGCATCGCCGGACAGGTAGCCGCAGGCTGCAACATGATTTTCTTTACAACGGGAAATGGTTCGATCACTAACTTTCCATATGTGCCTACGGTCAAAGTGGTCACGACAACTCGCCGCTTCCAATTGCTTTCGAACGATATGGATGTGAACGCGGGGCAGTATCTGGAAGGCAAGTCGATGGATGAGCTGGGCCAAGAGGTATTCGAGTTGGCGCTCCAAATTGCCTCTGGTCAGCGAAGCGTCGGCGAGAAGGCGGGCCATGCCCAAGTACAAATTTGGCGCAACTGGCAGCAGAACGATGCGAGTCAGCTGGAGATGCTGCTTCACACTCCTGTACCGACAGGAGCTCCGATAGACATTCAAGATGATGCGATAACGATGGCTAACCCGATCCAGTTTTCCTTTACTCGACATCGCAATCGGCAGTCTAGTGACAATATTGGCTTGATCGTGCCGACCAGTCTTTGTGCTGGACAGGTAGCGAGCATGATCACAAAGCGCCTGAACGAGCAAGGAGCGGGGCAGCCTGAGCTCTCGCGCTTCGTAACATTGGCGCACACGGAAGGCTGCGGCACCTCAGGGGGGCCAGCTGAATCGCTGTTTGCCCGCACGATGATCGGCTATATTACGCATCCGATGGTGGAGCATTGTTTGCTGCTGGAGCATGGCTGCGAGAAAACGCATAATGACTACATGCGCCATCAGATGGATGTGATGGGCGTCGATGCGAGCCGTCTTGGATATGCCAGCATTCAGCTCGACGGCGGAATTGCCAAGGTCAGCGAGAAGGTAGAGGCCTGGTTCGCCGATCGATTGATTGAGGCCGATACTGCGGAGAAGGTGACGGTCGGTTTGGAAGGGCTGCGCATCGGGATCGTAAGCGTTGGTGCCATTAACAAAGATGCCGGCGAGCAGCTGGGACTACTAACCAAGCTGATTGTCGGATCCGGAGGCTTGGTCGTCGTTCCCGATAACAGCGGATTGCTAACCGAGGATGCATTCAGTCAGCATCTATTTAGCGCGTATCAAGTGGGCCCGTCTATCGCCTATGGGGAACATGTCCGCCGAAACGGTTTCCACATTATGGATACTCCAACAAAGCATGGGGTGGAGACGATCACAGGACTCGCCGCCACAGGTGTGGAATTAATAATCGCGCTGATCGGTGATCGTCCAATGCAGACGCATCCTTTCGTCCCAATGCTGCAAGTGACGTCGGAACAGGCCGTGCTGCATAACCATAAGCAAGATATTGATTTGGAACTCGAGGGCAACCCGAGCTTATGGATGAATCATATTCTCGAGCGCAGCAAAGAAATCTTAGAACATACTTATGTACCGCGTCTCTATCAGCAAGGTAGTATCGATTTTCAAATGACACGGGGTTTTTTAGGCGTGTCGTTATAAGGCAGACAGTAACAGAAAGGGAGGAACACTCCATGACGAACGCATTATTATCCAAACGACCGTTTGGTCGTACCGGCCTCTTCATATCGCCGCTATGTATTGGAGCCGCTCCGCTCGGGGATATGCCGGAAACCTTTCAATATAGCACGTCGGAGGAACAAGCTTTGGTAACGCTGCGTACCGCTTTCGAAAGCCCGATCAACTTTATAGATACGGCTGCAGCATACGGCGAAGGTGAGAGTGAACGGCGGATTGGCAAGGCTATTCGAGCGAATGGTGGCCTTCCGGCTGGGTACGTGTTGGCTACCAAAGCCGACCGCGACTTCAAGACCGGCGACTTCAGCGGTGAACAGATCAAACGTTCCATCGAAGGAAGTCTCGAACGATTAGGACTTGATCGTCTGCAATACGTTTACATCCACGATCCTGAACATACCACTTTCGAAAATGTGATGGGAACCGGCGGACCTTTAGAAGTACTTCATAAGTTTCAAGAGCAAGGTATCATCGAACACATCGGCATATCCGGCGGACCGATCGATATGCTCATTCGTTATGTCGAAACGGGAGCTTTCAGCGCAGTAGAAACCCACAATCGATATACGCTGCTCAATCGAGCTGCCGAACCATTGCTTGATGTCGCGAGTCGCTTGGGCGTCGCCGTCATTAACGCTGCTCCTTATGGCAGCGGCATATTAGCTAAAGGTCCGGAAGCATACGCTCGGTATGCCTATAGCGATGCTTCGCCAATCGTAGTGGAACGTGCGCGTATGTTCGCCAAAGTTTGCCAGGAACACAATGTGCCACTAGCCGCCGCAGCACTTCAATTTTCGCTTCGCGACCCGCGGATCGCCAGCACGGTCGTCGGGATGAGTAAACCGGAACGGGTAGCCCAGACATTGGAGCTCGCGAATTACCCGATTGCCGCTGAACTATGGCCGGCGCTTGATGAATTTGGCTATGATACGGAAGATCCCGAAGGGAATTGATTTGCTTAGTGGGTAGGGGAAATCATGGTCATCTAGATCGATTCGTGACCGAGCTGCTCGGGTGATTCATTGAATTGGAACAATAATCTCGTCCCTAAGAGAATGTCTTTGGGGCGGGATTTATTAATTACTTCAAAAAGATGATTTATACTGGAATTCACTTAACTGGGATGCAGCGATAACCGGACTGTCCACAAAAAAAATGATGTAATTCGCACCATATGCCCCTTCTCAAGACAAGGGGGTTTGTGTTAAACTCAACATGTCTGACAACCTGATAAGTTAACGAAAGAAAGTGGGGCTTCTCATGAAGGTTTCCTTATTTATTACGTGTCTAAGTGATGCATTATATCCCAAGGTCGGCGAAGCGATTGCAAGACTACTCGGGCATTATGGAGTTCTGCTAGAATTACCGACTGTACAAACCTGCTGCGGTCAGCCTGCATACAACAGCGGCTACTGGGATGAGGCGCGAACAACAGCGAAGACGCTACTTACCGCATTTGAAGATAGCGATTTTGTGATTTCGCCTTCGGGCTCTTGCACGTTTATGATTCATCACTACGCGAATCTATTTAAGGATGAGCCGGAGTGGCTGGAGAAGGCCATACAGCTTCAGAGTAAGACCTATGAATTCACACAGTTCCTTGTAAGTGTTCTTAATATCACGGACTTGGGTGCTGTTTTCCCACATAAAGTGACGTACCACCCTTCCTGTCACGGAAGTAGACTGCTCGGCGTCAAATCAGAGCCGCTCGCCCTCTTGCAAAACGTCAAAGAAATGGAGCTAGTGCCGCTTCCTTTTGCTGAGGATTGCTGTGGATTTGGCGGAACCTTCGCAGTAAAGATGGCCGATATTTCCGGTGCGATGGTACAGGAGAAAGTAGATCATGTGAAGGAAACTGAGGCAGAGGTGCTGGTTGGGCTGGATTTGGCTTGCTTGATGAATATTGCGGGCAATTTGCGTTATCGGAATGAGCCGGTGAGGGTGATGCATCTAGCTGAGCTGCTATATGAAGGGGTGAAGCGAGCATGAGTCACACGACGGGGAAATCATCAACGGTTAAGGAACGGGCGGATATCGCGCTGAATGATGAGTTTCTGCGCAAAGCGGTTAAGTTTACGACGGAGCGCCTGCGCGACGGCAAGTTGAAGGCAGCTGCCGATCATGGGAACTGGGACGATTGGCGGGAACGCGGCAGACAGATTCGTTTGCATACGATCGCTCATTTGGATTATTACTTAACGACGTTTGCGAACAATGCGAGAGCGAATGGGGTTCATGTGCATTTTGCGGATACGGATGTTGAGGCGGTCAAAATTTCCTTGGAAATAGCAGCAGCCAAACAAGCCAAATCGGTCGTCAAATCCAAGTCGATGGTGACGGAGGAGCTGCATTTGAACAAAGCGCTGGCTTCCATCGGCGTCGAAGCAATAGAAACAGATCTAGGCGAGTACATCATTCAGTTAGCGGACGAAACACCATCCCATATTATCATTCCAGCTATACATAAAAATAGATATCAAATCGCTGAGCTATTATCGAAGGATGCTGGGGAGACGTTGGCCCCGGATACGACGATTCTGGCTGGCTATGTTCGCAAGAAATTAAGAGAGAAATTCCTGGAAGCGGATATTGGGATGACGGGCTGCAATTTTGCCATTGCGGAGAGCGGATCGATGGTCTTGTTCGAAAATGAAGGCAACGCCCGCATGGTCACAACGGTGCCCAAGACACAAATCACGCTCATGGGGATGGAGCGCATTATCCCTACGTGGGCTGACCTCGAGGTCATGGCGACACTACTTCCGCGCTCAGCAACGGGACAAAAACTGACCGTCTACATGTCAGGCATCACAGGTCCGAGAAGAGATTTGGACGCTGATGGGCCGGATGAGATGCACATCATCATCGTAGACAACGGGCGCTCGCAGCAGCTCGGAGACCCGGAGTTCCAAGAGTTGCTCAACTGTATCCGTTGCGGCGCATGTTTGAACGCGTGTCCGGTGTACCGCCATATCGGCGGTCATGCCTACGGCGGCACATACAGTGGCCCTATCGGAGCGGTGCTCACACCAGCACTTAAGAAAAACGTGGCGGAATGGGATGACATCGCCAATGCTTCAAGTCTTTGCGGAGCCTGCTATGAAGCATGCCCGGTGAAGATTCCACTGCATGACATGCTGGTGTCACTGCGCAGGCGCAAGGTGGAAGCGGGCCATGTTGACAAGATCGAGGCAGTGGGTATGAAGGGCTTTGCTGCGGTGATGGGCAATGCCAAGCGTCTCAACGCCGTACTCAAGCTGGGCAGAATCGGCCAAAAGCTGGTCGTCCGTGAAGGGGGCATTCGTCTGAAGGTCGGTCCGCTCAAAGGGTGGAACTCCTATCGCGTAACGCCGAGCCTTCCGAAGGCATCCTTCCGCGACGGCTGGAAAACACTCGAGCAAGAGATTCGTCATGGGCTTACGGAGGCTGATCCTGCTATCCAAGCAAGAATGGCGGACGCACTAGCCGCTCGGGGCAAAAAGGGAGGAAACCATCATGGCTAGACGAGACATTACGCCAGACTGGCAGGCGAAGTTAAATAAGCTGGATCAGCAATCCCTGGCTGAGCAAGAACGATTCATCCAAGGCATCGCCCAGAAACTGGGGCGTGCACGGGTAACAGAGAAGCCTACACATCCTTTCCAAGGGGCATCGGATAGCTGGAAAGCTTTTGACTGGTCACCCGAGGAGCGCATCGAGAACTTCACGGCCAACTTCCATGCCGCAGGCGGGCATGTTGTCAGAGTCCCTTCGATGGAGGCGGCGAAAGCAACCATCCAAGAACTCGTGGGCACGCTAAGTGTCAGACGTGTGATCCACCAGAATCAAGCGGAGTTACATGCGCTGGAACTAGCCGATGCTCTCCCAGAAGTCGACCTAGCGGTGTGGAATACCGATGAAGAAACCAACTGGAAGGCCAGCGCAGCGAATGCCGATCTGGGTATCGTCCTTGCTGACTATGCGGCGGCTTACACGGGATCGCTAACTGTGTTATCATCGAAAGAAAAAGGCCGTTCGGTCAGCCTGCTGCCAACGGCATTGATCGTCCTGCTGCCGATTGAACGCTTGAAAACGAGACTAGGCGAAATTCTCACCCCATTCGATCAGATAGCAAGGAAAGACCTGCCTGCCGGCATCCACTTCATCTCAGGGCCCAGCCGTTCGGCGGACATTGAGAATGATTTGACGATCGGTGTGCATGGTCCAGGGATTGTTCACGTGCTGCTTATCGGATAGAACCTGATAGAAGAGGTACCCCTATGGAAGTTACGAAGCTGCACAAACAGAATCACTATGATGAGATTGCCCAGCAGATCAAAGATATGATTGTACATGGCCAGTTGAAAATGGGCGATAAGCTGCCTTCCACGAAAGAGCTGTCCGAGCGTTTCGGCGTCGGTCGTTCCACGATGAGGGAGGCTCTCAGCGCCTTAAAGGCGATGGGTCTTATCGAGATTCGCCAAGGCGGCGCGTGTCGCGTGATTCGGCAAGCGCCTGCCGAGGTGTCACTGCCCGAGTGGACGTCACTTCGCATGAATCGGACGACGCTCCTCGAGCTCATGGAAGTGAGACAATCGTTGGAGATCTCGATCGCAGCCATTGCTGCGCGGAAGAGAACGCCCGAGGATCTCGCACAACTCCAGCTCATCATGCAGGATATGGAGAACTCGATTAACGATGATGCAGAGGGTGAACGAACCGATCTTGTCTTCCACGAGCTGCTTGTGCAAGCGACGCATAACGCAATCATGATGCAGACGTGCGATTCGATCCGCAACGCGATGGAAATGATGATTCGCGACATTCGTCGTGCGGAGCTGTATGCGAATCAGGAAGTGGCTGTTCAGCTTTTGAAGGAACATAAAGTTATCTATGAAGCGATTCACAGCGGAGATCCTGAGCTAGCCTCTCAAGCGATGCGAGTGCATTTGGAGCATGTGGAAAGTATTTTAATCAAATATATATAAAATGTGAAAAAAAAACGGCCATTCCCAAAGGAGATCGGTCGTTTTCGCATTTCCCAATTTGGCTAGCTTCCAGCAGCACGCAATCGGAGCACATAATTGCGTTCAAACTGATCGGCTGATAAAGGCCCAGCCAATAAGTAACCTTGTACCTGGTCACAGCCGTGACTTTTTAGAAAATCAAATTGTGCCTTTGTTTCAACGCCCTCCGCAATAATATCCAGCTTTAAGCTGCGTGCTATTTCAATTTTTTATTCTAATGAATTCTGCAACAAACCATCAATTTCGCAGCGCTGTTCACTTAATTCTAACAAATTCTGAAACAACAAAAACGGAGCGCTGCGGGTTTGCGGGCTCCGTTTTCTAATTAATTCTGGAATATCACTTTTTTTTTTTATAAATTATAAGTTCCTACTGAGAAGGTATCGCAGTGGCTCCGGCGGTTCTTTTTTAATATCCGTCGCTTGTTATATTTACAGTATTCGGTAAAAAGACGTTTGATGGTCTGGTAAAAATTGTATTTCATCACTTTGGAAAAAAATGAGCCGGATTATGAAGGTTAACCTCAATGACATATATTGCCCTTCTTGTCTACCGCCAGATCGATCCCGCTTTGGTATAAAATTTTCCAAATTGAACATCATAAACTAAAATGTACCAAAAGGAGTCGTTCCACATGGTTTCTTTGACGTTTATATTTGTATTCTTAAGCCTCATTACGGTTTTGGCTCTCTTCGACGCAATCATCTACCAGCAATCTTTGTTTCAATCTTACCTGGAATTGGCAAGCATTCACACGAGCTTCGGGGGGCCCATCCTGCTCCTGCAATTAGTTATGGCATTGGTCGTAAGTCTATTTATGGACATCAAAAAATTTCGATCGGTATACCGCAATGAATCCAAGTCGTGAGCAAATATCTCTATCACAACTATTTTTGCTGATGGTTACATTTGAAACAGGCAGCGCCATCATTTTCGGCATCGGCAGCGATGCTAAACAGGACGCATGGATTTCGATCTTACTGTCATCTGCAGTGGGAGTCGCTCTGCTGCTGATCTACTTCGGGTTTATGCTTCGGCTGCCAGAACGGAATTTCTTTCAAATCATGGAATTTGCCATGGGTAAGCCAATTGCGGCCGTATTTATTTACCTTTATGTTATATATTTCTTCTACATTTGCATACGGGTAGATCGTGACTTAATAGAGATCATGAAAACCACACTCTTGACCCAGACGCCAGTTGAGATCTTGCATCTTTTCTTTTATATCCTTTGTATGTACCTTACAAGCTCGGGGATTCAAATCATGGGTCGGATCGGAGAGTTATTTGCTCCGCTCTTGATGGGTTTTTTATTTCTGATCGGCATTCTTTTAATTGCCGACGGGGACGTCTCGTATAAAAGACTGTTGCCCGTTATGGGCGAAGGTATCGGACCGATTATTAAAGCTGCATTCCCGAGCGTGATTACTTTTCCGTTTGGTGAGTTGATCGCATTCACAATGTTCATTCCGTTCACCTCGCAGTTCTCGAAAGCTCGGCGCGTCGGTATGTTTGCTATCTTAGCTAGTTCTTTTGTTATCGTCTTCTCTTGTATTATCCAAATCGGCACGATTGGCATAGATGCAAGAACAAGGGCAACCTTCCCATTGCTTAGCGCCGCACGCATTTTAACCATAGGATATTTTATTGAACGTATTGATGCGCTAGCGACATTCATCGTGATGCTGGGCATCGTGATCAAAGTGTCCGTCTTCTTTTACGGCGGACTAAAGGGATTGGAACATTTGACGAACGTACGATATCAATTGTTTGTCATTCCAATTGGGTTGATCCTTTCGGTCTTGTCTGTTGTAGTTTCCCATAATTTTGCCGAACACGTTTTTGAAGGCATTAAACTCGTTCCCTATATCCTTCATATTCCGTTTCAAATCGCTTTTCCATGCGTATTATGCGGAATCGTAATATGGAGAACTAGAAAACGGGCAGCTGCAGGCAATAAATAGTAAGGTGGGACTTTCCGATGAATAATACAGATCAAGCAACGACGAGAAACTCGCTGCTTCCCGAAGGAATGAACAATGCTCCCTTATCGCCCATTTTGGAAACGAATCTGGATAATCTCAAAGCGGCGTTCGGCAATACCCTTGACATTCGCTTCGACCGGATGCTTGTGGATAGGCAAAGCGCCTTATTATGCTTTCTCGATAGTATGACAAACACGCAGGAAATCGACACCATCAGACAGCCTTTACTGTCTCCTGCCCATGCATCCCAAGATTTCAATGACTTGGAGCATTTCCGGATGCAGCTGTTTCCGGGATTTTCTTATCTCATCGTAACCGAACTTGAGAAAGCTTTATCAAGCCTATTGGACGGATATGCTTTATTATTCTTCGATCAAATTGATAAAGCTCTTGCTCTTTCAATTGTTAATCTCAAGTCCCGAAGCATCGAAGAGCCTACCACGCAAACCATCATCCGTGGTCCGAAAGATTCGTTCACGGAAAATATGCAAACAAATATTTCCCTTGTCCGGCGCCGGATCAAACATACCGCTCTTCGATTTGAATCCCTACAGCTAGGCAAAGATACGAATACCTCGGTTGTCATGGCATACATGCAAAATATTGCAAACGAGCACATCGTGGCGGAATTGCGCCTCCGTCTGCAGCGGCTGCAAATTGGCGCGTTGATGGATTCTTCTGTTCTCGAAGAATCGCTAAGCGACAATATGTATTCGCCTTTCCCCATGTTTCTTAACACAGAAAGACCTGATACTGCAGCCGGTAGCCTAATCCAAGGGAAGATAGTTGTCATCGTGGATGGAAGCCCGTTTGCGATTATAGCTCCAGCTGTGTTCAACGATTTCTTCCGAAGCCAGGAAGATTATTATCAATCCTACCTAATGTCAATGTTCATCCGTTTGATTCGTTTCATTTCGCTTTTTCTTGTTACGATATTGCCAGCGTTTTATTTGGCAGTCACGACCTATCATCAAGAACTGATACCGTCCTTGTTGTTAATCACGATTGTTTCACAACGGGAATTGGTTCCTTTCCCTACCGTCATCGAAGTACTGCTTATGGAAACCACCTTCGAAATTCTCAGGGAGGCTGGAATACGTATGCCGAGAGCTGTCGGCAATGCGGTGTCCATTGTCGGTACTTTGGTAATCGGACAGGCTGCAGTCGAAGCTGGTATCGTGTCGAGTGTTATGGTCATTATCGTTTCACTTACAGGAATTGCCAGTTTTGTCGTGCCTGTTTACTCCATGGCACTTACTCTTCGTTTGCTTCGTTTCATGTTAATCCTATTAAGTGCTGCATTGGGTTTATACGGTATCGGGTTCGGTTTAATTCTCATCATGATTCATTTAGTAAAGCTAAATTCGCTGGGAATTCCTTACTTAACACCATTAGCGCCTTCCTCTCGACGGGATATTATCGGGGTATGGATTCGTCTGCCTTATCCAAAAATGTTCCAAAGAAGCTTCTTCTTAAAAACAAAATCGCCGCTTTACAAAATGAACAAAAAAACAAAAGATTGAGGGGCCTCCAGCAATGAATACGATCAAACGATCTCTATTATCGGGAATAGCACTGCTAATCCTATTGTCAGGATGTGCCACAGTTGAAATGAACAATTTATTTGTTGTATTTGGGATGGCATTGGATAAAGGCGAGAACATGAAATGGAAGCTTTCCGTACAAATTATTAATCCGACGGAAATGGGCAAAAAAACAGGGGGAGGTTCTATTCCAGCTATCGTTTATAGTCAGGAAGGGAATTCGGTAGAGGAAATACGCCGCAAAATGAATGCAGGGCTTCCTCGAAAATTGATTTATTCGCATGTTCGAGTATTTGCACTGAACGAGGAAGTGGCCCGTGAGGGCAATCTGGATTTTTTGGATTTTCTGGAAAGAGATTGGGAACTGCGGGACGATTTCAACATGGTCTTAGTTACTCGCGGCACCGCTTTGGAAGTCATCTCTACTCTTATACCGGCAGGTATTTCACCCTCGACCAAATTGTTTCGGCAAAGCGACAATTTTAATAATGATTGGGGAGGAGCTTCGCAAGTCAAGATGAAAGACATGATCGAAGCGTTCACATCTGAAGGAAGGGACCCTGTCATCGACACGGTTACCGTCCAAGGGAATGCGAAAACAGGCTCGAAAGATGAGAATTTAAAATCCGTTATCATTCGTAATAATGTGATCTTGTCGGGACTAGGCGTGTTTAACAAACAGAAACTTGTCGGACTCCTCAATTTAGATGATACGCGCAACTACTTATGGACACAGAACATGATTAAAAACACTGTAGTGACGGTACCCTGTAAAGACAACGGGCATTTTGATGTCAGTGTTTATGATTCAGGAACAAAAATAAAGGCGTTTTACAGTGCCGGCACCCCTATCGTAACCGTTAAAGTATTCATCAACGGCATCGTTGAGGGGATTTCATGCAAAGCCGATTTATCCAAGCCTCAAACATTCAAAAAACTGGAACAATTGGCTGAGCTTAAATTAAAAGCATCCATAGAGAGTACCATGAAGAAGGTGCAGGTCGAATACGGATCTGATATTTTTGGATTCGGTGAAGATATGTACAGACAGGATACGGCCGCTTTCAAAAAAGTTCGTCAAAACTGGAACGAAGAGTTCAAGCGCGCAGTGCTTAAGGCCGACGTCTCCATCTATATAAGAAGAACCGGACTAAAGATGAAAAGCTACACGGATGAGATTAAGTAAAACTGAGTTCTCTCCGAAGTCAATAGGGATAGACCTCTACAGCTTTGTATTATACCCATTTAAAAAAGCCGCGAAAGCTTGATATTACGTGTTTTTTTTCGTTTATGCCCAAATTTTCCATTATTCTTTTATTTGGCTTTAGTAAACTGATAAAAGTGATGACTTGAAAGTTGCTAAAGTTAAGTGGAGTAAAACGCCGATGCCGTTTACTAAAATCGTGATGGGGGTAAGATGTAAATGAATCGAAAAGTCATGCGGATTTATCGTAACTTATTAAGTTTCATGCTGGGATGCTGATTTTTTTGTCAGGCATATCCTATATGGGCGCACCAATGGTTGCCCAAGCAGCGTCCAAACAATGGGTCGGTGTAGGCTTCGGCGATTTTTCGAGAGGTGTTGATTTTTTATACAAGTATAGCCATCGACAGCAGCGACACGCCCTATGTTATGGCGTACCTCTTATCTTAAGAGGACGCTTTTTTCATGCGCTGGGAAGAATCATGACGGTGAATTTGGAGATGGATCGAAGTTATTAATGAAATAAAATATTTAATACTAAAATTCGTTAGAAATGAATGTATATTTATGCAAGTGCAGTTAAAAGTCTAGAATATTTTTCTAACTAATTCTGCAACAAACCGCCAATTTTGCCGCGGTTTACTTCAAATTTTAATGAATTCTGGAACAACAAAAACGGAGCGCCACGGGTTTGCGGGCTCCGTTTTCTAATTAATTATGGAATATCACATTTTTTGTTTTTTTTGTTTTTTTATTATTTTCATAATTAACTTAACTGTAAATGTTTCGAAATTTATTGTAGTTTTTGTTTCAAAAAAACTGTGAACCAGATTCTAAGATTTTATATCGCCGCGCGGGTTTTCAACAATACAATTAATTTAATAATGTGCTAATACCTGAAGAAGAGCTTGATTTACAAAAGTTGAGTGTTTTATTGAGAGTAAGTAAAAGGAAACTTTAATCCATATAGACAAAGGTTATTATTTTGTAAATGTGGATTTGACTTTAGAGATTCAAAAGTAGAAATAACACTATCATCATTTTTAAATTATTTAAATGATAGGTTTAATAATACTAATTATTATCAACCGGGAACGAAAGGCTTGGCGCAATGGTATTCTGTAAGGCTAAGGCGATTCGCGAGTCATCGAAAATGACTGGGGGAAACCTCTTCTTTTTTCAGAATGAAGTTACGGAAGGGGATGCGAGACCTGTCCTTGGGGGAATTCTCTCAGGAAAAGAGTCAGTGGTTGGGGATTCCAGCTTAGAGGGGAAATTGACTTCCTTCTGAAGCTGTCTTACAGAGAATTGAGCGTGGGATTGGGCGTTTAGAGGGTTGAATATATGTAAATATCAAAAAACAGTATATCAATGCTAGATTACGATATAGGATGAATAAAATATAATGTTAAAATAAAGATTGCATGGAGGGGTCAGAAGATAATGGCTCTTTGAGGCTTTTTTTCTTAACATATTAACGGAGGTGCCCCGCGATATCTTGCTCGAACACTATGAGGAAGTACGGTGGAGAATAAATTGAAGTATGTACCGCTACAGGCTCTGTATGGAAGGAGTTAGCGGCAACTTTTTTGTGAAGAGGAGCGAATCATTTGAAGCTGAATTACACGAAACCTGCATCCTATTGGACAGAGGCGCTTCCGTTAGGAAACGGCCGTATCGGAGCGATGGTATTCGGAGGGATTGAGACCGAACGCTTGCAGCTGAATGAGGATACTCTATGGTCGGGGGAACCGAAGGACGGGACGAACCCGAACGCCCAGAAGGCGCTTCCTGAAATTCGCCGTCTAATTAACGAAGGGAATTATGAGGAAGCGGACGCTCTTTGCCAAAAAGCGATGGGTCCTTATACGCAATCATATATGCCTTTGGGGGATTTGACCGTACACTTTTATCACGGCGATAATGCCACACAGTACGAACGTTTGCTGGATCTGGAGACGGCGTCCGCATCGGTTCGGTATAGGATCGGCGAAGTCACATACACCCGAACCTGCTTCATTTCCTTCCCGGATCAAACTCTTGTTATGCGGATCGAGGCTGACCGTCCTGGCATGCTGAACTTTACGGCCAAGCTATGGAGTCCGCTCCGGCATCAAACCGGTCCCGAGGGCGAACGCATCGTGATGAGAGGTAGGGCTCCGATCCATGTCGACCCGAATTACTATCAGACCAGCAATCCGATTCGCTATGGCGAATCCGGCACACGTTTCGATGGAAGGCTCGCTATTCGGACCGAAGATGGCCGCACCTATGCCGATCATGACGGACTGCATGTCGAATCAGCTACGACCGCGACCATCATTTTCAGTACAGCAACGAGCTTTCATGGTTTTGACCGTAATCCGGCAACGGAGGGTGTCGACCCTTCCCCAATCGCAGAGAGACACTTGAACGCGGCTCTTAATAAGACCTATTCAAAGCTTTATGCCTCTCACATTGCCGATTATCGCGTTTTATACGATCGAGTTATCCTTGATTTGGGGCCATCCGACATTCCGGGCGACGTACCGACAGACATACGCGTTGCCGAATACGGAGTGAAGGACAAGAAACTGGTGGAACTCCTGTTTCAATTCGGCAGGTACCTGCTGATCGCGAGTTCCCGGCCCGGCACGCAGGCGGCGAATTTACAGGGAATTTGGAATAAGGAAATACGGCCGCCCTGGAGCAGCAATTATACGTTAAATATAAACGCGGAAATGAATTATTGGCTCGCGGAGACGTGCAACTTGGCCGAATGCCATGGGCCGTTGCTTGATTTCATCGGCAATTTGGCCAAGTCGGGGGCGGAAACCGCGCGCATCAATTATGGCGCCCGAGGATGGGTCGCGCATCACAACAGCGATATCTGGTGCCATTCCGCGCCGGTAGGAGACTTCGGCAACGGGGACCCCGTTTGGGCGAGTTGGTTCATGGCCAGTCCTTGGCTAAGCCAGCATCTGTGGGAGCATTATGCATTCGGTGGAGATACGTCGTTCCTTCGTGACAACGCTTATCCGATTATGAAGGAAGCGGCTCTTTTCTGCCTGGATTGGCTTCAGGAGGAACCGGACGGTCGGCTGGCCACATCGCCATCCACCTCCCCCGAGCATAAGTTTGTATTGCCGAACGGCCAAATGGCTGCCGTCAGCAAAGGGGCGACGATGGATCATGCACTGATCTGGGACTTGTTCACGAACTGCATCAAGGCGGCGAATATACTTGGAATGGACGATAGCTTCCGGGAGGAGCTGGCGGAGGCTAGGTCTAGGCTGCTTCCGTATCAGATCGGCAAATACGGTCAGCTTCAGGAATGGTTTCTTGATTTCGAGGATCAGGATGTGCAGCATCGCCATGTGTCGCATCTGTTCGGCGTTTATCCCGGCTGTCAGTTGACCGCGGAGGCTACGCCGGAGCTATTCGAAGCGGCCCAGCGCTCGCTCGAACGGCGCAGCGATATCGGCACTGGCTGGAGCCTCGCGTGGAAAATCAGCCTGTGGGCACGATTCGGCGACGGAAACCGCACCTTGCAGCTAATCGGGAACGTGCTGAATCTCGTTCACACCGATGTGGGCAGCGTCACAGGCGGCGGCGTTTATCCGAACCTATTCGGCGCGCATCCGCCGTTTCAGATCGACGGAAATTTCGGCTTAACGGCCGGTGTAGCCGAAATGCTGATGCAGTCTCATACCGGTGCCATCCGTCTGCTGCCTGCTCTTCCAAATGCATGGGAAACCGGCTCAGTCAAAGGACTTCGAGCAAGAGGGGGCTTTGAGATCGGCCTTGCCTGGGAGAACAACGCGCTCGTAAAGGCAGAGATTCGTTCGCTTCTCGGCGGTCCTTGCTGTGTTACGGCATCGGTTCCGCTGAAGGTGGAAGCGGACGGCAGAACCGCCCAGTTCGAAAGCAACGCATGCGGGACGATTGCTTTCGATACGGAGCCCGGGTTTATTTATAAGGTTAAGCCTTCATAGCAAACCCGCGGCATTTCTAAAACAACAATTTCCGAAGAGGTCTAAAGACCGGAGCTAAATCCGACAGCATAATGGAATTAGTGAACGTTTTCAATTTCTGGCGGGGCTGAAATGTACAGATTTCATAACTTCGTTTTCGACCTCTCCCGAACAGAAATTCTTGATTGGGGATAAGTGCCACGCTGTTAGCGCAGCGATGATTAGCTTCAAACACAGAAATGGCCCATTTGCAATTTCTTCGGAATTGCAAATGGGCCATTTCTGTGTCTAAAAGAAAGCGTCTAACAATTAATGTATGCGCTTTAAAAAGTACAAGGAATCATGGAAAAGTGATATATGCGTTGAACATTACCTTTGTTAAGATGAATTCAGAAGGAGAGGAGATCTTATGTCAGAAGCTATCATAACAGTGCAAACGCAAACAAAGCAAAGAACCAAGAAAAAACTATTCTCGGATTTTAGAGAACATAAAACGTACTATTTCATGTTAACGCCTATGATCGTATTCTTTATTCTATTTGCATACCTACCGATGTTTGGTGTCTATTATGCCTTTGTGGACTATGATTTTAGCAAGGGAATTGCAAGTAAGTTTGTTTGGTTCAAAAACTTTGAGTTTTTGTTCCAAGGTGGTTTTAGTTCCATTATTTGGAAACTAACGAAAAACACAATTCTTTACAATATTGCTTTTATTGGATTGAACACTTTTTTTCAAATGTCTGTCGCTATTCTTCTCCGAGAGCTTACCTATAAGAAGTTTGTTAAGACTTCACAGACACTGATGTTTATGCCATATTTCGTTTCCATGGTTATTATTAGCTCCATTGTCTATAACCTCTTCAACTACGATTTTGGTGTAATTAACAGCGCTTTCAAGGCAATGGGTTTTGAAAAGTTTGACTTTTATGCTACACCAGCGGTATGGCCGTTCATTATCGTTGCCGTCGAGATTTGGAAGGGCTTAGGTTATGGGAGCGTTATTTACTTGGCATCCATCATGGGGATCGATGAAAGCATTTACGAGGCCGCTTATGTGGACGGTGCTTCCAAGTGGCAACGAATCATTCATATTACATTGCCACTGCTCAAACCAACCGTTATCGTACTGCTACTCTTCTCATTAGGGGGCATCATGCGTGGGCAATTTGACTTATTCTGGAATATTATTGGGCAAAATGGGTTCTTGTTGAATGCAACGGATATTATTGATACTTACGTATACCGCTCACTTACCGTCAACTTTAGTATGGGCTTAGGTACAGCTGCTGGATTGTTTCAATCCGTATTTGGCTTATTTGTAATCTTGACTGTTAATTATATTGTGAAAAAAGCAGATAACGAAAATGCGCTTTTCTAACTAGTTATTTTTTCAGATGAAAGGAGCTTATTATGGCTGAATTATCCATGAAAAAGCAAAAAAATACGATACAGCAGGATACAGGTACCAAAATTTTTAATGTGATCGCTGTCACGATAATTTCGTTCTTTGCCATCGTTTGTTTACTGCCATTTGTTCTCGTACTATCGGATTCTCTCAGCGATGAAAGTCAGGTCGCGATTAAGGAATCTTGTGAAATTAGGATAGTCCATCCACAACCGCGTTGATAAAATATGTTATAAACCATAATGAAAGCGGTTAAGATACATTTTTGTGGAAGCGCTTGCTGTCAGTCATTGCGCAAATTAAAGATTAATGGATATCTTGAGGCTATATGAACGATTTGATCATTTATGAAGCACCAAAAGGAGCGGTGGGTCGCGACGACTTTCAAGTACGCGTCCGTATTCCAGGCGAAGAGTGGCATGATTTGTTTGAGTATGAAGTGAAGGTTGATATGCATCAAGTACGCAAGGCATCTATGGTTTATTTCGATATGGAAGGTAGCGTTGAGGTGGAGGTTGAATGCAGAAAACAAACCGTAAAGCAGGTAGTCATTCGTCCGCTTTCAATTGCCATTCCTTTTGTGTGTGAAGGGAATCGTATTGCTATTACTCTGGACCGCCCGCACAAGCTGTAAATCGAGGTAAACGGCGAGCGTTTCCATAATCTACATCTGTTTGCTAGCCCGCTCGAAGAACAGGCGCCGAAACCAAATGACCCCGACGTACTCTTGCTTAATCCTGCTATTCACCGGATGGAAGATATTTACCGGCTTGTGGCGACGCCGATTAACACAACCGGCCAGTTACCGAAGGTGATCTATTTTGCCCCTGGTATGCACTATTTGGAGGAAACGATCATGCGTATTCCATCCGGTACAACGGTTTATATTGCTGGGGGAGCGATTGTTGTCGGATCACTTGTATGTGACACGGTTGAAAATATCGTAATACGCGGAAGAGGTATCTTGTATTTGGCCGACTTTCATCGATTTTCCGCTTTTCGAGGCGTTCGAATTATCTTCTCGAAGAATGTCACGGTTGAAGGTATCATTCTGCTGGATCCCCCGCATTACAGCATTTATATCGAGCGATCAAAAGCTGTACGGATCGATAATTTTAAATCGTTCAGCACGCGAGGCTGGTCTGACGGCATCGATATCATGGCGAGTACCCAAATCGAGATCAATGACGTATTCCTTCGTACCTCCGATGACTGTATTGCGATTTACGGGACAAGATGGGACTACCATGGAGATACACGTCATATCCGCGTGCGCAACTCAGTGCTTTGGGCGGATGTCGCGCATCCGCTCAATATTGGGACGCATGGAGATCATTATCGGGATGGTGATGTTATTGAAGACATTCTTTTCGAAAATATCGATATCTTGGAGCATCATGAACCGCAGACTAATTATTGGGGGGCCTTGTCGATCAACGCTGGTGACAAGAATACGGTACGGAACGTGATCTATGATGACATCCGTGTAGAGGATTTTGAGTTGCGACAACTGGTTGACATTCGTGTTGTTTGGAACAAAGATTACAACCCTGTGCCTGGTCAAAGAATCGAAAATATTACGTTCCGGAACATTAGCTATAAAGGAGCGAACACCAATCCGAACCGGATTTATGGTTTTGATTCCGAACGGTTAGTAGATGGGATCAGCTTCATCAATCTGAGGATAAATGAGCAACTGATCCTTGAGCCGTCTCAGGGGAATTTCGATATCAATGGTTTTGCAAAGCGTATATCTTTCTCCGACGGGAGGAACGTATGAAGATGATTCAAAATCCAATATTACGAGGCTTTGACAGTATTGAAACATAAGCACCTTGTTGAAGGGTTATCCACGATCTTATAATTGAGCAGATTAATTCATTTTGGCTTGCCATCCGGGGGGATTTATTTGAGGATGAGTGGTTTCAGCTTCGCTGGTACTTCTCCAAGACGAACAGAACCAAAAAGAAGCAGACCGGCAGCTGTCGGGCTGCTTCTTTTTGATTTCCTGAACGACCTGCGTAGAGGGTTTATGAACTAAGCTTTATGGATCTAAGAATGCCATAAATACCATTCAAACCTCCAATGGGTACAAACTTGACCACAACCGATTCTTGATCTGATGCAATCATACCCGCAGGGATTTCAATTATTTTCTCATAAAATCCCCGAATTCTCTCATTCGGTGAGGTTTCGGTTATCAACAGTTTCCCGTCAATCCAGATTTCCAAGCTGCTGTCCTTGAGCCAATAGAAGAAGGTGACCGACAGACCATTCTTTTGTCCGGACGATACCTTCAATTCATAACTGAACCACCCGTCAGGCTCCGCTCTTCTGCCATTCAGCCCCTCAAAGCTACCGGCATGCGTAAGCTTGCCTTTGACCTGATGCTCCAGCTCATATTGGTCATTGCCCACCTGCACACTGTCGATCGTAGTCTCTCTGATGAGCTGCTCCTTACGGTTCTTATCCAGATGCTCCCGTAAATCATCCGAACCGACCTCAACCAATTTCCAATAAATCCCGTATCTTTCATTATGCTGCTTATAGTGAGGCGTAAAGACCAGATGATCGTCCTCATCCGTATTTTGGAGCACAAAGGCTAATTCGCCGTTCTTGCGAACGAAATGCTGATCGAATCCGCCTAACCACTCCTGGACACTCATACCTTGAGGGGTGATAAAGTCTTTCACGAGCATTCGCTTGGTCGGAATACTTACGATAACGCCTGTCCTGGACTCGACCATATCGTCTTTGCCCAATGCGGCGCTTAGTACTACTGGACCGTACTTAAATCCGACCACATGCGGCGCATCCGGCAAGGAGGAGTAAGTAGCTTTCATCGGGATTTGGACATGAACGGTGTCGCCGTTCTTCCAAACCCGTTCGATTAAAGCATAACCATTGCTTACCTGCGGTTGAACAGCTTTGCCATTCACAGCAACCGCCATTTCGCCTGCAGTCCAATAAGGCACACGCAGATAAATGGACAAATACTGCTCCTGCTGATCGGTCGTTTCAACGGACAGATGAACCGTATCGGTGAACGGAAGGTCGGTGGTTTGTATAATCTTCACCTTCTGTTCCAACCAATCCAACTGGCT
Organism: Paenibacillus sp. Soil724D2; assembly: GCF_001427935.1. Taxonomy (NCBI): domain Bacteria; kingdom Bacillati; phylum Bacillota; class Bacilli; order Caryophanales; family Paenibacillaceae; genus Paenibacillus; species Paenibacillus sp. Soil724D2. The sequence continues at coordinate 373,008 of NZ_LMRY01000012.1, forward strand.
GCTGACATATTGATTCACGTACAACCGCTGGTCCAGTTGGAAATAGATGCTATCGTTCAATTTCGTGAAGCTTTCCATGCCCGTGCCGGTACAGCACCAAAAATGCTCGAACGGCGAGCTGTAAACCTTGAAATAACCTGTTGCCATCGGCTGGAAATACATCGTCATCCCGGTGTCAGGATTCTGGGATGACAGAATGGCGTTCACATAGGTAGTCTCGTAAAAATCAGCGTATCTGACATCCTGAGTTAGCTTGAAAAGCTCCCTCGTCAGCTTCAGCATATTGTAGCTGTTGCAGGTTTCGCAAGTGATATCGCTGCGTTTGGCATCCAGAAGATCAGGCTCGCCAAAATGCTCGGATTCACTGTTTCCGCCTGTGATATAGCTGTGGTGATATACCACCATATCCCAGAATCTTGCGGCAGCCTCCCGGTAAAACACTTCGCTTTCTCCCAATGTCAGATAGCGATTCAAGGCTCCTATGAACTTGGGAATCATTGTGTTGGCATGTTTGCCTTTTAATATGTCTTTGCCTTCCCAGATTGCCTCAAATAAGCTAAGCTCATCAAACTGATGGGCCGCTTCCAAGTGGCGTTTATTCCCCGTCAATTTGAACAGGTCGTAGAGGCAATCGTTCATGCCGCCATATTCCACAGCCAGTACGGTAGCCTGCAATTCCTTGGACCATTTGGAGGTGCGGTACGCTACCCAATCCCCCAGTTTATTGACAACGTCATAGGCCGTTTGGATTCGTGTCCATTCGTAGACATCGATCAGACCTGCGATGATCTTGTGCATCGTATACCATGGAACCCAGGCTGGCTTCCTATTCTCTACATTCTCGAATAGCATCTCTGGAAACGCCGACATGTATCCGCTTTCCAGCTGACAGACGGCCAATTCAGCCACGATATACTCCAGCTTAGCAAGCAGTTCTGCGCTTTGATTCTGCGAATAAGCCTGTGCACAAGCGGTAAGATAGTGGCCTAAAGTGTGGCCTCTGATCTCCGTATTTTCCCATCCGGGATAGATCCGGGCCTTGGCCGGCAGACCTGCCACTTCACGGAAACCAACTAGCAGACGATCCGCATCATAGCTCGCCAAATAAGCCATTTCCTTCTCGAATGCATTCACATGATAGGCTCCGGTCAACTCTACCCGGTTCATGCCAATATCCTTCAGAACCACCATACTCGGCGCAGCTTCCTTCATATCCAATCCCTCCGTTAAATAGTAACGTTCTCCGATGGAGACTATATCAAGCTTAGCGTCTTCTACCGATAGGGTAAATAACATAAGGTTGGATTATGTGTCAAAAAGGAAGGGTTTCATCGCTTCGGCTTTACTGTCATCAATTTCTGAAACCTCATAGGACATGGAAATAACCCTATATTTCTGCTACTCTGTTCTTAAGCCAATTGTGAAAAAGTCTGAAAGGGCAGGGATCAGTAATATGGTATTGTATCAATTCCGTGTGGATGTACCGGTGGTCATGGATATGACAGGAAAATTTGTATCGCCGAATCCCGAGTGGAAGCACATGAACCGAGTATTGATGAATTACGAGTTATTCATTCAAACCCGCGGAACGATGTACATCTCATGCGGCATAGACCGCTTCGCCCTTAGGGAAGGGGAGTTCTTGATCATGCCTCCCCGCACCCAACAATATGGCTACCAAGAGTCCGATTGCAGCTTTTACTGGTTACATTTTTCAACATACGGGCATGAAACGTTCCATGAGGCCGCTCACGAGCATGTCTACGAACCGGGAATTATCGTCCTTCCCCAAACAGGTACGCTGCGCAGTCCCGAAAAGCTAATTGTGATGCTGAAGCAATTGCAGGATTCCATTCGCAGCTACAGGGAACAGACCTTAAACAATTACTTGACCACCAGTATTTTGTGCGAGATATACAACCAGATGTTTGTGGTCCCAAACCAATCTAAGAAACTGATAAAACAGCAGCTTTACAATGATATTGTGGACTACATCAAATGGAACCGGCAAGAGAATATAAGAGTTACACAACTTGCTAAACATTTTGGATATAACGCCAAACATCTCTCCAGCATATTTTCTTCTATGGCGGGTGTTTCATTAAAACAATTCATCATGCAAGAAAAAATGGAGGCGGCTAAATTTCTGCTGACGGATACCAATCAAAAGATTAATGAGATTTCTATGCAGCTAGGTTTTCCAGATAGTCATTCATTTACCAAATCTTTCAAGAAAATAACAAGCTTGACTCCTACGGATTACCGGAATGCTTACGTAAACCGATTACTTTATTATAAATAATGAATGACATCGCCAAAGGCCTGCAACGATTTGTTCTCTGAAATCTTCAAATGAAGAATGAATATCTCCCGGCCACACTAATGCGCCATATCGCTGGCTGACTGCCCAAGCGCAGCGCGAACCAGGTTTACGATATTGTCCTGTCCTTGCGCCTGCATTCCGTCATAAAAGGTATTGGAAGAGGGTCGAACTACCACTACGGTGAAAATTCTGGTATCTATTTACTTGAGGATTATTATCGTTTACTATTCAACATATAGGTGCTCCTCTCAAGGTTTATGGGTTTCTTCGCGGATACCATTATCCTTGGTTTGGCGCACTTTTTCAATTTTTTCCAAATACAGAATGAAAAAAAGGATATATCACATGAAACGATCCTATTTGAAAAAACTTCCCATCACGGTTCAGTTATCTTTACTGGGTTTATTAATTGTTATGGTTATGATTTCGATCATGGCTGTGAATTATTACCAAGCCGTCAATGTCGTAAAGAAGAATAACAGCGATTACATCAAAGGTGTTATATCGCAACTGAACCAGTCCATTTCTTCGAATAGTAATGATGTTAAAAGAATTATGGAAACGATTGCCTATAACGGACAAACCGTACAAAGTTTTTTGTCTGAAAAAAATCCAGTCCAAAAGTTAGAAATGTTCAACCAGTTAAAAGCTTATTTGTCAGATATGAGGAAAATGAAAAAGGCTATTTTGGATATTGCACTGGTTGAAAATAACGGCGCCGTATTCAACTTCCTGGCCAATTCGGCTCAAATTGAAGCAATTTCCAGGGAAATTCCGAGAGATAACTTGTCCTATTTTTTGGGGCTTAAAATGATCGATTTACCTTATACTACAACGCCGGTGTTGGTTGCGGGAGTGCCAATCTATTCAACAACTGATTTTGAGGCCGTCAATAGTGAACTTGGAACTCTGCTTTTAATAATCGACAATCGACTGCTCTTTGGCGACGGCAACCCTGTCAATTTACCCGAGGGTGCCTTAATCTACATGGCTGATCGTAACGGAAGGCTCTTCTATACGAATGATGATTCAAGTAATCTTGGGGAGCCGATTCCAAAAGATAGATTGTTGAATCATAACAGTCAATACATGATTCAGAGGGAAGCTATTCCGGATATGGACGGTGAAATTGTTATTGCCATGCCGAATCGTGTGCTCCTTCAAGGTCTTAATGTGATCCGTCAACAGCAGCTTATCATGGTTGCAATTGCACTCGTATTGATGATTATACCTCTTCTGTTCGTGAGCAATAACATTCTGCTGCCTTTGAAGAAGTTTATGAGGTTGATGGGAGAAGTGAGTCTCGGGGAAAAAAACCATCTCAGCAAACGAATCGATGTAGATGGTTATGCGGAAATGATTATTATGGCTTCACGTTTCAATGAAATGTTGGCGGAAATTGAGAAATTGACGGATCATTTGCTGGAAAGCAAGCGTGTCCTCTACGAGTCGGAGTTGATTAAACGGAGAGCGGAACTCAGCTTTTTGCAAAGCCAAATCAATCCGCATTTTTTATACAATACGCTGGAATCGATCAAAGGTCTTGCCGCTAGAGAGGGTTCTTCGAAAATATTCGAACTGACTAAGGCGCTAGCTATGTTTTTCCGTTACAGTATCAAGGGACCTGATATGATTTCCTTGGAAAGAGAATGGATCATCATAAAAAACTATATCTTCATTCATCAAATCCGATTTGGCGAACGCTTGCATGTGGAATACGATATTCCTACGGAATGCCTCGCATGTCTTGTCCCTAAAATGATCTTGCAGCCCATCGTGGAAAACGCCATCAAACATGGCATTGAGCCGCTCAGACAAACTGGTGTGTTGGTGATAAAAGGCTATAGGGACGGGGAGAACCTGTGTCTCTCCGTTAATGATAACGGTACAGGAATAAGTTTGGAACAGTTAGAGGAAATTAATAATACAATGGAATGCTTATCGCCAACAGATGGCCTTGATGGCGATTCCGTATCCGGCATCGGACTGGCAAATGTCCATAAAAGAATCCGCATGATTTTCGGAGAACCATACGGCATCAGGATGACGAGCGAGCTTGAAGGCGGAACAACGGTCTCGCTTACAATACCGGTTAGGGGTGAAGGTCATGTATAAAGTCTTTATTGTGGATGACGAGGAACTGGTTATAGAAAGCTTGATAGCGACGGTGGATTGGAAGGGCTGCGGCTATGAAGTTATCGGATATGCGCTCAGCGGGGAGGAGGCAGTGGAAGCTGTCAAACATATTCAACCGGACGTGATTTTTTCCGATATCCGGATGCCCGGAATGAACGGGCTGGAACTGAAAAAACGATTGGACGATGCGGGTATATCCGCCAAATTTATAATCGTGAGCGGACTGGCGGAATTTGCTCTTGTGCAGAAAGCAATCCAGAATAACATATCCGGTTATTGCCTTAAACCTTTCGACGAGATGGAAATCATGGGGTATCTTAAAAAGATCAGGCGTGAATTAGACACCCTTCGTCTGTTGCCTGAAGGCGAAATACTTGATTTGATCGAGAACGGTACGCCAGAAGCAACCAGCAGATTGCAGCGTGAGTTAGCTTTGGCCGGCATGACAAGTTCCGGAAAAGAAGATTTGCGTATCATGCTTACAGTGAGAAGGGACAAGTTTCCGATCAATGAAAAAACACCTTGCATTACGTTGCGTATCGGTTATCGCAAGTTTATATACGTGATGGCTGACAGTGATGCGACCCAATTAATGACCCAATTTGCTTCTGAAAGTCGTGATTTCTTAAAAGGAATCGGGTTCAGCAAACGGGGGGGCGATACGGAAGGATTTACACAGGCTATCCAAGATGCAGAGCTTCAAGCCTATCAATATTTCACTTTAGCCGAAATCTTCACATGGGAAGAATCATGGAAAACCAATGACACGAAGTCGGCATTTGCAGTGCCGACAGACGGAAATAACCAAACGTTCATTGCACATATGGATTCCTTGTTATCCATGTTCCAGAGCGGCCTTCTGAATATCCGGCATGCCCTGTTGTTGTATAACGATTGCATTACGCAGTTAAGTCGAAAAGGTATGGATTCGGACGATTTATACCTCTATTCTTTCGAACACTTGGCAGATCAGTTTGAGGATGTCCGGGATATGATCGATTATTTAAAGGGATTGTTCCGAGGGGAGCAGACCGATCAACAGCATGTTTCCATGCAGTCTGGACGCATTCATACATTCTCTGCCATACTGGAATACATCAACGAGCACTTCGGCGAGGACATTACAATTCAGGGCTTAAGTAAACAATTCAACTTAAACTCGAATTACATCTCGCAATTATTTAGAAAAGAACTGGATAAAACCTTTACCGAGCACTTAACCGGTCTTAGAATGAACCGCGCTTCGGTGTTGCTCAGAACTACGTCCATTCCGATCAACGATATAGCGGATCAGGTAGGATACCAGGATTATTTTTATTTCAGTAAAATGTTCAAAAAAATGATGGGCAGTCCGCCAAGAAGCTATCGTTACGACCAAAGTCAGAACGGCTATATTTCCGGCTCCTAATTAACGGAGGCCGTTTTTTTTTTTTTTTTTCTTTTTTTGTATTCCTTATCGAAAACTTGTACTTGAATTAGGTGCAAGACAATTCCTCCTCCAATTCGACATAAAGTTACATGAAAAATACAAGAATAACACTAATTTAACGACATACCCCTATGGAAGCGTTTCCTTTACAATAGATTTATAGACGAGATAGGAGGCGAGAGGGGTATGCAAAATACAGTAAGTCACGCGAAATACAAGGGGCGTTTGAAGGGGAAAACCAATCGCAAATGGCAGGAAATCGTCCGTCATAAGTACTTCTACTTGATGGTATTTCCAACCGTGCTGTTCTTTCTGATCTTCGCGTATGTGCCTATGTACGGCGTGATCTTGGCTTTTAAGGACTTCAATTATTCTCTGGGCATCATGAACAGTCCCTGGAATAACTTTCAAAACTTTCGGGATGTGCTGGGCGATCCGAAATTCCTGCATGCGTTCAACAACACCTTGTTGATTAGCTTCGGGCGTTTGCTTATCGAATTTCCGATCCCGATCCTGCTGGCGATCCTGCTGAATGAAATGCGACACAGAAAATTAAAGCGGATCTATCAAACCGTATTTACGTTTCCGCATTTCATCAGCTGGGTCGTGTTGAGTGGAATCATAACGAGTATCCTGAGCGATCAGGGCGTACTCAATCAGATCCTGCAGCTATTCGGATGGGGAAAAAACACGATCCTGGTCCACGACGGAAGTTTTCTGGCGCTGCTGTTCACGTCGAACATATGGAAAGAAGCAGGCTGGTCCTCCATTATTTATCTGGCAGCCATCGCGGGTATCAATCCCGAGCTTTATGAGGCGGCGGCCATCGACGGCGCAACCCGTTATCAGCAAATGAAGGCCATTACATGGCCGGTGATTCGTACCACGGCAGCTATTCTGCTTATTCTGGCAGTCGGCGGTATTATGAATGGCGGGTTCGACCAGATCTTCAATTTGTATAACCCGGCCGTTTATGAACGCGCAGATATTCTCGATACCTACGTGTATCGCAGCGCTTTTGTAGACTCAACGGGGTTCGGCTACTCCACAACGGTCGGTTTGCTGAAATCCGTCATCAATTGCTTGCTACTGTTTGGAGCTAACTATTTTGTGAAGCATGTTCTGAAGGAGGAGGGTCTCTAATGAAGCGTTTATCGGTTTCCAATGCGCTGATCACGCTCTTCCTGGGGCTGTGCGCGATTGCGGCTATATTCCCATTTTATCAAACGCTCGTTCAGTCCTTGTCTTCCATAGCAGACAGGAATGCGGGACGCGTCATGTTATTTCCGAGTTCCATTGATTTCTCTTCATATCAATACATTTTTTCACAAGGGAAAGTAGTCGATGGCTTGCTTGTATCGGTCTTCGTGACTGTGTTTGGCACCTTGGTAAATCTGGTGATGACGTCAACAGGCGCTTACGCGTTATCTAAGAAGTCGATGCCGGGGCGAAACTTGATCATGACTTGCATCATCTTTACATTATTTTTTTCAGGCGGTCTCATTCCTTTTTATTTGACGATTCAGAATCTTCACTTGCAGAATAATATTCTTGTTATGATATTGCCGGCGGCTGTAAACGCATTCAACTTAATCCTGATGATTAATTTCTTCGGAAAAGTCAATCCTGCGCTTGAGGAGTCGGCAAAAATCGACGGGGCTAATGATCTGAGTATCCTCATTCGCATAGTCATACCTGTTTCGTTGCCGATCATGGCGACCATGTCATTGTTTTATGCGGTTGAACGTTGGAATGAATGGTGGCTTCCCTATTTGTTTATCAACGATATCAAATTACACCCGCTACAGCTTGTGTTAAGAGACGCGATCACAGATCTGAGTCAGTCGCTCAATGGGTTGGGCAGTCAGTATGCCTCAGCAGCTCAAACCGTTTATGTGGATTCGGTAAAGTCTGCGTTGATCATCATATCCGCCATACCGATCTTGATGATGTATCCATTCGTGCAGAAACACTTCAATGCGGGAATCACGCTCGGTTCCGTAAAAGAATGATAATAGTGGCTTCGGCCGTTATTATATATATCCTAGCTTCAAATAAACAAGGAGGGTTTACGAAATGAAGGTCAAACAAAAAGCACTGGTATGCTCGGCTTTGCTTATGCTCGCAGGGACGGCGCTGTCCGCCTGCGGTAAAGCGGAGAACAAGCCAAACACATCCCCGAGCGCAACGGCGGGGGCGTCACAGAAGTCAGATGAATCAGCATTGAGCAAGCCATTGGAGCTTAGTGTTGCAGTATGGGACATCCAGACGGGCTTTGATGCTCCGAAAGCAAAGGATGATACGGTTTACAACGATTTGACCAAGAAATTCAACATCACGATCAAACCCGTTCAGATTACCTGGAACGACTGGCAGGAGAAGGCAAAGGTATGGGCCGCATCCAAGCAGCTTCCCGACATGTTCGCCAACGAGGTTGATTTGGGGTTGTACCAAACTTGGGCCAAGCAAGGCGTCATCAAGCCGCTTCCCGACGATCTGAGCCCGTATCCGAATTTGAAAAAGCTCTTTTCCAGTCCGGCTGTGGAACCGGCCTTGCGGCCGTTAAAAGTGGATGGGAAATATTATGCGGTTCCGCGTTTTGGCGGTGATGATATCGGCGATGCCAGGCTGACCAGGCCCATCCGTTATCGGAAGGATTGGGCGGAGGAAGCCGGATTTACTAAGGATCCGGCAAGCTTTGACGAATTCTTGGCCATGACCAAAGCAGTCATACAGAAACACCCCGGTGTCACCGGTTTGACGATTAATAATAAAGGCTATCTGTTAACGCAATTCTTGGGAAGCTTCCCCGAAATGATGAATAACTGGACCCAGGAAAACGGCAAGTGGATTCCCTCTTTCACGTCCGAGAAAGCCTATCCGGGTATCAAGCAGCTTCGTACGCTCTATTCGGAAGGTATTCTTGACAAGGACTTTGCCATCCAGAAAGACGCCGACGGCACCAACAAGTTTTTGTCCGGCCAAAGCTTTGCGCTTTATGGCATGGAAGGCGTGAGTGATGAACAAGTATCCGCATTCAAAAAAGCGAATCCTGGCGTCAGCCCTTCGAAAGCAATGGGTTATTTGAACATCTGGCCTGCGGCCGACGGAAAACGCTATACGCCTGCGGGCGCGCCTTTCTGGTCCAATACGTTTTTCGCCAGTACCATTAGCGATGATAAATTCAAACGTTCTCTCCAAGTGTTGGATTACATGATGTCTGATGAGTATAGAGTCCTGGGCATTAATGGAATCGAAAATGTCGATTTTAAAGTGGACAATGGACAATACGTTTCCCTGCTGAAAGCCGGTGAAACGCTTGCCGACAAATACCCGATCACGTCAAAACTGGTTTTTCTTGCCGCATGGGATCCCCTCCTGTATAAGGGCAAAAAAGTGGTAAGCTCCGATCCTGAAGGAGCCGCACTGCTGAAGCTGCAAATTGAAACGTGGAATCGCTATAAACAAGAAAATACGCTGATCCCTGTCAACTTTGATTTAGATGCGATCTCGACCCCAGCTAAAAATAAGCTTGCGGCTCAGGGCCAAGATATCCTGAATGACATCTTTAAAGTGATTTTGGGCAAAGGTGACCCGATTGCCCAGTGGAAAGAAATTGTTAAGAGTTACGACTCCAAAGGTGTGCCTGAAGCCATCAAAGAAGTTAACGATGAGGTAGCCAAGAGAGGTATCAAGTAACAACCAAGGTTCCATTGCAGTGCAACGACGCGAGGAAGCTTCCGAACGATATCTACTATGTTCGTGAGCTTCCTTCGCGTGAACTAAACATGAAGTACTTTGTGCTTTTCACTAGTGTAAGGGGGGATTAACAAACAGTAGCTTATCAATGCTTACGATTTAAAAATTTCAAAAAAAGAAGGAGCTGCAAGAATGAGTAAAAATCCGTTATTTAACAGAAGTAAAACAAGGTCTAAAGTGTTATCTTTTCTACTTGCGTTTGTAATCGCTTTCGTTCCGATGGTGTTTAACTTTCCGGCATCCGTTCAAGCGGCTACGACATTAAAGACTTATCCAGCCCCGGCGGGTATTCCCATGAACACCACCTATACCGTGCAAGTACGGGTTCCAGGCGGAACCTGGCAGAACGTGGACGTGTATAATACGACAGTTGGAGTTACTCCCGCCTCTAATGCTTCCATTGCTTATTTCGATACGGACGGTCCGGTCGATCTTTCGATAACCTACAATTCCGGAACGGTTACATCGGCTGCCATCCATCCTACGAGCGCCGGGCTTACGCCTGCCGTCACCGGCAATACGATGACATTCTCCATATCCGGCCCTACGAAGCTCTCGGTGGAGGTGAATGGGAATGTCAACACTAATCTTCACCTTTTTGTAAATCCGTTGGAGGTCAATCCTCCCAGCCCTACGGACCCGAATGTCATTTATCTTGGCCCCGGTGTGCATAACCAAAGCTACACCGTACCCAGCGGCAAAACGCTTTACCTTGCCGGCGGTGGGGTCATCAACGGGAATGTAAGTTTCCTAAGTGCGGATAATGCCAAGTTCATAGGCCGTGGAATGCTGAGTCGTCCCAATTATGGAGGCCTGGTGATCAACTTTTCGAATAATATCACCGTCGATGGCATCATAGTGAACGATTACGGCAACGCTGGCAGCGGCGGCACTGGCGCCAATGTCGGAAATTCCAGCAATGTTTTGTTAAACAACGTCAAATGGTTCAGCTACAAGAAATGGACCGACGGTCTTAATGTATACGGTTCCCACGATGTAACGCTCAATGACGTTTTTTTCCGCACCGGCGATGACGCCATTGCGATCTACGGCACGCGCCAAGGTGGAGGAGAAAGCTACTGGGGAAATACCCAGAATATCACAGTCTCCAACAGTATTCTGATGCCGGACGTTGCCCATGCCGTCAACATCGGCACTCACGGTGATCCGACGGCTCCCGGCGGCGGCGTTGTGATCGATAATCTCAAGTTTGAGAATATTGACATTCTGACGCATAATACCCTAAGCTGCAGCCGTGCGATGAACATTGCAGTAATAGACGGCGACGGCAACCTGATCACCAATACGACTTTCGACAATATCCGGGTCGAAGATGGTTGTGCACACAAGCTTGTTGAAATAGGTATCGCCGATAATGGCTGGACGACCGGCCCGGGTCGTGGAATTAAAAATCTCTATTTCAAGGATGTATCCTATACCGGTACGAATACCGACAGTTCCAAAATTTACGGCTGGGATTGGTCCCGTCTGTCCCAGGATATCACGTTTGAGAATTTGAAAATTAACGGGAATGTAATTTCGAATGCCGCCGATGGAAATATTTCGGTCGGCAACTATACCAGCAACGTGAACTTTATCGCTTCCGGAGGTACACCTCCTGCGGTGACCCCTTTCCCTCCTGCCACGCCCATCAATCTGGCGTTCAACAAGAGCGCCAGCGCGGATAGTTCGCAGGCAGGAAATCCGGCTTCCAACGGGAATGACAGCAGCACTTCGACCCGCTGGAGCGCGAATGACTCCAATACCGGCCATTCATGGACAGTAGACCTTGGCGCAAGCATGAGAATTCCTGTCGGTACCCAAGTGAAGTGGGAACAGAGCGGCAAAGTGTATAAGTACAAGATTGAAACCTCCAATGATAATACCAACTGGACCATGAAAGTCGACAAGACCGCCAATACGAGCACGGACCAGACGCAAGCCGATAACTTCCAGGCAAACGCCCGGTATGTCAAAATTACTGTGACTGGTCTGGAAAGCGGTGTGTGGGCAAGCTTCTACGATTTCAAGGTACTCGGAGAACAATGGAATCTGGCCATGGGCAAGACTGCAAGTAGCGATAGTACGATGTCAGGCTTTCCGGCTTCCAATGCGGCAGACGGCAACCAAACGACCCGCTGGAGCGCGAATGACGGAAACACTGGACACTATGTGAAGGTTGACCTTGGCTATGTCAAGAAGATCACCCATGGCACTCAGGTGTTGTGGCCGACTAGCGGCTCCGTATATCAGTATAAGGTCGAAACATCAATAGATAACACCAACTGGACCCAAGTCGTTGACAAGACGACGAATACGAGTACGGATCAGGTTCAGAACGATTACTTTACAGCGAACGCCCGGTATGTCCGAATGACGGTTACCGGACTGCCAAGCGGCGCTAACGCTGCTATAAGCGATCTCAAGGTATTCGGAGACCCGACCGATCTGGCGATCGGCAAGACCGCAACGGCGGATAGCTCTGCGGCAGGAAATCCGGCCTCCAATGGGAACGACGGGGACACGACGACGGCATGGAGTGCAGCTGATGCGTTAACCGGCCATACGTGGACGGTAGACCTTGGCAAAAGCTTGACGATCAATAACGGTACTCAGGTAATGTGGGCACAGGACGGTCAAGCATATAAGTATACCCTTGATGTGTCCAATGATAATGTTAACTGGACCACAAAAATCAACAAGGGCGGCAATAGCAACACGAGCCAGGTTCAGACCGATTACTTTGTTGCAAATGCCCGATATGTCCGTGTTAGCGTGACCGGACTGCCAAGCGGCGCTACGGCCAGCATCCGTGATTTCAAGGTATTCGGAGACACTGGCGATACCATGACTATGGCGAACCTGCCGTTTGACGAGACCAGCGGAACGATCGCATTTGATGCGACGAGCAACGGCTGGAATGGCACATTGGTTGGCGGCGCGAGTCGTGTAGCCGGCAAAAACGGCAACGCTGTAGACCTGAGCGGAACGACTCAATATGTCGCTCTTCCGTCAGGCGTCGTATCCGGCAACGACACGATCACCTTGGCTGCTTGGGTGAATCTGGATACGGTGAGCAACTGGGCGCGGATCTTCGATTTCGGTTCCGGTTCGGCTACCAATATGTTCCTCACACCGAGAAGTGACAAAGGCAAAATACGTTTTGCAATCAAGAACAACGGCTCAGCTGAACAAATCATTGACGGACAGGCGGCGCTGCCGACCGGGGGCTGGCACCATGTAGCGGTTACCTTGAACGGCTCGACGGGCATCCTCTACGTTGACGGTGTTCAAGTAGGCAGCAATACCGCAATGACCCTGAAGCCGTCCACTCTGGGAGTCACCACGCAAAACTGGATCGGCCGCTCGCAATACACCAACGACCCTTATCTCGATGGACGGGTGGATGACTTCCGGATCTATAATAGCGCTATGACCGCATCGCAAGTGATGCATCTCGTGAATGGGCAAACCTTGTTTCCGGTGGCGGAGCTTCCGTTTAACGAAACGACAGGAACGACGGCCTCCGATGTGACCGGCAACGGCTGGAACGGCACCTTGACAGGCGGCGCCAGCTTGGTAGCCGGCTATAAGGGCAACGCTGTAGACCTGAATGGCACTGATGGCTATGTCACCCTGCCGTCAGGCGTTGTTTCCGGCGATAACGCGGTTACCGTAACCGCTTGGGTATATTTGGACACCAGTACCAAATGGGCGCGGATCTTCGACTTCGGTTCCGATACGTCCCACTACATGTTCCTGACGCCGCAAAACGATTCAAACGGCTTCATCCGTTTTGGGATCAAAAACGGCGGGACGGAGCAAAAGTTCGACGGGACTGTGACGCTGCCTACAGGTGGCTGGCATCATGTTGCCGTATCCTTGAACGGTTCTACTGGAACACTTTATGTCGATGGCCAGCAAGTAGGCAGCGGCAACATCAACATCAAACCGTCACAACTCGGCATTACCACGCAGAATCGGATCGGCCGATCGCAATTCAACGATCCTTATCTCGACGGTCGGGTTGACGACTTCCGCATCTACAATAGTGCTTTAAACGCTCAGGAAGTATCGGCTGTGATGAACGAGTAGATTGCAGCGACAGTGAATGAACCAGCGGAAGTCCGGAACATGCACGTCGTGTTCCGGACTTTCCGTCATTTGTTCGGCGGTGGAGCTTTATTCTGATCCGTTGAATGATACTTATGACGAATGTGTCGGAAATTGTGTAGAGTTGCGTGAGAAGTTCCAGCACATCAAGAGTGAGGGGGGCTATGATGTGAGATTCTGTTTGTACGATGAACAAAAGGCATCTGTTCTTTCCGTCATGGACAAACTTGGGGATGCAATCAAGACAACGGTGCAAGAACGCGCGAAAACGAGCGTGAGAATTTACCCTCTACTTACTCGTGAGGAGTATGAAGCTTACCCACAGTCATTTCGCGGGGTTGTGAATGGACGTTATTATCTGCTGTACTCTCTGAACGAAGACATGGAGAGCACGTACGATCAGATAATTATTGACTGAAACATATAATGTTCTTTTAGAATGGAAAGGATGATTCTGTTATGGAAGATAACTACAATCTGTTATCGAAGAAGGGAGCTTGGGGAGATCAGGGGGACGGCACTTATGTCAATCCTGTCTTGCCGGGAGATTATAGCGATCCGGATGTGATTAGAGTCGGAGATGATTATTACGGTATCTCCTCTACTTTGCATTGCTCTCCGGGGATGGCGATACTGCATTCCAAAGATCTTGTTAATTGGAGAATGATCGGGCATGTTGTGGATGATTTGACGAGTATCGGCCCTGAATATAACTACAATCGAATGAACCGTTATGGCAGAGGAGTCTGGGCGGGCGCGATCCGATTCCACAAGGATAAATATTGGGTGTATTTTTTCACGCCCGATGAAGGATTGTTTATGAGCACGGCTGCCGATCCAGCGGGACCTTGGGAACCGCTTCATCAAGTTTGGGAGGTTAGCGGCTGGGACGACTGCTGTCCGTTTTGGGACGATGACGGACAAGGCTACTTTGTTGCCACTAATTTTGCCGATAACTATAATATCCATTTATTTAAATTAAGTGAAGACGGCAAAGAACTATTGCATGACAGCGATACGATTATTCATCAGCACAAAGGGAGCGAAGCCAATAAGCTCTATAAAATAAACGGAACCTACTATTTTTTCCACAGCGAGGTTCGCTGTGAGGAAGGCATTGAAGTCAGAGTCGTCATGATGTTAAGGGCGAAACATATTTATGGGCCCTACGAGGAGAAGGAGATTATCCATACGCATGGCAAGGATGTAGACCGGGAGCCGAATCAAGGTGGACTTGTCCAGACCGTTTCCGGTGATTGGTATTTTATTTCGCATCAAGGAACGGGCGAGTACGAGGGGAGACCGCTTCACTTGCTGCCCGTAACGTGGATTGACGGATGGCCGATCATCGGAAACGATACGGACGGTGACGGAATCGGGGAGATGGTATGGGGAGGCAGGAAGCCCATAAGCGGACATCCCGTAACGGTTCTTTCCACAAACGACGATTTTGACAGAGCGGTGCTTGAGCCGCATTGGGAATGGAACCATCAGCCGCGAGCCGACAAATGGTCGTTAACGGAAAGGACCGGTTATTTGCGTCTAAACGCATGCCAACCCATCGATAAGGACAATTTCTTTACCGTATGCAACATAATTTCGCAAAGAGCGTTTAGAACGGTTCACAATGAGGTAACCGTTAAAATAGAGATCAGCGGCATGGCAGACGGGCAAGAAGCGGGGCTTTGCCATTTTGCACAAACCTATTGCATGATTGGCGTACACCAACAGAATGGGACAAGGGTTCTGAAATTTAACCATTCGGGAACGATGGAATGGGGACCGGAATTATCAGGTTGCACCCTATGGTTAAGGTCTGTGTGGAACTTAGACGGAATCAGCCAGTTCGAATATAGCGTCGATGGGGATCATTTCACGAGCTTTGGAGGCGCCTATCAGCTGGGGTGGGGGAATTATAGGGGAGATCGGATCGGGTTATACAGCTATAACTGCGAGAGTGAACAGGGTTATATTGATGTAGACCAATTTTGTTATGAGATTGCAGGAGAAATGTAACCATGACGAACACACACTGGAGGCTATGATGAAAACGCCATTGTATCGAGACCCTATTTATGACGGAGCAGCGGATCCGGTCGTTATTTGGAACAGAGAAGCCAAGGAATGGTGGATGATTTACACAAACCGCAGGGCAACGGTGGAAGATCGTCGATTTGCCTGGGTGCACGGCACTGATCTCGGTGTTGCTTCATCCAAAGATGGGAACGATTGGGTTTACCGGGGAACACTCCCGGGGCTGGACATCGAGTGGGGAAGAAATACATTCTGGGCGCCTGAGATTTACTGGCATGAAGGCATTTACCATATGTATGTCACTTATATTCAAGGGGTACCTGAGGATTGGGTAGGTCGGGCGGACATGCTCCATTATACAAGTCCAGATCTCCTCAATTGGACGTTTCAGTCCAGGCTGGATATCAGCGAGACAAATATTATAGATGCTTGTATTTACCGTCTCCCTAACGGCCTGTTCAGAATGTGGTTCAAAGAAGACAACAACACCTACGCCGCCGACAGCAAGGATCTATACCATTGGGAACGTGTAGGGCTGATTATTGAGGGACGGGGACATGAAGGGCCTAATGTCTTTCAGTTCAAAGAATATTATTGGTTAATCGTGGACGAGTGGAGAGGGCAAGGTGTATACCGATCGGATGATTTGATCGACTGGGAACGGAACGGCCTCATTCTCGATCAGCCAGGCTCGAGGGAAGATGACGGCACAATTGGCTTGCATGCGGATGTAGTCTGCTCAGGGGACGAAGCCTATATCTTTTATTTCACCCATCCGGAAAGATTAACCGGGCAAGAGCCTCCTTCCTACACCTACGGAACACGGCGTTCCTCCATACAAGTAGCCCAATTGGACGTTGTTGACGGTAAGCTGGTATGCGACCGAGACCGGCCGTTTGAACTGAAGCTTATGCCTCCGACCTGCGAGTAAGCAAACCTGAGATCGTTTCGATTATTCGGTATGAACAACGAGTAAGATTCTGAATTAGAAGGAAAGGAAATCAACATGAAAATACAATTTCAGTCCCCCGCCGTTTATTGGACGGAAGCCCTTCCCGTTGGAAACGGAAGACTTGGCGCGATGATATTTGGCGGAGTTGAGAAAGAACGCATTGCATTGAATGAGGACACGCTTTGGTCCGGTTACCCTAAAGATTGGAATAATCCGGGGGCCAAAGACGTGTTGCCGAAGGTGAGAGAGCTTATTGCCCAAGAGAACTATGAGGAAGCGGATCGTCTCTGCAAGGAAATGATGGGTCCCTATACGCAATCCTATTTGCCTTTCGGAGACTTTCGTTTCGTGATGCATCATGGCGATGTGAACCACCAATACAGCCGGAAGCTTGATCTGTCAACCGGCATCGTGACGGTTACCTATAACGTTGGCGGCGTTCAGTATACCCGAGAAACATTCGCTTCTTATCCCGATCAATCCATTGTCGTGCATCTGACGTCGAGCAAGGAAGGGATGCTCGATTTTCGGGCCTGGCTGGACAGTCCCATTCATTATGCATCGTCCTTTGATGCCGATCAAAAACAATATATGATATCCGGTACAGCTCCTGAGCAAGTATGGCCCAGCTACTACAACTCGGAAAATCCCATTGTTTACGGCGCGCCTGAGTCATCAAAAGCTTTGAAGTTCCACGGCGGATTGGCTGTGGTGCATCAAGGCGGGACGTTGAAGGTTAATGCAGACGGTTTGTACGTTGTCGGAGCGACCAGCGCGACCTTGTTTTTCAGCGCAGCCACCTCCTTTGACGAAAGAATTGGCGCGAGCCATTCCGAACGGGATCCGCGGAAAATCACAACGGATGCCATCCAGGCTGTTAGCGGTATGACGTATGAGGAGATTCGAAACCGGCATCTTGACGATCATCGCAAGCTGTTTGACAGAGTTGCCTTGTCTTTGGGAGAGTCCAAAGCTCCCTCCGATATGCCGACCGATCGGCGAATTGCTGAATATGGCAGCAGCGATCCGGGGCTTGTGGAGCTTTTGTTCCATTATGGCCGGTACCTGATGATTGCAAGCTCCCGCCCGGGAACCCAGCCTGCCAATCTGCAAGGCATATGGAATGAGGAAACGAGAGCGCCATGGAGCAGCAACCACACGCTTAATATTAATGCCGAGATGAACTACTGGCCAGCAGAGTCTTGCAATATGGCGGAAATGCACGAGCCGTTGATTGATTTTATCCACAGATTGGCATTGAATGGAAAGAAGACTGCTGAAACGAATTATGACGCAAGAGGGTGGGTGGCGCACCATAATTCGGATCTTTGGGCCCAGACGGCACCGGTTGGCGATTATGGCGATGGAGACCCGGTATGGGCGTACTGGCCGATGGGAGGCGTATGGCTGACCCAGCATTTGTGGGAGCATTATGCTTTCAGCGGGGATGAAGCGTTTTTACGGGAAACCGCGTACCCCATCATGAAGGAAGCGGCATTATTCTGTCTGGATTGGCTCATGGAAGATCAAGACGGTTATTTGATTACTTCGCCTTCCACCTCTCCCGAGCTGAAATTCCGGGTTGGCGATAAGCGCCATGCCGTAAGCGCAGCGGCGACCATGGATCTGTCTCTGATTGGCGAATGTTTCTACAACTGCATCATGTCTGCGAATCTGCTTGGGATTGATGAAGATTTTGCAAAGACACTGGCAGAGAAGAAGCAAAAGCTGCTGCCGCTTCAAATCGGCAAGAACGGTCGATTGCAGGAATGGTTCCAAGATTTCGAGGAGGAAGATGTCCATCATCGTCACGTCTCTCATCTTGTAGGGGTTTATCCGGGGCGTCTGATTACGGAGCAGTCTGCTCCCGATCTGTTCCGAGCTGCGAAGACATCGCTTGAAATAAGGGGAGACGGGGGAACGGGCTGGAGTCTGGGTTGGAAAATCGGCCTATGGGCAAGATTCAAGGACGGCAACCGCGCTGAGCGGTTAATCTCGAATTTACTGTCGCTCGTTAAGGAAGAAGATTCGATTCATCGTGGCCGAGGCGGTGTTTACGCCAATCTGTTCGACGCACATCCTCCTTTCCAAATCGACGGAAACTTTGCCGCCACAGCGGGGATTGCAGAGATGCTGCTGCAATCGCATCAAGGCTGCTTGGAACTCCTGCCGGCGTTGCCCGATGCCTGGAAAGACGGATATGTCAAAGGCTTGCGGGGTAGAGGGGCGTATGAGGTCGAACTTGAGTGGGAGAATGGCGTATTGTCAAAGGCGGAAATCGCCGTTTCCATAACACAGACCTGCAAAGTCCTCACCAAGCAAAAAGTCAGGATTACGCAGGATGGCGAAGAAGTTGCTTATTCTGTTATGGGGAACGGATGTATCGGGTTCCATGCTGAAAGCGGTAAACGTTACGTGGTATCGACCGTTTGAAGACTTTTGTCTTTAAACCCACACAGACAGACATCATATCCATAAAGGGGAGGACTTTATTTTGACAGTACATAACAGCCAATATTCAGGTTACCTTTTGGTACATTTTATCGGGGAGCAGCTTGAGGGTGAACAGGTCTATTTCTCTTATAGTGAGGACGGCTTGCATTGGAAAGACCTGAACGCGAGCTTACCGGTTCTACGTTCGGAACTAGGGGAAAAGGGCGTGAGGGATCCGTTTATCGTGCGCTCGCCTAAGGAGGACAAGTTTTATCTAATTGCCACGGATCTCCGCATTGCAAACGGAAAAGGCTGGGACACTGCGGTGAATGCTGGAAGCCGGGACATTATCGTATGGGAATCCGCTGATCTGGTGCACTGGTCTTCATCGTGGGCAGTCACGCTTGGCGTACCGGGTGCCGGCTGCGTCTGGGCGCCGGAGGCCATTTATGACGAAGCCGCGGACGAATTCCTGGTGTTCTGGGCCTCCGCGACGCAGGAGCCGCAGGAAATAGAGCGGAAACAAAAGATCTATAGTGCCCGTACCAGGGATTTCCGCAGCTTCACAGCGCCTGAAAAGTATATTGAACGGGATAACCATATCATTGATACCACGATCATTGCCCATAATGGTACCTACTACCGTTATTCCAAGGATGAAACGACTAAGAATATCCGGGTCGAAAAAGGCACATCACTGGAAAAAGACTCTTTTACCAATCTGTCCGCTCCTGCTTTGGAGGAATTGTTAGGTGTGGAAGGGCCGCAAATTTTCAAGCTGAACGACCGCGAGGAGTGGTGCCTTATTGTGGATCGCTTTGCGGAAGGAAAGGGCTACCTCCCCTTGCTGACCTCCGACCTTGAAAGCGGTGAATTCCGGGTTCTGCCGGAAGGGTCGTTCAATTTGGGGAAAACCAAGAAGCGCCACGGCGGAGTCCTCCCTATTATCGCTGAGGAATGCAGCCGCCTTCTGGCAGTGTTTGGCGACGGCCATCAGGTGCTGCCCGGACAATTCGCTGACCCGGATCTTGTGAAGTTCGGCGACTGCTATTACCTTTATCCCACAACCGACGGCTTCACGGGCTGGTCGGGCACGCAATTTCATGCGTTTTCTTCGGCTGACATGCGCATTTGGAAAGACGAAGGCGTGATTTTGGATCTTGCGACGGAAGATGTACCCTGGGCTGTCGGCAGCGCATGGGCACCAGCCATCGCCATAAAAAATGGTAAATATTACTATTATTTCTGCGGCAAAATGGAAAGCGGAGAGTGCGCCATAGGTGTTGCGGTTGCCGAGACTCCGGCAGGCCCATTTCGCGCGCAGCCGCAGCCGCTTATTACCATGGAACAGATGAAGCGTCTTGGTATCGCCATGGGCCAGACCATTGATCCATCCGTCTTTATTGAGGATGACGGTACGGCTTACATGCTGTTTGGAAATGCACACCCTGCAATCGTACAGCTCGGCGAAGATATGGTAAGCGTCATTGAGGATACGATGAAGAATCTTGCCGGACTGCACGACTTCCGGGAGGCGGTCACCGTTCTGAGGCGCGGCGGGCAGTATCACTTCACTTGGTCCTGCGATGACACCGGCAGCGAGGATTACCACGTGAACTATGGCACGGCGGAGCATCTTTACGGTCCAGTAACTTACCGCTACCCGGTTCTTGTCAAAAATAAGGAAAAGGATATGCTCGGCACCGCTCATCATTCGATTCTCCAGGAGCCGGGCACCGATAAGTATTGGATTGCGTATCACCGGTTTGTAACGCCGCTGACCCGGTTTACACAAGGAAAAGGCTATCACCGCGAAGTCTGCATAGACCCCCTCACCTTCGGCGAAGATGGGCTGATGCAACAGGTGAAACTGTAGAGGATGCTATGTAGCCCTAACCCAAGTATTCAGGCGTAATAGGAAAGGTTCGCTTTCGTGCCGCTTCTCTCCTTTATCGGGAACGAGGCGGTTCTTTATATGTTACAGGTGCATCTACAGAAAAGTAGAAACGGGAGGTTGAAGCAAGAAATGTTATAGGGGCTTTGAAAATGATCTGGGGGAATCGTATGTACGCTTTTTGCAACAACCAACGTATTTATCTTCCGTTCAGACTGTACGCAACCCAGATGAGCCCTGTTGCCTTAGTGCACAGGTTTTTTTTGAAAATTACAAGGAATAAGGGAAAAGTGATATATACGCACAACCGCTGGCATTGTTAAAATTATATTAAAGTAAGCGCTTACCAGAATGAGACAACTGGATAACAGATCATGAAGAGATCAGTCCGGGAATGGCAATAATAATCAATCAGGAAATTACTAAGAAGAAACAAATACAAGAAACAATCACCATGCGAGGAGGTTAAGAAGATAAATTTTTAAACAATTTAGAAAGCAATTACTCTTATTCTAGCAACAGCATCACCAGTAAAACCCCACCCATATATGATCAATTAGATTGATATATTTGTTAATCTACGCGGTCCTTGGGTGGAAAATGTAAATGTATTATAGTAATCCCCAAGAATATGCAGAATAACGCCATCAATTTTAAAATGGGAATGGAGATCGCATATGAAAATTAAGGTAAAAAAATTGTTATCATGTATAACAACAATTGTAATGATAACACAGCTATGTTTAACCGTTTTGCCGGTTGCCGTTAAGGCAGAAACAACTTCGATTTTTACAGATTATCTGCCAACGATTACAGAGGTAACCGATGAAGCCGGGTTTACACATCCTGGTGTAGGACTCACCAAAGAGCTTCTTGAAAACGTTAGAACGAAGGTAAGGGCAGGAGCAGATCCTTGGAATTACTATTTTAGCGGAAAATTTTATAAATGAGAGGAATCTTCTCTAAATACATAGTAGCGCAGCGATGATAATCTAAACAAGAGAAACATTATGACATTAAGGGGATGATCTTACATGAAGTTCCAAGAAATGAGCGGAAGTTTAACAATTGAACAGCTGGATATCTATAAGCGGGAAGGATATATTATCTTACCCGATCTATTGACGGAAGCAGATATGGCACCTGTTAAACAGGCGATGACGGAGAAAGTGTCCAGGATTGCTAATGAATTGTACGATGAAGGTAGGATTGAGGACAAACTGGAAGATCGACCGTTCGAATTCAGATTAGCAGAATTGTTTCAAGGTCTGGCGGATCAAGATTTCTTGAAGTACGGGAGAGGATGGAGAGACAGAATCCCTGGGTATTATCATTTAATGAGCAGCCCAAAAATTCTTGATGCCGTCGAGTCACTGATCGGTGGAGAAATATTCAGCAGCCCAGTCTACAATGTCCGTCCGAAGGTGCCCGGCGTTGCCGCTGGAGCCGTTCCCTGGCATCAAGACAAATCCTATTGGCCTGATGCCAATGCCAACCCTGTAATCACCGTATGGATCTCGTTCGTTGATGCAACGTTGGAGAACGGGTGCCTCCATGTGAAGCCAGGAACACAAGGGTCCAAGCTGCTGGAGTGGCACAGGGAAAGCCATACCGGCACTGGATATACAGCGCTTCATGAAGACCAGCTAGGCAAACGGGAAACGGTAGCGCTGCCGGTAAAAGCAGGATCGGCTATTCTATTCAATGATCGTCTGCTTCACATGTCCACACCAAATAATTCGGATGGTGTTCGTTGGAGCGTTGATTTAAGGTATCAGCCGACGGATCAGGATCCCATGCTTTCCCACGGATTTGGGTTTCTGGCACGTAGTATCAAATTTCCAGATAAAGTTGCAACGTTGAAGGATTGGCTGATGGAGAAAATGGAGCATGGAGCATGATCGCTCGTACAATTTAACGCAAATTTGCAGATCGACGATCTTCCTCTTTATCTTTCATAATAAATCGTGTATGATTTATGATATAACAAGAAAATGACTTGCCGTTATGTACTAACCGATGAAATTTATTCATAGATCAAGGAACGAATCCGTAGTTAATACGGTGCCATTTAAAGGGATGTATGTGGCCGAAATGTCACTGCAAGAGCTGGATGAGATGTTCGAAATTCGGATCGAACTGGAAGGTTTGGCGATTAAGAAAGCAGCCCCCAAAATACCAAGTTCAGTTATAAAGGAACTCGAGCAGGCTATGCAAACATGGTCTAGTAGAAAACCGAATGAATACGAAGAGAAAATTCGATTCAAGCATATAAAAACAATCGCACATCCGGACTAGAAACTATTTTGTATAATTTTTTTGGAATAAATCATACATGATATATGATTTGGAATAGGAGGTATGTCAATGAATTTAGCAGGAAAAACGGCGATCGTAACAGGTGGCGGATCGGGTATTGGCGAAGCAATTGTCCGCTTGTTCGCTTCCCAAGGTGCAGCGGTCGTCATTGCCGACTGGAATGAGAAGGAAGCAGCGCGATTGGCGGATATATTAACCTCTTCCGGACTTCAAGCTGCAACGGTGAAAGTCGATGTTTCTAAAGATGCGGATGTCCAATCGCTTATTCAAGAAACCGTACAACGCTTTGGACAGGTGGATATCCTCGTCAATAATGCAGCTGTCATTTTGCCGAAATTCTTAGAAGATGTGGAGGAAGCGGAGTGGGATCGTCTCTTCAACATTAATTTGAAGAGTGTGTACCTTACGGTCAAACATGCGCTGCCATATTTAAGGAAAACGAGAGGATCGATTGTCAATATGGCCTCGCTGAACGGTCTGGTCGGACAAAAGATGAATCCCGTTTATGCCGCAACCAAAGGAGGAGTCGTCGCCATGACCAAGGCATTAGCCCTTGACTATGCGCCCGATGGCATCAGAGTGAATTGTATATGTCCAGCTGGCGTCTCGACGCCACTTCTGCAGCAATGGATTGGGGAGCAGGATGATCCGGCTGCCACGGTTCAGATTTTGAATGATATGCATCCAATCGGTAGACCCGCAACTTCAGAGGAAATTGCTCAAGCTGCGCTGTTTCTAGCAAGCGCTCAATCCGGTTTCGTTACAGGTGTTGCTCTTCCCGTCGATGGCGGAGCGTCACTTGGTTACTAATACATATTAATATCATACAATCAAGGAGATGGAACACATTAAAATTACAAAAGTGGAAAGTTTTGTTCTGCATGTGCCGATTACACCGCCAATTACAGATGCGATTAATATCGCAACACACTGGGGTTTAGCCGGTGTTCGTATCTTTACGGATGAAGGCTTTATCGGATATGGATACACAGGTACGTGTGCCCATGGCGATGATATGATCGTGGATACGATCGATAAATACTATGCACCACTGCTGGTCGGCAAAGATCCGTTTATGGTTAGAGAGCTATGGAATGACATGCGTTTTGGCAAAATGCATTGGATTGGCAGATCTGGCGTAACCCATATGGCACTTGCGGCTGTAGATATTGCGATCTGGGACATTATGGCAAAATCCGTGGATAAACCACTGTGGCAGTTCCTTGGGGGAGCTAAATCACAACCGATTAAAGCCTACAATACAAATGGCGGTTGGTTGAACTGGTCGAAAGAGCGTTTGGTTAAAGATTGTGCTGACATTGTAGAGTCAGGCTTTACGGGTGTTAAGATCAAAGTTGGTAAACCGGATTCGCGTGAGGATTATGATCGTTGTAAGGCAGTAAGAAAAGCGATCGGTGACGATGTCATTTTCATGGTTGACGTCAATCAGCAATGGAACATCAATACGGCTATGACTTGGGGAAAAAAGCTGGAAGAATTTGATTTGTTCTGGCTGGAGGAGCCACTGAATCCAGATGACATCTTGGGTCACAAAAAGCTCGCGGATGCGCTAAATGTTCCGATTGCTCTTGGGGAGCACGTGTATAACAAATATGCGTTCAGAGATTATATTCACCAAGGTGCCATCGAATATTGCCAAGTAGACGTAACGCGTGTTGGTGGTATCACAGAATGGCTGCAAGTGGCAGGCCTCGCTGCTTCCTATGATGTGCCAATCTGCCCGCATGTCGGCGATATGGGTCAAATTCACCTACATCTAGTTGCATCTACGCCAGGCGCTATCATGCTTGAATACATCCCGTGGATTCGTCATATTTTTGAAGAGCCAGCAACCGTAAAGGATGGGCATTATGTATTGCCTCAGATGCCAGGTGCTTCGACAACTATTCTTCCAAGATATTTCGAGGAATATCGGATTAGATAACCGTACGCTTTAAAATAGAGTACTATACAAGTTAATTATTGGACAGAGAGCAATCCTCTCTGACCGTACTTCTCTATTCGGGAATCCTACCGGAACAGCTCACCATTAGTCCTGTATAACATAAAAAATGCCCGACAATTGCTGTCGGGTATTTTTTCGTGTTAATATTCCGTTGTTTTCGACTTCAGTCGATACTCAGTAGGCGTTGTTGCGAACCTCTTTTTAAATAAGGTGAAAAAGTGCTTCTTGTTCTCCCAACCGATTTTCTCGAGGATTTCATCAATATTCAGGGACGTACCCTTCAGCAGCTCAGACGATTTGACAAGTCTGACCTCCGAAATGTAATCAGCGATAGAACGAGAGAGATGTTCCGGAAACATCTTCCCAAGATAAGCAGGAGTGATCTTGAATTGATCAGCAACGAGATTCGCGGTTAATGATCTATCCATGTAATGGGTATTGATAAATCGACACGCATTCGAGACAACAATTTCGGATTTCTCATCCCGATTTTGTACAATTTTAGCCACAATGGTTTCCATTAAATTCATGAATTCCAGATTGATTTGTTCAAGCGTTTCCAAAGATTTGATCTTGTTATCGAAAGAAACGAAGTCCAGTGCAAATGAAATGGTTCCATTCTTTTCCATGAGATTAATTGCATTGAATATACTCGATGACAAGTAGGATAAGGCAAACATGATGTTAGATGGTGTGCCAACTTAACCTGAGAGGTTACATTGGCAGGCTCATCTTTCATATGTGAATGTAGGTGAAGAGGTACTCTCCTTCCAAGGGCATTACAATGCAAGGGGGCTGCAGCTCTTAAATGATATGGATTTGTGTTCACCCGATGATGATCTGTATCCAACTTATTTGCGAGCTGTCGCGGATATACTGCCAAGGCCAGGTGTTGAAGGCGTTACTACGATTGCCGAAAATTATTTGATTGAAAAAACTGTAATTAAAGCCAATTAATAAGAATATTGAAGGGGTGATTAGGATCAAATAATGCTTTGTATAATTATGCATTCGTAGAATTATTTCTAAATATTTTTTCAAACGAATTCTGCAACAAACACTCATGTTCGCCGTGGGCTAGTTTAATTTCTAAACAATTCTGAAACAGAAGAAACGGAGGATCGCGGATTTGCGGGCTCCGTTTTCTAATTAATTCTGGAATATCACATTGAGAAAGTTTCCAGAGTTGTTGAGACTGGATTTTCGGAATTTATGAGAAATGAATAATTGTGTGTTGTCATAATTTTTGAGAAAATTTTCAGAATTAGTGAGGATAGATTCTCAAAATTGTTGAGAAATCTATAATAATGCATTAACATACAGGAAGTAGTTTATCCAAGTCTTCAAAAGTAGTTATTAAACCAATTACGAGACATGTGGAGTGCTATTCACTCTAAGTTTGGAACGGAAATAAAGGGAAGTAACGGTGGAAGCCCTTCTCATAAAGGGCTTTTGTTTTGATGTGAACACTCAGGGAGGCAAATCATCCGATACAAATTTCTAGTTCAATCGTTAGTACTAGTAAGGCCATTTTACTTCATAGGAGCGTCAGAAGGACCATGATAAAGAAAGAACTCGCACATATTCGCAAGCAGCTTAAGTTGGATCACGACATGCTTGAAATTTTCAACATTCTTAACGTGTATATCATGAAGGAAAGCAACGAGATCTATCATTACGAGCGTCAGCCGTTCGCCCTATTGGACAGGGAGAAACAGGAACTATATATGGCCAATTTCAAAAAACTGCTAACCGGCGAATTGGATCAGAAGATGTTCGAGTTAAAGTTTCAGGATGAAGCGGAGAGGCCTTCACAGGTGCTTCTCCATCAAGGTTTAGTGACCGGTAATCCGGAAGAATGGCAAGATCTGATGCTCCTGTTGGTGGAGAAAATGTTGGCGGATACCAAATATGAACGGGATACGGTCATTACTTTTGTCCAAGGACAATATTTTAAGCCGACCAAGATCAGGAATGAAGAGGCTGAGGAGAGCGAAAAGGACGAGATGTTCGCGAATCCGTTCATTCTGTGCAGTGTGAATTCCACTGAGCAACAGCGGAAAACTCTCATGTTTGATTACGTCGAGCGGGAATTCAAATATAATGTCTTCGTAGATCCGATCATTAAATTGAACTCGCCGGAGCAAGGTTTTTTCTATCCAAGTGTGACGGACAACTATTCCGACATGAATCGCATTCTGTATTGCACGGGTAAAGCCAACGAACCGAATTTGCATTTCATCGAGCAAGTTTTGAATGCCGAGAAGACCGTGACGGCGCAAGAAGAGAGAGCCATTTTTGAGGAAATCGTGAAAGAAGTGGCGGGAGATCAGCTCGACGCTTCAACGATCGCTCACGTGTACGAGGAAATTCATCGGGTCATTGAGACTAACGAGGAGGAGGAACCTCCGAAGTTGGACTATAAAGATGTGGAACGCATGCTAACAGTGAGCGGCGTGGAGAACGTGACGTTGGAAAAGGTGGAACGAGCGTTTCAAACGGTCGTCGACAACAAAAACTATGAACTCAAAGCAAGCAGCGTCATTCCGAAGTTCAATTCGAAATCGATTAAGATTGATACGAAGATCGCCACGATTTCAGTGAGTCCGCAAGATTTAAAGTACGTGAAGCAGGTGAATTATCAAGGAAAACGATGCATCTTGATCGAGGTCGACGAAGACGCCGTGATCGAAGGATTTACGCTCAGTACGGAGACGTTGTAGAGTAGAGAAACGTTCACGGGTATTTATTAATACGATTTTATCGTTCTCAGAAGCAAAGATAGTCGATATCGGCAGCTTGTTCAACTAACACAAACCGATTGCTCAATAAAATACCAAAACAGGCTACCGCAGATTTATTCTCGGTAGCCTGTTCCGCTAACGGGCAGGTTAGTTCCAATATGTGTTAATATAGTTTATGTAAGACCAATAAATTAACGGCTAACCCAGGTGATTTGTATTCGTTTAACCCACGAATTTTTCCTTCTAAGCAACGATTTTGATTTGAATGACAAATATGAGATTATACGGGGTGTAAAAAAACGCCGGTGACCTTAAGCAGGTGGCCGGCGTTTCCATATTAGCGTTTCGGCATTTTGCTCTCATCCATGTACAGCAGGTTCCAGCGGTGACCGTCCAGGTCGGCAAATCCTGCGCCATACATCCAGCCGTCAATTTCACTCGGTTTGCCAAAGATGCTTCCTCCGGCAAACTCTACTTTTTGAATAAAGGCATCTACTTCTTCTCTGCTTTCAGCACCAATGGAAAATATTACTTCTGCGCTATGGGAAGTATCTGCGGTTTTTGAACCTGTGAATTTCTCAAACGCCGCATCCGGGAACAGCAGAATCGTTGTTTGGCCTATGGCAAGCTTGGCTCTCTCGTTACCAAAGCTCACCGCATGGAATCCAATCTCATTGAAAAAGGCAGTTGAGCTCTCAACATCTTTGACTGGCAGGTTAATCCAAATCTCCTGTGACATGGCTGTAGCCTCCTGGAATATATTTCAACTAGTCCTACTATACTCTACTTCTGCCAGCAGAAGCGAATCTTATAAAAGAAAACCGCAAGGTATAACATTCCTGTCATGCATTCTGCGGTTTCTAAACTTATTTACTTGTCTGCTCCAGCATCGTCTCCGTCAAGGTATCTGTCCAAGAATGGATTCCGCATCAAAGAGAAGTACGTTTTGTAATCCAGCGGATTGACATTTCACTACAATGAACTTTAAATTATAAACTGAACGTCAGAGAATAAGCAGGGATAAAATGAAAAATGGAGGTATTATGAATAAAAGAGAACGGATTAAAACAATCTTTTTATATGGTGTTTTCATTTGTTACATAGTTTTTTTAATTAAATTATTGTTCTTATCAAGAATTTCACTTTTGGAGATGTTTAATAGTCAAAGGACTTTAAATAGGTCAATCAATCTTATTCCTTTTTATAGTATAAAGGAATATATACTTAGCGGTTCTGCGACTATAAAAAAATTCGCTTTTAGTAATGTGGTTGGTAATATAGTTATTCTTATTCCTCTTGGTACTTATTTGTCATTATTCAAAAAGGACAAAAGAGTAATAACCAATTTGTTGTTTATATTCTTTGTGAGTTTATCTGTTGAAATCACGCAGGGGCTCTTAGGCATTGGAACATCAGATATTGATGATATAATTTTAAATT
This sequence comes from Paenibacillus sp. Soil724D2, assembly GCF_001427935.1. Taxonomy (NCBI): domain Bacteria; kingdom Bacillati; phylum Bacillota; class Bacilli; order Caryophanales; family Paenibacillaceae; genus Paenibacillus; species Paenibacillus sp. Soil724D2. The sequence continues at coordinate 402,550 of NZ_LMRY01000012.1, forward strand.
GTTTGGGTGGATTGATTGGTATTTTAGGGTATAAGTTTTTAGCGTTTATATTACGAGATGAGAAAAAAGTACGTACCGTAATCACAATAATATCTGCTATAGGATTGCCTGTTATATTATATTTATTATTCATGATGAGATTGAGACTCTAGATTGCGCCGACGCAGAACGCTAGTGTAATTAACCAGGGAACAGTTCGCTGTGGCCGGCAGATTGTTCTCATTTTCTTGTAAAATAACTGACAGGATAGTTTAGTAATAATTAACACTTATCAACTACGACAGTAACACGACATGTTATAGTAGTCATGGATACAAATACCAGTTGATGGGGTGTAGACGTTGAGCGAACAAAATATCTTTACTATTGATTGTAAGGATGTCTACCTTAGAGAGTACATAATTGATGATCTGGATCAATTTCATTCTTTAACATGGCAACCTGAAATAAATGAATACTTGCCTGGTTGGAATGTATCTAAAGAACAGCGGAAAGATTGGTTAACGAATTATGAAATACCTGGAAACAAACAGTTTCTAAATACCGTATCCGAAGGTGGGGTCATAGGTGAGCTTCGCCTTCGGATGGGAATCATATTGAAAGCATCGGGAGATTTTATCGGTTGGTGCTGTACAGGAATTAAAGAGGAATTGCCGAGTCCAAACCGAGAAATTATGTTTGCAATCTCAAATGATCATAGAAGCAAAGGTTATACCACGCAAGCTACAGAAGGGTTAACCAAGTATTTATTTGAGAATACGAACGTTGAGATGCTCAATGCGCTTGCTCTTATACGAAACATACCGTCAAATAGAGTAATACAAAAATGCGGGTTCATTTTTCAAGGAGTTATCGAGTTAGATAACGAGAGATATAATTATTACAAGCTTGGTAAAAGTGAGTGGGGAGTTAAGGTGTAGTTCATTAAGCTAACGAAAAACGATACTTCAATAAATCAGCGGCTGAACAGGAGGAGGCTGCCGACAGTATTGGATCGGCAGCCTTCTCAACTAAACATTCCTGTTAGTCCTAAGAATTGGACTTTGAAAGAAAAGGAGCGCCTCGGTATGATGGGTTTGTCAAAGGGTATAACCCAACACCATCAAGGNCTAAACATTCCTGTTAGTCCTAAGAATTGGACTTTGAAAGAAAAGGAGCGCCTCGGTATGATGGGTTTGTCAAAGGGTATAACCCAACACCATCAAGGAGGCGCTCTTATTATGAAGTTTAAGCAATCTGACGGTCAAAATCAACGGATCGAACGAATTTCCACGACTCATCTCATTGTGGGAATCGATATAGCGAAAGAAACACATGTCGCACAAGCAACAAATTTTCGAGGAATCATACTTACTAAGAGGCATCTTTCTTTCTCAAATACAATTGAA
>NZ_LMRY01000012.1:403967-405670 GCF_001427935.1 Paenibacillus sp. Soil724D2
CTCATTGTGGGAATCGATATAGCGAAAGAAACACATGTCGCACAAGCAACAAATTTTCGAGGAATCATACTTACTAAGAGGCATCTTTCTTTCTCAAATACAATTGAAGGTTATATGAAATTAGAGCGATGGATCCATGAGATTGGGCAGAAGCATCATTTAAAGAACGTCATAATCGGTATGGAACCAACGGGACACTATGGATATAACCTTGCTAATTGGCTTGCTGACAAGGGCAAAGATGTTGTCATGGTGAANTTAAAGAACGTCATAATCGGTATGGAACCAACGGGACACTATGGATATAACCTTGCTAATTGGCTTGCTGACAAGGGCAAAGATGTTGTCATGGTGAATCCAGCTACCACCAAACGAAACAAGGAAAACCGCGATAATTCCCCCTCCAAGAGTGATCCGAAGGATGCACTCGTCATTGCTGATGTGGTTAGTCGAGGTTTCTACTATGATTTCTCTCGGCACGCTGTTGTCTTTCAAAGGTTGCAAACAATTATGAGTGATCGGGAATTTTGGGTAACAAATAGTGTGAGGTTGCAGAATCGGATTATTCGCTGGTTAGACATACGCTTCCCAGAGTATTTCTCCGTCTTTAAAGACTGGACAAGTAAGCGATCATTGGCCACTCTTAAGGAATTTCCTTCTCCGCAAGAAATAGAGTTGCTTTCCGTATCCGAAGTGATTACAGCCTGGAGGAAGCATATGAAGCGTGCCGCTGGCTCTACCGGCACGCAAAAAGCTGCTCAGCTAATTGCTACAGCTAAACAAAGTATAGGTGACACAACCGCTCTTCTTGAAGCAAAACAGGATCTCAAACGGTTATTAGAAGAGTTTGAACGGATTGTAGAGGTACTAGATACAATTGAAAAAGATATCGAAAAATTGCTTAGCGGTATTCCAATGGCCAAGCAATTACGTTCGATCGGCCTAGGCTTTATCTGTATTGCAGCAATTCTATCAGGCACTGGTGATCTCAGACAGTATGCCCACGGACGCCAGTTGTTACGTAAAGCAGGATTAAACCTAGCTGAAAGCACGTCCGGAAAGCGAAAGGGTCAGATCGTACTTTCCAAGAGGGGCGACGCAACGCTACGTAAATATCTTTACTTGGCAACGCTGCAGCTCATTGGAAATAACCCTGTGTTCAGACAACTGCACGAGTATAATGTTCAAATTAAGCAAATGAAGAAGCAACAGTCTCTGTTTAAAGTGCTTGGAAAACTGGCTCGAATCATCATTGGTATAGTTGCGCGAGGAGAGGACTTCTCTCCAGAAAGAGTGGTTCCTCTTATTAATCAAGCTGCTTAAGACTGATAAAGAACTGTGTATTGAGTCATTCGCAGGATTAAAAAAAGAAAGCACGGAGGACCGAGTTACTGCCCGATAAGGGCTCAGACCCGTCAGCTAAACGTTATCGGTCTCCACGCCTTGGTCAGGTGTAACGAAGGAATGTTAGGGCAAAGACCCGTAGAGTCATGGGATGGTGAACCCCAAGGTAAGTGTGGAGTGTTACGTGCAGAAGAATATCCCTTGGAGAAATGTTCCAACACTTCTTCTGTTCCCGCATGCCCAAAATGGGAATAGCTACATCTGATGAGCGCTCTCCTGAACAACATCTGCAAACCAAGGTGTCAAAATCCTGCGAATGAGTGAGTATATGTGAGATAAACCCTTAAAACCGAGGGACG
>NZ_LMRY01000013.1:0-116369 GCF_001427935.1 Paenibacillus sp. Soil724D2
AATCCGCATGCTCATGATTGAAGAACATCGGAAAGCCGTATGAGGGAAAACTTCATGTACGGTTTGATGAGGAGGGGCTGAATATTCAGCCCTTTACTCTAGTTCAAGTAACGGAGAAGGTTACTGTAATAACGAGAGTGGATTTAATAGCTTTCATGGAGGGATTATTGGGAGAATCTAGAAATCTACATGGAAGAAAAAGAAGGGTGCTGTGATGACGTATGTTTTTAGTTAATTCTCGTGCAATAATTGAAAGAACTTTGGATGGAACAATCGAAATTGTAGTTCAAACACGAAATAAACCTGGTGAATCTCAACGGATTGAACTTCCTGGTGGGAGAATAGAACAATACGAATCATTAGTAACAGCACTTATTAGAGAAGTAAAGGAAGAGACTGGGCTTGATGTAGTAGAAATAGAAGGTGAGGATACAAGGATTGATACAGTGGGTATCGATCCAAGTTTTGAAGTGGAATGTATAAAACCCTTCGGGGTTTATCAGACCATTAATGGACCCTTTGATTCGGTTGGTGTGTACTTCCGTTGTAGAGTACAAGGTGAGTTATTAAAATTAGGTGATGAAACTAAGAACCCCAAATGGATTACCGTAGGAGAATTAAGACAACTAATGAATGAGGATCCCCTCCAATTTTCCAATGTAGATAGAGCAGGAATTATATTTTACTTAAAATATATTGAAATGATGTAAAACTATACTACATGTGCTCTGATTTACTATCGGATTGTTAGGAGGTATTTTTAAAATTGAAAAATGTATTTATAGTCAGACATTGTCAAGCAGAAGGACAATCTGCTGATGCACGATTATCGGATTTAGGTCTAAATCAGGCAAACAAACTTACTGAGTTTCTTATACCGAAAAACATTGATTATATTATTTCAAGTCCTTATGAAAGGGCTTATCGAACAATTTCTCCATTAGCTGAAAGACTTGGTATCGAAATTGTAACAGATAATCGATTGATCGAAAGGATATTATCTGTAAAAAGTCACCCCGATTGGCGTGAAATGCTTCGACAAACGTACTACGATTTAGATTTGTGTTATGAGGGTGGCGAGTCGAGCAATGTAGCTACGCACCGTGTATCATTATAATGAACATAATATTTAACTGAAAGACTTGAAAGTGATAAAGGAGGCAACCATGGGATTAGGGGACTATCAATTAATTTTATATCCTGCGGGAAATATGCCTGAGTTGACTGACATGGGTATGGATTTCGTGGGTCCTTTCAATTTTGATTTTAACGACGCGGTCCAGATTCTTAAGTCCGTGGACTGCTTGAGGAACTACTCACCTCAAGCTAAGTGGCCTTCCTTTGATGATGCTTGTTATTATCTGTATGACAACGGTAAAAGTAAAGTTGAGATTGAGCTTAACGCCGGAACCGTGGCTGAAAAAGCTGAAATAATATCGCTCCGGACAAACATATACAAAGACGAAGGAAGTATAGTTGATGCCTTTGAAATATGTAAATTGCTCTCTAAGAATCTAAACCTTCATTGTTGGGATGTGAAACTTAAGTATCTCATTAGGTTTGATACAGACATCGAGGACAAATCAGTAAATCATTTTTATGCTTTAAGAAATAGGGTTTGAGTCTCGAGGCTGTTGGCATATGTGGCGGCTTCATTAAGCTATTGGGCAGGATAGTTGAATGATTTCGCGAATAACTTAAGTCATGACGAATTTACGAAGTTCGCAAAAAAGACAAAAATGCACTTCTAATGCTAAGTCTTACTCAAAAAGTATCGAAGCAAGGCATAGAAACTGAATTATAGACATATGTATAAAATACGGGTTTTATGAATATGTACTTTCTTTGGATTTGGGCTTGCCCCTAATTCCTCTTTGATTTTCTCCTGAATCCCGTTTAGGCGGATATTTATTGTTCTTGTCACCACCCGACTCGTGTGTCGAGGTCTCGCACCCATTCATTTACGATGCCCTGATATGAATGGGATCGTGTGGTGAAATCGTAATGCAGGCACGTAATTAGCGAACCCCTTCTGGTCCTGAGTAGACACTAAACTAATAGAAAAGGAGAACCGTAAACAACCGGTTCTCCTTTCATTCACATTCTTAATTATTTTTGGAAGCTTCTATGTTCTACATAAAAAATTTGTGACTCTGTCTTGGAGAATTACCCCTGAGATGCAGAGCGGCTGAGCCAATCTTGGAAGTGTGTCGTAGTGATGCTCACGGGTCTATCACCATTTGGAACGAGAGATTGATCATTCACCTCTATCGATCCGTAGTAGAGCGCGTTATCGTCTGTGACCACCTGACGTTTGTCTTGAGTTACGCTAAAGTATTGTCGAACGAATTCGTCCATACGAATCTGATCTGGACCGGACACATCGACAATGCCATTCACTGGCGTCCCAAGTGTGAAATCGGCCAACGCGGCTGCTACGTCATCCGAAACGATAGGCTGCATAAGGGCGGAAGGCAAACGAACGGTTTCCCCTTCTGTAGCCACATCGGCGATGCCACCGACGAATTCGAAGAACTGCGTTGCGCGGACGATCGTATAAGGATTCTTGGAATTCCGGATTAGCTCTTCTTGAGCCATTTTCGCACGGAAATAACCACTTTGGAGAAGGCGTTCGGTACCAACGACCGACAACGCAACATGATGACTTACTCCGGCGTTTTCTTCAGCAGCAAGGAGATTACGAGTAGACGTCTCAAAGAACTCCAAAACTGCTTGGTCCTCCCACGAAGGCGCGTTTGACACGTCGACAACAACCTGTGCGCCGCTAAGCGCTTCTGCCAGCCCCTCACCAGTGATCGTGTTGACACCTAAGGAAGGTGATGCTGCCACTACCTCATGGTCAAGCTGACGAAGGTTGTTTACAAGTTTTTTTCCAATTAACCCACTGCCGCCAATAACTACAATTTTCATATTAATCCTCCTAGTTTTTTTGCCCATAAAGAGCAAGTAATAATGTCTAAACATATATTCTATTTAGGTTCTAAAGTGCTTATATAAGTGAACTATGCTTTGCTTCTTTGCTTCTGTAACTGATTAGCTCAAGCCAGCTTTGTTCAAACCATATGCGGCGTCAGCTGTGCCCGGTTCCGTTTTGAATGCTACGTTAATACGATTCCAAGCATTAATAGCCATAACGGAGAAAGTCAGATCCGAAATTTCTTTCTCAGTAAACTGATCGCGAACGCGTTCATACAGCTCATCGGGCACACCATGCTCAGGCAGCTTGGTCAGAATCTCGGTCCATGCCAGCGCAGCGCGTTCACGCGAATCAAATAGCGTCGATTCCCGCCAAATCGAGATGTGGTATAGGCGAAGCTCACGCTCACCATGAATCTTGGCTTCTTTCATATGCATGTCCAGGCAGAATCCGCATCCATTCATTTGTGATGCCCTGATGTGAATAAGATCTAGTATTTTCTTTTCAATTGAGCTTTTATTCTCGGCTAAGCTGAACTCCACCATTTTTTTGAAAAGTTCAGGAGATTGCTCCATATAATTTACACGTTGCGTCATAATTGTGTACCTCCTAATTTGTTTGACACTAATAAGACAATTGGCGACTTCAATGTGTGACATAAAACATGATCAATTGATTAAAATCAGTGCCAGAGCTTAATTTCCCCTATCCGCTAAATACATCTGCATCAATTCAGGATTTGTAGCATTCGATTTTTCTGCTCCTCTAGCGTCTCGAAGAGTTTATTGGTCAGTCGTTTTTAGCATATCGTGGGTATGAAATCGTGTTATTGCTTTTACCGAGTTCTCTTTTCAAGTGATAGAATAAGCTCCTTCAATAAATTCTTGGCTGGAGTAAGGGATTCCGGAACTGCCCCCATATTTATATGCTGACATGATTTCCGACTACATATCCCAATGGTGATTGTTTCTTTTTTAGTCGGTGGAAATTGGCACAGTTTGAATTCCAATGGTCCCTCCTTTAATTCGACGTAACCAATTGGCTCAACAATACCTACAAGGCAAACAGGACAATTGCTCAAGCTGTCTTCATCCCTTTCTTTTCTGATCAAATTTGTTTGATAATAATAAGGCAATTGGTGATATGAATATGTGACATCGTTCAGAGTCTTAATTCCCATAATCTTCATAAACGCATTGTTGAGAAACCCTATATTTAATAAATTCAGCCTATAATGACCTTTCCAATTAAACAAATAAAGACTGCCTGCTACCGGCCGCTCTGGCCAGGTGGTTGGCAATCTTTTTCATGTTCTGGGCAATGGCAACCATTCATTTGCAACGCCCTGATCTGAATGAGATCAAGGATCTTCTCTTAAATGGCCCTTTCTTTCTCGGCGTTGTTGAATTCCATCATTTTTTTTGATCCTTCAAACTCAGTTTAAATTCTGTAATTTATCCGGATTTACAATCAGGTAAACCCGTTGAATAGCCATCGTCTCGATATCCCAATCAAAACAAATGACCCCAGTTGAAATCCCCTCTTTGGTTATCAATATACCTGGCTGATGATTAACCTCGACAAGCTGCGCTTTAGATGCAGGAAATCGACTTGATGAAAGAGCATTCAATATGGTGAGCACACGTTTCTTATTGTAAATTTGATTAATTGCGGCAGACACTTTTCCCCCGCCATCAGCAATGAAAATGACATCCTCAGTTAACATGTTCACCAGGGATTGAATGTTACCGTTCGAAAGAGCAGCAATGAAACGGCTTACCCTTTCCTTTTCCTCGTGTAGATGTGATAAAAGAATTTCATCTTTTTCATTGGATGCGTCTACTTTTTTCTTGATACGACTGTAAATCTTGCGGCAATTGACTTCTGTTTTGTTGAACATTTCTCCAATTTCACTATGTTCATATTCGAACACTTCTCTTAAAATAAACACCGCTCGCTCCAAGGGTGTCAGTTTATCCATAAGAATAAGAAATGCGTAAGACATTGTATCCTGACGCTCAACACGATCTAATGGACTATGCTCAATCATTTGCACGGTTGGTTCTGGAAGCCAATTGCCTACGTAGCTTATTCTTTTTTTTCGTGCTGATTTTAACTCGTTCAAACAACGATTGATCATCATTTTACTTAAGTACGACTTAAAATTTTGAATGTTGTCGTTTAAAAATCCATGCATGCTAATAAACAAATCTTGAACCATATCCTCTGCATCCGATCGAGAGCCAAGCATGCGGTAAGCAATTGCAAATAAATGAGGTTTGTAGGTTCTATATAAATCTTCAATGTTATTCGATGATGGTTCAATGGTATAACTTTGCATTATATCCCCCCCTTCGTAAGTTGGTTAAAACAAGCCTTTTTTAGCTTATTATTGACAAAATGAAATGACCCATACGATGTAGAAATGATCATTGATAAGACAATTGACGGTGCCCATATGTGACACAAATCTAAACAATTTTTAATCCAAAATGACATCCATCTGAAGAAACAACCGAAAAACTTGTATTTGGAGGAACACATCGTTGGTTCTATTTCAAAAACGAGAATTGTTATCGCTTATATGGAGGGTATTATCAATCTTCAACATGTAAATACGATAATCGAATATAGCCCTTTTGCCCATTTTCACTGTTAACGACTGAAAAGAAAAAAAGAGTCTTAGAAGACTCTTTTTCAATAGGGATATGTTCCACTTTGTCCTTGTTATTAAAACTTTCGAGCTAATTCACGAGCTTTCTGGATGGCTTTCTCTTTAATTGCCGGTGCTTGATCCGGCGTTGCAGCGACACCTTCAATAAAGATACCTTCGAATGAAGGAACACCAAAAAACTTCATAATCATAGTTAAGTGACGATGACCTATTTCAAAGTCTGCAAATGGTCCCCCTTGCGAATAGAAGTTACCAGCTGCCTGAATATGCACAGCCTTTTTATCACCAAGTAACCCAACTGGACCTACATCCTGAACATATTTGAAGGTTTTCCCCGCAACGCATATAGAATCAATGTATGCTTTCATAACTGGTGGGAAAGAAAAATTCCACATTGGATTAACAAATACATATTTATCTGCAGCAACAAATTGGTCTACCAGTTCACCTAAACGACTTACTTTCGCTTTTTCTTCTGTGCTTAACTGATTAAAATCAGTGCCAGAACTTAATTTTCCCCATCCGCTAAATACATCTGCATCAATTTGCGGGATATTTACTTGATAAAGATCAAGATGCAGTACTTCATCGGTAGGATTAGCTTCTCGATATTCATTAATAAATTCTTTTCCAACACTTAAACTATAAGAGTTCTGGTGATCATGCGGATGAGCTGTAATATACAATACTGTTGCCATTTTGGTTAATCTCCTTTAATGTGTTTTTTTACACTATTAAGACAATTGGTGACTTCAATGTGTGACATAAAACAAAACAATTTCGATAGCAGGTTAATAATCGGGAAATCCAAAGTAAAAGTAATTTCAGCACATCTGTAATATAGCCTCAATCGTCAAAGAATATTAGTAGTTCTCCTCATCACTCATCAAAATCAGATCATAAGTTCTTGAGTACTTCTATGTTGTAAAATAAAGGGATAACTTCAACATCAGAACATCATAATAAGACGAGTTATTTTTCTTAGACAGGTGGTACGTCGTATGATCCCAAATATACATAAGGCTTTAAGAGAGATCTTAAAATCAGATGATTTTCTACAAACAACCATTAATATAAAAGATAAACTAATTCATTTTTCTTACTATAAAACGCTTATAAACCATGAACAATATCACCATGATTTACTCTCTTTTATTCAAACCTCGAATTGTGAAATCAAAAATTTGCATGATTTAAAAGCCTTGATTCCCATTGAAGGAATCAAAATTTCTTCAAACCTGGAAGAAATTCCACAAAGTTTGGCTCACGGTTCAATTTTTCTTCAAATAGATCCTCATCTAGATGAAGGACTTATCGTGGACATCGCAGATTTAAAACTGGGCCATCGTGTTCATAATGATACCGAAAATGAATACAGCGTAATCGGTCCGAAACTCGGTTTTGTCGAAAATATAGATACCAATTTGACTTTACTTCGAAGAGGGCTTGTAACCGAAAAACTTATATTTGAGGAACACATCGTTGGTTCACTTTCAAAAACGAGAATCGCTATCGCTTATCTGGAGGGTATTACCAATCTTCAATATGTAAATACGGCAAGGCAGAGGCTTTTGGATCTAGATTATGACGTGTTGTTTGAGACTTCTCTTCTGGAACAACTTATTACCGACAACTCGAATTCTCCCTTCCCATTATTCTTGTCCAGTGAACGCCTGGACAGAATCAAGTATTCTTTGTTAAACGGGGAAGTAGCCATTCTATGCGACGGTTCTCCTATTGTAATTACGGGACCCGTCAGTTTATTTAACTTTATTATTTCTCCCGAAGATTACTATTTACCATGGATTATGGGTTCGTTCTTTCGTCTTATTCGTTATTTTGGGATTGCGTATTCAATTCTGGCCACCTCCATTTATGTTGCGATTCTCACCTTTCATTACACCGTCATTCCCAGGGATCTTTTAGGTCCGATTATAGAATCCAGAACGAACGTTCCCTTTCCTCCTTTGCTGGAGGTCCTGTTCTTGGAAATAACCATCGAGTTGTTGCGCGAAGCCGGGTCCAGATTACCTACAAAAGTCAGTCAAACGTTGGGCATTGTAGGAGGTATCATACTTGGGCAAGCAGCGGTACAAGCCGGTTTAACCAGTAATATTTTGCTCATCATCGTTTCTCTTTCTGCATTGGCTTCCTTTACCACGCCTATCTTTAAAATCTCCAACACAATTCGGTTTTTGCGTTTTCCATTGATTGTCTTAGCATCCTTATGTGGTGGTTTAGGCATAATGATTGGGATAATGTTTATTTTAGGCCATTTATTACGTTTGAAATCGTTGGGTTCGCCGTATATCGTGCCCCTGTTCCCTTTTCGCCACAACAGTTACAGCGACAGTTTTATCCGCTCTTCCTTCACCCTTCTTTCTAATCGATTTTTTACTACGCGTCCGCTCTCGACAAAAAGATTTTCCGCACAAAAAAATAAAGATATCGGCGACGACTATAATAATGAATAATGTTGTGTTGATAGGAGGATGAAATAATGAAAGGGCATATCCTAGCTCTCTTCTGCTGTTGCCTATTATCCGGTTGCGCACAAAAACGGATAACAGACCGGATAAATATCATCCAAAGCATGGGCGTTGACGTCGAAGGCGAGACGATTAAGATGAGCACTTCTTATCCAACATATATAAAAGCTTCCCGGCAAAAATCCGTATCCCCGATAACCGCGGAGTCGAAAAACATTTACGGGATTTTCACAGCCCTAACTACCAAGTCTTCTCAACCTGTCGAATTGGGACAAATGCGCACATTGGTAATTAGCGAAAAATTCGCAAGAGAAGCCATCTCTGAGCTTGCCGACTACATCAATCGAGAATTCATTAAAAGCAGCAATGCTACCCTTGTTATAACAAAACAACAAGCTAGCTCTATAATATCTGAAACCTCAAAAAAAACACCCTTTTTCTTATCGGAGCTTATCGAACAAAACATGTACCATGGGAATACGCCGATGACAAATTATCATTCATTCGTAAATCAGTACTATGGAGAAGGCCAGGATGTTTATTTACCCGTTATCAATAAAGATCAGGGCTTATTACATATGGATGGTGTCGCCGTCTTTAAAGGAGACGAATTAAAACTTTGGTTAACCAACGAAGAAGGATTATATTTAAAGTTTCTTAAAGACAAAGCCCTGACAGGCGAATATGATTTCATTACCGGTCAAAAAGATATGTATTCCTTTATCATTCTGCGCGGAAAGAGCAAAATAGCTATCGCGCAAAACGGAAAGACAACGATATCCCTTAAATTATCCATAGCGCTTAGAGGAATTCCGAAAAAAATTAACATTCAGAAAAAAGACGATTCGCATGAAGTAAAGAAGCAAATCGAAGATAAATTATCATCGGAAATTAAAACGATGCTAATCCGATTACAAAAGAACAACGTCGATCCTATCGGCTTCGGAGAGCAATATAGGTGGCAGCATAGAAAGTATAGCGAGAATGAATTTTATGGAAAAATCTATCCTAATCTGGATTTTGAAGTTAATACGAAGATTATTATTTTACACTCAGGGGTTGGGCATTAGTGCAGAATCGGGTACAGGAAAATTACACAATATCCGGATACTTTGTATTTTTCTTAATCGGCGTTTCCCAGGCAGCCGCTAACATTTTTAATTTTCAAAGTCTTATCTTGGTGGAAGCCGGTCAAGATGCTTGGATATCGATTATCCTAATGGGTTTGAGCTTGCATTTAATCATCTGGATGGTTTATAAGATGCTCGGTAATCCAGCTAAAGACGTAATTGACTTACATCGAACGATTTTCGGCAAATTCATAGGCAATGCCGTTTCTCTATTATTAGTCGGATACTATTTCCTAATGGCTCTATTTTACTTCCGAGTTTACATTGAAATCATTCAAGTGTGGGTATTTCCAAACTTTGAAACATGGGCTTTGGCAGGTTTCTTAATTTGCACAATATATTATGTCGTATCCGGCGGGTTCAGGGTTGTTGCCGGGTTTAGCTTTTTTTACATAGCTCTGATCCCCTTCCTCTTTTTGCTTTACTTTCCGATTCGACAAGGCAATATCCATCATTTATTACCTTTACTCAATCATTCTTTTCTTGATTTGCTTAAAGGTTCTAGATCTTCCAGTTTCATTTTCTTCGGGCTTGAAGCATTGCTTATTTACTTTCCTTTCTTAAAATTACCTGAAAAAAACGCAAAATGGGCGCATTTCGCCTTGCTATTCACTACATTCAAATACACGGCAATAATTATTGTAACCCTCATGTATTTTAGTCAGGGACTACTGAAACATACGCTATGGCCAACTTTGGCGATGTCGAAAATCATTGAGTTATCCTTCATTGCAAGGTTCGAATATCTTTATGTATTTATGTGGCTTCTGGTTATCATCCCAACGGTTTGTATCCCTATTTGGTGCTGTACAAGAATTATGAAAAGAGTTGCTTCGCTTAAACCTGGAGTGTCTTTACCTATTACACTGGCAGCCCTTTTCATCGTCGCGCTTACGTTTAACGAACGAATGGAGATCGATGTATTAGAAAAATTCATTCATGAGTTAGGATTTTATTTCATCTTTGCCTATATCCCGTTACTATTTATAATTACTAGCGTTGCATTAAGGTCTAAAAGCGATGTTGTCAAATAAATCAGAAACTGATTTATTGTACCTCTTCATCTATCAAGAGGTAGCCTTACCAGGATAATTAAGGAGGAAAATTGCTGCTACTTAAGCCTATAGCTTATCTTAGGGCGACAAATTGGTTAACTTTCGCACTCAATATCTTTCATATCGGAATTTCCAAACAAAGAAAAAAACCTTTATTTATAAAGGTTTTTTAGTGATTTCACAATTATGTTTGTGGACTTTTCTTAAATGAACTCATAAATGTTGTTTAGATACGAAATAGAATGTTCATTAACTTTCATAAAAAGTGCTTAATCAAAAAGTAAAAGAACCCTGAGAATATCGATAAGAACAAAATTACTGTTAATGGGAGAAGACCATCCATCTTTTGCTCGTAGTTGTTTCTATTCGAATTATTCATTCTTATTACTCCCTTCAAGTACGTTCATTCGGTCATAAAAACTCTACAAAACTTCTTTCATTAGTATTATATAATTGCATAGGAACACTGTCCCCATCCAATATACTGTTTTTTTAGCAATCCACTTTCACACTTTTGTCATATATCCATTATGCTCTCTCTTTCCCCATTCCCCCTTTCCCTTTCCTTTTCATTTTCTTCTCCTAGAAAAACATCTTGAACTTCGTCTGAAAAGCAGACCCCTTAGTTAGAAGTAGGCCTGCTTTTCAATCATGTTATATGCTTTTTACAGTGTCTGGGCATCGCGAAGCAGTACATTTGCTGCCTCGTTCGATATATGCTTGGCTGTACCAACCCCGTTTCTACGCCGCTGTTCAAATAATCGACAAAGCGTTCGCGGAATACGCTGTCATTCACCATACGGTCATCGAATTCAAGCTCATTCGTCATACCGTATTGTTTGGCAATATTGGAAGCGTCTTTAAGCTTGTCGTACCCCAATTCTCCGAAGAAATAGTTAGGCTGGAACGCTACGGCATCAAACCCTACATCCTTCCACATATAAGCTTTGTAAGCCAGGGAGTGGGGAATCCAGAAGGACTTCAAATTTTTAGCATGAACGATATCGTTAGCCAGCTTAAACGTGGCAGGGCCGGTAGAGGAGGTGCTGATCTGTTCCTCTAACCAGTACATGCCGACAAGCTCAAGGTTTGAATAATTTTTTTCGGCCCATTTTTGCTTCGCCTGATTGAAACATACCATTGTATCGCCTTTGCTCGGTTCTGCAGCGCTTTGTCAGTTCCAATTGAGTCTCTAAAGTCCTCAACGACACCGTCCCCGTCAACATCACCAAAGTTGCTCATATACTCGCCTGGGTCCGGAATCATTAGAACGACTTTGGTTTTATGATCCGACTGATTTAATTTCGCGCCAACCTCGACCGTTGCTGCATTCAACTGATCCATATCGCCATTGGCTGCAAAGGTCTTGTTCAGATACCAGATCCAGTCACTCATGTTTGCGCTTCCATTAAATCCATGACCTTCCGGCGTATTCAATCCCAAATAAAGAATACCGTCAAACATCCAATCCACTGGCTCACCAGACTTGTTTACATAACTATTATTAGGTATAATTCTTTCTTTGCTCCAGTCGCCTTTCCCGCCTGCATAATGGCCGTTGTAGAGCAACCCGAGATTACGAATTCCCCCTGTAGCTTTCTCCAACCTGCAAATAACCCAGCAAAATAAAAAATCCTTTAGCATTTGCCGAAGGATTGGATCTTCTAACTTGTATTGGTTACGCTAGTTTTGTTCCACAGTAGAATCAGCATTTGCACATGAAATTGGATATATGGCTGCTTTTTCCGAAACTCTCGAAGGATATGAACCCCTAAATCCTCCTCCAAGCGTTGAATCGTTTTGCTTAGTGACGATTGTGTAACGTGCAGGCTTCGGGCAGCTTCGGTCACATGTTCCAAACGGGCCACCGCGAGAAAATATTGCAGTTGTAGAAGTTCCATTTTGTACACTCCATTCATTCTCTCGAGTCAATGAAGTCATAACATAAAATGCATTGGAATAAATAACCGATTTCAAGTACGATGACATCAATACACTTTGAGGGGTGACCAAAATGAATGCTCGCAGCAGGTGGTTGATGATTTCCGTTGGCCTTGGGATACTATTAAACCCATTAAATTCTTCCATGGTTTCAGTTGCTATTCCAAGGCTGCAAAATGTGTTCCAACTTGATTTTACAGTTGTTTCCTGGATTATATTTTCTTTCTACATTGCAAGTGCTATCGCTCAACCTGTCATGGGGAAGGCCAGTGATTTATTCGGTCGCAGGAAGATATTTCTTACTGGACTTGTTGTAGCCTTCGTTGCATCATTATTAGCTCCACTATCGCCAAACTTTGGGTGGCTCATCGTGTTCCGCATTGTGCAATCCATTGGAACAAGCATGATGGTTGGGGTTGGAATGGCCATTGTGCGAATTCATATTACGGAGAAACAAGCGACTGCGCTGTCTGTTTTGTCTATATTCCTATCCGGAGCGGCAGCCATTGGACCCTTTATTGGAGGGGTCTTGATTCACTGGTGGGGCTGGCCTGCTATCTTTTTCGTCAATATTCCATTCGTGGTGGCGAGCTTTCTATTATCTTGGAGGAATATTCCTAAGGACGAACCATCAACATCCGTTGCACGGGGCATGTCCTTTCGTAAATGGTTTGATTTGATTGATGCGACAGGGATCCTGCTCTTCACAGTGGGTCTGGTTGCCCTGCTCGCCTCCTTACTCTCAGCAAAATCATCCGGGCAAATCTCATTAAGTCATGTTATTATCGGGCTGATAGGCCTCGTTCTACTAGGGGCTTTCATACGATATGAGTTAAAAGCGAAATCACCCTTTATTCCTTTGCGCACATTTGCCAAATATCCTGCGATGACTTGGGTTAATGTAGAATTCATGCTCGTAAACGTACTTTTTTACTCGCTCTTTTTCGGGCTTCCGTCCTACTTGCAAATGGTACGCCATGTCAGCGAATTCCAAACAGGGATTCTCATGCTAAGCTTAGGCTTGTGCTCGCTCGTTACTTCTCCCATAGCAGGCCGATGGATCGATAAATCAGGCCCCAGGTCGGCATTGCTCGTGTCCGCAATACTGATGACACTTGGGTCGGTGTGGCTCGTGACATTAAATCAAACTTCACCAGTTATCAGTGTGTGTTTGGCTTTGGTTGCATTCGGTATTAGCAACGGGTTGAACAATGTCGGTATGCAAGCAGCCTTGTTCAAAAGTTCTCCAAAAGAAATAATCGGTGTAGCATCCGGATTATTTAATACATCAAGATACCTGGGAACCATTCTCTCTTCATTGTTGATAGGCATCGTAATGGGAGGTAACTTCAGCTTTGAAGGATTTCGAGTGCTTGGGATTATCCTTACGGTAATTGCTTTGTCCTTGGTATTCATGAGTCGGCGGCGCCGGAAATCAGGGCAATTGCAAGAATCGTAGCATGTTTCAGCAAAAATGCAGCGTATTGAGCGGCGGACAGCTTCACCGCGTCGCCATTCCGCGCAGCCTGGTTTTGCAGCCAACCTTTTGATTATAGATAATCGATCAAGAAATTAATTTCAAACCAACCGCAGCGCTTAACACCATAGCGATGAACATAATCCGCTTCCAATCACTGGACTCGCCATAGTACAGCATCCCGACGATTGCGCCGCCAACTGTTCCGATTCCTGTCCAGACCGCATAAGACGTGCCCATCGGCAGGCTTTTCATCGCTAGGCTCAGAAGCATAAAACTCATAACAATGCCAACGATGAAAAGACTAAAGGAGCGGATGGTTTTCGCTTTATTTATTTGGTTCATGCCTACGACGCCTACGACCTCGAACATGCCGGCAAACAAGAGAAAAATCCAAGCCATTAGACTGTCGCTCCTTTCTTTTCTTGCTCTTTAGTCACAAATTTGAGTCCAAATACGCCGGATAAAAGCAGAAAAATAAGGAATACTTTAAGAATCCTGAACGGCTCTCCGAATAGCAGCATTTCCACCAATACGGTGCCGGCTGTCCCCATTCCGGTGAAGACAGCATACACAGTCCCCACAGGAAGCTTGGTAGACGCGCTAATAACTAGATGAAAAGAAATATACATTGCTATGATCGTGCCTATCCACATCATCGTTGTATCCGAATGTTTTAAGCCCGTAACCCAAATAACTTCAAAAAAAGCGCCGACAAATATATAAATCCAATTTCGATTCATGTGTACAATCCTCCTGCTGATTTACGATTTGATGCCACGCCAGTATACGAACCATGAAGCTTCAATCCTTTTAAGCGACTTTTCAGCTCCTCCAAATAACAACTCTACAAACATGCCATCCAGTACAGCAAGGAATGCAACTGTCGCCATTTCACTGCTGACATCAGAATGGATGTTCCCTGCTGCTATCGCTTGATCGAAGACAGGAATTAACATCGTTTCAAGTGTATCTAAATAGTTATAACCTTGTTTGACAATCTCCTCATAGAGATGGGAAGGCGGGAAAAAGGCAACCCGTAAGAAAAATTTGGTATTGTCATCATGTTCGTAACCATCTTTATATTGGATAAGAAAGCCATAAAGAAGTTGATCAATCGATAGTTGCTTATGTCGATCGAGATACTCAACAACAAAATTCAATTCCTTGGCTAGCACAGCGTTAAACAGATCAAGAAAAAGTTCATCTTTCCCCTTGAAATGTGTATAAATGGATTGTTTTTTGATGCCTACTTCCGTAGCAATATCTGCAAGCGACGCACCTTCATATCCGTTATTGGCAAACTGTTTGAGGGCTACCTCTTTGATTCGAGTTGCAGTCATTTGATCCATCCTTCCGAACGTTCGTCAGGAACATTCTATCACGTTCTCCGTCTTGGGGCAACTACCTTCAATGACAGCCCAAACATGAAAAAGATTGCCAACCACCAAGCCAGAATGGCAAGATAGTAGCAATCTTTTTCATGTTTAAACAATTTATATTAACTTTGATAGCTGGTCGCTGCGTTTCTATTCCCAACTTCAACAGTAATATCCATCGTTTGACCATTACGTGAGATTGTTAACTTCAGTTTATCTCCAACGGCCGCGGCCTGCACCGCTTTTGTAAATTCATCCGTGCTTGAAATTGCTGTGCCATTCACATCCAAAATAACGTCGTATTGACGAATGCCCGCTACAAAAGCTGGCGTGCCTTGCTGCACTTCTGCAATTATCGCACCTTTTGTGCTGTTAATTTTTAAGTCTTCCAGCATATTATCCGAAATATTTTGTAAAGCTACACCGATGTAGGGTGCTGGCTCTTTTGGAATCGTTTCGTTATTTTTCAGTTTATCTACAACAGAACTAATCGTACTTGCGGGAATTGCAAAGCCCATTCCTTGCGCTTCAGAATTTACAGCTGTATTGATACCGATAACTTCACCATTCAAATTCAAAAGCGGGCCGCCGGAGTTACCAGGATTAATCGCTGTGTCCGTTTGCAGCAAATGTTTGTAATTTCGAGTGCCCTGCCCATCATCGATGCTGATCGTGCGCTCTTTGGCGCTTAAAACGCCCGTTGTTACGGAGTAATCGAAGTCATACGGGTTACCGATCGCAACAAGCCAATCCCCTACTTGCGTGTTGTCGGAGTTACCAATATTCAAAGCTGGAAAGGCTTTATCCCCTTGAATTTTCAGCACAGCCAAGTCTAAATCATAGCTGCTTCCAAGAAGATTTGCCGTAAACGGTGTGTCATAGCCTTGCACGTAGACATCGATTTCGTCTGCGCCATCAATAACATGTTCATTCGTTAAAATATATCCACTTGCGTCGAAAACGAAGCCTGATCCAATCCCATTTTCAATGGTATCTCCGCTTTCAGTACCTTGCCCTAGTGTATTTCTTCTATTCTGTCCATTATTCGTCTGTTTTACTTTGGTCTCGATTTTGACAATGGCTGGACTTGTAGCTTTTGCAATGGATGAGATGCTGTTCGTCCCTGAAGGGGTTAACGATGCAGTTTGGACATCAGCAGCTGCCGAGTTGGCTGAAGCAGCGGCGACGCCTGATTGAACGGGCCCGGCATCATACCCAAACAGATTCATTTTATCCGACGTGAACATCAACCCACCGACAACGACCGCGCCAGCCATAAAAGCTGCAAACATGGATCTCAATTTGGTGCTCCCCATCTTGTTTTCAACCTTTACTTCATCTAAATTAATTATATTTTTCGTATCTTCATTCATACGATTACCGCCTTTCATGTGCCCGTTTATTTGTTTTGTGTTGATAGATAAAAGTATAGGGCGTTAACCTGAAGTGTTACTTAAGTTTGGCTGATAGGCACATGAAAGTTAACTGAAAGTATACTGAAGGTGTCGATTGACGCAAAAAAACCTCTTGTTTTAACGAGAATTGTTAAACAAGAGGTTTTACTTGAATAGTACGAAAGAGTCTATTCTCTCTCAAATTACGAGAGAAAATAAGCGTCTTCCAACGGTCTACTATAAATATAAAAGTTTATATTTCTCTCATAGTTCGGATATATTCACTACATTATATATATATGTGTCTGGTACATAGGGTTTAAGATTTGACTGCTTTAATAGGTTATGGAGATCCCATTTATTAAAAAAATTGATATTATTGAAACATTTGTTTCTACCAATCGCCTTCTCTAGGCGTTGAATAGTTACTGATTTTTTGTAAAAAACACCGGTTATAGACGACTTGAGGTAAAGGAAACGAACCTTGTTTACATATGCCCCTTCTTCAGGCTAAGTCCAATAATTCGATGTTCCTTCCACATTAAATCTGCCGATGTAAAGGCATAAAGTTTCAGGTTTAGGTTGTGATAACGTTGATAAAGCTCCAAAATTCTTATTCTACTGTTCCTTATAGTTACCATAATACCTATTTAATGGACGATTCTCTACTCTCAAGCTTACCTAGCCTTCGATCTCTTTTATTATCTAATGCCAGAATAGACAAATTGCTATGGGACAAGAACATAGTTGAGTAGAAAATCAGCGAATTTATTACTCTATTAGCCTAAATTTTAGTTGATAGGTATTTGGTGTGTTTATTTTTTTATGTTTTTAATATGATAAATTACGTTTGATAATAGGGAGATGAGACTATGGGAAGATGTAATTGTCCTCCAGGACCTCCAGGACCAGAAGGACCGAGAGGGCCGCAAGGACCTCCAGGACTAGTAGGACCGCAGTTGCTTCAAGAACTTGGAGGAGCAATAGCAGCAGCTGGGCCCACTGGAACTGCAGGAGCATTAGGACCTGCTGGTCTTGCAGGACTTGTAGGAGCGATTGGCGAAACTGGACCTGCTGGACTGGCAGGAGCACTTGGACCTGCTGGACTGGCAGGAATTGCAGGAGCAATTGGCGCAGCCGGACTGGCAGGGCCAGCAGGGCCAGCAGGAGCAACAGGACCTCAAGGTATACCTGGTCCAATTGGAGCTACTGGACCGGCAGGACCACCAGGAGGAGGATTAATTCCATTCTCAACGGGGATCATCATAAGTGGTGCAACTGTAGTATCAGCTGCTCCAATTTTAATGGGTTTTGGTAGTCATACGGTTGAAGTTATTGGCGCTACCGGAGAATCAACTATGCCACCCGAAGCAGGTGGTTTTGCTTTCCCAATTCCGTTTGCGGGTATCGTTCAAGATTTACAAATTAGTGTAGACTTATTGGTTGCTTCTGTCGTCTCTATAAATACTCTTGGTCTTCAATATGATTTTACAGTATTCCGCGCACCATCAGTTCCTAATAATGGGATTGATCATAGTTCTTCACCCTACGTGACAACTCCGCTGACTAGTTCGGTTAGATTCGGATTTCCGAATACGGTCATTACACCTGGAAACCCATCGGGATTCCGAACCGCAACGAATATAAATGTTGGGGGCTCATTAGTAGTTGCAGCGGGTGATCGTATTGGTATTCGTGTAAGGACGCTTGCTGAGACTGATGCTTCAGCAGCTGATATCACCCAGCTCTCGTTTAGCGCCAGTCTATCTTATACCCCTTCTTAATACAAAATCACTAATTGTAAGTTCCCCAGGATATTCTCCCGTCGAAAATGGGACAATGTTCTTATCACTATCGAGAATGGGATCAAGTACTTGTCATCATCAATTGACAAGAACTTGATCCCATAAATAAAAATTTTAATAAAATCCCCCTCGAAGCAAGCTCAAAAAAACAAAAATGACACTCTAATTGCTTAGAAGTGTCATTTAAGATGCCATTCATATGATTATTGAGCTTTTACGATCTCTCTACCCTTATATGAACCGCAGTTTTTGCAAACGTGATGTGCCATTTTTAATTCTGCACATTGTTCACACTTCACCATTCCTGGCACAGCCAGTTTAAAGTGAGTACGGCGCTTATCGCGACGTGTTTTGGACGTTCTTCTTTGAGGAACAGCCATATTCAAAACACCTCCTGTTCATTTCATAAAACAACAAGAGATATCATAGCTTTATAGATACACTTTGTCAATATAGTATTCTATTTAAACGAGTTTAAAAAGATATAGTTGGAATGTATATAGTGACTTTCAATCCAATGGCACAATAGATAAATCATGTTTCATGTACCTAACATTATTTTTATTTACTCCCAAAAAATGATTGCCCTGGACAATCACATCACTGCATGCCTCCAAATGAATGACAAAATTGGTATCATCCGACCTATTAGCTACATTTGATCCTACATATGATCCAAAAACTTGATTATTAAGAAAATGTAGTCCCTGCGTGCTTTTACCGTAAAGAAGAGGAAGACTCTGATTATAAAACTCATTTTCTTCAATGCGTATATGTCTATGAACGGGATTCTCCACAAGCATTTCTTTATTTTCAGGTGTGATATTGATAACAGGAACGCCACACTCAATAAAGTTATTATTACGAATTAGTACATCGTTTACAATTCCGGATTCATACCAACTTTCCGCATCGTCGGCTATCAAGACCCCACTCATTTGAATTCCTTTCATATGATTGTCTGCAATGACGACCTTTTTTCGCGTTGTTACAAGAATTCCCCGGGTTGGTATCCGAAAAAAACGATTATTACGAATTTCAACTTCAGCTGTCCATGAAATATTCTCTACCACATCACCTGCTTCAATCCCCTCAGGTATGGGTTGCTCAAGCGTCAGTAACAGCTCTCGCAAGCTAATCATTTCTGAATTTTTCACCGTATTATTGGCATATACCGTAAGCGAATGTCCATGAACAAAATCAATTGAATCTCCTGGAAAAAATCCATCAAAGCCATAGGTTTGTCCATGCATATATCGTACGACAATTTGATTTGGAGAAGGTTGCTCGATGATTTGCAAATGTGTTCCATGTACATTGATTGCATCATCATGAGCCCCCTCAAAATGGCTGTTGATGATGGTTACTTTTCCTTTCACACTAGACATATGTACAAAATCAGCAAACGCGGCACAAGTACGTCCTGTCTCAGGGCGCGGCGCTAATTTCAAGCCATCAAACGTAAGATTTTCGCTGAATTGCCCGACTATGCCTAAACCATGCATGTAATGTATATGAAGTTGGGTCCCTGTGATGTTCAAGCTCTGATTGATAAATACGCCTACCTGATCCCGTATACCATCTCGCATTTGAAACACTCGTCCTACTTTCGTTACAGGCGTATGATCAAAATGGAGCCGTAGTTGCAAGGGGCTAAGCTGCTCTATCTTATTGGCCATTGACACCGGATTAGCAACACGCCAAGTTGTATTCGTCAGCGGATCATATTCCTGTGCGGGTCCGTCCGAATACTTCCAACCTTCACCAATCCAAGACACCTTCCCCTCCTCAATCACATACCAAGAATCGGAATGCGTTCGAACATCCAGATAATGACTTCCCACTGCTTCAACAGTTATTTCGGACATTGTAGGACGTTCGAAATCAGTACGAAAATTGCGTAGAGTCACATTCTCGCATTGATCCAACGCGATCATCGTCATCTTCCCGTGAAATATGAAAAGTGATCCAAGACCATCCACTATAAGATGTCGGATTCCTTTGAAAAATAAACCAATGATTTTAGTTACATCAGGGTTTTCGTCCTCAGTCGTTGTGTTTGAAATGAAATACTTTAATTTTGCTGCATGTTCAGGAAAAAAATCATACCGGCCTTTCGGAAACTCAAGTACGACAGGACCATCCATTGCTTTAGCTGCGCCGATTGCTGTTTTCACTGCCATCACAGCATCTTGACCCGAATCGGGTATTGCTCCATAGTCTGTAACACGGATAACCGTGGGCGCGGAAACAGCGTCTGGGTCTATAGTTGGCATCAGGAAACCTACCTTTCGGCGTTAAGTTATGTATTTTCTTCAATTATACGTTATAAATTAACGATGCGTTTCTATTATCTTATATTCTCACTTTGATTCAATTTGTTGAGTGAACCTTTATAAGAATTCATAATATATATTATGTGAACAAATTACCGAGTTCCTCCCCCAAATTCATTTTTATTAATGACATTAACGATTCAAGAAAGCTAAAAATCAAAAAAAAATAACCTGTTAATCAGGTTATTTTTCGAAGCTTACTCCTTCTATATCAAGTACCGCAAAAGGTTTGGTAGGGATGGTCTAATAGCACAGGCAATGTAGAGAAATCCGCCTGTTCGGGGGAGTGCGCGAAGGGTCTAGAAAGAACATCAAGAAGTCGCTCCATCACGCTGTAGTCTCCTTGTTTTACCGCGGCTTCCAATGCCTCTTCTACCCGGTGGTTACGGGGGATTATCGCAGGATTGCTGCTGCGCATCAACTGCTGTGAAGAGTCTTTTGTTTCCTGCTGCCTGCCTAGTCTCTCCTGCCACTGCTCATGCCATTGAGTAAATTCAGTGTTACCAAACAGAGCAGACTCTTCCGGCTTATCAAAAGTTAATGCGCGGAAAGTATTGGTATAGTCCGCACTATACTTCTGCATCATAGTAAGCAGATCTTTAATAAGAGATTCATCCTGCTGTTCTTCATTAAAGATTCCCAGTTTTGACCTCATACCAGCGAACCAATTGCGGTGATACACCTCGGAAAAACTTGCAATCGCTCCCTCGGCTAGTTTGACTGCTTGCTCCTCGTCGTCATGAAGCAACGGTAGTAAGGTTTCAGCGAATCTGGCGAGATTCCATGCGGCAATATAGGGTTGGTTACCATAAGCATAGCGGCCCTGCTTATCAATAGAACTGAATACCGTTGCCGGATCATAGGCATCCATGAAAGCGCAAGGACCGTAATCAATGGTTTCCCCACTAATCGCCATATTGTCGGTGTTCATCACACCATGAATAAAACCAACGAGCTGCCACTTGGAGATGAGTACAGCCTGACGCTTGATCACTTCCTGAAGTAGCAAAAGGTAGCGGTTCTCATCAGTAGCTTCAACTTCTGGAAAATGTCTTTGCAATGTATAATCAGCCAGGGCTTGGAGATCCTGGGCAGCGCCAAATTTTGAAGCAAACTGAAAAGTTGCGACACGCAGATGACTTGCAGCTACGCGGGTAAGAATCGCACCGGGCTGCTCGGTTTCACGGAATATGGACTCACCGGTTGTTACCACAGCTAGGCTGCGTGTTGAAGGAATACCAAGCGCATGCATGGCTTCACTGATGATGTATTCACGCAGCATCGGTCCAAGTGCCGCCCGACCATCGCCCCCGCGGGAGTAAGGCGTCCTACCCGAACCCTTCAGCTGAATATCAACCCGTATACCTTCGGGAGTGATCTGTTCGCCAAGCAGATGAGCCCGGCCGTCCCCTAGCCGGTTGAAATGCCCGAATTGATGACCAGCATAGGCTTGGGCAATAGGCAAAGCGCCTTCAGGAATCTGGTTGCCAGCCAGCACCGCTGCACCATCATTGCTTTGCAGCGATTCGATGGCTAAGCCCAATGATTTTGCCAACTGATCATTAAGAATAATAATCTTCGGTGAGCGAACAGGAGTTGGATGAATTCTGGTAAAAAGTGATTCGGGTAGACGAGCATAGCTGTTGTCGAAGTTCCATCCTGTTTCTATCCTTGATTTTTTCTCTGTCATCATAGCTCCCTTTTCATTTGTCTTTTGTATTTTAGTATTTCTAACACGTTAAACTTATATTATCACAGTTCTCCGCAATCAACTGCAACGCTTCGTTAACTCTTACTATTATGTCCCACAGTGATGACAACACTTCCCTTTTTGTGTCCTTTATCTACATAGCGGTGAGCCTCGGCAGTCTGCTCCAACGAATATCGTTGATCGATGACCGATCTTATCTTCCCCGCCTCATACAGCTCTTTAAGGAAGACTAGATTTTCTTTAGTCTGCATTAAGCCTGCAGTCGTAAAAATTGCTTTTTTGCCGCCGATCGTTGAAGTCCATAACATTTGAAGCACAATAGACAGCGTAGGGACCGTAGAAAGATAAACACCTCTCTGAGTTAGCGATGCTTTACACTGAGCAAATGAACGTTTGCCTACCGCGTCAAAAATAACATCATAGGACTGGCTGGCTTGTGTGAAATCCTCTTTGGTATAGTCTATTACCTTATCAGCTCCCAATGACTTCACCAATCTTACATTCGTGGTACTGCATACCCCGGTAACTTCTGCCCCATAGAACTTAGCAAGCTGAATCGCATGAACACCTACCGATCCGGAAGCGCCATTGATCAAGACTTTTTGTCCTCTCTGAATCTTTGCTTTATCTCTAAGGAAAGTCAATGCAGTTGTTGCCCCATCACAGACAGAAACAGCTTCTTCATAAGACATAGAGGACGATTTGATTGCTAATGGCGCGTCTTCAGATAGACATTTGTACTCGGCATGAGCACCTGAGATCTTTGCACTTAAACCAAAAACCTGGTCACCTTCTTTAAATAATTTCACTTCCTTACCTACTGCCTCAATTTCCCCGGCTAACTCAAACCCCATTATG
The DNA here is from genome assembly GCF_001427935.1 of Paenibacillus sp. Soil724D2. NCBI lineage: Bacteria > Bacillati > Bacillota > Bacilli > Caryophanales > Paenibacillaceae > Paenibacillus > Paenibacillus sp. Soil724D2. Next base: position 23,188 of record NZ_LMRY01000013.1, read on the forward strand.
GGGTTTTTCGGTTTACTAAGACCGTAAAAAAGTCTGACAATAAAAGGGTCTCCCTTTCGAAAGGCGCAGTCCGCTGGCCCAACTGTTGCCGCACATATTCTGATCCGTACCTCATTGTCCTTGGGGGTAGGTTTTTCTACCTCTCTAAGCTGAAGAACATCCGGCGATCCGTATTTGGTGCATACGATTGCTTTCATTCGGTTATTCATGCATGTTCCTCCTCGAACTGTACGTTACCATTTACATAATGTAAAGTATTATATACACAATGTATTTTATAATATACGTCATGTCAATATAAATTTACATTAACTTGTCTCTTATTTAGCCGATTTCGCCTTTTATTATTCCACGGGCATTTTTCCAGACAAAATATCATAAGGTGTTAATTGAGCCATTGAAGCATTCTTCGGAGGCAGGTGAACATAATGTTCGAGCAGAACGATCATGGATCAAAGTATTTTGAGAAAATGTTGAATATTATTGATGTCGGTGTTCATCTGATTGATAACAAGGGAATAACCATTTTTTATAATGATAAGATGGCTGAAACCGATGGTTTTAAGCGAGAACAAGTGGTAGGAAAGAACTTCTTCGACCTTTTTCCTTCCTTAACGAATGAAACTAGCACTTTCATTAAAGTTCTACAAACAGGTATCGAAATACGAGAAAAAATACAAACCTACGTGAGTGTGACAGGGAAACGGATCACAACCATTAACAGTACGTATCCTTTAATGGAAAATGGCGAAATCATCGGTGCCTTAGAAGTTGCAAAGGATATTACAAGCATTGTTCATCTCCACGACCAAATCCTTGATCTCAGGCATCAAATCTACGAATCACCTTCAAAAGATAAGAAAAACGCCAGCTCTGCTCGATACCATTTCAGTGATTTAATTGGCAAAAGCGAAGCCTTCTTACATACAGTCTCCTTCGCCAAAAAGGCATCACGTACTAGCTCGCCTGTTTTGATATCCGGACCTACCGGCACCGGTAAAGAATTGTTCGCCCAGAGCATTCACAATGCCGGTGCCCGCCGTAACCGTCTATTTATTGCTCAAAATTGCGCGGCTGTCCCCAACGAGCTCATGGAAGGTATAATGTTTGGAACTGCGCGAGGCGCGTTTACTGGCGCTATTGACCGTGCTGGATTATTTGAGCAAGCTAGCGGCGGAACTCTTTTTCTGGATGAGTTAAATAGCTTAGATTTATTTTTGCAGGCCAAACTATTGCGGGTGCTTCAAGACGGGATTGTTCGCCGAGTCGGGGGAACCCAGGAACAGCAAGTCGATGTCCGCATCATTACCGCCATGAATATAGATCCGAAGGAAGCGTTAGACAAAGGATTGCTGCGCAGCGATCTGTTCTACCGGCTAAATGTCGTGAACCTATACCTGCCTCCTCTTGTGCAAAGAAAAGAAGATATTCCTCTCCTCACCTATCACTTTATTGATACATTTAATCACATATTCGGCATGAAAATAACGGGCATTACCCCAGCTGCAATGAATAGCCTAATGAACTACCATTGGCCAGGCAATATAAGGGAATTAAGCCATGCCATCGAATCCACCTACAATATGATGGAGCTGGAATGCGAAATCATTCAAGAGAATCACCTTCCCGCTTATTTCTTAGGGAATCCTATAAAAACAGCCTCTCTCTCTCTACGATCTACACCGTGGGGTGACCAAATGACAACAATCTCTGCCGGTAGATTGACCGATAAAGTGAAGCAAATGGAAAAGGAAACTATCACGGACGCATTGGAAAACCATCAATATAACATCACTCTCACCGCACAAGCTCTAGGAATCAAGCGCCAAGCTTTACAGTATAAACTGAGCCGCTACGGCATCGTGAAAAAGCCATAAACATCAGTGATCAAGACTCCGACAGGAGTCTTTTTTGCTTTTCAGCTTGCGGGGAAATGTTGGCACGCTTTTTGCATCTTACTACTCATGAGAAGGCATCATTACTGGAGGTGCAATAATGGAACGACGTGACTGGAAGCAAGTTGAGCTATGGAAAAATGTAACGGATGAGCAGTGGAATGATTGGCTTTGGCAGCTGACACATACCATTCGTACTCTGGAAGATCTGAAGAAAGTAGTGAATTTAACTCCCGAGGAAGAAGAAGGCGTTCGGATATCAACGCAAACCATTCCATTAAATATTACCCCCTATTACGCATCATTGATGAATCCGGATGACCCGCGATGCCCGATTCGCATGCAATCTGTTCCGATTTCCGCCGAATTATTGAAAACAAAGTATGATCTCGAGGATCCCCTTTACGAGGACGAAGACTCCCCTACCCCCGGTTTAACACATCGTTATCCTGATAGGGTTCTATTTTTGGTAACGAATCAATGTTCAATGTACTGCAGGTACTGCACACGCCGCCGTTTCTCCGGCCAGGTGGGCATGGGGGTTCCCAAAAAACAATTGGATGATGCGATTGCTTATATTCGAAATACGCCAGAGGTGCGTGATGTTCTGCTTTCTGGCGGCGATGGACTGTTAATTAACGACAACATCTTGGAATATATTTTGAAAAATTTACGGGCGATTCCCCATGTTGAGATCATTCGTATTGGCACGAGAGCCCCGGTCGTTTTCCCGCAGCGAATTACGGAGCATTTGTGCAGTATTATCAAAAAGTATCACCCGGTATGGCTGAATACCCATTTTAATCATCCTTTGGAAATGACGGACGAAGCGAAAAAGTCCTGCGAAATGCTCGCAAATGCTGGAGTACCTTTAGGCAATCAGTCAGTGATTCTGGCCGGTATTAACGACAGTACTTATATTATGAAGAAGCTCATGCATGATCTTGTGAAAATTCGTGTACGCCCTTACTATATTTATCAATGCGATTTATCTGAAGGAATCGGTCATTTCCGGGCACCTGTTTCTAAAGGTTTGGAAATAATCGAAGCTCTTCGCGGCCATACCTCCGGGTATGCAGTACCAACCTTTGTCGTCGACGCTCCAGGAGGAGGAGGAAAAATCGCGCTTCAGCCCAATTATTTAATCTCGCAAAGCCAGGATAAAGTCATTTTGCGCAATTATGAAGGTGTCATCGTCGGTTACCCAGAGCCTAAAAACTATGTACCGGGCCGTGCAGACGAATATTTCAACGAAATCTACAGCATCGAGAAGCAACCGGAAAGCACCGGAATTATTGCACTCATGAAAGATGAAAAATTTAACCTAGTGCCAGAAAATTTGCGCCGGATGGGCAGAAGGAAAATTTATCAGGATACACCGGAGCACGCGTCGTTGAAGGATCGTCGGCCAAAGCGGGATGAAATGAAGGACAAATTGATGAAAGCACAGCAGAAAGAGATTAAGGAGGATACGGAGAATATTCAAAATACAGATTAAGATTTTCGACTGGGAGTTTGGGCTCCTATGATTACGAAAGGGAACGACGATGCGGTAATTTGCCTAAAAGCCCCTAATAAGCTGGCCAAACGGAACGTCAATCACTTATTTCGGATTTATCTGACGTTTTAAGACAAAAATGGCGAAATAGCGTATCGTAGTTCCCTTTGCGCTCAAAAAGGCGTTGATTTTGATAATTAACGCATCGTAGTTCCCCTTGTTGCTTCTACGGACCGTTTCGAGTCCAATACTCGCTTATTCTAAGGCTCGTTGTTGCGGATGGCTATCCGCAGGTACTGGATAAGCAAAAAAAGACCTCACTCACACGCCAATCATCATTGCGTGGGTGAGGTCTTTCCTATGTGACGACAACTTTTTAAAACAAATCAATTTCAGCTCCGTCATTTCCTGAATGACGTATTAAACGCCTTCACGCCCAGTCCCGCTTTCCTTAACGCCTCCAGGCTTATTCAGGAATATTCTTACTGATACACGCCTTAACAGCCCGCTCCAGAACATCTAAGCCCTCAGCAAGCTGCTCATCCGTAATGACCAGCGGACTTAGAATGCGTATAACATTACTGTATAAGCCGGCACCCATCACGATGACTCCGTGTTGATGCGCCTCCTGTAATATCCGAGTCGTTAGCTCTTTATCCGGTTCTTTCGTCACCGGATCCTTCAACAGCTCAATCGCACTCATCGCGCCCAACGTACGCACGTCGCCAATGCAGTCAACTTCCTGCTGCAGCCGGAGAAAACGTTCGCTGACCGCTGACCCAATCGAGACAGCCCGTTCCGCTAGCCGATCCTCCTCTAACATTTCAATTACTTTTAACGCAGCTACACAGCCAAGCGGGCTGCCTCCATAGGTACCCCCGATTTCACCGACACCGGGTGCATCCATGACCTCCGCTCGTCCGGTCACAGCACTTATCGGAAGACCAGCGGCGATCGATTTGGACATGGTCATTAAATCTGGCACAACACCAAAGTGTTCCATCGCAAAGGTTTTCCCTGTCCGTCCGAACCCCGTCTGTACTTCGTCGGCAATTAGCAAAATACCGTATTTATCACATATTGCTTTCACACCTTGCACAAACCGGACGGATGGTATGACAAAGCCCCCTTCCCCTTGAACCGGCTCCATCATGATAGCTGCGACCTCTTCACCCGGGACTTCCGCCAGGAAAAAGTCCTCAAATTTCTGTAAAATTTGATCATCCACCTCATCCGGAGACATCCCGTAAGGAGCACGATAGTAATAAGGATAGGGCATTTTGTACGTATCAGGCGCAAAAGGGCCGAAGCCGTTCTTATAAGGCTTTACCTTGCTAGTCAAAGACATCGCCATATAGGTTCTGCCATGAAAGCCGCGCTCAAAGGAAATCACGGCTCTTCGCCCCGTATATTTACGTGCAATTTTCACCGCATTTTCAACTGCCTCCGCACCGCTGTTCAAGAAGAACGTTTTCTTCTTATGGTCTCCTGGGGTTATCGCATTGAGTTTCTCCGCCAACGCCACGTAAGGCTCATACATCATGACGTGAAAGCAGGGATGCAGATATTGTTCTAGCTGCGCCTTCAGCGCTTCCACGACTTTTGGCGGACAATGACCAACATTTAAAGAGCCGATCGCACCGGCAAAATCGATAAAGGTATTCCCGTCAACATCCGTCAGCAGCGCCCCCTTCCCTTTGGCCGCAAAGGTAGGAACCGTATTGAAAGGACCTCTCGGGATACTTGCCATGCGCCGCTCCAGAAGTGCCTGAGCCTGAGGTCCCGGGATCGCCGTCTTCCTATCAATGTATTTCGTCAGTTTCGGGTTCTGATCCATCACCATGCCTCCATTCCGTAAAACCACACCAATGTATCAGGGTCAATGCGATGATTTCCGCTGCTTCAAACACATGATCCAGCAAGATGTGCTCATTAGGATAATGGGCTACTTGTGTGATGCCTGGACCGAAAACAATACAAGGCGTTTCGCCAAGTTGCGTCAGCAAACCGCCGTCTGTTCCCCAAGGTGATGCTTCAATTGTAGGTTCTTCTTGCCTTACCTCCCGATACTGCTCCATCAGAACCCTCATCAAATCATGTCCTGGATCCACGCTGCCTGGTACCCACCGGGCGCCGAACCATTCAACTACAGGCGGATGTTCTTCAAACCAAGGGTCTTTTCCCTTAAGCTCCTCCATCCACTGACTCATTTCCTCCTTAGCCTCATCAAGCTTTTCCTCAGGGGCAACGCCCATTCTTCCCTCTAATTTTACGGTGTCCGGTACGGATGAAGGCCAATTTCCTCCTTGAATGACACCTATATTGATAGGGATAGGAATGGGGTTTTGAGCGTACAAAGGATCCGAGATCCGAGCATTTCTTTGCTTCTCAAGCTCCCGGATATGCTGCAGCACGATCATGCTTTTCTCAATGGCACTAACCCCTTCATACCTGGTTCCGCCATGCGCCGAACGGCCTTTGACGTGGGTACGGAACCACATAGAGCCCTGCTGCTTAGGAAATATGCGTAAATTGGTAGGCTCTGGAATAAGGGCCGCATCTGCTCGATATCCCTTTACAATCGCAGCCAGAGTCCCTACCCCGCCGCTTTCCTCTTCAATAACGCTTTGAACAATGACGTCGCCTTTCAATTTAATGCCAAGACTCTGAACAGCCTCAACAGCAAGTAGGAGAGAGAGATTTCCGCCTTTCATATCCGTTGCACCGCGCCCGTATAGCTTCCCGTCCACCACATTACCGCTGAAAGGATCATCTTGCCATTGATCCCGATTTCCTTCCGGAACGACATCGATATGACCATTGAGTAGGATAGAACGTCCCCCTCCGGTCCCTTTCATGACACCGACTACATTGGGACTGCCTGTAAAACGGTTTCTAGGAGAACAAAAATAAGGATGTGTTTCCAGTGACTCTCCATCCGGCTCCCAGACATCAACGTCTAATCTCAATTCGCGAAATTTATCGGCAATTAAGGCCTGGACCTCTTTCTCATTACCTTGCGTGCTGGGGATTCTGACCATCTTCTGCAGAAAACAGGTTCCTTCTTCACGATGAAGCCTAATCCACTCATGAATTTGTTTTTGCAGTTCAGCGTTCAGATTGGGCAAAGGAATTCCTCCTTCAGATAGGCATAAGAAAACGAGTTTGTAATACACATTTATGGAATGTACGAGATGTTCTCCGGAATGATTAATGCAGCCTCGGTGTGATTTACAACGTCCTCTACCGTATAAGGCAGCATGATTTCTTTTAAAAGCAATCCTCGATCCGTGACCTCCATCACGGCCATTTCCGTAATAATCATTTTGACACAGGCCTGCGCTGTTAGTGGTAAGTCACATTGTTTTTTAACTTTTGATTCTCCCTGCCTGTTGACATGGTTCATAAGAACAATGACTTTCTTGGCTTTTTGCGCAAGCTCCATCGCCCCTCCGATCCCTGCCACCCGCTTCCCCGGCACGATCCAATTGGCCAAATCCCCGCGCTCACTGACCTCTAACGCCCCAAGTATCGTGATATCTATACATCCCCTGCGAATCATGGCAAAAGCAATGCTGCTATCACAGTAGGAAGCACCGTTGGTAATTGTGACAGGGTATCCTCCCGCGTTGCAAAGAAAAGCGTCTTCTTCCCCAGGAAGCGGGGCACCCCCTGCGGCCAAAATCCCATTCTCCGCATGAAAAACGACGTGAATGCCTTCAGGAACGTAATCCGCAACCATGGTCGGGATGCCGATTCCTAGATTGACGGCCATGCCGTCCTTCAATTCCCCCGCAGCCCGCTTAGCTATTCGGACGCGGGTTTCTTTTCCCATACCCATTCCCAAGTCACCCCTCTGCTCAATATCACCATATCTACGAAAATGCCCGGCGTTATAATGCTTTCGGGGTCTAGCTCGCCTAGCGGTACAATCTCATCGACTTCCGCAATCGTAAATTTCCCGGCCATGGCGACCAATGGATTTAGATTTCTGCCGCTTTTATCGTAGACAAGATTCCCGTATGGATCGGCTTTTTTCGCATGAACAATGGCAACGTCTGCCGTCAAAGCCGGCTCGACCAGATACTTTTTCTCATCGATGGACACGGTCGCCTTTCCCTGCTCCATAATCGTTCCGATGCCGACATCCACCAGTATTCCTCCAAGACCTACGCCGCCAGCCCGAATTTTTTCCGCTAACGTGCCTTGTGGGTAAAACACCACCTCCATGGTACCTTCCTCCATCATTAGGCCAGCATTAGGATTGGAGCCGATATGGGAGGCAATCACCTTCTTTACTCTGCCTGCTGTGATTAAGCTGCCAATGCCGATCTGCGGAAACCCGGTATCATTCCCAATGATCGTTAGGTCTTTAACCCCCTTTTGCAAAATACCTTCGATCAACGTTGGAGGCGTTCCAATGCCGCCGAATCCGCCATACATTAACGTACAGCCATCGGTTATTGCTAGAAGTGCCTCTTCCAAAGTGCTTACTTTACCGGATATGACCGTATGTGTGTTCGCGTGTGCGTTCGCATATGGCTCCATCATATCTCCTCCAATTCGGATCGGGTAACCTCAGCTATGACTCCCCGAATGGATTCATCCAAAATCCGCACGAGCTGGTCTATTTCTTCTTCTGTAATCACAAAAGGAGGAGCCACAATAATGGCATCTCCTCCCCCGTCCAACGCACCGGCCGCAGGGTAAACGAGAAGACCTTTTAGAAAGGCATTTTCGACGATTCTAGAGGTGATACCTAGCCCCGATGGAAACGGGAGCTTGTCGAACCGATCGGAAACAAATTCAATAGCGAGAAGAAGTCCTCTGCCTCTTACATCGCCGATGATCTCGATCTGATCAGCCATTTGTCGCATCTTGCCCAGCAAATAGCTGCCTTTGACCTCTGCAGCCCTGACTAACTGATGCTTTTCGATATAGGCGAGAACCGCTAGGGAAACTGCCGCTGATTGCGGATTTGCGCTGTAGGTGTGGCCCGACATGATGCTTTTGGATCCCTGCAAAATGGGTTCCATCACGTGATCTTTGGTAAGCGTTGCCGCCATTGGCGTATATCCGGCGCTCATCCCTTTTCCTAGAGCTATCAGATCCGGTTCGACGCCATAATGCTCCATGCCGAACATAGCTCCTGTACGGGCAATCCCCGTCATGACCTCATCGGCGATGAATAAGATCTCATTTCCTTCGCAGATCTCCTTGATCCTCTTGTAATATCCTTCAGGCGGAACAATAGCGCCTCCTGCAGCACCAATGATCGGCTCTGCAATAAATGCAGCGATATGTTCGGCACCAATCCGTTTTATAGCGGTTTCCAAATCTTCCGCACACGCTAACTTACAGTCTGGAAAGGTCTTGTTCAAAGGACAGCGGTAGCAATAAGGGGGTACGACAACCGGATAGTCCTCTAATAACGGAATAAATCGTCTTCGTCTGAGGACATGGCCTGACATCGAAAGAGCGCCCATCGTTATACCGTGATAGCTCATTCGTCGTGAAATCACTTTATTTTTTCCTTGGCGCCCCTTCTCCTGCCAGTGCTGGATAGCAATCTTCATCGCCGTCTCCGTTGCTTCAGATCCGCTGTTCACAAAGAAAGACCAGTAATCATTGCCAGGAGCCAGATCACTCAGCTTCTTCGCCAGCTTTTCGGCTGGTTCACTTGTAAACTGAGAGCGGTAGACAAAAGAAACCTTACTCGCCTGTTCCTGCATCGCATCGATGATTTCTTGAACCCCGTGCCCGATTCCGGCTGTCACAGCCCCCGAAGATGCATCTATATAGGCTTTGCCCTGATCATCGTACAAAAAGACGCCTTTTCCATATTGAATGGTGGGATAATGGTGGTCCAAAACCGGCTTGATTAAATGCTCCCGCTTCATAAGTCTCCCCCCATTGTTAACCATCGCTACGGTTTATTTTAGAAACATATTCTTAACCCGCGGAGCCTTCAACAGATCTTCATAGCGAAATGTGGTTCCAAGCGCAGATACATCATGCCAATAAAGTATCTCTTCGATTTGCTGCGCGGTGCTCTCCAATACGTAAGTACCGCAGTTGGAACATTCGATAGCAGGGACTTCCAAAATCTGAATCGCCACTCTCCCATCCGGCATGACCCAGTAGCAATCTTTCACGCTTTCACGGATTTCCTCCGTTTCACACCACATGCACTTCATATGCGTTAGTCCTCCCTCATAGTTGTTTAGAACATTCTTATCGCTACCTGATTACTATGCAAAATAAATGCCAACTTTTCGAAATAGGCATCTAGACTTCTTTCAGGGTAAGTTTTCGCGGGAAAAGCTGCCAAACATTTTGCAGTTGCTATTTTTTTGGCAGCAAAAAATTAGAAATCATACGGTATTGCGTGCTTTCAGCACAAACCATGATCTCGTTTTGCAGTTGGCACCATTTTTGCAGATAGTTGAATGGAACGATTTTAGGGAGAAAGGGGAATGCTGGATGCCAAGTCATCTCCCAACGTATTTAAATCAGGTAGAAAATGGCGAGGATTTTACAGTAATCTTTTGCCTCGATTTTTTTAACAAAAGATTGCGGGTGGATGACTATCTGGGAAATGTGGATACCATCTGCAAGCGAATAGTGGAAATTGCCAAAGCAAATGCTTTGACCAAAGTGTTTATTAAATCGCGAGAGGATGACTGGCAAGCCTTTCTATCCAAAGGCTGCATGCTGGAGGGAATTTATAAAGGATATTTCAACGGTCGCGACGCTTACTGTATGGCTCTGTATGATGATCTTGAGCGGCGGACTAGCGATTATTGGATGGAGGAGGATCACATTCTCAAGCAAGTGCTGGCTCTTCCCCTCAAGCCCAGTCGCCCCTTGATTCCGGAACAATATACACTGCGTATAGCTCGGACGGAGGATGCAGAGCGGCTTTCTGGATTATACGATCAAATATTTCAGACGTACCCAACACCGATGAATGATCCTGAATACGTCGAAAAAACAATGCGCGAGGGTACGATTTATTATCTCGTAGAATCGCCGCATCAACTCATTAGCGCTGCCTCCGCAGAGATCAATAGGGTTTACGCCAATGCAGAAATGACGGATTGCGCCACACTTCCTGCCTATCGTAATCAAGGACTCATGAGACTGCTTATGCATGCTTTGGAAGATGAATTGATCATGCGAAACATCACTTGCGCTTACTCCTTATCCAGAGCCCTTTCTTTCGGTATGAATGCCGTTTTCTTCCAGATGGGATACCGTTATTACGGCAGACTAACGAAAAATTGCGATATCTACGATAAATTTGAGGATATGAATTTGTGGGCCAAAATGTTGAAGTGATTTTGCCCCCTTTAAAAACTATATGCGTTTCCTTCTCAAGGAAGAAGAAATGCCTAACTCCTCCCGATATTTGGTCACGGTACGGCGAGAAATTTGAATGCCTTCCTTCCTAATCAGATCAGCCAGCTTTTGGTCGGAGTAAGGCTTCTCATGGTTTTCCCCATGGATCCATTCCTTTATTCTCGCTTTTACGCGTTCCGAGGACGCAGCATCTCCAAGGTCCATTTGCAAACCATAGGGAAAAAAGTGCTTCATCTCGAAGATGCCCCATGGCGTTTGAGCATATTTACCAGACGTCGCGCGGCTGACCGTTGATTCATGCACACCTAATTTATCGGCAATACGCTTCAAAGTCATGGGCTTGAGATGGGAAGCTCCCTTCCAGAAAAAATCGTTCTGTTCCTCGACAATGGCTTGGGCTACGCGGAATATGGTCTTTCGTCTTTGCTCCAAACACTTCAGGAAGAAACTCGCTGAATTTAATTTACCAAAGAGGAACTTTGTTACCTCGTTATTGTCGCTGCTATCCTTCACCATGCGTTCGTAATAACCATTAATCGCGAGGCGAGGCGACGCTGCTTGATGAATCAACACAACGAGCTGTTCATCTGCCTTTTCGATGATAACCTCGGGAATCATATATGGCACTGTTTCTGTATAAAATGCTGCGCCAGGCCTAGGATTCAACCCTTTGATCACATCAATCGCTGCCTGAATTTCTTGTGCTGTCACTTGCAGCTTCGTCGACAATTTATGAATGCGATAATCGGCAACATCCTTCAGATGATTACGAATTAATATGGATATTAACGGAAAGCACTCCGACACGGACTGGACCTGAAGAAGCAGACATTCACTCAAATTTCTTGCCCCCACGCCGACGGGCTCGAACCCCTGCAAGATCCTTAGCGCAAGCTCCGCTTGAGCAAGATCGACCTTAAACACATCGGAAATTTCATTTAAGGAGGGTCCCAGATAGCCATTATTATCGAGATTTCCGATCATAAACGCGATCATTTTACGAATGGATGGCGGGATCTTTTTTACGAAGCCCAACTGCTCCTTTAAATGCCTTTCTAGGGATACCTCATTCGATGCTGCATGATACAGGGGGTCATAGATGTGATCACTCCTGCCTGCTGCACTATGGTATTTAGGAGAGGCGCTATAAGCATCCCATTCGTTTCCGGTGAATTCCAATACCGGGTTATCATTCATCTCCTGCTGGACAACCTCCAGTAATTCCGGTGTTGAGAGCTGGAGAATCGTTATGGCTTTTCGCAATTGCGGAGTTAACCGCATTTTTGCGGCTTGCTGTTGGAACATTCCGTATCCTGGGCGCATGTACATCACCTCTTTATGTTTATTGCTTCTATATGTATTCAAGTTCGATCCCTTTTTGTCCATTTCGACTAGAAAGAAAGGGCTATCCAAAAAATCATATTTGGATGTTCGGCCTCTCCCCATTTTTGTACAGCTAAGGTAACCAGGATTTGCTGAGGAACTACGATGCGCTAATTGGCCGAAAAACGCCCGATATCATGAGGAAGAGAAACAACGTTGCTTTTTTTTTCGGTTTTTTGCCATAGGATTAAAACCATTGGAGCAAATACAATGAAATCCAACATCTTTTTCGTGAATACACGATTTCATTGGATACTATGCAATGGGATTTTCCACTAAGCCTAATCACAAGCCATTTTCGGAAAAAACATTGTAGTTACTCCAATGGAAATGCTTATAAACATTTTATTAAGGCAATCCTATTGAATATTGTGCAACAGAATCTGACATCCTTAAACGGATTATTTAGCGGAACGTCAGTGTTTAGAAGAACGTGAGAGACCGTCGAATTTCGGTTTCTCAAATTGAATCACTTCCTATGCTTCCTTCTGCTAAAGGTACATAAAGCTCATAGTAAAAAACTTGGTCATTACCATGAAGACCCCTTCGTCCAGCAGAAGCTGCGACCAAGGGGCATTGCTGCATGTACTTCCGAAGCTTCTCGGCAGGTTAACACCTTTCTTTCCCTTGCAATCGACAGAAAAATAAAAAAATGAGAAAGCAAGAATAACTTGCCGCCTCATTTTAACGATACTGACTATAATACGATCAAGTAATTTGCTGCATTATCCCCAATACCTCCTGGACACGCAGTGCTCTTTGGCTAACTTATAGCTGCTTAAATCCATAATTTCAATTGATTTGATCGATTCAGGGGAATGGATCATCCGATTGTCTCCGGCATAGATCCCTACATGGTGAATAGCTCCTTTGCCTTCTTCATAAGCGAAAAAGAGCAAATCCCCCGGTTCCAGCTGTTCCTTTGCAATGAGCATTCCCTGCTTAGCTTGGTCAGAGGCGTCTCTTGGAATCGAAATCCCAAAATATCTGTGCATGCTATAAGCAAAACCGGAGCAATCGTAGCCAAATGAGGACATTCCGCCCCATAAATAAGGCAGATCAAGAAATCTTCTCCCCTGCTCCACAATTCCACATCCGATGTGGCCTTCACCAGGTTCGGGGATCAGAGAGCCATCGCTCAAGCGGACCTCGTTCGCTTTTAAATAACCAGCACCCTCTGGTGTCTTCACTTTTACCCATTGTTCAGTTTCATCAAGGACAGGAAGAGAGGTCAGATAGCTCAACTCGATCGAGCGTTCGGACGGATTCCGATACAGCCACGCTTGAGCTGTTATCACTTCCGCTCTCTTCAAGCCAGCTGGGGCTTCCGGCTCTATAACCAGCTGGCATCTTGGCACCCAGCCGGGGTATCCCAAAGCTTCTTTGCGTGTTCCCTGCTGCGGAATGAGCACTTTGATCCAATCTTCCAGTTCTTCTGCAACCAGCACGGAGGTACCATAAAGAATTTGAGTCTGAATCCGGTTCCCTTCCCACAAATCCAGCTTATCGTCTATCGTCATGCGCCTCAGCCATTCTCTAATTTCAACCGGATGCTTTAGAGCAGATTCATCCAAAGGCCTAGGAGATTCCGGCTTCGTCCAAACCGTTGCGACAGAAACAGCGACTATCATCCGTTTCTGCATACTCATCACCCCACTACACTTTCGCTGGGTACCACATCACGAATACCAAGGCCTGCTTCTTTCGGGAAGGTCATCATTCTGCCGTCGTACTTCACACCGCCAACCACAATATCGTTAAGCATCATGAGCGGGGCATCGAAATCGAACCGTGTAATGTTCTTCTTGCTAGCTGCCAGATGAGCTGCTGCTGTCACAGCCACACGAGATTCGATCATGCTTCCAACCATACACTCGACACCGAATTCTTCTGCGATATGGTTAATAATTTGCGCTTTGTAAATTCCGCCGGATTTCATCAGCTTGATATTAATCAGATCGGCTGCGCGGTGTTTCAGCACTTCAAAGGCTTGTGCCGGAGAAAACACACTTTCATCTGCCATAATGGGGGTTTCAACGCTATCTGTAACCATTTTCAGTCCTTCAATGTCGTTAGCCTTCACCGGCTGTTCTACCAATTCAATATCAAGCCCCAAATCCTCCATGCGGCGGATCGTCCGGATGGCGTCCTTTACCTGCCACCCCTGATTCGCATCTATGCGAATTTTCACACTGCTGCCGACGCAGCTGCGGATTTCCTTCATTCTTTCAATATCCTCTTGGATATCATCTTTTCCAACCTTAATCTTCAATACATTGAAGCCTTCCCGCACATAACGGATAGCGTCTTCTCCCATTTCCTTAGGTGAATTGACGCTTACCGTGTAATCTGTCTCTATGTGATCCTTATATCCACCGAGGAACTGGTACAATGGCAGACCGCAATACTGAGCTACCAGATCGTAAATAGCCATATCTACAGCCGCTTTGGCACTGCTGCTGCCAATCATCGAATGATGAATCTCCTGAAGAATACGTTCGTACGCCAGTAGGTTTTTGCCAATGAGTAAAGGAGTGAACGTATTTACAATTGCCGAATGGATACTATCCAAGCTGTCGCCGGTTATTACGATCGTTGCCGGTGCCTCTCCCCACCCGACTCTGCCATCGTTAGCCTGAATCCGAACGATGATAGACTCCGTTTTATACACCGTACGCAGAGCTGTTTTAAATGGCTTAATGAGCGGAGTCGATTGCCGCATTACTTCAACACTTTGAATGTTCATGTTTGCCTCCTGAAAGTTTGTGCAGCTATGCAAGCGAAGCGGGCTTATGCCACAAAACGACTTCGGAAGCATAAGCTTATGCCTCTACACCGGGTTCCATAAATACCAGCAGCTTATCATAAGTACTCATTTTTGCCCTTATGCCAATCGGAACCGCAATATTGGGAGAGCAGTGGCCGATCTTAAATCCAGCGAGTGTCGGCTTCCCTGCAGAAACGATGTGATCGTTAAATATTTGCTCTAAAGTAAACGACACCTTCCGTTTGTTCGGCACGCAATTGTTAAAATCGCAGATCAGAATGCCGGCCGCATCCGCGAATTTACCTGCTAGCCTTAACTGGTTTAACATCCGATCCAACCTATAGGGCTCTTCGTCAATATCTTCAATAAAAAAGAGTTTCCCCCGCGTGTCCAGCTCATAAGGAGTACCAAGCGTACTAACAATCAAGGAAATGTTCCCGCCCACGAGAGCCCCGAACGCTTCTCCTTCAACTAAGGTTTGCAGAGGGGAAATCTCCTCCGTATAGTGAAGAACAGACGGACTTAGAAGCAATTCATAATTTTGAATCGTGAGCGGGTGCACATCCTCTTTCCCCAGATCGATCAACATCGGACCATGAAAAGTAACCAGACCCGCGAAACGTCCTATCGCCGCATGTAGAAAGGTGATGTCGCTATAGCCCCAGAAAATCTTCGGATTAGCTCGAATAAGTTCATAGTCTAGCATATCCGCTATTCTTCCCGTACCGTAACCGCCACGCGCACAAATGATCCCTTTGATCGCCGGATCGGCGAACATAGCATTCAATTCCGCTGCCCGCTGCTCATCCGTTCCTGCCAGGTAGCCATGCTGCATAGAGAGGGTATCTCCCAGCCGCACATGGAGCCCCAACTCCTCCAGATAGGACGAAGCCGCTTTCACTTGATCCTTGTCAGCCCAACTCGCCGGGGCCGTTATGGCTACCGTATCGCCAGGGTTTAACCGCTGCGGCTTTATAAGCTCAACCATCAACGAAGCACTCCTTTCACGACTGAAGAAAAAGGGAGAAGCACCTCTTACAGGTGCATCCCTTGATCATCCGATTTTATTTCAAATCTGCCCACTTAAAGTCGAGGAAGCCGAAAGCGTGCCTAACGACGCCTTCCAATTGGTCGCTTTGCAGGTAAGTGGAGTTATAGAAGTAAAGCGGCAGAACCGGAGCTTCGTCCATCAAAATCTTCTCTGCATCGTGCATCATTTTGTATCGTTTAGCCTCATCAGATTCTACGTATGCGTCTTTGATCAATTTATCATAAGAAGCATTAATCCACCCTGTTCGGCTGAACGGATTCGTCGATTGGAAGCCGTCCAGGAAGTTGATCGGATCTGCAAAGTCAGGAAGGAACGAAGAACGGGACAATTGCAGCTGCAGAGCCTTTTGTTCGGTAGTCAGAACTTTACCTTCTTTATTTGCCAGTTTCACATCGATACCTAGGTTATCTTTGAGCATAGCTTGAAGCGTTTGAGCGATCCGTTGACTCACATCATTCGTGTTATAAGTTAAAGTAACTTCAGGCAGCTTCG
Organism: Paenibacillus sp. Soil724D2; assembly: GCF_001427935.1. Lineage (NCBI taxonomy): Bacteria > Bacillati > Bacillota > Bacilli > Caryophanales > Paenibacillaceae > Paenibacillus > Paenibacillus sp. Soil724D2. The sequence continues at coordinate 39,636 of NZ_LMRY01000013.1, forward strand.
TGTATCCAGCTTCCTGCATCCCTTTTTCCAAAAGCTTTTTCGCTTCGGCCGCATCAAACTTGATTAGGCTGCCGCCAACCGTGCGGAAGTCTCCACCCGCAGGATCCTTTAGTCCAGGAGATACATAACCGTCTGCCGGTTTCTGCTTTTGCTTTAATACCAAGTCTACAAGCTTTTGTCTGTCTACAGCCGCAACAAAAGCTTTACGAATGTTGACGTTATTGAAAGGTGCCATTTTCACATTAAAGCGGTAGAACGCAGTTCCTGCGGCATCTTCAACCTTCACTTTGTTTTCAGCAAACAATTTATCGCTCATGTCGGCCGGAATGGATCCGGTTGTATGAAGCTCGCCAGTAGTGAACAGCTGGTAAGCGGTGTTAGTATCATTGATCATTTTGAAAGTAACACCTGTCAGTTTTACGTTTACGGCATCCCAGTACTGGTCGTTTTTCACCATTTTCAGCTCGCTATCGTGCTTCCATTCGGTAATTTTGAACGGCCCGTTACTTACAATCGTAGCCGCTTCGCCGGCCCATTTGGCGTTGCTTTCAACTGTTGCCTTATGTACCGGGAAGAACGCCGGACTGGATACCATGCCAATCAGCCAAGAAGCAGGTTGTGTCAAAGTAACTTCAAGTGTCTTGTCATCCAGAGCCTTAATTTTCACATCGCCCTCTGTCCCCTTACCGGAGTTGAAAGCTTCTGCACCTTCAATGGGATATGCGAGGAAAGCTGCGTCCGAAGCAGTTTTCGGATCCAACAGACGCTTCCATGCATACTCAAAGTCGGCAGCTTTTACAGGATCTCCATTGGACCACTTTATACCGTCACGAAGCGTGAACGTGTACTTTTTCCCATCGGGAGTGACTTTCCACTCTTTCGCCATAGCTGGCTCAGGAAAGTGGTTCTTGCCAAGACGCGTCAATCCCTCAAACGCGTTGTTGACAATATCATAAGAAACTTGGTCAAACCCTTTCGGAGGATCGAGGGATGTCGGTTCTTTTAAGTTGTTGTAAAGGAGAATTTTGGACTTCGTTTCTTTGGCTGCTTCCGTCTGCTTGGCTCCAGACTCTTGCGTTCCGGACCCTGGATCTTTGCTGCATCCGGCTAATAACGTACCGAAAACCAATACGGAGCTGATTAGCATTGCTGAAACTTTTTTCATGAGCACTTCTCCCCTTCGTTCATGATCTTATTTATCCTAGAGCCGACATCATGTTACTCTTCATCGGCGGCTGGAATACAAATTGAGAGCGCGGATCCTGAAGCCAGCAGGCAACCGAGTGGCTGCTCGATACAGCAGTCTGCTCCGGCTGATAGGCACCGCATACTTCCATGGCATAACTGCAGCGCGCTGCAAAAGCGCAGCCCTGTGGCGGAGCAAACAGATCCGGCGGTGTTCCCGCAATCGGTGTAAGCGGAAGCGACTTGTCTGTGTCCAGACGCGGCATGGAAGCCAGCAGCCCTTTGGTGTAAGGATGCTGAGGATTATGGAACAAGTCATATACGGTCCCTGCTTCGACGATTTTACCGGCATACATCACATTGACCCGATCGGCCATATTCGCAACAACGCCAAGGTCATGTGTGATGATGATAATAGAGACGCCGGTTTTCTTCTGGAGCATTTTGAACAGCTCAATGATTTGGGCTTGAATGGTGACATCCAGTGCCGTAGTCGGCTCGTCCGCAATAAGAACGGAAGGTTTGCATACCGCAGCGATAGCGATCATAATCCGTTGTCTCATGCCTCCGCTGAACTCATGCAAATATTGCTTCAATCGCATCTCGGGGTTGGAGATGCCTACCAGCCCGAGCATTTCAGTGGCTTGCTTACGGGCTTCTGCACGCGATATTTTCTGATGGCGGATGATTCCTTCCATAATCTGCTCACCGATGGAGATGGTGGGATTTAAGGCTGTCATCGCATCTTGGAAAATCATTGAAATTTCAGAGCCTCTTAGCTCTCGCAGCTGCTTCTCACTGAGTAATGTCAGTTCCCTGCCCTTATAGCGGATGCTGCCTTGGCTGATCTTCGAGCTATGCTCGGGAAGAAGGCGCGTCATGCTGCGGGCGGTTACACTTTTACCGCAGCCGGACTCACCTACAATAGCCAAAGTCTCTCCCTTACCTAGCATAAAGCTGACTCCGCGAACCGCCTTCACTTCTCCACCATGTGTAGTGAACGAGACATGAAGATTGTCCACTTCCAATAGAACGTCGGACGAGTTCGTTGCATTCATGTTGGCTACCTCCTCCTCTTCGGATTAAAAGCGTCCTGCAGTCCATCGCCCACCAAGTTAAAGGCAAGCATGGTCATCGATATGAAAAACGCCGGATAGAACAGCCGCCACCATTGGCCTGACAAAATGGTCGACAGGCCGTCGTTGGCCATGACGCCCCAGCTTGCCAAGGGAGGCTGAATCCCTAGGCCAAGAAAGCTTAAGAACGCTTCTGCGAAGATGGCCGATGGCACCGAGAACGTCACTTGCACGATAATGACTCCAAGCGCGTTGGGCAGCAAATGTTTGCGGATAATATAACCCGCGCCTCCGCCTAATGTCCTTGCCGCCAGCACGTACTCCGATGATTTCAAACTAAGCACTTGCCCACGCACGATGCGTGCCATTCCGATCCAGCCTGTGGCACTTAAAGCCACGATAATGGTCAATAGGCCTGGCCCCATGACGACCATCAACAGGATGACGACAAGCAAATAAGGAATCCCGTACAAAAGATCGACGAACCGCATCATGAGATTGTCGATCCGTCCGCCTAAGTAACCGGCGATGCCGCCATATATAATGCCAATTAGAAAATCGATCAAAGCAGCCATGAGACCGATGAATAGCGAGATGCGTGCTCCATAAAGGATACGGGCATAGACGTCACGTCCAAGTTCATCCGTACCGAACCAGTGGGCTGCCGATGGTTTTTGATTGGCATCGAGCAGCACCTGTTTCGAGAAGCTATGATCGGTAAGGAACGGTCCAAGGATGGCCAGCAGCGACATCAATAGAACGATGATTAACCCCACCATGGCCAGCTTGTTTGCACGAAGCCTAATCCATGCCTCCTGCCAGAACGACAGCCGTATTCGGACAATCGCTTCAGCCGTACCTTTACTCTTGTTCATGGGGACAAATAAGGAATCTGGAACGTTCATCCTACCCCTCCTTCCTGTGCAGCTTGATGCGGGGGTCAATGATGCCGTAGGTGATATCTACCAAGAACATCATAAAGACCAAAAGAGCGCTATAGAAAACAGTCGTTCCCATAATCAGCGAGTAATCCCGATTATTAATGCCATCAACGAAATATTTGCCCATTCCCGGAATGGCGAAAATCTTTTCGATAACGAAGCTCCCCGTGAGAACGTTGGCTACCAAAGCGCCAAGCAGTGTGATAACCGGAAGCACCGCATTACGGAGCGCGTGCTTAATGACAATTGTTGCGGGCGACAGTCCTTTGGCCCTTGCCGTTTCAATGTAATCTGCCGTCAACACTTCCAACATGCTGGCCCTTGTCAATCTTGCAATGATCGCAAGAGGCCCTGTCGATAACGCAAGTGCGGGCAGGATGACATGTTTCCAAGTTCCCCAAGTAGCTACCGGAAGGAGCTTCCACTCGACTGCAACATATTTGATCAGCAAGGTCGCCACAATGAAGTTAGGTACCGCAATGCCAATAACGGCAAAGATCATGGCGAGGTAGTCGATGATTCGGTTCTGCCTCAACGCAGCGACAGTGCCGAGAGCGATACCGGTCACGATAGAAATAAGGATGGACACAATACCGAGCTTAAATGAAACTGGAAATCCCCTGTCGATCATTGAATTGACGGTATCGGGAAAGTGACCGATGGACGGTCCAAGGTCCAATGAAAGCAGTGATTTTAGATAAAGCAGATACTGGGTAGAAACGGGTTTGTCCAAATGGTAAAACGTCATCATGTTCTCAACCGCCGTCGGGTTCGAATTCTTACCATCCTTTTCAAACGGAGACCCTGGAACAGCATGCATCAGAGCAAAAGTAACCGTAATTATTAGCCACAGTGTGACAATCATGGAGATAAACCTACGAAGAATATATTGTGCCACGCTATCACCCACTCCCGCCTTTTAACAAAATGCCGTTCTCATCGCCAATTCCGTCATAACCAGCATGGCTCGGTAGGCTTCTAGAATATTATTAGCCTGAAAAGTAACAATTGGGCTATTATCATCAATGGTCGTGCCCGGCATCAAGTGAGCCCATTCTGCCTGACCATAGTTGGCAAATTCAATCTTCAGTACCGGATTATCGGGAGGTACGAGCGGCTTGACCTTGCTGCGGTTAACCAATGCTTCCTTCGTTTTCTCCCGGAGCAGCTGTCCGCTTTTTTCCGGGGTTAGGCACAAAGCCGAAGTCCGTGAAATCCTCCTTTTCACAATCGCTGTCGTGATTCCCGGAATAAGCTCCTCCGCTTCAATCGCAGTCTCATCGTCCCCAGCTACCAATAGAACAGGTACGCCGTAATGTCCGGCAACATAAGCATTAAAACCCAGTTCGCCAATTACTCTATCATTAATGTACATATTTCGTACTCCGAAGATCATCGTATGACTTAGTACCCCTTTGGTAGCAGCTCTAGTATGATAGCCAAGAAAAGCGGCCCCTTCGAAAGAAGCGTCCAGTCCCTGTACCATAGAAAAAGGCTTCACATCACCTGAGATCAACTGTGTTTCGGGATGGAGCTTCTCGATCAACAGATTGTTCATTTTGGAGTGACTATCATTGACAATGACTTCCTTGCAGCCTTCATCAAAAGCAGTTCCTATAACATGATTAGCTTCATCCGTCATGATGTGCTGCCCACGTGTGTAGTTGTACTGTCTAGAATCGATAAACGTGTTATCGACAAGTCCGGTGATGCCTTCCATATCAATGGAAATATACAGTTTCATAGGTTATCCCCCCATAGTGTAGAGTTGCAAAAACCCAGCAAACAGCCTTGGGAACATTCATTCCAAGAGACTATTTGCTGGGTTTTATTTACGTGTATGTTTCCATACGGATAAATAAAGCAGCTTACACTGTACCGGAAGATTGGAAACCCAGTTCTTCCCGGCCGTTAAGTGCTAATTTATATTTTTTTTGTGCGTCTTTATACGCTACGATCAGAGCCTTTTGGGATGATCCATGATATCTGCGTCGGATTTCCTCCGTCACCACATCAAGGAGCAGCATATTGTGACCGATAAAGATTGAGCGGACAAAATCGGATGTGAGCGGAATTGTGGATGAACATCCTGCATCGATAATTTTATGGCTAGTGGTATCCACGACAAGTCCGATAAAAAATGCGTTGTACTGCTGGGTAATGGGATTGTTCACGGAAGCTTGAGCGTCGCCGATAACATAAATTGTGTCTTTGTCGTATAGCAAACGACCACTCTCCTAATTAGCATTCTGTTCGGTTTCCGAGCGGGATGTGGGAAGGGTATTGCTTCCTACGACCGCCAGAAGCTAGAATACTAATGATGTAATATATTCTAACATCGAATTAACATGTTGTAAATAATGAATCACTTACTAGAGGAAAGTGGCATGCAATAAGCGTGTAAGCTCTTCTTCTGCTTCAAAATAAACACCCTGCTCTTTTCGTTGGATAAGACCGTTCATCAGCAAAATAAAGCCCCATTTTTCCTGTTTATGAAAATACATATCGCTAAGCAGTCCATAAGCATCACCGGAATGTCCAATAAGTCTGTGCCCCGGGATCAGATCGTCTGTAATCTGAAACTGGAGCCCGCAATTACGGAAGAAGCCGGCTCGCCGATGTCCCGACCAATGAGGGGAGTGCATAAGATCCACTGTCTCAGGCTTCAGGATTTGAACGCCGTTCAATTCACCCGTATTTATATGCGCTTTCAAAAAACGCGTTAAGTCATCCACATTTGTGCGCAGACCGCCTTGTGGGCTAAAAAGCGCTCCGTTGGTGCCCGGAACATATCCGCTGTAATCGATTGCGTCCGGTTTTCTTCCACGAAAATCGTCCGTTCCTACCACAAATCGATCATCAACATCGGAATATTCGTAAAGCACAGCAACGGAATCCATATCCTTCAGATCGCCGATATGAAAACTCGTCTCGTTCATTTGAAGCGGTTCGAACAAATGACATTTGCAATATTCGTCAAAACGCTCATTCGAAAGCTGTTCCACGACAGTTGCCAAGATGACGGCACCCAGATTTGAATATTCAAAGCAATCCGGATCCCCAGGCTTCCCTTCTCCCCAGAGGTTGTCCGTGTAATAAGTTCCGCCTGGCAGTAAAATATCCGCAAGACGTTTTTGTGGCGGGTTCTCACTTCGCGAATCAACGACAAACCGAACATATTCATCTTGCAGCCCCGAAGTATGGGTCATGATGTGCTTGAGCGTTATCGGTTTATCTGGATACTTTGGATTACCCACCGGAAACCCAAGTAGGTCTCCTACATCCTGATCGATACCGCATAAGCCCTTCTCCACAAGCTGCATAATCGCTGTCGCGACCACTGTCTTCGAAATGGAAGCAATCCGGAAAATGGTTTGAGTCGAAACGGGTATGCGCCTTTCCACATTCGCCCATCCATACCCTCCACTCCAAATCTTACGCCCTTCATAAATCATCGATGCTGCTAAACCAACGATCCGATGCTTGTCCATAATCTGTTGGATCCGTTCATCCAAAGATTTCAAGGCGTTCCTCCTTTGTCCTTTTTTGGCAAAAGAATTTTTCGATATATTTACATTATAATAAAGTCTATTCCTGCTGTGTAGCATTTTTTTTGTTAGCAAAACGCGGGCTTTTGGCAATACGCAAAAACAGTCAAACCTCGAGCTGCCGATGGTTTGACTGTTTTCTTAGGATTACGTTAGTAATACCTTTATTTATCCATATTAATTATTAATGTCATTAAATTGATGTATATTCAGGCTTGATAGCTGATTATGCATCAAAAGTCACAAAAATAACGTAATAATCAAGATTAATTTTCCCAGCATGTTTACTTCAACTTTGAACTCCAAGGCATATCAACTTCACCAAAGCCATCTGCACCTTTAATCTGTTCCTGTTTTGCAAGTCCGATTTGATTGGAGTAATAATCCAACATACCAAAAACAGTAAAACGATGAAATGCAGCATCGAAGGATGGTTCATTGCGAACATCAGGTCTAATCCTTCTAAGAGTGATTAAAGCCGTGCCTTTTCCATCTCCATTCTCGTTTACAGGCACATTAAACTTAATGAACTCATTAAATCCATCTGCCACCGTAATAACAGTCACTACACCCATTTTCTTTATTTGAAAAATCCCCCTTTGTTAAACTACATTGATAAGTTTTCCAAAAGGAATGATATTCATCACTTTAACCTGTCCACTATCACAAAAAAAAAGCAGGTCGCCGCGGCGCCTGCTTCATTAGCGTTTTATATTAGTTAACGTTCCTCGTTAGATACTTATTAGCATTAAACCCAACCCGAACGACCATCGCCCACTGCACGCTTTGAAGAGTCTCAGCAATTGAAGAGTAAGATAACATCTGTTGCTTATCAGTACCCTGCAACCCCCAAACTATCGTACTTTCATCAAGCGGGACTTTTTCCTTCTGTTGCAATCTCATCTCCCCTATGATGTTCAGCCCAGCTGGTTTGTCAACCCTGACGGCCGTGCTGGCGTAACCACTTTCGGAAATAAATGCATAAACCAGTTCACTATATACAGTTCCACTCGGATCATGACGGTCCTGAAACGAATATACGAAATCTCCGTCATATTGATAATTACCTTGATTGTTTTTTCCCTGAAAGGTCGTTCCCATACCACTCGATATATTTGTTTTCACGCCGTCTTTCCAGTATTCGATATTGACAGCTAGCATTTGACTTGACCCTTGGTAATGTAGTGCAACTGCCCCTGACATCGGGCCTAGTAAAGGCTTAAGTTTCATGTTTTCATTTCCGTCAAATAACGATTCTGGAGTCGCTAACCATGTCGAAGCATCTGTTTTGTTATCAATTGTTATTGCAAAGTCCTTAACTTTACGATTTACAGAATCATGTACAACGGCCAAAGAGATCGTGCCCGCAATGACAATTATCGCAAGTATTCCAGTAAACTTATTTGCTCCCATATTTCCCCCTCATTCCATTAACCCTTAAACATAATACCATAATTTGTAATATAAATGCGATGTTACTACCTTTGGATCACACATTGTGTGATATTCCGCTGAATGTTTGCAAAGAAAAAAGTCAGCTGATCTACTTAGACCGGCTGACTTTTCCTATTGTTATTCTCGTTTCTCAAAGTGTCATAGCATGCCCATGCCTTATCAAATACGCTTCCTTTTCTTTATAATCCGGCATAATGCTTCCTACACGTCTCCAGAATGATCGATCATGATTCATATGAAGAAGATGACATAGCTCATGGATGATGACATAATCAATAACTTCAACTGGCGCCATGGCTAACCGATAATTGAAGGTTATTTTTTTATCCGAGCTGCAGCTTCCCCACTTGGTTTTGGACTCATCTACCTCAATGATTTTGGGTTTTACTTTCAGTTGAGTTTGATAAATTTTGATTCGTTCCCCTATAATCTTCTTGCAGCTTGAGAAATAGAATTTCTTAAGATTCATTCTCAATTCTTCTTCATTTAACTCATTCGTCTCGATTAATTCATGAAGAAAATAATATTTCCCAAGATGAAGAAACTTTCCGTTATCCTGATACTCTCTTGTCTTCGGAGTTTCTCGTGCTTTCGCAATGAGTTGTAATTTCTCCAGGATCGTTTTCCCATGTTGCTTCACAGCACTCATAACCATCTCCTTACTTGTATCATTAGGAGCTTTAACGGTTATGAAACCCATAGAATCGATATGAATCGTAATCTTTTTTCTAATTCCATATTGAACATTAAATTCTATCGTTTCATTTTCAAATTCAATTTTCATAATCATCATCGTTCCTATAAGGTTATTTATAAATCGTATTTATGTATGTATCAAATCACTAATCCGTTTATTTTGCAAATAAATAAAAAACGCATGATCCCTAAGTTGAAGGACCAAGCGTTTCTTATCTGGTAATCGTATAGTCTATAGTCTACACCTACTTGCGCAGTGTTTGAAGCGCTCCACTCCATGCTATTAATTGATCCAGCATAAGCTTTATATTATTGAGATGCAATTCAGCTGGCTTAAATGAGCTATAATTCTCAAAATCAGTAAATATCGAAAAGGTTGGATGTGCTTTCACATCAGCAACTAGTAACTCTCCTAATATTCCTCTCAAATGTTCAGCCGCTCGTGCCCCGCCAGTTGAGCCATAACTGATGATACCCGCAGCTTTGTTATTCCATTCCTCACGTGCTAAATCAAGTGCATTTTTCAAAGCACCAGTAATGCTGTGATTGTATTCTGGCGTAATAAATACAAACCCATCAAGGCTTTTCAATTTTTCAGTCCAATTTTTGATTTGTTCTTCGCTGCCCGCGTCACCAAAAAAGGGCAATTTGTAATCTGCGATATCCACTAACTCGTAGTTGGCATCTCCGCGTTTATCTGCAATTTCCTTGACCCAATTTCCAACTTGTGGACTCACCCGTCCAGGTCTTGTACTTCCCAATATGATTCCGATTTTCAACATATAATGTGCCTCCTCGATATGAATTCCTATTTTGAGTGTATGATTTGATTCTGCATGTATTCACTGTTGCTAATTGATTGCATGCGGAAATTAATTGCCTTGTATTTGGCGCCACATTGTCATCATATCAATCCAACCGCGATGTTCGGCAATCTTACCATCTACGACTCGATATTGACGGTACAGCGTGACATCAATTGAATTTCCCGTAGGTGAGTTTCCAAAAAACACCCCTTTATGGGTACCTTTCACAACCATTCTTACGATTACCTTCTCCCCTTGGGCTATGATCTCTTCCATGGTGTAGTGTTTATCAGGAAAGGCCTCTAATATTTTTCCAGCAAATTGTTTCAGACCTTCTTTAGATTGATAAGAGTGCTCTTGATAATCAGTTGACAAAAATTGTTCTGTACTATCCATATCACTTTGATTCCAAAAAGACTCGATAAACGCTGTTACCGTTTCAATATTTTTCTGTTCAATAGTCATCACAATAATACATCTCCTTTGTTTTGGTTAATTGGCTTTAATTTGGGGCAAAAGTGACGCTGTATCGAACCAACCACGATGCTCGACAATCTTGCCATCTACTACTCGAAATTCACGAAACTGAGTGGCTTTAATTAAATTGCCCGTAGGTGAATTTCCTGCAAACGTACCTTTATGCGTACCTGTCATAAAAATTCTTGCTATTACCTTCTCCCCTTGGGCTATGACCTCTTCCACGGAGTAGTGTTTATCAGAAAATGCTTCCCCTATTTGGTTAGAAAAAAATTGATCTGTACGATCCAAATCATTTTGATTCGAGAAAGCCTCAATAAACGCTGTTACCGTTTCAATGTTTTTCTGTTCAATCGATTTCATAATAAAACATCTCCTTTTTTGTGCTTAATTGAAATGCTTTGAGACAACAATATTTTTCAAACTGGGTGATTATGTTAAAATATCTAGTCGAGTTAGATGGGTCTGTTTGTCGCCGGCTGACAATCAAACTTGTTTGTGCTAATATGTGACTATACTGTCACCTTTATAATACGTTACCATTTGGTAACATGTCAATAACAAAAAAAGCATGCTCGTAAGCATACTGTTAGAAGGAGGCGTTCCAAGTAGATAACGATATATTTAAGGCACTTGCTGATCCGAGCCGTCGCACACTCTTAGACCTGCTTCACGCAACTGATGGGCGAACGTTGAACGATCTTTGTACCCCTTTACAAATGTCAAGATTCGGTGTAATGAAGCATCTTAATATTCTGGAGGAAGCTAACCTCATTACCACCAGAAAAGTTGGCAGAGAAAAGCTGCATTATCTAAATTCAGTGCCCATACGGCAAATTTACGACAGATGGGTGAGCAAATACGCCGAGCCCTGGGCTATCGAATTAACATCTCTTAAAAACGAATTGGAGCGTGAAACGAATATGGAGAACAAACCTCGACATGTAAATCGGATTGCTATTAAAGCGACACCCGAACAAGTTTGGCAAGCCCTTACAGATCCGGCCAAGACGTCTAAGTTTTGGTACAATTGCTCGATCCGATCCAACTGGGAGATCGGCTCCTCTTTCGAACTATGGAACCCAGAGGAGAAAAAACTAGCAGAAGGGATCATTCTCGAAATAGCTCCTCCGCATAAGCTGGTTTTGAGTTGGCAGTTCCCCGCTTTTCCAGACACGGCCTCTGAGAGCCCTTCACGTATAACGTGGGAAATTGATTCACATAACGAGTTAAACGGTGTGACCCTTGTAACCGTCGTGCATGATGAGTTTGAACAGGCCATAAACACTGCAAAGATTCTTGAAATGGGTCTACCGGTTGTACTTTCGGGAATGAAGACATTGCTTGAAACCGGGTCAACACTCACTATTGATTAATAATAGCAATTGAGAAAACGATGTTTCTACATTAGCGTCCAAATCACTTCTCGAATAATTGGTTTGATCTTGGAAACTCTAATTCAATGAAAGGAGGTTCAAACATGGTTGAGTACACAAATATTCAGGACAACTCCGAAGAAATAATGAATTGTATTGTTAACTGCGACACCAACACCGAGCAAGATCAGAAAAAAATAGACAAAAACCTTTTGAACAGCATCCCGAACGAAGAAGAATATATCGATGAACCTTAGTTCTTTAACCGCCTAATATGGCGGTTTTATTTATTAATGACTTATGAATCTCGCCTTACTTCGTGCTTCTCTTCTCTCCCGTCCATACGAATGTAGCTGCCGCGCCAGCCGGAAGCGTGTAGGAGAACGACTTGTTTCCCCGCTGCACCTTGAACTTCCTTCTCTCCGCAGCTGAATTAAACGCGATGAGCACCTCGGATCCGTCCGGATTTCGGAAGGCGACGTCCTCGATATTTCCGCTGCCCAGCGTGTTCGAATCAATCCTATATGCTCCAGCCCTTATAAACTTACTCGCATGCCCAAATGAATAATACTCCGGGTTATAGGAGATTGCCCCGGTCTTTTGATCGATTTTCACGAAGCCGCGGCAGTTGGGACAGCCCCCGTTCTTTGGTCCATTCAATTCATCAAGGGCCAAATTCCACTTCAGCACCGTCTTTGCGAAGTAGCGAGTCGAGCCGATGATGAGGTTCTGCATATCCCACTTCAGACTGCCCGCGAAATCAGGGGCCCAATTTCCTCCCGAGCTCTCCGTGAAGTAAATGTCTTTATTCGGAAACAAGTCGTGCACCTTCTGCTGGCTGGACACTTCGCCTGCATAACCGTGGAACGCAGAGCCTGCAATGTACTTGCTTGCTTCCGGGTCGGTCAGAATCTGAATCGGAAAGTACGGTTCATCCCAGTTGTGATCCCATATCACGATCTTCGTTCCAAGCTTTGCCTTCTCAAAGGCTGGACCCAGATGAGATTTGATAAAATTCGCTTGATCAGCCGGTTCCATTCTCATCCCCGGGTATCCGTCAGGCTCGAAGTGGGGCTCATTCTGCGGCGTGATAGCATCGATTGACAACCCTTCTGCAGCATAAGCCTGAACGAACTTCGTGAAATAATCAGCGTAGGCTTGATAAAAGTCCGGATTCAAGCTTCCTTTAATCAAGGAGTCTGACATCTTCATCCAGGCCGGCGCGCTCCAGGGAGAGCCCATGATTTTCAGATCCGGATTGAGGTCCTTGGCCTTGCGCAGGGTCGGGATGATGTAAGCTTTGTCATAATCGATCGAAAAGTTATGCAGATTCGGATCCGTTTGCCCTTCTGGCACATCATCGTACGTGTAGCTCTTTAAAGAGAAATCCGTGGCTCCCATCGGGAGCCGCAAATAGCTAACGCCGATGCCTTGCTTATGATCGAACAACTTATTCATCAGATCGCTTCTTTGCTCAGAATTCAGCTTGTTCGCAATCAACCAGGCGGACGAATCCGTCATAGCCGCACCGAAGCCATCAATCTGCTGATACTCCTTCTCCCAGTCGATGACAATGGTAGTATTATTCGGTGTGTTGTCCTTTACCCAAACTAGATCCGCCTCTTGATGAAGCAGCTTACTTTGATCGGCTGTGGTGATCCACATGTTCACTGGGCTTTGTGATGAATGAAGACCGTACTTATGGAAGCCGAGCATCGCAATCAGCACAATGATCATGCCCAACACAATCGGTATTGATTTACCCCTCATCGTTCCCACTTAAAAGTAACGGCTGCTTCCCCATCAATCGTGTACTCGAATGTCCTTTCATAGATTGCAACGGTGAACGTTTTCGGCTTCGTCGTTCGGTTTGAAACAATCAATACCTTGGAACCATCCACGTTGCGAAACGCTACCGTTTCCAAGTCGTCTTCGAACGTGTTGGATTCGATCCGATAAGCACCTGGACTCACAAACTTGCTGATATGTCCGAGGGTGTAGTAATCAAGATTATACGTAAGCTCTCCTGTCTGCTGATTGATCTTGACCACGCCGCGGCACGTGCTACGGGACAGGACGGTAGGTCCGTTGTTCTCATCCAGAGCTATGTTCCACCAAATAACTGACTTCGACCAGTTTCTAGTCGTACGGATCACATGCTTCATCTGGTCCATGAACGCGTCGTGGAACGGCGGAATCCACTGCCCTCCGGATGCCTCGGTAAACCAAACATCCTTATCCGGGAACTGTTCCTTAATCTGCGACATTGCCTCGTGGCGCCCTCCGTACACGTGCCATGCGGTTCCTGCGATATACTTGCTAGCTTCGCGGTCTTCGTAGATCTCACGAGGATGGCCGGGAGCGTCCCAGTTATGGTCGTAGCACATGATCTTGGTCGGCAACTTCCGCTTAGCTAGGCGTGGTCCTAAGTGCGATTTGATAAACGCGGCTTCTTCCGCCGGCTTCACAATCATGCCCGGGTATTCCTTCGGCTCGTAGCCCGGCTCGTTTTGCATGGTAACCGCATAGATTGGAATCCCCTCCGCTTGATAGGCATCTAGAAACTTGACGAAATAATCTGCATAAACCCCGTAGCAATCCGGCTTCAACGTGCCGCCGATCATCGCATCGGAAGTCTTCATCCAGCCCGGTGCGCTCCATGGCGAAGCCATCACCTTGAGCTCAGGGTTCAGCTGCAAAGCCTGATGGATAACAGGTATAATGTAGGTCCGATCGTGATCGATTGAAAACCTTGCAAGCTCATAGTCGCTTTCTCCAGGCTCGACATCGTTATAGCTATAGATCTTCCATGCGAAATCACTAGCTCCCATCGGCTGACGTATGAACGAAATCCCAATGCCCTCCTCCCGGTCAAATAGCTTCCGTATGAGATCACCCCTAAGCTCCTCAGTTAAAGCGTTATACACCAGCCAGGCCGAGGCATCGGTAAAAGAAGCTCCAAAACCGTCCATCTGCTGATAAGTGACCTCTTCGTCAATAATGATCAAGTAATCAGTTATATCCTTATTACTTTCGGAAAATGTAAGCGATTCCATTTGTGTTAATTTTTTCGACTCATCCATCGTCGATTGCCATACTTGCACGTTGCTCATAACGTCAGCTCCTCAACCCGATTCTAAAAAACAAGAGGCCAACGTCTAGCTGCAGGCGATCACACCGGCTGCAGCCCTTTCGGCCCCGTGTTCTTTACTTGTTGTTTATTCTTCTTTTACTTAATGCCTTTTTCATCGTAGTATGCCGTTGCTTGCTTTTTCACATAATCAAGAACTTTATCGATGCCAGCTGATTTCAATTTATCCTGGTAAGTCTTGATGGCCTGGTCCACATTCGGTACCAATCCCATCATGAGCGGCTTGCCGTATTGGTCGATGACTTGATTTACAGCAGCGTATTCTGTCTTCACTGCATCGTAGTCCATGGATATCGGCGAGAAAATGTCCGGCTTGCTCATCTTGGAGAATTCTTCGTTCAGCTTATCCAGACCGTCCCAACCGCCGACGCCTGCTTTCATCAGCGGCTTGTTTCTCCAACCCCAATCCGCGATACCGTAGCCTTGGACCTTCGCAGCATCTTGGCTTTTGGAAGGAGTAACAATATTTTTACCGTCGTTAACTAAATCATAATGGTATCCCTCAAGGCCATATGTGATCAGGTTATAATACTTCGCATCGGTTCTGATCTTCTCTAGTACCATGAGCGAACGTTCCGGGTTGGCTGCGCTCTTCGGAATCGCCATACCGTTGGCAATACCCATTGTCGGCATTGCGAAACCTTGCATACGTGTGTATGGGAAGTATCCGATCTCCATCTTCGGATCTTTCTTCTGTACGTCTGTGATGAATCCGGCTGCACCCGGAGGGTTGCGCCAGTAAACGGCACCTGTGCCCGTTTTGATCAGGTCGCCAGCTTCTTGCTTGGAGGAAAGTGTGTTCTTTGACCAGTAGCCTTTGTCCGCCCATTCCTTCATTTTCTTTACCCAAGCCTCATATTCAGGTGTGAATGGGTAAGCAACAATATCTCTTGGGCTGTTGTAGTTTTTAGCTACGACAACTCCACTTTCGCCACCGATCGTCTGGTACCCGTTAACTGCTGAGAATAAAGTGCTGATTTCGTTCCATGCACTTCCGTTGATGGGGATAACGTTCTGTTTATTTTTCTTGACGCCATCCAAATACGCCTCGATGGAAGCAAGGTCTTTGATTTCTGGAAGGTTCAACTCTTTTCTCCAGTCCTCACGGTACACGATACCGTTCGGCGTGTATTCCGGGTTCGTATTCGGAACCGCAAATATTTTGTCGCCGATGGTGACGTCACTCCAATCCTGCGCCGATACTTGCTTTTGAACCTGAGGCGCGTACTTTGGAAGCAAAGCGGTCAGATCCGTGAATGCACCCTGCTTAGCATACTTGAAGTATCCTGCCCAAGACGAGGCAAAGATCATATCGATTTTCTCACCAGCTGTCAGCAGCAAGTTGTACTTTGTTTGCCAATCGTTCCAAGTGGTGAAGTTCAATTTAACGGTTGCGTTCAGATCCTTCTTCAGCATTTTGTTAAATTCGTCCATAACCTTAGGTGTATCCTTATTGGCATCGCCTACCAAATACCATACGAGCTCAATCGATTTTGAAATGTCCGGTCCTGTCACTGCAGGCGCTGCGCTTTGGCTTCCTTCTGTCTTCGCAGGTGCAGTTGCTTCAGGCTTTGTTCCGGTACTGCTGCTGCAACCCGATAAAGCGGTAGCAGCCAGCATGACGCCTGCTAGAATAGTTCCGATCTTTCTTTTCATTTATGACTCCTCCTTAATAGTAGAAAACAATATCTATGTTAGCCGTGAAACCGGTTCTAACCCTTGACTGCACCTATCGTCAGTCCTTTGACGAAGTACTTTTGCACAAATGGATACAGAAGCACAATCGGCCCTGTAACGACAACGGCAACAGCCATCTTAAGTGTCTCGGCAGGAGCTTTGAAATTGACGGCAGCCAAATTCGCAGCAATGTCCGTACGCAGTACGGCGGCATTCGCTAAAATCTTGTACAAGAAGAACTGCAGCGGAAACTTGCTTTCCGTCGTGATGAAAATATTGGCGGTAAACCAATCGTTCCAATAGCCAAGAGCAAGGAACAGTCCGATCGTAGCTAGCCCTGGCGTTGATAAGGGAAGGATCAGGCGGCTATAGATCGTAAAATCGTTTGCGCCGTCGATTCGAGCTGATTCAACGATAGAGTCAGGAATCGATTTCATAAAGTTCTTCATAAGAATGATATTCCAGGCACTAATGAGTGCGGGAATCAGCATAGCCAAGTAGCTGTCTTTCCAATCCAGATATTTAACGATGAGAATGTACCATGGGATCAAGCCCCCACTGAACAGCGTCGTAAAGTACATGAAGAATGCGACCGTGTTACGGTATTTGAAGTCTTTACGGGCAAGCACGTATCCCGCCATGGACGTGAGGAACAAGCCTGCGCAAGTTCCAATGACGGTAAGGCAAATTGTTACCCAATACGCACGGAAAATTTGCTCGGGGTTGGTGAAGACCGCCTTGTACGCATCGATTGAAAGATCGTTCGGCCAAAGCTTAAACCCTTCCCCGATGATTTCATTTTCCGACGTAAACGAACCCGAAATAATTAACCAGAACGGCAGCAGGCAAAGTATGGTCAAGAACGCTACCGTTCCATAAGCGATGATCATAAAAGCCATCGTCGCCGAGTCTTTTTTGCGTCTCACGGTAGTCCCTCCTAAGAGTTTTGGTTAAGCAAATCTGGCTTCCTAAGCATTTGCTTAGAACAATGCGTAATCTTCGCGGACTTTTTTCACAATAAAGTTGACAGTCATCACTAGCAGGAAGCCGAAGAACGATTGGTACAAACCTGCAGCCGATCCCATTCCAATGTCAAAATTGACTGCCAATGCCCGATACACATACGTATCGATAATGTCCGTCGCATCATACAGCATGCCGTTGTTGCCGATGATCTGATAAAACAGGTCAAACTGCCCCTTGAGAATGCCGCCGAGGCTGAAAATGACGAGCAAAATAAAGGTTGGTGTCAAAAGCGGAATCGTAATGTGACGAATTTGTTGAAAAATATGTGCTCCGTCGATTTCCGCTGCTTCGTAGTACTCATCGCTAATGCTCATGATGGCGGCTAAGTAAATGACCGTTCCGTACCCGAGCCCTTTCCAGACATTGAAAAAGACAATGATGTACTTCCACGGTTCCGTATTCAAATAGAAGTCATACGGCTGTGCCCCTAGTTGTTTCAACAATGTGTTGATGACGCCTGTATCGGAGTTGAACAAGTTGAAAACGAAAGCGCCTACAAGAACCCACGAAATGAAAAACGGCAAAAACATAATGGATTGCGTTGCTTTCTTAAAATATTTGTTGGCAATCTGGCTTAAGAAGATCGCACAGACCAACTGCAGGAAGTTACCGATAAAAATAAAAGCCAAATTGTACACGACCGTATTTTTCGTCAAGTTCCATAGCGTACCTGATTGATACAAAAACTTAAAGTTCATCATACCGATGAATTCGCTTCCAAATATCCCGCCGTCGAAGCTGAACTTCGTGAAGGACAGATAAATTCCCACCATTGGAATATAGCTGAATACAATGAAAAAAAGGATCGCAGGAGCTACCATCAGAAACATGATTTTGTTCCTGGACACTTCCGCCCAGAAGCCTTTTAAAGCTGCCATCGCTTACTCACCTCCGAACTCTTGGATTGTGTTTGTTGTTTGCAAGGCCAATCTTAGGCCTTCTGCCAAGGCTGGAGCAACTATAAATATGCGATCATTATCATTTTTCACTTCATTACGAAGAGCTTTTCTCCGCATCAGATCACTTTTCCCGATGCGTTGAGCAATCAACTGATCTCTCGGACCCCTTCGTCCTGCAATCGACCGTTTTTACGGAAGTCAGCTGGGGTTACACCATTGATTTTTTTAAACGCTTTGTAGAAATACGGACTGTTTGAGAAGCCTGACTTTTCCGCAATATCCCCTATGGGAAGCTCTGTTGTATGCAATAATGTTCTCGCTTTGTCCATTCTTACTTCAATGATGTAATTCAGAATTGTGTTAAGCGTATGTTTCTTGAATAACCGGCCGATATAGGTTGCAGACAAACCCATTTCTTCGGCTAAGGAGTCCAGAGAGAGCTCTTGAAGCATGTATTTCTTCTGCACAATGGCAATGATTTTACCCACCACTTCGTCGTTTCTTGAATTCTTCTTATCTTCCAGGCTTGCGGATACGCGCTCGAATACATCGAAGAACGGGCGGAACATGTCCTCGACTAGCTCCGCATCGTTTAGACCGGAAAGCAGCGCATTGATACTCAAATCCCAGGAGATATCATTATTCTTTTGAATCGTGGAAACTGCGTTATTCACAGCAAAAGCCAAGTGCGACACAGCCAAATGATACGACATATAGGAATAACCAGCCGTTTCTTCGACGATCTCGCGGAATATGCGCGACGCTTCGGCAATTCGACCCAGCATCAGCTCTTCGATCAGCAACTTTTCCTTGGAGATCGGGTACACATAGGATTTGGCCTTCAGTGACTCGATCTGCTCCGCGTAAATCAGACACTCATGTCCAAAGAAAAGCCGATGGAATAAGGCTTCCGTCGCCTGAGTGTATAAGCGGCTGATGCTTCTAGCATCATCGCCTGTCGTACTCACCGCAATGGATACAGATACTTTTATGTAATCAGCCACGAAGGATTGAATTTGACGCCATAAACTCTCTGGCAGGACAGAATGACTATCCAAAGCGGGTTCCTCTATATTAAGCAGAATCGCAATACGGTCATCTCCCATATCTACGGCAAAAGAAGGACAGTAGGCATTCAATAACTCTTGAGAGATGTTCATAACCCCAATCTTGAGCAGGCTCCTGTCGCCGACGCTGTATCTCTCCACTAGCTCCCGATAACCGTCAATCTTCAGCACTGACACGGCAAAATGCTTCTTGGCGTTCAAACGAATTTCATACAATCTGAACTTCTCATCCAGACAATGAGGATTACTGCTGCCCGATCCTAGAAGCAGATTGCGAACCAGATCTTGCCGCAGCGCCATGAAATGATTTCTTCGTTCCGTCTCAAGCGTTGTCAGCTTCACTAACTTGCGGTTTACATTCAAGGACAATTTTCGTGAAATCAGGTAGGAAGTCAGAAGTCCAAGAAGTAGAATAGCGACTGCTATTGCGATCGTATATAGCCTCATATGATTAATACCGCTCGTAATGGCGCTGTAAGGTGCAATTCTAATATAGCGCCAGCCCAGAACATCGGGAGCCGTATAAGTCACTAAGGATTTAACCCCATCCACATCGGAGACGAAATATCCTTCAGATTCACCGCTTCCGAGTATTACTTGGATGTACGGTTTGTTGGTAAGGTCCGTCAGCATAGCATTCTTCCAGCTGTTCGTGACGAGGAAACCGCGATTGTCGATGATGAACGTGTTTTTGTCCGAAGTGGCGATCATACCGTCGATATTTTTGTGCATTTGCGTTTCGGATATATTAACGATAATGACGTTCTTTTCATCTTTATGAGAAAGAGTGTCGTACAACAGGAAAGTATAACAATCCCTTTCCTTCTCTTGGTTGTTCAACATAAGGCTCTCAAACGGAATTTTACGCGGGATTGGCATCAGCGTCTTGTAATCCGAAATATGTTTAACCATTTCTACGGCTGTCGAATCATAAAACTCATTCGATTTCCAAACCGAATTGGCACTGATCTCGGCGCTTGTATAAAACGTATCCGTTTGGTAGTTATAAATGTAGATAGAATCGATAAAAAGGGATGTAGCTCGATAAGAGTTCAGTTGAGCCATCGCTATACTTGTATCGAGAGGATCACCCGACGAGAAGTAAAGCAACTTGGAAACATTCATGTCGTTATATATTTGTTTAGCAAACGTGTTGGCGTTAACCGCCATGATGGAAGCTTCTTGACTTGTTTGTGCTAGATTATTCAATGTGGATTTGTACGTCTGTTTAAGGGAAATATCTTCGAAATAAACATGTAGAATTCCCGACAGCATGACAATCGTTAAAGCGATGGTCAACGTAAAGGACCGAAAAATGGAAGCGGAGAATTTTACGTTGGAATTGGACGTTTTTATTTTCAACATCGTCACCTCGTTCATTGAAATCGATTTCATTTAATTATAAACTAGCATGAAACCGTATTCAATTTGTTTTTACGTTTGTATTTTCATCTCAACATCTGTTTTCAAACCACAGTCATGTTTTATATGATAGATTACATGCATTCTTATTGAAATCGATTTCAAACTAACTTATACTTGGTGTACAGATCACACAATTTGTTTAATATGGATAGAAGGTTGATACTTATGGATATGAAATTCAAACTTGTCGACGTCGCCACCAGAGCAGGAGTTGCTCCCGCTACGGTTTCACGCGTTCTCAATGACAGCAGTAAAGTTACGCCTAAAACAAGAGCAAGAGTCATGAAAATCATTAATGAGCTCGGTTACCAACCCAATGCCGCTGCAAAAAATCTTCGTTCGCAAAAAACAATGACAATAGGAGTCATCGTTCCTGATATCAGTAACTCCTATTTTTCCGAAATCATTAAGGGTATTGAGAACATCGCTTATTCCAAGAAGTATAAAGTGGTGATTTGTGATACCGAAAATAATGAAGAAAAAGAATTAGAATTCTTGAATTTGTTAACCACGCGTACCATCGACGGAGTCATTATGGTTGCACCCATGCTTTCAAACGAAGTTATCTTGCAAATTGCAGATAATGGGTATGCCATTGGCATTGTAGGAAAGCAGATTGATCATGACCGAATCCCCTGCATTGTAACCGATAATGTGAAATTTTCGATGAAGGTTATAGCCCATCTAGTGGAACTTGGCCATCAAGAAATTGCATTTATTAACGGTTCTGCCCATGCTGTCGACAGTTATGATCGTTTAGAAGGTTATTTGAAAGCATTAAGAGAGCATCACATTCCGTTTCGTCCTGAATTAATTGAAAACGGCAACTTTAATGAAAATGGCGGTTATGAAGCTATTCAGCGACTTTTTGCTAAGAAGATCCCCTTTACTGCTGTCTATTCAGCAAATGACGAAATGGCGCTTGGCGTATATCGGGCATGCTCGGAACTTGGTATTCAAATCCCGATGCAGCTAGCGGTTGTCGGTGTAGATAATAATCGAATCAGTAAATATATCACCCCTCCGTTAAGTACTGTGAATCAGCCGAAATACACCATGGGTGCTCTTCTCGTCGAGAAATTAATCGACATGATGAATGAGAACGAATTTGCGGAGAAACGTGTTTTTAAAGTGGATTCTGAACTGCTGATCCGCGGCTCCTCCGACTATGATAAAAATGGGCAGGAATGATCCCCTGCCCACTTTTTTTGCCTATTATTAAGGTGCGGGGGTTATAACAAATGATTCCCAGGCTCCTCCAACTGAGCTTCTATTGGCCACCAGTGTGCCAGATTCTACATTCAGATCGGCACATACAAATAAATTATTCGCCATGGCTTGGAACGCTAATGTTCCATCTGGATTCATTACCTTCTTAAACTTCTCCCAACCTGCAATGCCTTGTGATCTCGCAATCAATCTGCCGCCTTGGTTGAGATCCGCTGTTACGTATTTATTATTCGCCATGGATAGGAACGATACCGTGCCGTCAGCATTATTCACCAGAATGAATTTCTCCCAACCACCCACCGTTGTGCGGTTCGGTATAAGCGGATTGGCGCCAGCGTTTTCAGCTGTTACGTATTTGCTGTTTGCTACTGCCTTTATACTGGACGTCCCAGCAAGATTCGAATAAGATTTGAAGATATTCTGTAAGGCTGTGTTTGCTTGGAAATTACTCGTCGAAAATTTGGTTAGTTTAGAGGATATTGTGGATGCACTGTCATTATTGATATCCGGGAATGCATTGCTATTGTTTTGATAAAGGCCCCAGTTCCCGCCACCTGTTACTTTGTAGGTCCAATTGGTCCACGATACATTAAGCGCGTCTAGCCCTGATAAATATTTTTCCCATAAGTCATTAAAATCCCAGAGTGTGAATTCACCAGCAAACACCGGAATATTCCAATTCTGTTGATGCCAAATGATATCGGTAAACCATTGATTCACACTTGCAGATTGACTATTGTAATCCGTGTTGCTCCAATTGTAGTTATGCACTTCATAGACAACATTCGTCCAACCATAGGTTGATGGCGATACGATGTTGTTCCAGTAGCCAAAGGCTTCCACATAAATCATGTGATCAGGATCAATCGCACGCACTGCCTTGTAGAGCCTGTCATACATTTGACTAATGGAAAGGTTGCTATTATTACTTACCGGTTCGTTCAAAAGATCGTAACCGGCGATGGTCGGATTGCCTTTATAGTGGGTTGCCAGACGCTCCCAAATCTGCACGGTCCAAGCCTGGTAGGTTGTATTGGTCCAAAGTTCATTTACACCCTCTCGCCCACCGCTCTGCCAACCATCATCATTACCTGGAACACCATGCAGATCGAGCAGCACATATATGCCTCGCTGCTGTGCTTGCGTTACCAGCCAATCAAGCTTACGGAACGAAACGGCATCTGATTTCATTGAACCATCCCGATTCATCAAGTTTTCCCAATAAATCGGCACGCGAACGAAGTTCAAGCCCATATTTTTAATGTTATCCAAGTCGCTTGCTTGAATCCACGTATCTTGGTACCCAGCGATTATGTTGTCCGTAGTCGCCACTCCGAATCGATTGGTCAACGTTTGACGCACAGTCCATTCATCTACGCCACCTAGAGGCGACATCCAATTCTCCTCCAGGAGCCAACCGCCGAGATTCGTTCCATGGAGATTAACAACGCTGCCTGACCCATTATTGTTTTTAATGACTGTACCGCTCGTTTTTAGGAAATCACTGGCGCCGATTGCAGCACTGGCAGCGGACGGGATGGCCGTAACAAGCAAGCCGATTGCAAAACAAATAACCAACAGCAGCGATAATACTTTCGTAAATTTCATAGTAATCCTCCTTTGAGTTCAATTCTTGGAAATTGCGCATAGATTCCGCTTGCAAACATCAATGTCGCTTCCTCCTTATCTTTCACTCGATGCTGTGAACATCACCTCCTTCATGAATTCACAAATGACAGCGCTTTCTTTCTAATGAAAAAAAAGAAATGATTCAATCACCTTCTGTGAAATTCTTGGTAGTTCGTTATTCCCTGTTTTCATTTTCCTTCATTCTCTAAAATGAAATCGATTTTATTTTGAAATATACATTGGTTATTCTTTTCTTTAAAAGAAAACTGGTTATTTTTGTTAACCCTATATTTGGATATTATACGAGAAAATGAAATCGATTTCAACGAAATATTTCAACACGATTTTCTTAATCTTTCGAGGATAAAAAAAGCATCCGGCCTTCAACAATGGCCGGATGCTTTTGCAGCTATAAAACGTTATTGTTCTTTACTTCGTTGACCAAAGCTCGATCAAAGCGTTAGCGTCAGCCGCGAGGATAGTCTTTACTGTTTCGGAGACATTATCCGCCATCGAAATGTTGTTCAAATGCTTCAGGAAATCCTGCATATGTTTGGCCGCTTTGTCATTGTCGCCTTTGCCCAATTGATGCAGCGCCAGATCCAGGCTGTTGCGCAATTGGTTAACCAACGGTCCCTTCAATTCACCAGCTTTGGCATAGCGGTCAATCAAGTTGGACATTCCTTCTGGGGTAGCTATAATGGTAAACCGAACAGATGCATCCGTCTTATTGTCGGCCTGATCGGCTATGACGATATTCAGGGTATGGAGGCCAGGCTTGCCGGCCAAATCAATAGAAGCGCCGCTATCCAAACGCTTCCCGTCCAGGCTGAGCTCCTGGCTCGCTATGCCGGACAGTACATCGTTTGCGTTCAAAAGAAGCGCAATCGGACGGTCGTCGGAGAATACAGCGCCTTCCGCAAGCGGTTCCCCGTTTGCCGTCAGTACAAATACTGGCTTCGTTTTGTCAATCTGGACACTTAGCTCCTTCGTTTCCTCGATGTTGCCCGCAGCGTCAACTGAGTGGAACTGCAGCCGATACACGCCGTCGTTCTTGAGAGCGATTGACCCGGCATAGGTTTGCCATTCAGCGTTATCCCCCAGCTTGTATTCCGTTTTCGCTAAAGCGGAGAGATCGTCATGTGCCGTCAGTACGACGGACCCATCCGTGTTCAACCAGCCGTTCCTCAGCGCCGGTTCGATCTGCGCTTCCGTCTTAGGAGCAGTCACATCTTGCGGATCTACTACTAAGGCCGGTGCCGATATCATAAACTTGCGGGAATTCGGGTCTGTTCCCTTTGATCGTATAGCGACTTTGGATACATCGGTTATGCCGCTTGGTAAAGTATAGCTTGTTGCGCCTGCGGGTAAGTCAATAAGTACCGCTGCGCCATTATAAACTGTGTAACCTTCGCTTAAATCATCAGTATCCCACTTCACCATTTTAGCTGACCCGTTTGCTTCAATTGTAAGATTCTGTGGAGGTGTTGGCGCATTAAACACTTGAACCTGTGTAAGACGTGGAGGACCTGTTAGATCCGTTCCGGAATTACTGCCGGATGCGTTCTCTACCGTTACCTTGATATATCTGGAATGATAGGTCTTACCAAGGTTAATTGGATAGGAACCATCTTCCGAATCAGTACCTCCATTATTGCTGCCTGTTGTATACGTATAACCTTGGGCAGACTGCCTATCTACTTGTTTAAACGTCATTGCATCAAATTCAGAAGCCGATGTATGGTTTCCAATATCATCAGATACATAAACGGTTGCACCTTTTAATCTGGTGGATTTTGCAAATAGTCTTAATTGGCTAAAATCCATTGCCTGGCCAAGGTCAATGACGAAACTGCCTTTTCTCTCTCCGTCGGTACCCAGCCATGAGTAATTCCCGATTTGATTCAGACTGGTGACGTTGGTAACATTCCATTTTGTAGGGTCTTCCAATACACCGTTTGTCAGTTTGTTTGCATTTCCGTATTCGTTAGTCATAGCAGATTGTATCTGAATCGGGTTAGCCCCTTCTGCCCTGCCTACGTTATACGCTTTTTTATTAAGGGCAAGGTTTACAGAAGACAAACCTGTTGCCACCTTGCTTATGGTGATATCGGCAAGTTGAAGCGAAGCGTCATAGGCAGAGTTGGTTCCGTTAGCGGAGCTGCGGTAAATGCCCCATTTGGGACGCAAATATTGATCAAATGCAGCTGGATACTCCGTCTCGAAACCGCCGACTCTTTCTGGTCTTCTCCATATATCTTTCGTACCGTCGCTTGCACCTTTGTTTGTAAACACTTGATAAACATCCGGGCTATCATATGTGTATACCTTACCAGTGACCCCATCCGTTATCTTAATTGTGAACCAGCCGCTATCCGAAATAAGAGCGTTAAGCTCAACCTTAATCCAGTGGCCATCGATTTCTTTCAACGGAATTCGCATCATGGTCTTATCGCCGTCATATCGGTTATGATTCACGACCAGATCCCTGCTGTTCGTTCCCGAAATCGACATCGCGAGGATATAGGCGCCGTTTTCACCACCGTTGTTTCCACCCGGTAAAGTATCAGGTGCTTGGCGATTCACGGCCTTCAATTGGAAGATATGTCGGAAGTTTGACTGATTCCACTGGTTGCCGTCCGGAATATTCCAGAGCCATTCATAGGAAACCAAGTCGCCGTCATAGGCTACAAAATCGCCGTTTGAATCTTCACTGGGGCGAATTTCAATTCGCTGCCTGTCCGTAATCGCCGCACCATCAACCACATAGCCTAAATTCCGGTCAAAAACACCTTTGTGGCCATACTCGCCGTCGCGAACCTTATCCAAGAATTCATTATTCAAACCTCTGCCGTTGGCAAGGACCTTGAATACATTTTTTTGCAAGGTACTGTCCCAAATGCTCTGAATATGGTCGTCGGCTGCAGTCGCCTTAGACTGATCTCCATAAAATTCGTGGTAACCGTCTCTTATTCTTTTGGTCACGCCTTCTACCGGTTCGTCTGTCCCCATGGCGCCGCCTAAAATGTTATAAGGAGATGTGCCATCAATTGCATTCATTTTGATCGTTTTGTCATTCGAGCCATACCCACGGGCTGTTACGTCCAATGCAAATATGGATGGGTTGCCGCTGTTAAAATGAAAGGTAAATTCATTCGTGCCGAGTGGCAGTTTGGCCAAGTATGGAAGTGTGAAAGTAACCGTGCTGCCAGCTAACAAGTAATCGATATTCGAACGAAGCGTAATCTCGCCTTTGGTAATACTCGTTAGTGTCTGTCCACTAGCAAGGCTTATATTGGTAGATTTAGGTGCAACCTGATCCCATGTGCTGTAGGTATCCTTAGCCGGTACCAGCGCAGTTGGGTTAGATACCGAATCTTTGCCGTATATAGCCAAGCCGGATATACCCATCATCGAACTGGTATCATTCGCTCGTTTATCACTGGGACCAACAAGCACCGTGTTGATCATCACATACCGGGCTGTAAACGGATACAAGAATGTCTTGGTATCATAGCCCCATTGTTGCCCGTTGTAAGTAACATAAGACCATAAGCCTTCCGTTTCCGTCCCGCCGGCCAGCGTCCAGCCGTTTGCCTTCCAATTATAATTGTTCGCGGTGTCGGAGGCCGTGGGAGCACTTGCCCAAGAATTGGGGTCATTTGTGTAATAAACCTCAAATCGTGTCGCATTGCTTTGGATATTTGCAATTGTGTTGGGAATTTCAAGATAAAGCTTATCAATCGTTTTGGGAGCGCCTAAGTCGAGGGTTAATGCTAGAAGAGATGGCGAATAGTTACTCCTATAGACATTTGAGCTTGAATTCCGCCAGTAACCGCTGCCTCCCGATCGCAAAGCGTCTACTCCCGGATGATCAGCAGCTTCTGAACTTACTTTGAGATTCACGCCAGCTTGTGGTGTAAAACGAGATGGAGCCAAGAGATTGACTGAACCAGTTGCTGAGGGGTTATAAACAGCATCCGTTACTGAAGAGTTGAGTTGGTTGCTATCTGGCGTATTGGCATGAACCGTTGCTGCTGGAAGAACGGACAAGTTAATAAACGAAAATGCAAGTGCAAATGAAAGAACTGAGCTTACTATCTTCTTTTGAACTTGTTGCTTAAACATCTTAAAGCCTCCTTATTTTCGTAAAATTAACTGACGAGCTTCGGCTCGCCGAGAGCTCGCTGAAAGCGCGATTTCCGCGCCTATTAAAAAACGATTCTGCATACAACAGATAAAATCAGAATTAACTTCTTCTCATTATGAACCCCTTCTTTCCTCATTTTTGCGAGAATGTTATACGCTTTCAATTACCATCATAATGAATCGCCGAGATTTCTGTATTAGTTAATTTATGATACACATGGAATTTTTTACGATTTTACATAACCACAAGCGATCATCGCGCTTATGCCGTCTTCTCCCCCGTTTCCTTGTAGTCCTCTTTTCACGAGAAAGGCATTGACCTCATCGGGTACAAAACCTTCGATGGGACAAGAGTCATTTCCGATCATTGCCGCGGCGTTCATCATGTTCTATATGGATCCGTTATTTCCAGAGTGACAATTTATATATTTTTCGTCTATTAAGTGTTAAATGTTTTTATTCATTTCAATGTTATGTATAATAAGAAGGAGAGTTTGCAGAAGGGAAAAGAATGAATATGCCCATTGAGAACCAGCAAGATAAATCACGTAATAAGTTGCTAAAAAAATTAATTACTTCCGTCACGAAAGACGGCTTTCAGAACTTGAAGATGGACGACATTGCCAAATACATGGATGTAAGCAGAGCCACTATGTATAAGCACTTTTCTTCAAAAGAAGAAGTCATCGAAGGCGTTGTGCGAATTTTTGTAGATTATATAGAGAAGCAAGAAGAACGGAATTCGGATGATGACGAGGAATCGTTCGGGGTCTGGTTTCAACAGTTGTTTGAGCAATCGGTATCTCTTGTAGGAAAGATTACAGATGTATTTTTAAAGGATCTTCAAGCAGCTTATCCGGATTTATACGATGATCTGAAAAGTACTTTGAACAGACGCGAACAGATGACCCTTAAATTCTATCAGGATGGAAAAAACAAAGGTATTTTCAATAACGTCAATGAAAAGTTTATTTTGCTTCAGGACGATATTTTGCTTCGAGAAATTATAAATATTAAGTATTTGCTTTATAACCAAATGTCCATTCAACAAGTTCTTTATGATTATTATCATTTCAAAAAAGTTCAATTATTCAAAGCGGACAAGATGTCAATTGTCGACGACTCAAGAATTCAACCCGTTATTGATCATATTGTTGAAAAATTTAATCGGACATTGTAATTGGAAAAGGGATCAGTTTTTGTCTTGAACTTTTGACAAATAACTTGATCCCTTTTAAGTTGTTGGCTTATTTCTACATTTTCCAATTAAGCACGCATTCTCTTAAAATAGCAACAGCCATTTGAGAAATAGCCCCTCCTATATCAACAGAAACTTTAGTTATAACGGTTGTTTCGTTTGAAATGTAAGGATGTTGTCTGTTAACATTTTCCATGGGTATAAACGGAAGGAGGTAATTGGAACTGAATATCATATTGCAATAAAAATACAGTCAACATAACGGAGGAAATAACAATGCTAAAAATCGCAATCATAATTGGCAGCACGCGTCCTGGACGCAGAGGTGAAGCAGTCGCTCGATGGGTTCACGAAATCGCACAAAAACGCAGTGACGCTGAATACGAAATCGTGGATATTGCTGACTTCAATTTACCGTTATATGACGAACCAAAGCCGCCTATGTTGGCTCAATATACGAAGCCGCATACGGTGGCTTGGTCGAAAGCAATCCATTCGTATGATGGCTTTGTTTTCGTAACGCCCGAGTATAATCATGCCGTCTCTGGAGCGCTCAAAAACGCCATTGATTTTCTTTTCAATGAATGGAAAGATAAGGCGGCAGGCATCGTCAGCTATGGCGGTGGCACAGGCGGAGCTCGTGCGGCAGAAAACCTGAGACTCATCTTAGGTGAGCTGCATGTGGCTGACGTACGTGCTCAGGTCACCCTTTCGCTCTTTACGGATTTTGAAAACTACAGCGTTGTGAAGCCCGCACCTCATCAGGAAGCAGCCGCCAACATGCTATTCGATCAAGTCGTCGCCTGGAGCGGTGCTTTAAAGACGTTGCGTTAACACTCCAACTAACCGAATACAAGTAAGCAAGCTGGATAGGGTTCGCCCAATCCAGCTTATTTGTTGTTAAATCTCTATTCCGAGTTACGATTACGCTCACACTCTTCGATCTCAGCCTAATTTAAATAAGATACTGGCTGTTCCCAGCGTCCCTTCTCCACTGCCTTTTATTACTTTGAAGTAACTATATGACCTCAAAGTGCGTACTTTTCATTCAACACTCCAAAGTGCACAATGATGTTGAAACCACCACGGAGTAGGAGAGGATATTTTATGAATACAAAAGAAGCCACACCACGCAAAATCGCTCTTGTTGTCGGAGCTAACGGTGTTATTGGTAGAAATCTTATCGACTATTTGGAGCAGCTTCACGACTGGGATATCATTGGTGTATCACGGCGGGGCGGGATGTCCAACAACCGAGTCCGATATATAGCCGTCGATCTACTTAATGAAAATGATATCCGTGAGAAACTTGGAAGTCTAACGGAAGTTACCCATATCTTCTATGCGGCTTATCAAGACCGTCCTACCTGGGCCGAATTGGTCCCCCCAAACTTAGCCATGCTTGTTAACATCGTTAATGCGATCGAGCCAATCTCTCCATACCTCCAGCATATCAGTCTCATGCAGGGTTACAAAGTATATGGCGCGCACCTCGGTCCCTTCAAGACTCCAGCTCGTGAAACAGATGCCTATCACATGCCGCCTGAGTTTAATGTTGACCAACAGCAATTCCTTGAAAATCGGCAAAAAGGTAGCAGCTGGACCTGGTCGGCGCTTCGCCCTTCCGTCGTTTGCGGATATGCATTAGGCAATCCAATGAACCTAGCGATGGTTATCGCAATCTATGCTTCCATGTCGAAGGAGCTCGGGTTGCCGCTCCGTTTTCCCGGTAAGCAGGGAGCCTACAACAGCCTGCTGGAGATGACCGACGCGGGATTGTTGGCCAAGGCCACCGTCTGGGCAGCGACAGATGAACGTTGCGCGAATCAGGCGTTCAACATCACGAACGGAGATCTCTTCCGGTGGAACGAACTTTGGCCTAAGATTGCTGCGTATTTCGGCCTAGAGACAGCACCTCCGCTGCAGATGTCCTTGGATGTAGTCATGGCCGACAAGGAGCCGCTATGGAACGCCATGGTGAAGAAGCACGGGTTGGTGGATAACAGCTACAGTGACGTATCCTCCTGGCGGTTCGGTGACTTTGTGTTTTCTTGGGATTACGACTTTTTTGCTGACGGTACGAAAGCGCGTCGTTTCGGCTTTCACCAGTTTATTGATACAGAAGCAATGTTCCTTGAAATCTTCGCGGATTTACGTCAACGCAAGGTTATTCCATAACTTCACATAAGAAACCGGCCTCTGAAATTCAGAGACCGGTTTCTGTCTTATCACTGATCATGATTCATTCAAGCGTACTGCATTTTCCAAGATCTTGACCTTATCACCATACACACGCTCAACATGCCTATCTCCCCATCTGCACATGATATGAAGAAGTTCCTTCAAACTCAAGCCATACTCTGTGATCTCATACTCGACTTTTGGCGGTACCTGGTTATATGAGATCCGGGTAACAACCCCGTCCTCCTCCAATTCTCGCAGCTGCTGGGTTAGTACTTTTTGTGTAACCGTTGGCATTAAGCTCATCAGCTCACCGTTGCGTTTCGTACCGAATGTGAGATGGAATAAAATGACTGGCTTCCACTTGCCTCCGATCACTTCGAGCGTTACTTCCACTGCCGTATTATATGTTTTCCCCGGTTCCAGCATAGGATTTGCCTCGCCTCCCTGCCTTTTACGATAACGTCTTAAACTCGCGGGCGCAAGCCCTACCTATATTAATATTCGCTTTAAAGCCTTCGTTGCTCCTCTCACTCTTACTAAATTTGAGAAACCATAAATAAATGAGTTAATATAGATAATGAAGGAGGTGAAACATTATGACCGATATGGCAACCAACATAGAAATAGGAATAAGTACATTCTTGGAGACTACACCAGACCCTGTGACAGGAGAAGTCATCAGTCATGCCGAGCGTTTACGCAATGCGGTTGAAGAAATCGTACTAGCCGATCAGGTCGGGCTGGATGTCTATGGCATTGGAGAGCACCATCGTGCCGATTACGCAGGCACCTCGCCTGCTGTTGTGCTGGCAGCTGCAGCTGCCATGACCAAGCGAATCAGGCTCACAAGCGCCGTAACGGTGCTGTCCTCTGACGACCCGGTTCGCGTGTATCAAGCTTTTTCCACACTTGACGGCATCTCTAACGGCCGAGCCGAAATTATGGCGGGCCGGGGTTCGTTCATTGAATCCTTTCCGCTTTTCGGATATAGTCTGGATCATTATGATGAATTGTTCGACGAAAAGCTGGAACTGCTGCTTGCGATCCGATCTTCCGAAAAGGTAACTTGGCGCGGCGGTCATCGTCCCGCCATCCATAACCTCGGTGTTTATCCTCGGTCCGTTCAGACCCCACTGCCGGTGTGGATCGCAAGCGGCGGGAGTGCACAATCCGCTGTTCGTGCAGGAATGCTGGGTCTCCCCATCGTATTCGCCATTATCGGCGGAATGCCCGAGAGTTTTGCTCCCTTAGTCGCACTTTACAAAGAGGCTGCCATGAAAGCTGGGCACGACCCTGACAAGCTGTCAATTGCGACTCACTCGCATGGATTTGTCGGAGAAACTACCGAGCAAGCTGCCGATTTATTTTTCCCTTCAACGCAGGCCCAAATGAACGTTATCGGGCGTGAACGGGGTTGGGGGCAGAATTACAACCGCGCAACTTTTGATGCCGCACGCAGTATGCGGGGCGCTCTTTACGTCGGTGATCCCGAATACGTCGCAGAAAAGATCATTCTATTGCGTAAAAATTTGGGAATAACTCGTTTCTTCCTTCATGTAAATGTTGGAACGATGCCGCACCATGAGGTCATGCGGGCTATCGAATTGCTCGGCACCAAGGTAGCGCCAATTGTACGACAGGAGCTTGCCCGAACCGAGTCAAAGGAATAAGTGAGCTCTGGTGAGCCCCTCCCTCCTATTCCAACCGAGATTATGAGCCTATGTTTGAATCTTTGGACATAAAATATATACAGCTCCTACTTTGTGTGATCATATTCGATTTGTCCGAAGATGTTCTGTTGCTGAGGGAAGGATTCGTAATATTTTCTAGACCTTAGGGAGGTTATGGTTATGATCGTATCCGAAGAAATTTATCAGTCCTACGGCATGGATAAGGATTCCTTTATTTCGTTCATGAGAGAAAGAAGTCAGAATACCGCTATCAGTGCGCTAGGCATTGAAATTGTAGAGCTAACTCCTGATCGTGTAGTGATGACGATGCCAGTTGGACCAGCTACACACCAACCAGCAGGGATTTTACATGGAGGGGCTTCTGTCCTATTGGCTGAGACCGCAGCTTCTATCGCTTCTGAAATTAATATCAATAAAGAGAAACATTCTGCTGTAGGACTTGAAATTAACGCCAATCACCTCAAGAGTAAGAAAGATGGTATCGTAACTGCTGTTGCTAGCCCTTTGCACAAAGGCAGGAAAACAATGGTTTGGGAAATTAAAATTTCCGATGAAAATAATCAACTCATATGCATTTCTCGCTGTACGGTCGCGATCATTGACAAAAAATGATTTGCTTAATAATACTGAAGAGGCTGTCTCACTTTGTGGACAGCCACTTTTGCTGCAATGATGTATTTTATCGTTAGATTCAAGTTGAGGTAGCATTACGATTGCTGCACCGTTGTTTTACATCGTTACGAGAGAGATTGGGAGTAAAACGGCCCAAAAAAGATTGCTGGAACGATGTTTTTCATTGTTGCAAGGGAGCTCAATCATCGTTTTGATGCTGTAACGATACTTTTCATCATTGCGTCACAGGTCGGCAAACTCTGCGTGCACTGTTTATCTCACAGGCATCTTCAGCGGCTTTTTGGACCGCTATTTTCACATCAACATACGCACACTATATGCCATGCTCAGGACGTCCCTCTAACCAATCTTCAAGAGTTGCAACTCGCTCCGGATGTTTGTAGCTTCTAGCCAAGAAGCCTGCTCCATGCGCTATCATAGGATCCTGGTCTGTCGGCTGGTAACGCAAATCCACGCTCCACCTTACTTCATCAGATTGATTCGGTGTTGACATATGGAGACAACGATCATTGAATAGAATTGCGCTGCCAGCGGAAACGGGCAATACAACAGTCTTTGTGTTCCCTAATTGACTTTCCCTCAATGCCGTATATCCGGTTCCAGTATCAGATTCTTGGTGCCATTTCAAGAGTGGTTTTCGGTGTGTCTTCGGTTTAATATGCAAACAGCCATTCACTTCATTAGCGTCAACTAAAGGGATCCACACCGTAATGACAGGATTAGAATTAGCGTCCGGCCAGTATGATTTATCTTGATGCCATGGCACTGCTCCAGCGGCAACCCTCGGAATCTTCGGCCTAACATTATAAACGGGATTCGAGAAAAGCTCACCACCTATCAAAGATTCAACGGCATTAAGAATTTTAACGTTGCTCATTAAATGAAAATAACCAGGGATCCGGTCACGCCAACTTCGTCCGTATTTCAAAAATTCCTCAGCGGTTAAATGTTCAAAAAGTTCAGCAAGCCGATATTTAAACGGACGGTCAACCAATTTATCTTCAATAAGTCCGTCACGAAACAATTCGTCGGCAATCATCGAAACCTTATACGTCATCGCTTCTTGCGCAGGCGCTAATTCCTCATCTGATAATAAACGATCAAGTACGATGTAACCTTCCACATTATAAAATTCAATTTGTTGTTTCGTTAAATATCCGCTTTTATTTTCTTTCACCATCTTTATCACCTTCCATTATTAAGTCTCAACGGATGAAGAACCTTCAACCCTACTATAGGTTTGAAGGTTCTTCACTAATTCGTACGATCAGGCGCAATTCCTATTTTTTATACACTTTGTCATAGGCATCCTGATAGATTTTGATGAATTGATCCATGCCGGAATCTTTAAGGCCCTTCAAGTAAGCATCCCAGTCTTTGTCAATGCTTTTAGCCCCCATGATAAACTGAAGCATGGACTGTTTGACGTAATCTGTAATGATTGGCTTTAACTGCTTCACTTGATTAGCTTGATCGCTAGTCAAGAAAATATCTGTCGGGAATTCTTCTTTCGGTTGATGTCCTTCGTATAATTCCTTGGTGGCCTTGTACAAGCGAGTTTCCAAGCCATCCATTGTATAGATTTCCTGACTGGCTGCATAAGCAGTTTCGCGATATTCAGCCGAACGAAGGTTCGGTCCCATTTGATTCCAATGATCGTTCTGCACCTGTCCTACCCCGTAAGACGTTTCCTTCACCTTGAACTTTGCTGCGGTTCCACGCGTATTTTTATCATTCGCATCCGCCTTCACCCAGTTGCGGCCTTCTTCCCCAGAGTTGGACATTGTTGTCCCCTCTTCTGAGTACAGATAATCGGCTATACGAATGGCCGCTTCCGGATTTTTATTTTTATTCGTTATTGCAAACACCGAGTTCCCGATACCGATGTAGTGTGCTGTGAATGAGGCTCCGTCAGGTCCTGTAAGCGGCGCGATCGGATCATAGTCTTTGTGTCGTGTTGCCTTTGGAGAAGCATCCGTGAATTCGCCAAACCAGCCTGCTGGAATAGCACCGGCAATCGCCGCATCAGGACTATTCCCTTTTTGGGTAAGCGCATCCGATTTTTGTGTAAATGCTTCCTTATCAATCAAGCCTTCCGCATACAGTTTGTTCAAAAATTGCAAACCTTTTTTGAAGCCTGGTTGGTCAACCGATGTTGCCAGTTTGCCGCCGTTCATCATGAAATAGTTGTTATCCGCATTGTAATAGACGAACGCGTTCATCACGAACGTCTCAACATCCGTGTGCCAACCAGTCGGAGAACCCGTGAACGCAATTTCATCAGCCTTACCGTTTCCATTCGGATCTTTTTCTTTAAAAGCTTTCAACATGTTATAGAAATCGTCAGTCGTCTTCGGTGCGCTAAGACCGAGCTTTTGCAACCATTTTGTGTTCACCCACATTTTGGCTGAAAACTGGCAGTGATAGCATTCATTTACGGAAGGGATCGCATAAATATTGCCATCTGGTGCTGTGATCGCCTTCTCCAAATACGAAATGTCTTTAAACGCTTTCTTAATGTTCGGTGCGTATTGATCGATTAACTTGTTTAACGGGATCAATACGCCTTGTTGACCGTACAGCAGCTGCTCTTCTTTTGTTAGATTCCCTTGCATGAAAATATCGGGATAGTCGCCACTAGCGAGCAACAGCTGCTTTTTCTCATTCAACGCCGCTGATTCTCCCGGTACAAGCTGCCAGTTCAAATGAACATTCGTCTTATCTTCCAAATACTTGGTAAACCAATTTGTATTCAAATCTGCAATATTAGCCGATTGCGGCGCGAAAGCACTCATCGTAATTTTATTTTTGGCGATAGGAAAGCCTGTTGTATTAACGTTTGCTCCCCCGCTTGCGCTTCCGCCCCCATTAGGGCTAGCGCTACCCTTTGGTTCATCGCTATTCGACGTACAACCGATTACAAGCGAAGTAATGAATAAAATCAGGACCACCGATAACCATGTTTTTCTGGTTCCTCTACTTACCATTCAAAACCCTCCTTGTTTTTCATAGCCAATCCATCCTCGGGGGCAAACCTGATCTGTTCGTGCCTCGCATCCCTCCTTTCAGTATGTAACTAGATTTAACCTTTCAGAGAACCAATCAATAACCCCTTCACGAAATGTCTTTGCACAAAAGGGTACAGAATAAGTACGGGAGCGCTTGCGACGACGATCAGCGAATATTTAAGCAGCTCCTTCAAGCCTTGCCTTTCCGCAAGTTCTCTAACATCTTTAATCATCGTAGGATCGATCGAATTCAGAATTAGAATGTTCCTTAGAATGAGCTGAAGCGGATACAGATTAGCCGATTTCAAGAAAATTAATGCTTCAAAATAGGAATTCCAATACCCGATAGCGTACATGAGGACTAGAACGGCAATGATGGGTTTGGAAAGCGGAATCACAATTCGAAATAAAAACTTGAAGTCGCTGCATCCATCCAAATGTGCGGCCTCTGTGAGTTCCGAAGGAATCGACGTCTGGAAAAACGTTCTCGCCAGAATGACTTGCCAAACCGAAATCGCGCCTGGAATAATCATCGCCCATCTCGTATCGAGTAAGCCCATCCCTTTCACAGTCAAATAATAAGGAATTA
Organism: Paenibacillus sp. Soil724D2; assembly: GCF_001427935.1. Lineage (NCBI taxonomy): Bacteria > Bacillati > Bacillota > Bacilli > Caryophanales > Paenibacillaceae > Paenibacillus > Paenibacillus sp. Soil724D2. Next base: position 76,752 of record NZ_LMRY01000013.1, read on the forward strand.
ATCCCCCGCTGAACAGCATCGTAAAAACGAATAGTGCCGTAATGACGTTGCGTCCATAAAAGTTTTTGCGAGAAAGCGGATAAGCAGCCGTTATCGTCAATGAAACGCTAAGCAATGTCCCGAAGAAGAGATAGAACAAAGAGTTGCCGTACCCTGTCAAGATTTGCGGATTTTGAAATACGGCTTGGTAGCCTCGAAGTGTAGGTTCAACCGGGAACAGCCAAACCTTACCTGAGATGACGGCTGACGATGAGCTGAATGATGAACTAACAATGTAGATGAGCGGATAAGCTACGATAATCAAACATATGATCAAAAACAAATAGACAAAGAACAAATAAATTCTGTCCACACTGTTTTCAAGAATGCGGGTAGGTGCCTTTCGCACGTCTAACGTCAAAGTCTGCTCGGGATTTACCATAATTTCTACCTCCTACCACAAACTCGTCTCAGAATTTTTTCTAGCCACATAATTGACTACTATAAGCAGCAGCAAATTAACGATTGAATTAAATAGTCCTACCGCTGCAGAGAAACTGAAATTCGCTCCGACCAAGCCCATTTTGTAAACATAGGTGGAAATAACCTCGGATGCCCCAACATTAATCGCATTTTGCATCAGGTACACCTTCTCGAATCCAACATTCATGATTTGCCCTGCATTCAGAATAAGCAGAATGACGGCTGTCGGCATTAAGCTTGGCAAGTCGATATGAATCATCCTTTGGAAACGGGAGGCACCATCCACCTTGGCTGCTTCATACAAATGCGGATCCACTCCTGCTAGTGCCGCAATATAAATGACCGAGGCATATCCCGTAAATTGCCAAACGTCAGAAAGTACATACACGGTTTTGAAGTACTCCGGCTTTGACATGATATTCTCCGCTGGAAATCCGAATTTATCAGCCAAGAGATGGACGAAACCAAGCTGCGGGGAAAGAAACAGCATAATGATCGAAACCATGATGACGGTTGAAATGAAGTACGGCGCGAACGTGACCAGCTGTACGGCCCGCTTAAAAATTCCATTTCTCAATTCGTTTAAGGCAAGAGCGAGTATAATTGGCGCCGGAAACCCGATTAGAAGCGAGTAAAGGCTAAGCAGTGACGTGTTCTTGATAACCCTCCAAAAAATAGGCAAATGGAAAAAGTCTACAAAGTGCTTAAAACCAATCCAATCGCTTCCCCATATCCCTTTGGTAACCATATAATTTTTAAAAGCAATTTGTACGCCAGCCATAGGTACGTATTTAAAAATAATCAAATATACGAGTGACGGCAAGATAATCAGATAGAGTTGCCAGTTTTTCTTTACCATTCTAAGTGCTATACTCATGATACTCCCCCTCACTGCATTTACGTTAAAGTTAAAGTTAAAATTAAGCGCTTACAGGATCTATGATAAAGGAGCTTGAATTAAATTTATAGGGATCATTCTTAAGCAGTAGTGTCCGTTCATAAGGTGGTGTGATGAATCATAACAAAGCCAATGATTAACTTTCAAAATTTGTCGATTGTGAAAAAAATGGCGATAGGCTATATCGTCATCATCTTTATTCCGATTATTTCATTCGGCCTATTTCTGTATAACCAGAACTACAACAGTTTTCTCGAAGAGTATGCACAAGGCAGGCAGAAAATTGTTAATCAGGTGCTTAACAACTTAAATGTAAGCACGGTGCAGATCGAATCCGCTTATCAATTATTTCAAAATAATTCGAATACCATTGCTTATTTAAGTGGGAACTACCGGACCGATTTCGATCAGGTCTCTAATTTTTTAACCTATATCAGACCCCTATTCTCTTATATTTTGTCATCCAATCGACTGATCGACGGAATGACTATCTATATGGAGCAGCAGAACGGTATGGTTTTTCGGCCCGAAATGGCTAGGATGGACGAGTCCAAACTAGACGAGAGCATAAAGAAACTCCCACTTGGTATTGGGAAATGGATTACGATAAATAACGGGTCGAATCCAGACATCAACCTACATTTTGTTCATAAAATCGGAAACCGGAACTTTGAACAGGATATCGGTCTCCTCGATATTAAAGTAACTTCCAAATTAATTAAACCTTTGTTAGAATCGCTAAATTTGAACAACAGAAGCAATTTATATGTGCTTGATCAGGATCACCAAGTCATTTCTCTTGTGAAAAAAATCCCCTTATCTCAGGATTCAGAACAAGCCTTATTTGCCGATGTCCTCCAATCGAACGCAAAATACTCGTATCAACAAGTTAACGGAAATAAAATGCTAATTGAATCGTTTTATGCCGAAGGCCTTAAACTTCAGTTTGTCATGATTGAGCAAGTTGATGATGTCTTTATTGGTATCAAAAAAAACAAATACGTACTCGTATTAACCGTATCCATCCTTTTATTACTACTTTCCGGCATCTACTACCTGATCGCTAGTTCGATTACGAAGCGCATTTTGAAGCTTTCCAAACATATGCGTCGAGTTGACGAAAACCATTTCCCGCTCTATCACGGGGAAATTAATAAGGATGAGGTTGGACATCTGACCTCCGCCTATAATGCGATGATCAGGCGTATGGATGAGTTGGTGAATACCGTACACCGCTCGGAAATGCTGCGAAAAGAGTCTGCCTATCTCATGATGCAGGCGCAAATCAAGCCTCACTTCCTGTACAATACGCTCGAATCGATACGCATGATCGCGGAAGCGAACGATGACCCAGAAGCAGCTGAAATGTCCTATACACTTGGCAAACTATTTCGCTACAGTCTATCGGGAACGAAAAGCGAGACTTCGCTGAGAGAAGAAGTAGAAAATGTAAAAGACTATATCAAAATCCAGCAAATTCGGCTGGCCGACCGGCTGCAAGTATCTTTCGATATAGATGCTGATATCGATAACTTTAATTGCCCTCACTATATGCTGCAGCCGATTATTGAAAACAGCATTGTTCACGGTATCGCGAATGTAAGAAAACAAGGCTTGCTTTCGATCCGTATCTGGGAGGATTCTACATGTATGTTCATTGCTGTTGAGGATTCTGGCGCAGGCATTGAGGAAGAAAGGCTTGTGCTCATCCAAGGTGTGTTAACCGGTAAAATGGATGTCCAGCATTTGCAAACGGATGGCGGGGGTCTCGGTATTTTTAATGTTAACGAACGCGTTAAAATGTTTTTTGGTGAAGGTTCAGGCATTCAATTGGAGAGTAAGCTCAACGTGGGGACAACGTGTATACTCAAGTTAGCTAAGGGGGCAATACAATGAAGCTGATGGTTGTCGATGATGAGCCTATCATTTTAAACGGGATTATCCGCATGATCCAGAAAGCGAATACATCGTTTATCGAGATCGTCGGCGCTGCCGACGGCGTTGATGCACTGCAAAAGCTAGCCTATTTTCAGCCCGACTTGATCCTAACGGATATTCATATGCCGGAAATGGACGGACTCGCTCTTATAAAAGAAATACAAGCTCAGAACCTTTGCAGCCGTTTCGTTATTTTAACCGGTTATGGTGATTTCGCCTATGCTAGACAAGCTCTGCGCTATCAAGTCATCGATTATTTGTTGAAACCGATTAATAAAGAAGAACTAATCACTGTACTCACGAGAGTTGGGCTTGCGATTCGGGAGGAACAGAAGCAAACCATTGAGCATGACCTTCTGCTTCTCAAAGAACATATCCTTTACAATACGCCATTGGAGGACATGCCTCTCAAGCCTGAGCAGCTGCACACCCTTCTTCCCGATCCGTATACGACGATCATCGTCTTCCAGGCATACGAGAGTATTCCTCTCTTGACCGCCGAACGTCTGGAAGGTATTTGTGCCCTTCTATCGCACGTTTGCAAGAAAACTTACACCGTCCAGTCCCGTTTCTTACGGCAAACTGTCCTCATTACGAACGGTGTGGATGTACCGACAGACGAAGAGTTGCGGCATGCATGTGGCGAGCTGTTCGATACGAAGAAAATACAGGTCAGCGGATATTGCATCGGGGTCAGTGTGAGCAAGAACGCTAACGATAATTTGCGTGATCTGTATATTGAAGCGATGGCTGCGATGTTATTCAATCGGTACTTTTCCAATAGCAGTTTGACGATATATAAACCAGAGTCAGAGAACATACATAGTGACTATGATAATCTTGTTCAATATATTGAACATTCGCTAGCCCAACAGATTTCTATCGAACAGATCGATAAGGACATTCAGTCCATACTTCCTCATTTCTCAGGCAATGCGGATTGTAATAATAAGCTGCGTGAGCAGTTTCTTATCTGTGTCGGTGTCTACCTGCAAAGTGTTGGCCTAGCGCCTGAAGCCATTTGGGGTGAGCATGCCGCAACCAAACTATTTTCGCAAAGCAACGCCACGCTTGAAAATATCAGTGTATCGGAGATCATCGCACAGCTAATTCGATATGCACGCAGCACCGATCGTCAGCAGCCGCACACTCAGGCAATCGATAAAATTGTCGCTTTCGTGGAACTCAATTACAAGCTGGATTTATCGCTCGATGCCGTTGCGGATCATGTGCAAATGCATCCTAATTACATCAGCATGCTGTTTCGTAAAGAGATGGGATTAACCTTCCTCCACTACTTGCATACGTTTCGGCTTGCCAAAGCCAAGCAAATCATGCAAGAGAATCCGGAATGGCCGATCAACACCATTGCGGAGCTTGTAGGTTACGAAAATCCGCGGCATTTTTTCAAAGTGTTTAAAAAATTCGAAAACATCACCCCCGGGCAATTCCGGCTTGGCATTTCTTTGTGATGAATTCCCGAAGGCTTCTTCCCTTTTTTAGTCCGTTTGCTTTATAACGCCGCTTCGATCGTATGGAGCGTTTGCCGCTGTACAGCTTTACTAAATAAATAAATAGACAAACTGAGCTCGAACACAACGACGACGGAACTAGTGATCCCAGCGATCAGACCATTAAGCCCAGGATTGTAGTCCACTAGAAGGAAAAGTATCGTCACTGATAAAATCACATTGCCGAATTTGCTGTAAGCGATTGTCTTATTTACACCATGATACATAGCAAGCCCGTTCAAATAGTCGATCCAGGGATAGAACGCCGATCTAATGATGAGCACACCCAAGATGGTTGTACAGTTACGAAGCAGTTCGCCGTGAATGCCGAGCCCTTTCTCGAGTACGATGTGACCGAGTGGCGACCAGGCAAGAAAAGCGACAAGGGCTGTGGAAATTATCGAGAGCGCAGTCGTCAGCGCAAGGACATGTCGCGGCTGCTCTTCATGGAAATTGAGCACAGCTTGATGTAAAAAGCTGGCGAATCCGGCGATCAGTCCCGCTAGATTGGAAGCGACCGCAAAGGCGGCGATCGCCTGAATGGGATCTAGACTATGGTTCATAGCCGCGTTCGTTGCTGGAGCGATTACAATAGAAACAATCGATCCATACAGCAGCGGCATGTAAAACGGGAATATATCCGGCTTCCAGCGTCTGATCGGATGGGAAGGCAGCTTGTCAGGCAGCCGTCTTGCAAGATAATGACCTTCAAAACAAGCAACCGCGCTCTCAATGGCCATCCCTGCCAAGAACAACATCGCTCCGTACCTGCTGTCGTTAGTTAGATTCCAGGTAACCATAGCCCAAGACATAAGGCCCATGACGAATAAGCGAATCAGAATGCCGATAGTCATCCATTTGGTCAACAGATGTTGGATTATAATGCCCTGGTACAAGCTGCGGGCAGCGGAAAACACGTTAACAAACATCAAGATTTGATAAGCATTGACTGTAGCATCCAACAAGCTGTCTTGCGCCCCAAAAACGTAGTGAAACAAGAGCCGACCAAGCGGCGTCCATGCAATCAGCGCGTTAAACAATGCAATGATGCCAACAATCGTAACGATCATGCGCACCATTTCACGAAACGAGTGTTGATCCTTCACGTATTTGGCACTGGTTTGCCGTAGTGGAGCGATAGCCTGTTCCAGGATAAACGACAAACTGAGTGCAAGCGCATAACCGCTTATAGTCAGATCAGGGTGCGGCGAGCGGGCAAGTACCCCGCTGATGATGACGTGAGTCAGTGAGGCAAGCAATGCTGAGGCGCCCATGGGCAGGTAAAATAAAATCAATCGAAGCAAAAGAGTTCCTCCTGATAGTCGGGTAGATGATTCCTTAAGAAAATTTCATTCAATAAAGTAATCCATAAATGTGGGATTGTGACGTTTACAAGCGATTATATTTATTATTTTGTGGAATTAAACACATTGTCCCCCATGAACCAACATGTGTCAAGGTTTATAACGGTAAGTTCCCCAATGACTTATGCTTTCATAAAAAAATACACCCCTTAGAATTCATTGGAATCAATTTTCCAATGTTTTTCTTAAGGGGTGCATCTCAAAACTTTAGTGAAACGTTGTTTATTCTTACCTTTTTACCAAGCATATGCCTGTGGAGCTGCTCCTCCTGGACCCGGGAAGATTTCATCCAATTTCTTTAACGTAGATTCATCAAGTTCAATATCTACAACACGCAGTGTATTTTGAAATTGTTCTAACGTACGCGGTCCAATAATCGGTGCTGTCATAGCTGGGTGAACTAGCGTCCATGCCAATGCCACATTCGCTTCACTCTCACCAAGTTCTTTGCTTAAAGTCGAGAAAGCCTCAAGCTGTGCACGAAACTTCTCTACCCTTTCAGGGTTACTCGCTCGTTTAGAGCCTTCAATCGGCTTCAAAGCATTGCCGCCTAACAATCCGCCATCTAGCGGGCTCCATGCGATTACACCAATTCCAAGTTCCTCGGCCGCTGGCAGTACCTCAAGTTCAGGCAGCCTGCAGAGCAAGCTGTATTTGTGCTGCTCAGATATAAGACCAATAAGATGACGAGCTTTGGCTTCATATTGCGCTTTCACCAAATCACGACCTGCAAAGTTACTAGAGCCTACATAGCCGATCTTCCCTTGGTACACTGGAACTTGAAAAGCTTCCCACAACTCATCCCAAGATACGTTGCGATCCACATGGTGCATTTGATAAAGCTCAATATGATCCGTTTGTAGACGGCGCAATGACGCGTCCAAATGTCGGCGAAGCTTGTAAGCGGAAAGTCCGCCTTCCCGGTTAGGTCCGTCGTTCACGTCATGCATGTCTCCATAGAACTTCGTAGCTAGGATCGTTTTCTCTCTACGTCCGCCGCCCTGTGCGAACCAGCGACCGATAATTTCCTCCGTACGCCCAGCATTTTCTCCCCAACCATAAATGTTTGCCGTATCAAAAAAGTTGATTCCAGCATCCAACGCAGCATCCATGATGCGAAAAGCTTCTTTTTCCTCTGTATCTACACCGAAGTTCATGGTTCCAAGGCACAATTTACTGACTTTTAACCCCGAACGACCTAAGTAACTATATTTCATTTTTATCTCCTCCAGTAGTTTTATAGAGCAAAGCTCGTTTTTCCAGCGTGAAGTGATATCTACTTTTTCATATCTCCATGATTATCATACCTGAATCTGCGGCGCTTCTAAAGTACGCACTTTTCCTTAACATAGTTGGCTTAGGGTAATCTACTTACCTAAATGTTAGTACTATTTTGATAAAAAAATTGCTGGAAAAATCAAAAAAAGCCGCGATTATCGCGACTTTCAAACCTATACCTTTTTAACAAATTCGGATTTTAATTTCATTGCTCCGAAATCATCAATTTTGCAATCAATATCATGGTCACCATCAACCAAACGTATATTTTTAACTTTTGTACCTATTTTGATAACGGATGAACTTCCTTTTACTTTAAGGTCCTTGATGACTGTAACCGTATCACCGTCGTTTAAGACATTTCCATTGGCATCTTTTACAATTTTGTTATCGGAACGATCTTCCGTTTCCAATTCTAAAGTCCATTCATGCGCGCATTCTGGGCAAATCAATAGATTCCCATCTTCATACGTGTACGCTGAATGACATTTTGGGCAATTTGGCAAATCTAGCATTAATCTCATTTCCCCCATTCGTTATATGCTTATATACTGCCATAATCTTCTCAAATTAACAACCCTTCCACCTTCCCTTGTAACGTACAAATGTACAAACACACTGGCCGCTTTTGCATTTACTGTATAAATAAAGGAAGGAGAAGTGATAGGATGAATGCGAAGCGAGTTACATTCTCAACTGGTATTTTGCGGAGACCGAATAAAACCAAGTTTGCCCTAGTCGATGTTGTTAACTTCAATAAAAAGTGCTCCCGCAGGGTAACGGTACAAGTGTTTGACTGGTCTACTGGTTCACCGATCCCCTTGAAGGTAAGTCCTTGCAACACAAAAAAGTGTACAGTAAAGGTAGGATCTAATAAATCGGTTTTCTTGTTTGCAGACGTGTCCAAGGTAAGGTTTAAATATGAAGTTCGCATTACACAGCCCAATGACCGCAAGTTAGTAACGAATGTAACGGGTGTTACGAATGTGCCCTTTACTCCACAAGAAGGGGATACGGTGCTTCAACGAAGCTTAATAAGAATAAAATAGCATTACTATTTTAGCTGAAATTATTTCATATATGAACAGACCGCGACAGCATCTGCTCTCTTTGTGTTATTTTACTTTCGACTACCTTGCAATGTAAGATTAAGGAAACAACCAAAGAAATGAGATGATTTCAGATGGAGAAAATAGTAAAAGTGTTAGCCATTTCGGGGAGTCTTCGCCAAAAGTCTTCAAATACAGCTCTTATACACGCTATTATAGGATTAGCTCAAAAAGATATAGTCTTCACTGTATACAACGGTTTAGGTGATCTACCGCATTTTAACCCCGATCTTGACATCGATGACGGACCAGAATCAGTCCATGATCTGCGCACACAACTAAACGAAGCGGATGCCGTTCTTATATGCACACCTGAGTATGGGAATGGAGTACCTGGGGCTTTGAAAAATGCGCTGGACTGGTTAGTTTCATCAGGTCAGTTTATGAATAAACCGACAGCGGTAGTCACAGCGTCTCCCACTCCAATGGGTGGTGACAAAGCGCATGATTCCATTCTCCTGACGCTGAACATGATCAATGCCAAAATTGTTGAGGCGGGAACTATGATGATACCCCATATTAACTTAAAACTTAATAAAGAAGGCTTCATTACTGATGCATTAACCGAAACAGGCTTAAGGTCCCTGCTTGAAAGTCTTGTTGAGGCTTCTACTTAAGTCAGATTCTCCCTCTTATTCCTGATGTTTTGTTATTATGAAAAATAAAAAGAGCTCCGAGTTCTCGAAGCTCTCTTTAGCCATATTTATTACTTGAACCATCCTTTTTCTTTAAAACGCATAATAGCCTCAATACGATTGCTTACATTGAGTTTATCAAGGATGACAGAAATGTAGTTGCGGACGGTTCCTGTGGTTATATACATTTGATCAGCGATTTCCTTCGTATTTTTACCATCGGCTATCAAGATCAGTACTTCCTTCTCACGCTCGGTCAATGGATTTTCTTCCCCATATGCGTCATCTACTAACTCTGAGGCATAGATGCGGCGTCCGGCCATGATACTGCGAATCGAAGTAGCGAGTTCCTCACTCGGGCTATCTTTCAACAAATAACCGTTGGCACCTGCCTTCACAGCTCTTTCAAAGTATCCGGAACGGGCAAATGTAGTCAGTATCATCACCTTGCAGCCAAATCCCTTAAGTTCCTCAGCCGCGTCTAATCCGCTCTTGACTGGCATCTCAATATCCATGATACAAATATCCGGCTTATGAAGATGAACCAATCTCACAGCATCCTCGCCATTGCTTGCTGTACCAACGACCTGCATATCTTCTTCCAAATCCAGCAAAGAAGCAAGTGCGCCAAGCAGCATTCGTTGGTCCTCGGCAATTACAATTCGAATCATATCCCCGCCTCCCTTTCCGGTGGTTTGAAGACATTCGGCACTTTAATAACGATCGTCGTTCCTTGGTTTGAAACAATTTCCATGCATCCGTTCACAAACTCAAGCCGCTCTTTCATGCCGCGCAGTCCATTTCCAAGTAAAACAACAGATTCTTTGGCCATGCCGACCCCATTGTCCCCCACCTTGATAACCAAATCGGATTGTGATGGCTCAATGGAGATCGAACAGGTAGATGCACTGCTATGTTTAATAATATTGGTAATGGCTTCTTTTAAGCACATACTCACCACATTCTCGTTCATTAATGAAGTGTTGGTTAACTGAGGATCCCCTTCCAAAATAAGGTCGATCTCAGCAGCCTTCAAAATCTGCTTAACGCGAAACATCTCATCCTCGAGTCTAGTACCCCGCATGGATGTAACCATTTCTCGCACTTCCTTCAATGCACTTCTAGCCGTCTGCCGAACATCATTGATTTCAATTTGTGCTTTCGTCGGGTTTTTGCTAATTAATTTCCCCGCCAAATCACTCTTTAAGCCAATTAATGAGAGCTTCTGACCCAGTGTATCATGTAAGTCGCGGGCTATTCTTTGGCGTTCTTCCAACTTTACAAGCTCGGAAATTCGTTTATTTGCGTCCTCTAGCTGTCCCTGCAGTTTATCACTTCTGTTTCGGTTGTACGTGGTGACTGGAAGGAGAATTACGCCAATCACGTTAATGATGACAAACGGCAGCTGCGTAATATAAACAGGGTTTTGGGATACAAATCCATAGTTGATCGTTACAATAGTACTGACTAGATGAATGGTGTACAACGTAATAAATCCGGCTCGATTTTGAATATTGCCAATAAAAAAAGCTAAAAACAGCGAGAAATATACATAACTAAATAGTAAGGTCATGGTAATTGAAATCAGAATTTGTACACTCGACCAGAAGTACATAAGCCAGCCTTTAGAGACAAAGGAAAGCACGTAGCAGATAAAGAAAACAATAATCATGCTAGTGCCTAATACGATTTGGTAAGTAGCAGAAGAACGAAATATGAAGTAAAAAGGGAGGATGTAAAAGACAACCCATACATACGGACTAAGACCTGTTTTTTTATGAAAAATCTGATGCCACTTTTGCATGGTTCCTTACCCTCTTTTTCTTCGTTGTTGATTTCATTCTATTTTAACATAAACATGTATGGACTGGATTATTTTCCTTATATGACCGATTTACGGACTTTTAAGTTGTTCCCCAAAGAATCTTGCTTATCTTGGTTAGGGAGCACCTGTTTTTTATTTTTATAACCGACAAACGTTTTGTTCTGCTCGTCCCAAAGACGGAAACGTAACGATTGCAGACTCGTGCTAATAGTAATCGTCGTTGCTTTTTGCAGCGGAGGAGTTGCATTATGCGCCTTCTCCAAGTTATAATTTGGCACTTTTGGACTCAAATGATGCACATGATGAAACCCAATATTTCCGGTTATCCATTGCAAAAGCTTGGGCAGCTTGTAATAAGAGCTTCCATCTACCGCGGCTTTCACATAACTCCAATCCTCTTCGTTCTCAAAGTAGGAATCCTCAAACTGATGCTGTACATAGAACAACCAAATCCCCAGCAAGCCGGCTACGAAAACGAGCGGAGCTTGGATCATAACAAACGACTGCCATCCAATTGCCCAGCACATAAATGCATATAAACCGATGATGGAAACATTAGTCAAGTAAGTACTAATTCTTTCCTTACGCTTCGCACCTTTTGTATTAAAGCGGTTCGTAAATAGGAATAAAAAGATAGGGCCAAGTCCAAACATAATGAAAGGATTCCGATATAATCGATAGGCAACTTTGCGCAATAATGGAGACGCCGCATATTCATCGACAGTAAGAACCCACATATCACCTGTACCGCGTTTCTCGAGGTTACTGCTCGTTGCATGATGAATTGAATGACTGTTTTTCCATTGTTGATAAGGAAAGAGTGTAAGGATCCCCGTTATCGTACCGATGATTTCGTTAGCTCGACGGCTTTTGAAGAACGATTGGTGACAACAATCATGGAAAATGATAAAAGTCCGTATAACAAACCCGGAAGCAATGAACGTAATCGGCAATGTTATCCAATAAGATACCGATAGGCTTAGATAGGCAGCATACCACAGCAGCAATAAAGGTCCTAAGGTGTTGAGCAGCTGTTTAACACTGGCCTTCGTATTTGATTTTTCATAAGGGGCAACCTGTTTTTTTAAATTGGATAGCGTAGATTGGGTCATTGTAGAGTTCCTCCTCGGGTATGGTAAGCGGGTCATGTTGTCAACGTAAGTCGCAATATCCTATCTTCATTATAGATATCGCTTTCATTTCGTTGTAGTCATAAACGTCAAGTAGCGAGTATGATAAATGTCATGTCCTATGTCAAAAAAAAGTGCCGCTACTCCGTAAAATAACGAAATAGCAGCACTTTTTCACTTGGATTTGAAGTTACATATAACATTCTTATTTTAGACGCAGTCCCGCTTTATGCGATATGCATTGAAAATTGTTAAAACAAATTAGTCATGGTCCTGATCTACTAATTTGCTCATCAAAAGTCTGACTTTCGAATCGGTATCCGAACCGGGAGAAGGTGTATACACACTACATCTTAAATCGGTACGCCCTTGTACTTGAAGCGTTGTCAAATCGAACAGCATCTTTCCCACTTTGGCATGCCTGAATTCAATGAATACTTCGGGGGCTGAACTCACATCACTTTGGTTCCAAAAAGTTTTAAAATCCTGGCTCTGCTCACTGATCTGCTCGATAAACTCACTGTACCAGTTATCTCCCACATACTGCCCATAATAAGATCGAAACATCGCCAAGAATCCCTTTACAAAATCATGCCAGTTTACAGCCAGAGCCTTTAATTCTTTACGTGTAAAAAGCAGCCATATCATATTTCTTTGCTCTACAGGAATAATCGCAAAATCTAGGAATATAGCCGCGGCTGCTTGATTCCATCCAACAATATTACATCTACGATCTGAAATAATCGTGGGGCAATCGTGAAGTTCTGTCAGTATTCTGCTTAAAGCCGGGCTGATCGTAGGTATATGATCTACAAATGTGGTCGGTGCCGGCTGCTCGAGAGCCAGCATGAAGAGATACTGGCGCTCATCCTCATTAAGCTGCAAAGCTAAAGCAATACGGTCCAATACTTGCACGGACATTTTGATATCTCTACCCTGCTCTAACCATGTATACCAAGTCGTGCTGACACCAGCAATTGAAGCAACTTCTTCTCTGCGCAAGCCAGGTGTTCGTCTACGGCTCCCGCCAAGCACTCCAGCTTCACTGGGTTGAATTCTAGCACGATGTGTAGTTAAAAATTCGGATAGAGCCTGTAACCGTTCCTTTGTATCCACGCCATAATCCTCCTACGCATTTATCATAGAAGCTATTATACCAGTATAAACCGTAACTTGTAATAGGATAAAAATTGTGACAATCTAATGGAAAGCAAACCATTAGGAGGAATAACAAATGAAACGTGTAGTTGTGACAGGAATGGGCGTCATTACACCCATTGGTAATCAGGTGGATACGTTCTGGGGGAATCTTACGGATGGTAGATCAGGTATTACCAAAATAGATCATATGGATGTAACAGATTATAAAACCAATTTTGCTGGTGTTGTTCGAAATTTTGATGCAGAAGCAGCAGTTGGTCGGCGAGATGTACGCCGAATGGACCGATACTGCCAATTTGCCGTTGCCGCGGCCAAGCAGGCACTTGATGATGCGGCATTAGTCATTGATTCAACGAATGAGGAACGTATAGGTGTCTATATTGGCTCTGGAATTGGCGGTATCCAAACGATTCTGGACAATTATCGGACGTTACTGACCCGCGGACCTAGCCGCGTGAGTCCAACCGTTGTACCTATGATGATCGCCAATATGGCGGCGGCACAGGTCAGTATCCTATTCGGAGCCAAGGGCCCCTCGCTAGCTCCAGTGACCGCTTGCGCCACGGGCAATAATGCCATTGGCGAAGCTTTCAAGCTTATCCAGCGCGGAGGCGCAGACGCCGTCATTGCCGGCGGCGCCGAAGCGACGGTCACCGACCTCGCGCTGGCGGGCTTCGGCAATGCGACGGCGCTGTCGACGCGCTGTGACGCGCCGGAGCAGGCAAGCCGCCCGTTCGACGCGGAGCGGGACGGCTTCGTCGCCGCCGAAGGCGCCGGCGTGCTCGTGCTGGAGTCGCTCGAGCATGCCGAGCGGCGGGGGGCGCGGATCCATGCCGAGCTCGTCGGCTATGGATCGACCTCGGACGCCTATCACATCGTGGCGACCGATCCTGAAGGCTCGGGGGCCTACCGAGCCATGCGCGAAGCGATCGCCGACGCGGGAATCGCCGCGGCGGAGATCGACACGATCAACGCTCACGCAACGAGCACGATCGCTGGCGATCTTTCAGAGACGCTCGCCATCAAGCGGCTGCTTGGTCGCGGCGCGTATGACGTGCCGATCAGCGCAAACAAGTCCATGCTCGGCCATATGCTTGGCGCAGCTGGCGGTGTAGAAGCTGTCGCACTGATCAAAACCTTACAGGACGGCCTCATCCCTCCGACAATTAATCTAGAAAATCCAGATCCCAAGTGTGATCTTGATTACGTTCCACTCGTTGCAAGACGGGCTGAACTTCAATATGGCCTGTCCAGTTCATTTGGATTTGGCGGGCATAACGCCGTCCTCATTTTCAAAAAACATGAGTAAGTAATCCCTTCCTTCTACTCTAATACCAAATAAACCTAATCCGTTCAGCATAACGAAATGGATTAGGTTTATTCCTTAACTGATTCAGGAAGTCTAGTGCCAGAACCATTTCTCATAAATATAGTAGGTGCAAAATGAAATGAAAGCGAGGGCTATACTGAGCCACCCTGTAAGAAGGGCACCTTTTTTTTCTTTGATCATACCAGTCTTCGCATAGAGTCTAACATCGAAACTTAAAATGAGGATCCCAGAAATTAGTAACAACAAAACCGTGTAATAGTTAAAGGTAATCATTGTCGAACCCTTTCTCACCCGAGCCGCGGTCGTAAAACTCCTAGTATGGAACTAAGCTTATTTGGTTTTCGTGCCAATTCGTCGAATATTTATACGTAGGCTTACCTCAACGGACATTTCACGATACATATCTTCCCATTTCTGCTTCGTTTTAATTTCCCTATTCCAATAGGAAGGATGGAAAGCACGCACGTCTTCCCCGAAACCGAAAATGTCGCAACCGTCCTTTTGGGTCTGGTGAATTAGTTTTTCAAACCCTATTTTCCCGTCCTTTTCTATGGATTGCTCTAATTTTTTAATCGTTTCCTTCGTTAGCGTCAAATTTTCATCCGATTTTTCCCGTAAATCTCCTTCGATTTGACTCACAACTTTGGCATGAATTTTACCGTTTATGATCTCCGTAGTAATTTTCGCTTTACGATGCGTAGATTGAAACATGACAGATGTTTCTGAACCGGGTATCTGTGTAATGACGCTGTATCCTCCAGGATTGATTTGCTTCATTGCCATAAAGTGACCAATTTGCAGTGGCGTAGTGATTCCCTCCATTTTATCACCTCTAAAATAAGCCAATCCGGCGATTTCAATGTTAGATTCTTTCTTCAAATCCAGATACGGGAGAGACCCTTCCTGTCCTTTAGCTGAACTAGCACTATAGAAAACGCCTAGGAAATTATTTGGAAGTTTACCCATTTCCTTGGCACGATCTAGAGTGGCCACTAGATATAAGGTGGGAACACGTTCCAATTGGGGAGTAGCTCTCATGATATCTGAAGCCTTCCCTTTGGACACAACCATCCAAACTGTTCTTCTTACCTGAGGCTGACGACGGAAGAAATCTTTCTCATTTTCGATCCCTTTCCGTGCCATCGCTTCTGACACTACGATTACACGCAAATGACCAAAAAACAAGCGATCCGCCAATTGCTGCTGTAGATTCATCAAAGAATCATTGATGGTACTCCCAACGCTGCTCAGCACCCAGACTGGTTTCTGCCCGGCTGGTACGCCTCCAGTACCTCCCGTCCCCAAAGGAATGCGTCCCGGAACGGCAATTTGTACGGTGATACGTATTAATCCTTTATTCGACTTAGGATTTTTAAGGATTTGGGTTGCATTGCTGCTTTCATTCGCTTCTTGCGGTTTGGCCTCATCGATGGCAATGGCTAAAATAACAGCTCGATCTTCGATTTCCAAACGATCCCAGCATCCCGTAAGCATTGGTAAAAGGAATAGAAAAATTAGAATACGGCTAATCCGTTTTCGCCACACGCTGATCACCCCGACTCCCCTTCTTTTTCTTGCGAATGAGGGCTACGATCAGTAGAACCAAAGGATAGAAGACCGTGATGACCAGTCCCCAACGACCAACAACTTGAATAATGCCATACATCTGAAGTAGGTTTTGGGGAAACATGGCAATGACATAGATGAAAGGAATGAGAAAAAATGAGAAAAGCTTGTGATCGCGCAAATGTAACAGTTGGCTTAGAAAGTGAATAGCCAAGTAATAGGTCGACAGCAATGTTGTAAATACCGCTGTGACCCAAACGGCAAGAAAAGCGCCATCCAACCTCTCCAGGATGTTAGCCGGCAATGATGTAGTTTTGGCTAATTCCAAGGTAGGCCAAACTAAATTCTTAATTTCCTCTGCACCAAATACGCCAACTGTAGCAACTACAATGAGTAAGTAGAGCCCCCCCGAAATCAACATGCCTACTAAGCTTGCCAACATCGCTCTATCCGGCTTACGCATAGCAGGAATTACGATGGTCATAACGAATGACCCTTGAAACAAGGCAGCCATGGTAAGGATTCCTTTTGACATGCCGCTCGGCTCATTCCCCCATATTGGCAATAAATTGACCATTTGCGCATTTTTTAGCGATAGAACGACGATCAATACAAGCGGGAATACAATAAGCGGGAAATAAAAATGATGAAAATAGGTAAAGGTTGTCATATCAGCACGCGAGGAAACCGCAGCTAACAACAGCATCACAATAACAGTCACTTCCAGCGGCGTTTTCGTTAATACGGAAGTCACTACGACTTCACCGAATTCGCGCGAAGCGAGTGCTGTAAGTACGGAAAAGAAAACGATGATTAAGACACTGAATACCCGAGCCGTCCATTTACCGATCAGAACTTCACTATATTCAATAATCGTTTGAGTTGGAAAGCGC
Source organism: Paenibacillus sp. Soil724D2 (assembly GCF_001427935.1). Taxonomy (NCBI): domain Bacteria; kingdom Bacillati; phylum Bacillota; class Bacilli; order Caryophanales; family Paenibacillaceae; genus Paenibacillus; species Paenibacillus sp. Soil724D2. Next base: position 93,852 of record NZ_LMRY01000013.1, read on the forward strand.
ATGCCGAGTACGGTAACTAGCCAAAGCCCAAGAGAACCGATTAAGATACCTATAAAGGTTACGAGCGGCGCCCCCGAATCGGCAGCTCTAACAGCAAAAAGCGAAAGTGCTAATACACCAACACCAATAATCGTGCTAATTAGAATTATCGCTGCTTGAATCATTGTTACTTGACGAGGATACTCCATCTTCTATGTCCCTCCTTGTATTGCCTACTTTCAATGGATCTAAGGTATTGCTTTGCGGATGCTTCATTTTCTTCGTTTTCATTCCCAGACGGGTATCATTCGGCGTATGCAAGAGTGCCGGTCTCTTTGGCATGGACCAGAGTGGCAGCCGAGCCAATGTATCCTTCATCCCTTGGAAATTTCCTGGGACAATCGGACTCAAGTAAGGCACCCCGAACGATTTTAAGGAGAGCATATGGTTGGCGATCAGGATAAGCCCGATCATCACGCCGTACAAGCCAAACATCCCGGCCAAAATCACAAGCGGAAAGCGCAGCATCCTTAACGCCAACGCCGCGTTGTACGCCGGTGTGGCAAAAGAACCGATCGTTGTTAAGGCGATGATTACGACCGTAATGGGACTGATGAATCCAGCCGCAACCGCTGCTTGTCCAACGACTAGCACACCGACAATCGATAGCGCTCCCCCAACCTGCTGGGGCAGCCGTAGAGTCGCTTCCCTCAGCACCTCCATGGAAACCTCCATGACCAGAACTTCAATTAGAGATGGAAAAGGCACTCCGGCTCTCCCACCCGCAACGGCTACAGCAAATTCTGTTGGTATGAGCTCCGGATTAAAAGAAATCAGAGCTACATATAACGAAGGGAAAATCAAGGAAAAAACAAGAGCTACCAGTCGCGCTAGTCGAATAAAGCTGACCAGTAGAAATCGTTCCGAGTAATCTTCGACCGTTTGGTAAAATTGACTGAACACAGTCGGCAATATGAGGGCAAAGGGGGAACCGTCGACCAGCAGAATAACCCTGCCTTCCAGAAGATTGGCGACAGCCTTATCCGGGCGTTCCGTATTTTGGATCTGCGGGAACGGGGATAAATGATTATCCTCGATAAACTGCTCCAAGTACCCAACATCAAGAATCCCATCAATATCTATCAAGGCTAATCGTCTGAACACCTCTTCAACAAGTTGGGGATTAACAATCCCATCCAAGTAACAGATAGCTACTTTAGATTTGGTTATACGCCCTATTCGAAGCGTTTTTACCCGTAGATCCGGTGTCGGGAGGCGGTAACGAAGCAAGGAAAGGTTCGTACCCAACATTTCGATAAATCCTTCTCGTGCTCCGCGGATAACCTGCTCCGTTTCAGGTTGCGTGATCGAACGCTTGTCCACATTTCGTGTACTAAATAGCAGCGCATCCTCCATCCCGTCCACTACAAGAACCGTTTCTCCTTGTACAACAGCTTGGATAATCTCAGATAACTGTTTTTCTGTTCTCCCTTCACAGGCATACAGTGTATCTCGAAATAATACCTCCTTTAAGGGCCGGCTTTCCTTCGCTTTCCCCTGTTTGTTAGTCGACGATAACATCAACGGTTTTAAAATATGCTCATTTAAATACTGCTTCTCAATTAAGTCGGAGAAATACAAAAGCACAGCCGGGTACTGATCAAATATACGAAACCGGTGCATAACAAAATCGTCGTTTTCACCAAGTATTTTATCAACGAATGAAATCGTCTCTTCGAGAAGTGGCGTGATTTTCCCTTCTTCATTTTCCTCCAAAACCTGATGAGCAGGCGGCCCCTTCGGCGGAATCATACGAGGTTGCTGGCTCTGAGCTACTTTTATAGACCTTCGTTTATACCATTGCCACATAGCCACGCTAACACCGCCTCCTGAAAACAGTCCCAAGATGATCTATTCTTCCGGATTCCCTTTCATTTCCTTCTCCGTATTTTTATCCATTTTCCCAATAATATACATGAGAATAGGTAATCTGTACGGAAGAGCCTTTCCTAACGTAACTCCAAAGAGGAAGTTTCCATAGATACATCGAATAACTGTATGGTAAATTATTTTCGAACTGGCGAGGGGGCCATTATGCTTTATATTAAAGATGTTTTGCTGCAATTACTGTTCGCCCTAACTCCCTTTGTTCTATATAACATCTACTACCGTGATAAAACCGCAAACTATTCAAAACGGTTTATCAATATAACGTGTATGATTTGCCTATTTATGTCTATGACCTTTCATTCTAGCGTGCAGAACGGAATCATTTTTGACATCCGTTACGTGATCATGTTTTTTGGAATGGTTTACGGCGGCATGACTACTGGACTTATATTGCTTGTTGAGTTTGTCTTGTACCGCGTACTAATTGGTGGACAAGGACTACTTTCAGCGATGATTATTCTTGTGATTACATTCAACTTATCTGCCCTATTAGCCATCTTATATCGCCGACGCTCCGAGTACCGAAACCTAATAACTTTCCTAGCTGGGTTAAGCTTTTCATTTATACCTATTTGCGTCATGTTGGTAACTGAACGTAAATATATAGTCGAGAACTTGACGTTTAATATCCTAGCTATGCCCGTCCAAAATTCCTTGGGTATTTGGCTATTGATTTCCCTTTTCAATAAGGCTGTTTCGGATAAGCAGCTATTCCAGAAATATCTTCAAAACGAAAAAGTTGAAACCATCGCTCATGTCGCCGCCTCGCTTGCCCATGAAGTGCGCAATCCGCTTACAGCCGTAATTGGATTCCTGAAATTAATTCGTAATGATTCTCTCTCAAAAGAAAAGACCAACTATTACATTGATATTTGTGTTGAAGAAATGAAGCGTACGGAAGTTATTCTTTCCGAATACCTATCCATAGCTAAACCTAGCACTCCAATTTATGAACAAATGGATCTTGTGCCGCAGTTGAACTCCGTTATAGATATCATGACACCATACGCTAACATGAATAACGTCGCATTAGAGGTACACAATCAGGGGCAAGAACTTTATATATCTTCGAATCCAAATGAAATCAAACAGCTACTTATTAATTTTATAAAAAATGCCATCGAGGCTTGCTCATATATCTCAAGGGGAAAAGTCGTCATTCGTTTGGACACCGAATCTCAACTCTATGCTAAGATAACCATACATGATAACGGGGTTGGCATGAGCAGCGAGCAGCTTGAGCGGCTTGGGACCATTTATTTTTCAACAAAAAGCAAAGGGACAGGATTAGGACTAACCTCCTCCTATCAATTAATCCGTTCGATGAACGGTGCTGTAAATGTTCGAAGTACATTAGGAAAAGGAACAGAATTCGTTATCTCGTTACCATTAACCAACTGACTATTTTCTTTATTAGTTTCAAAAGTTTGAGATAAACAAGAAGAGGCTGTCTCAAAAGTAACATGATAGATGTGTGGGACAGATCCAATTGTTTAAAAATAGTAAATATTTGAATGAAAAGGAGCTAAGTGCTTGTATATGCTTAGCTCCTTTGTTTTTGGCGTCCACCGCCGCTTTCTTCAGTAAGTTGTGGGCAAGCGAAAGCCACCCTACCTCTCAGATTTACTTTGGGTAAGCTTTGAAGCATGAACCTTTTGAAACCACGATTGTTCTTCCGATCATCAAACGCTGGTTCCAGCTCGATCATACGTCGAAACGCTAGCGTGCTTAATCGAAATCCCATCGTCCTATATGCTCTTTTCCATATTCGCAATTGAAAGATGTTGTAGAAAGTGCAACATTAGCTGCCTAAATCTCGCCGTCCTCACATCGTTGTTGCATTATGTACAACAATTCGGTCCTATAAAGGCCCACATCGCAACAAGTGGGCTCAAAATGTTGTACAAACTGCAACTTCAAGTTGCAAAATAGCCTTTTGGCGTGTGAATTGTTGTAGAGAATACAACATTCGTAATCCTACAGCCCATCTAACGTCACGAAAGCTGAATGGGACTATCCCAAACTAACATGGCCATTGTTTTGTCGTAAAGCCTATCTCTCAGACTTCTTCGGCGACTTTTTGGACAGCCATTTTTGCTGCAATGATGTATTTCATCGTTAGATTCAAGTTGAGGCAGCATTACGATTGCTGCAACGATGTTTTACATCGTTAGGAGGGAGATTGGGCGAATAACTGTTCATAAAAGGTTGATGGAACGATGTTTTACATTGTTGCAAGGTAGCTCAACTATCATTTTAATGCTGTAACGATACTTTTCATCATTGCGTAACTGGTCGGCAAACTCTGCGTGTACTGCCTATCTCTCAACCAGTTTCGACTACTTTTTGGACAGCCAACATTTAATAAAGGGGCAGTCCTCAAGTAGATTTTATCCACTTTGGTGACAGCCCCTTCATTCCACTTTATGGCTTCCTTTACTCAATCAACTAGTCAAAAGAACGACGAGATGGCCAAGACCCCTGCAGCTTGCGAATGAACATGATCTGTCCCGTGTGATAAGCATCATGCATGATGAGGCTATTCACCCAACGGCCAACGGGCAGAGTTCGATTGGGGAAAATGTGCTCGAATTCTTCCTCTTCCCAATTCGAGATCCGATCACGAATCCCCTGATGAACGGATTTCAAGCGGTCCAAGGTTTCTTGCCAATCCTTAGTCGACATTGACCTCACGGCAAAAGTATCATCATTGGTTATTTCCTCAGGATAATCGGATTCTTCGCCTGTCATTCTTTTCAATAATCGTTCTTTATAAAAAATTAGATGATGGACATTTTCCCAGATTGTGTTGACATGTTCTCCCTCTGGCCGCCAATTAGCTTGCTCTGCAGTTAACTCTTTAAGCGCATCCGTTAGTGGCGGATACCAGTCTTCCTTCTCATAACAGCTATCCCATCCGTGAAGCAACAGCTCGACCTTATTCATTTCATATCCTCCTTAAATCGCACATTTGTAAGTACCAAAATAACGAGATACACTTTTAATGTATCATGGAATATTTTGGAGGTCAAGTAACTAGCGTAATTCAATTTAAGGTGTTACACCAACTTTAGCTGTGCGATAATTTAATGAAACTACGTCGGTAAATTCCTTACTCTTGTAAAATGGAATAAGTGCTTTCTGCTTTTGTTATTGTAGTTACAACAGCATCATTCATCGTTTTACTCCTCTAACTTTCACCATGTTGTTCGCCCCTATTTTTTTACATTTTAAAAAGCCTTAACCGACAAGCGGTCAAGGCTTCTTGTTATTTTTGCCTGGAATCAAAAGGCTCGTCCGTTATTTTGACCTTTCCCTCTGCTAGCTGGTGTATACCGTCACTCGTCCCCGCTGCATACACATCCGAAATTTGTTCTTGCGTAAGGGAGCTGCCTTCTAATTTTTTGTCGCGTGAATCCTTATTATTTTCCATCGCATTCACCTCCATTTTCCTGTTATATCCAATATAGTTTGTACTTTCAGACTGTTCTTATTCTCTACTATTTGCATATCTTATTTAAATATTTCTCCTAAGTGTGGAAAGTCAATAAACGGATTTCGGTTCCCCTGCAATTCATAAATGGCCAAGTTTCTGTGCTTTTCATAAAGAGATACCGGAAATTGCTGATGCCACTCGATTAATAGCTGCAGGTCAACGTAATTCCTATTTATTATGTTTGGATATCTGGTTATAAAATACATAGTAGCCCTAGCGACAATTCCCTTCCCGTATTCAGGCTCAAACTTTCCTTCTTCTAACTTTCCACAGCCTTCCGTTATTCCTAAAGCACGACTTTCCGGAACATAATCAAGAAAATCATAATAAGGATGGTTTCCACGGCGACTATTGCATGTGGGTTCGCAAGCAAATAAATGATGTAAATCTCCCCTCATCGGTTCCTGCTTATCAAACCATGATTGAGGTACAACATGTTCACAATTCAACATATTTTCAGCAGATAAGCTTGTTATGTTTCCACTTACGGTGTTTTTAAGCATTTGAATATCTTCCTCAATGGCAACGAGCGGATCCATCCCTCTCCCGGAATAAATGCTTTTAAGTTTCTTATTCTCATGAATATCAACCCATGGATACACATAACGATAAGGAGAGTAAAATAGCTTATTCTGGTGCGTTTTTTCTAATAAATGAGAAATACCGTCTCTTTCAAATGAACTATTTAGATAATAAATATGTTGGATTTCTTTATCCTTTTGCTCATCATAATAAACGCGGTTAACGCTATAAGCCAAATAGTCTGCAATTGCTTTCTCCCGTTCTGCGGTCAATAATTCAAGGCTATTCATCATAAGCTCAGTAATTTAGCAACAAATTTGGGATTAAATACTTCGGATAGCTCGTCCATTACATTTAAATAGACAAGCCCATTGCCTTCAAGTTTTGGAGAATTCCCTAGGGGTACAGTTCTTTTTATTAATTGAGCATACAGCTCACGCTCTGTGAGATTTCGCTCGAAACTTGCATTCACCAGTACCTTTATTAGCGCCATTGCTCCAGCGACATGTGGAGTTGCCATAGAAGTTCCGCTTAATGTTGCATAAGTTCCGTTTAAATAGGTTGATAAAATTTTTTCTCCAGGGCCCACTAGATCGACTTCATTATTCGAATTAGAAAAATTGGAAGAGTGTCTCTCCAAGTCAATTGCACCTACGCTTATGACTTCGTTATAAGATCCTGGGTAGTCAAACTCGTCTGTAGAATCAACACCATCGCCTTCATTACCTGCCGCACAAATCACAACAATGTTGGATGCTACGGCTTTTTGAATAGCTTCGTGTAACGCAGGAAGATTTTCTGGACCTCCAAGGGACATGGAGATAATATCCGCTTTTTGTTCAATCGCATAGTTAATGCCATTAATTATCCACTCGTATTGACCAGAACCATTTTTATCAAGAACCTTAATAATAAGCAGATTGGCTTCAGGTGCTACACCGACAACACCATTATTATTTTTTGTCGCAGCGATTGTTCCAGCAACATGTGTTCCATGACCGTTATAATCTTTGTATACATCCGTCTTGCCTCCATCATCATTCGTAAAATTAATTCCGCCGACAATACGTTCTTTTAAGTCAGGGTGGGTGATATCACAGCCGGTATCCAGTATGGCAACCGTTATCCCCTTGCCTTTGGTTTGATCCCAGATTTTGGGGGCCTGAATCATTTCCACACCTTTAGGAATTTCGTTGACCTGTTCAATCTTCTCAAGAACTTGAAACGGAATCACATGCACTTGTCGCTCCATTTTAATTTCCTCCTAATTAGGATTAAAATAATAAAGCTTGATTCATTCAAATTTGATGTTGATCGACGGGTTATCTCTATGCTATTATTTGGGGGAACATTTTTAACATATCGTTATATTTTGCTAAAAAAAACAAGAGTGCTACCAACACTCCTGTTTTTTAGATACATTGGCTTTGGGACCTCCTGGGGCTAATGGTTCATACACACCTACCTGATCGTTTAGCGGCGAAGGGGTAGGTTTTTTAGTGTATTCTAACAATAATTAACGCTATAAAAGTTAACAATGCCAAGAGGAAACTCCCAAATTGAAGAATCAACTTTATCATTTCATCTGGTTTCACCTTTACCCTCCTCCTTCCTGACGAAAGGGAGATCCGGGTGGCCTAGTATCTAACAAAAGTGTCTACAAAGAGTCATTTTGGACAGAAAAAGCCTACCCTCATGTAATAGCTGGCTGGCATAGTTTCCCTTAGCCCCTCTAGCTTTGCGTCACCGCCTTTAAACGGTTTTGCCATTATCGTGGGTAGACTTCTATATACTGTAAATCTATTATATGCCTAATTTTTATATAAGAATATAGGGAGTTAGACACATTATAGATTGTAAGTGCATTCAATGAATTTGTCGAACTTAATCAAGAAATACACCGGATCCCAGAAAATCGTCATCCGAGTAGTTCAAAAGCAATGTATGCTAAATCTCCGCCCTTAAGTTCTCATTAACCTGTTGTCTTGCGAACTCATAGAAAGCAAAGGCTTCCTCCCAGGTATGGAATCCTGCCTGTGCGATGATATCGCTACCTCCGCCTTTCCCATTGTAGTTACCTACATATTCTTTGAAGAAGGCTCCACAAGAAAGTGGAGAACTACTGTCGTTAGCAAGAATAACTTTGTTCTCCGCAATAGTAGCGAGCAGCACAGGTGTCTCACTTTCCGAAGCTAGCTTCACCGCCAGGCTTTGCAAATCTTTAAGCGTCTTGTCTTCAAAAACACTTGCTATCAGTTTGCCATCACTATTTGATAACAGCTCCTGCGCTACATAAGCGTTGTTTTTCTCTTTGAGTGCAGCCAATTCAGCCTGCAGGTGCTTCTGTTCATTTTCCCACTTCTCAATTCGGTCGATAATCTCGTCTTTACCGGTGTTGAATTTGGATGACAACGCACCCAATATCCGCTGACTTTCATTAAACTCCTTCAGGGCGCGATACCCGCATAAGAAGTATATCCGAGTGTTTCCCTTTTGTTTTTCTGCTTTCAGCAGCTTAATCATGCCAATTTCGCCCGTTGATGAGACATGTGTCCCACCGCAAGCATTGTATTCTACGCCTTTTATCTCAACAATTCGAATATGATCCGTTACTTTGGGCTGTTTAACTAGCTGCAATTGAGCTACTTCTTCTTGGGTAATAAAATAACTAACAATGCTGTTGTTCAAGTAAATTTGCCGGTTTACTTCGTTCTCGATTGAAGCAAGCTGGTTAAGCGTCAGTTCTGGCTGTTCCACATCGATGGTGGCATAATCATTACCCAAATGAAAGCTTACCGTCATGGCCTGATAGAGGTCTCGGCACACAGCAGAGAGCAGATGCTGGCCACTGTGCTGCTGCATATGGTCGAATCTTATAGTCCAATCGAGCTGGCAAGTCACCTTGCTCTCATCGGGCAAACGTTCCAACTTGTGCAGTACTTCATCTTCTTCAGTGATCACATCAAGCACAGGAATCCCGTTAATATGCCCAACATCGCAGGGCTGTCCGCCCCCGTGTGGGTAAAAAGCTGTCTCCTTCAGGATGACATAATACCCATCTTCTCTTTCAAGCATTTGGTGTATGTCCGTTTGCCATTCGGTTACATAAGCGGAATTGTAATATAGTTTTGTGGACATGGCGAATTCCTTTCTGCTTGCTAGCCATTACAAAGGCTTTTATCATTTAGCTAATTTAACTACAAGTGCTTAACCAACGTGCGCTGTTGAGCACTAGACGCCTGTAAGCTTCCGGTTTAAATGATGGAGCATGATGCCCGGGTTGTAAATAGATAACTTTTCCCAGACCGTAGGCTTGTTCCCAGGCTGCTGGATACCTGTTTCCATCAAATTCGTACTCTAGAAAAACGGTTTTCATGGTAAAAGGGTCAAAATCGAACATATACGGCTCTTCCTCCAGGCTGAAGTCCTCGACACCCTCGAGCAATGGATGATCTTCAACAGATCTGTAATAATCTAGAGATTGGTAAGACGGGTGGCTTGTAAACTTTGCACCGATCAACTGGATCAACTCGTAGCTGCGTTGAACCGAAATGCCATTATGGATCACAAGTAAGCCGCCACCACTCGCCACAAATTGAATCAGGCCTGCGGTTTGTTGCGGAGTTAGATCACGGTTCCAGCAATCCGTATAGGATATGCAAAGTGGAAATTGTTTCCGAGCCAATTCCGTGAAACAGTTATAGTCCTCCGTACTCGTAATCAGAAAATCTTCGCCAAGAATCCCGCTAAGCTCCTCCTGGGCGGGTTCCAATGGATGCCATGGGGCATCTGAGTAGTCACCAACCAAAAGTACATTCGTTTTATCACTCATGCGCTCTTCTCCCCACCTTTTGTTTCACCCTTCTCGCAATAATGACTTCGTAATCGCTAGACCTATCCCCCTCTATCCGTACCGGTTACACAAGCCGTTTTATTGTTCGGCATTTGAACGTCCTCCCCCGTATTGGTGATCGCGTTATACTAAACCTCTCCCCAATATACCTCGGTTTCATAGTCGAAAAACACATTTCCATCCTGCTCATGACGTTCAAATATATTCTGCAGTTCCGTCATCATCGGCGCAAAATTGGGGTGCTCTGGTACGGGAATGTAGGAAGATGACATCAACCGTCCCTTCAAACCTTCAAAATCGAAAACCTGAGTAATTGCGAATCGTTCAACCTGCATACTATCGTTCTTGAAGAAAGACGCCAGCGTTTCCTGCGAAATATTTTTATGAGTAACTTTTTCGTAATCGCTTCCGAAAGTACGGAGCAGTAAGTCGTACTCTTCTCTGAATGCATTGCCATGTTCCAAACGCGAGTTCCAGATCAATAGCACCTTCCCGCCCGGCTTTAGAATCCGATGGAATTCGGCTTGTGCAGCCGTGCGATCAAACCAGTGAAAAGCTTGGGCACAAACGATAAAATCGACGGACTTATCTGGCAGACCAGTCGCTTCAGCAGACCCCGATACGGTACGAAAATTTGCATCTGCGCTTAACATTTGCTCAGCGGCTTCCCGCATCGCTTGATTCGGTTCAACAGCGATGACTTGGCTCCCTCTTTGTAAGAGCAGCTTTGAAAAAATACCTGTCCCTGCGCCGATGTCCGCAACTAATGCCTTTGCGCGCAGACCAACGACGTCGTACAAATAATCAATAGCCTCTTTCGGATAACTCGGGCGGAATTTCACATAGGTATCAACGCGATTTGAAAAACGGTCTTTATGATTATTCATCTCATACCTCTCCCATCAGATAAAATACCCATCTACAAACAAAGCGGCCAACTGTTGTTAAGTAAAGAAACTACGATTTTCGTTTCACATGGTGAAACAATGTTTCATGATATACATCTTTATCATATTCAATTATTTGGCAAAAGTCCATAACAAATACATGGCTTTACAACAAAAAAACGACCGCTAAATTCGCGGCCTTTCAACCTTTTTATCAACTTCAACTATTCTCGAATTCGGCAGGATAACTAGCTCCGAAGGGAGCATCCGGTCTTGCAAATTGCCCCATTAAATAACGGCGTGTTGACGTTGTGCGGTCTAAGAACTCTTGATTATTCTCGAAACGATCTGAACATCGAACCCATGGCGGACTATAGATATAGTGCATGGTATATCGGTCGTAATCACCATCATGAGCGAAAGTCCGATGCCAAACAGCATTATGAAAAAATAATACCGATCCCGCCGGAGCACAGACGACATGACCAATTGGCACATCATCTTTGGCTGATCTAATCGCATCCGGAAGCTGCGCTTGGCTTCTATGGCTTCCTGGGATCATCTCCATATTCCCCGTTCTAGGAAAGGATTGGTCGGTCAATAAGAAAGAAGCTCGTAGCTGAATCAAAGGAATCGGATAGCCGAGTTTACTAAATTCGTAGGCTCCTGACCCATCCTGATGCCATCCCCCCACCCCGCCGAAAGCCGGCTGTTTGGTACACCATGCGGACTGTAAAATGAAGCGATCTCCGTAAAGCGCCCTAACTTTAGGCAATATTGCGGGATGATCAATCAATCGCTCCAAAGCGGCTTCCGTTTCATAGCCTTTTCCCACCTGTGCCCAACCTTTTGAATCGGCTGACTCGTGTAAGCGGATGGATGCTTCAAGGCATTCCTTCACCTCATCTTCTGAGAGTACGTTAGGAATAATCAGATAGCCCCATGATTCAAACATAAACCGATCGAGCTCTGTCAATTCTCCTGGATTAGAAATAGGATTCATAGTAAAGCTCCTCCTTTTTTGAACAAATGATTATTCCTTTGCAGAAAACGCTCCAGTGGAATCTCCTACTACTAAGGCTGACTTTACGATCACTTTAGCGGGCTCTGTCACACTCTCTTGGTTATTCAGCAGTTTAAGCAGAAGCTCCGCCGATTTAACGCCAATTTCCTGCTCATGCTGGTCTATATGAGTGAAGGTAGGGTTCCCGTCTATCTCTGATGAGGGATTATCATACGTTAAAATAGAGAGGTCGCGCGGTACATTTATTCCCAATTTTTTAGCAATGCTACTTATATTCAAGCCCAACTTCAAATTCAATGTAATGAATGCGGTTGCTGTGCGATATTTGAGATAATGATATAACGGGTGTTTTTCTGTGGGGATCAAATCCATCACTTGAAAATCCGTCACAATTAGAGCCGGGTTAATCATCGAGCCTTTTTGTTTCAGTGCTTCCATATAGCCGCGAATCCGCTCATCGACGGTTACTGTATGGATCGAAATATCAGAGCAAATAGCGATGTTTCGATGGCCTAGCTCCCACAGATGGTTGACCGCCAATTGAGCGCTCATCCAATTATCCGAACAAACACAATGGGTTTCAAATCCTGGCAAGTAGCGATCAATGAGCACAAAAGGAAATTTCCGCAGTTTCAGTACCAAGATTTCTTCGTTGTACGTTTCCGCATCAATCGGAAAAATAATAAGTCCGACGGCACCATTCTTCATCAGCTCCTGAATGGCTTCCTTTTCTCGCTCCTTGCTATTGTGAGTTAACACAATCGAGACATAATAATCAGTGTTCTGGAGCACGGAATTGATTCCCTTTAATAGTCGAATTGCAAAGAAATCCTCCAATAAGGGGAGAACAAAGCCGATCATTTTGCGAGATGAAGCACGCTCAATGTGCTCTTTCACATCGGTGACGTCAAGCTGATTGTTCTCCAGGCTCTCATCTGCTTTCGTGCGGTATTCTGGACTAACGAAGCTTCCTCTCCCCGGTATCCGGTAAATCCATCCGTCTTTCGCCAGCTGCGTAAGCGCATTGGAAACCGTCATCCGACTGACACTGAATTGCTCCATCAGCGCTTTTTCCGTTGGAAATTTGTCGTTATCCTCCATTGCTCCTAATTGGATCAACTGTTTAAAATGCTCTTGAATCTGCAAGTATAGCGGTTGTCGTTCATCCGTCCTGGCTGATACCCGCATTCTGCTCATATATCTCCCCCTCAGAAGGGCTCTGTGTAACACATCGCCATGCTTCTTCCATATCCCGAATTAAATCGTCCGGATCCTCAGAACCTATATAGAGTCGAACAAGCGATCCTGTTTGTTGATCATTGTTAGTTAAGGCATTTACATTGATTAAACTCTCGAAGCCACCCCAGCTGGCTCCAATCCGAAAATAGTGCAGATGGTCCGCCCAAGCCCTTAATTTGAAAACCGGCTCATCGGATTCGAACGAAAATAAACTGCTGTACCCTGACATTTGCGTACGAGCTAGATCATGCTGAGGGTGGTTTGTTAACCCAGGATGGTTAACCTTCCGAACAAAATGCTGCCTGCCTAAATATTCGGCGACCTTCCGCCCGCTCGTTTCATGCCGCTGCATCCGCATTGGCAGCGTACGCAGCCCCCGCGTAACCAATCCCGCTGTCTGTGGCGTCATAATGCCGCCGAACAACATATATTCCGTTGACATCAGCGGGTCCATGAATGGATGGGAGCCGACCACAACACCTCCCACGCAGTCGCTATGCCCAGAAATATATTTCGTAATCGAATGGACGACAAGACTAACCCCCATCGTGAGCGGGTTTTGATGACAAGGTGTCGCCCACGAATTGTCAAGAATTGTTACTGCTCCTATGCTTTGTGCCAGCGCCGCACAACTTCGTATATCTTGCAGCTGGAACATCATGCTAGTCGGGCTCTCCAAATACAACAGTTTGGTATTCGGCTGAACCGCACGTTTCCAGTTTTCCAATGAGCTGCCATCGACAAAGGTCGTTTCGACCCCAAACTTTTTCAAGTAGACGCCTAGAAATTCCCGTGTCGGTCCATACGCCTGATGGGTGCAAATGACGTGGTCACCTTGTTTGACAATAGACATAATCGCTGACGAAATTGCTGCCATTCCGGATGAAAAGCACTTGGCCCTCTCCCCTTGCTCCAGCTGGGCGAGCTTGTCCTCCAAGTACCTCACCGTCGGATTATTGCCTCTGGAATACACAAAGTTTTCTTGCTCATCGCGTCTTGCCAAATTGAATTGCTCGTACGTATCGAACGAAAATAAACTCGTCTGATAAATGGGAACACTGATGGCGCCGTGATGACGATCATCGTGCTCATCATGCGCCACTATAGAGTACATCTTCTCCTTTGCGCTCACTACCCTTTCACCGCCCCTTGGGTTAGACCTTCTACAATAAATCGCTGTGCTAGAGCAAACAAAAGTATCGTTGGAAGTACAGACAGCACAGTTCCGGCGGACATAGAGCCCCAATCCACATTAAATTTGAGGATAAAAGAATTCATCGCTACCGGCAGTGTCTTTAACGATTCGTTATCGATAAACATGACGGCCAGGAAAAGCTCGTTCCAGTTCTGGACGAAAGCAAATATGAACATGGACGAAATACCCGGCATCATGATCGGGATAATGACTCGCATGAGAGCAGACAGCTGGGAACAGCCATCGATCATCGCCGCTTCCTCTAGATTGGCAGGAATTCGCTGGAAAAAGCCTCGCAGCATAATCGTGGAGAATGGGATCAAGATGACCGTATACATGAGGATCAATGAGATTCGCTGATTAAGCAGATGCAAGTTTGACATCATCATGTAAAGCGGAGCCAGAGCAATGAATCCAGGAAGCATCTGCGTGATGAAGAACCCGAGCATGATTTGTTTGTGGCCGCGAAACCGGAATCGTGCGAGTACATAAGCGCTGCAAATAGCAATTATAATTACGATGAGAGCAGAGGAAATCGAGACGAGAAGGCTGTTAGCAATATATACGTTAAACTTAGACACTTTGAAGATGTTGATGTAATTTTGAAGCGTGAATTGCTCGGGCCAGTAATGAACGGGATAACTGAATATTTCCTTCTGCGGCTTTAACGAGGTGATGACGATCCAGTATAACGGAAATACCATAACAAGTAAGTATACGGAAAGAAAGGCAACTTTGATGAACCGATACCCATAATTTCGTTTCATTTAGAAGTCACCTACTTTCTCCGACTTAGTTACCATCAAATAAAACAAAGTGTACAAAAATAACATAACGATCATAATAACCCCGACTGCCGATGCAGCCCCATAATCTCCGTCATAAATTATTTTATTAAGCATCAAGGAGGATAAAATGTGGGTCGCCCCTCCCGGTCCGCCATTCGTCATGCCGTAAATGAGCGTAGGATCGTTGAAGATCCAAATGACCCGCAGCAGCGTTGTGGCGATGATGGTCGGCATGATGTACGGAATCGTCACATAAAGCAGCTTTCGATAACCGTTCGCTCCATCAATGCTCGCTGCTTCATACAGCTCCGAAGGTATAGATTGCAGAGCAGCCAGCAGCATGATGGTAAAAAAGGCTATCCCGTACCATACGTTGGCGACGATAACGGAGGACATCGCCCATTTGGGATCCGACAAGAATCCGATCCGATCTTCAATCATACCAAAACGCAATAAGAGATCGTTGATGACGCCAATTTGTGAGTTAAACAGCCATTTCCAAATAAGGCCGATCAGAAATCCCGATAATGCCCATGGATAAAAAATAAAGGCTTGGTACACGCCTCGTCCCCAGAATTTCTTGTTCAGGAACAATGCCAGGATGAACCCTAATAGAAATTGCAGAATTAGGGAGAAAAACACCCAGTAGGCGCTGTTTTTTAGTGCTGCAAGAAATTGATGGTCTCGAAACGCATCGACGAAGTTTTGCATGCCGACAAAATGAACCTGCTTCAGATTGAACAGCTTGTAATTTTGAAAAGCCATCACCACTCCCTTGAAGAAGGGATAGTATGTAAAAATCAATACAAGCAGCAGTGCGGGCAGCAAGCTGGAGAGAATGAATTTTTGCCGAGAACTCATATGAACACCCCCCGGTAAGAAAAAGCGGCAAGCGATGACCGCCCGCCGCTTTCAACTACTTCTTTTATTTTTTCATTCCCGCTTTCTGATCTAACCAAAATTTATCCCATTCCTTCAGCGTATCGTCAGTCGATTTCTTGTCGAGCAAATACGATTGCTGCCCTTTCATGCTCAGTTCTCCCCAGCTCCCGTTGCCTGGATATTTGAAAGGCGGTGTAAAGTTGACGAAAACATCTGCTTTTGCAGTCATATCTAGCAGTGTCTTGTAAGGGCCTGTTTGGAAGAACGCATCAGCTGTCGCAGATGTATGAATCGGTATCGTGCCAATTTGCTTAGAAAATTCCGTATTTTCTTTCGGGCTCGAGAGATAAGAAATCAATTTCCACGCTTCGTTCTTACTTTTGGAATTCGCAGTTACGCCCCATCCTGCAGCTCCTGTACTGACCAGCGATTTGCCGTTAGGGCCGAGTGGCATCGCTGCCGTTTCTAATGTTTTGGGGTCCATTTTATCCTGAAGCACCTTGATAACGTCTGGATCCTGGAGTAAAATGCCGGTTACACCAGATGTAAAAGCTTGAACTTGATCCTGGAATCCCCAGTTGATCGAGTCCGGCGGCGACGCCTCTTTATAAAGCTTCTTGTACAGCTCCAAAGCCTGCTTAGCTTCGGGTGTACTGTACACCGACTTGCCGTCTTTCGTAAATGGCGCATCGTCGAGATTCATCACTTTGTCGTTATAATCGTAAATCAAATGGTCGAAGTTGCCGTTAGCTCCAGGACCACCGCGGAATGAGAAACCGTACCGATTTTGCTTTGGATCGGTCAGTTTCTTGGCAGAATCGACCAGTTCTTCCCACGTCTTCGGTGCAGTAAGACCCTTGGCGTCGAACCAATCTTTCCGATAGAACATTTGTCTTTGATATAGAGCGTTCGCGATAAAGTAAAGTTTGCCGTTATTCGAGCCTACAACTTTGGACGTACCAGAGAGCGTTTTACTATCTGCCCAACTCGATGCGTAGGTATCCAATGGTTCCAAATAACCATTATTCACGTACTCGGCAATGTTCAAATCCCGTACCTCGAGAATGTCGAGTTCTTGCTTGGCTGCAAGCATTGTTCTGATTTTATTGTCCGCTTGATCAAATGGCGGTGATATGAGCTCCACTTTGATGTTCGGATTGTCCTTTTGAAACCGAGCTATGGCATCTTGAAGCAGTTTGGTGCGTTCTGGACTTGTTAAACTTTCAATCATATGAAGCGTTACTTGCTTGGCCGGAGGCTCAGTGCTCTTCACGCTCTCACTGGGCGCTGCCGTATTTCCGCTTGGAGTTGCCGTATTCTCGGAGCTTCCACTCCCACTACACCCTGCTAAGGTACCCAATAACATAACGCCGGCAAACAAAGTTGTCCATCCTTTGACCACAGCTGCCCCCATATCTGACGACCTCCTCAAATTAGTCATATTCAACTATATTGTCTTAATTAAATAGATATGTCTTATTGCTGCTGCTTTGTTTAATAAATAGGCTGTGTTAAAGGTAAATGTTGATAATTGAAACCTCACCGTTTCCCTTATATAATTAATATAGGAACAAGCATTCGGGGAAGGTTGTAAGGGAGACTCTCTTTACAGAGGAATTTAAATTTAAATCTCGAATATCTAATGTAATCGGATAGCTAAAAATTTGATGACAGACAGGAGTTAGATACGATGATAAAAGGTTTCGGAGGAATATTTTGGAGAACCAAGAATCTTGAAGTTATAAAAAAATGGTACAGTGAAGTTTTGAAGATTGAAATAGAAAATTGGAATGGGACTGTGATAAAACCCCAATTAGGAAATGAGACTATTTTTTCTTTCTTTACCGAGAATGACAGTTATTTTCCAACAGAACAACAAGTGATGTTAAATTTCGAAGTACATAATCTAAACGAGACTATTAAGCATCTTGAACATATTGGTGTACCTCTTGCAAAGAAAAAAGAGACTAGTGAATATGGAAAGTTTATTTGGATTGAAGATCCTGAAGGTCGACTGGTCGAGCTTTGGGAGAAATAACGAGTTGTCATTCATTTGCTATTGAGCTAACGCCAATAAATAAAAAAACGCTAATGACAGTTACTTGTCGTCAGCGTTTTTTTAATTTCTTATACCCCTTCATTAACAACATGGTTTTGGTTATGTTCAACAATAAGAGCAGCCCGCATGAGCTCTCTCATGACATCGGATTGCAGTTGTGGATTTAAATAGAGGGTTTTGATATACAGCTGGCCTTTTTCACTCGACGTGTATTTGGGAGGTATGCGATTTAAAACTAGAGCAAGAATATCCTCTTTGCAATGCTGACATCCGCATTTGATCTCATAGCTCTTTTGAAACTCTTCATATAAATTGCTAACGATTGCTTCTACTGCATTAACTAACCCCATACGTGTTCAGACCCCTCTGTACCGGCATTTTTCGCTCAAAAACGATTGATGCTATCCGTAAATCATCAACCTTTAACTAAAGTCTCATGTACCTATTCAATCATGAATATGTTTAGTAAGTGTTAGGTTGTCATAAATGGAACCCTTATTAAAATTCATCTTTTTTCAAAATAAAAAAACGAGGAAGCTTTTAAGAAGCACCCTCGTTTTTATGATGTTATACGGTTTCCGTGCTGTTTATGAATGCTTTCAAACGCTCTAACTGAAGAAGATGATGGTGATAATGCATCTCAATTAGTGAAAACCATTCTTTCGCGTTAAGCGCGCCTAATCTTGGATGCAACGCGGTACATCTCGGAGATATGTCCTCAAGCATAGGCTCGATTTCTTTCATTCTTTGGAGCACTGTATGCATGCCATCGATGATCTGCTGCTTACTATCTGGCTGCTCAGGTGTATATTGAGGAGAAGCTGGAACCCTAATGCGTTCAGGTGGAAAACCGCCTAGCGCAAAGATGGCTGCTCCCGCTTCCGTTTTTTCTCCTACAGTATCAATTTCATCTGCACTCTGACTTCGGCATTTCTCAATATTGCCAATCTGCATATAGATTGCTGTTTTGATGAGATGGAGATACAACTGTCCAAGCGACCATTCATTCTCATTTGACTGAAGCTTCAGTTGCTCTATGCTTAGCGGATGTAATTCCTCTAGGTATTGGTGAGTAAGTTCCTCAATTCGTTTCAAAGTTTCGGCTGTTTTCATCATATTATTAGCTCCTCTCGTATCTTGTACCTTTAGTATACCAAACACTACTGACAACTGTATGTCAGTAGTGTTTATGTGTTTTAAGATTTTCGTATGAGATAAATTCCTTGCGGAATGGCGACCCAGAAGCCCGATATAGGCATTATTATTGCCCCGACAACAGACAAAATGAGTATATGCCAGCCTACAAAGCGGGGGATTGCAATGCCTTTCTCTTTGGTCATCCAACGCAACATTCGTCCAATAAACCACAATAAAACACCAAATAATAAAAACCAGATAGCTGCCGACCTGTCGAAGGATTGACCAACGGAATTCCATACCCCCGCTTTCACCATCTCATTGAGCGGTTTCCAAAATATAATCAAACCGACTACATTATGAAGATAAGATGTCCACTCCATCATCCATCCGCTGTGTTTCTGAATGGCCATGCTGCACCTCCTTAGCGTTCCGTTGTTATAAAACTATCGAACATAGACATAGCTCTAATCCTCAACTGGAATCTGTTTCAAATGATTAGATTCGCTCACTTGTTTCATGGAATCATCTTCTTCTAACCGGATAATAGCCGCATCAAGCAGAGATTTGACTCCTAATAGGGCTTCTTTTTCCGCTTGACGAAAATGTGCTCTTGCTTCCTTTGGAACGAGTCTTGCCATAGCGATGTTTTTAATTTCCTCGAAGAGGTTCGCAATGTTTTCTAGATCCTGCATGTTTGTGCGGATGCTCATGAATCTTCTCCTCCCTTTCTATTTACAATTCTTCGTTCGGACCGAAATGTATGGTAAGTATGCTGTCTGCAAGACGTGCAGCCTCCACCTGTCGACCCAGCAAGACCCTCGGCAGTGCAACAATCCGTCTATAGCTGCCCACCTGCAGTGTCAATTCATCGCCTTTTTGGTTTAATTGGAGTTGTTTCTTTTCGGTAAAAGGCAGCGAGATGCGGAGCTCATATCCTGTGTCTGTTTTCTTCACTTCCTCTATGATTCCTCTGTGTAGAATCGCTCCGCATTCCCGTTCGTGGAAAGCCGCTGCTGCAACGCGCTCAAGCATCTCCTTACCAACAACCTCAAGAGGCATTAGAGGTACTTTCAAGATTGGCAGAGGACTAAAGCATTGGACAATTTCTTCTTCGTACTTGTTCTGAATTTGTTTCCACTGCGCGAAATACCCTTCGGATGCTTCTTCGGAAAGCACTTTATTAACGATGACCGCGTCGGTATGAAATCCGTATAAGTTGAGGTTAGTAAAGGCTCTCCGCGCTTCGGAAATAACCATTTTTTCCGGATTAACGACAAGGCGAATACTAGTAATTTCGGGATCGGCGATCACCTGCTGCAGCTTTTCCAATTGATCGACAACTTGGCTGAAGCTGTCCATAACATCGTCGCTGGGCAATTCCAAGCCCTTGGTCACTTTCATAATCGGGCGAGCTAGCTTGAGAATTTTACGCTCGTAAGGGAATATATTTCGCACCCACCATCTAAGGAGCTGGGGATAGCTAAGTAAACGAAGTGTTTCTCCGGTAGGTGCGCAATCTACAATGATTGCATCATACAATCCACTTTCGGCATGCTCCTTAATTCGTAAGAGACTAAATAGTTCTTCAAAGCCTGGAAACACCATAAGCTCTTCAGATCCGATATCATCCAGGTTGGCCCACTGCATAAAGTTCGAGAACCAATTGCGAACACTTCCCCAATACCGCTGCGTTTCCTTCAAGCTATCGATTTCTTGCGCCCACAAACGCTCATGAATTAAAATGGGTTCGTGCTGCAGCGGAATACCGAGCGAATCCGATAAGCTGTGGGCAGCATCTGTACTTATCACGATTGTTCGTTTTCCTTCGGCAGCCATTTGGTAAGCCGTTGCTGCGGCGATACTGGTTTTTCCCACTCCGCCTTTACCTGTGTAAATAATAATGCGCAAGCTTAGCACCTCCAATAGTACGATTTCGTAGTAATTACACAAAAAAAATTTAATCGATTTCAATCGTCCTCGTCTGCGTCGATTTCGAAGGTCCGGCAGGATCTGCGTTCTGCTGCAAAGCTTTAGCCACTTTTAACGAGAGATGAATGAATTGCTGAAGCTCCTCAGCCGTCAAGGCATTTTCAATACGCCCAAACATGACATTCATCGTACGCAGCGCCTCTTCGGCAATCAGTTCCCCGTCCTCCGTCAATCGA
This sequence comes from Paenibacillus sp. Soil724D2, assembly GCF_001427935.1. NCBI lineage: Bacteria > Bacillati > Bacillota > Bacilli > Caryophanales > Paenibacillaceae > Paenibacillus > Paenibacillus sp. Soil724D2. The sequence continues at coordinate 115,031 of NZ_LMRY01000013.1, forward strand.
TTAACAATGATTCGCTGATCTTGCTGCGATTTCTCTCTATAGATATAGCCTTTTCGAACAAGCCGCTTGGCAATACTGGTCGCCGTACTAAGAGGCGCACCCAAGTGATCTGCCATTTGGGACATTGTCAGCTGCCCATGAAATTTCAGCAACAACAATGTTGAAAAATCAGAACTCGTGAGCTGCAGTTCCAGGTAGGTCGTATCAGGAAACATACTAAGTGGACGAAGTCCATTTTTGAAAATAAGCTCAAACAGCTGCTGCATGAACATTCCTTTCTTCTAACCATAAACTACGATATCGTAATTAATTCCTACTGTTAAATTACTACGTAATTGTAGTAATGTCAACTGTTCTTGTTGAAATTGTTTTTGATCAATTGGAACTTTCATTGCGACATACATTGAACAGATACATTGAACAGATCAAAAAAAGCAAGTCGCCATGGCGTCCTGCTCGTTGGTGTCTTTTGAATATAATTTTTATAACAATGGGGAAAATAAGCGTGCTGTTTGCTCGATTAAACGCTCTGGATAGGAGCGTTGTATCAATTCTTCCATTTGCAATGGTACGGAATCAAGTAGATCACGCTCGAATTGCTCTGTGAGTTCGCGTCCCACATCAGCACTGTATAAGAGTTCAATGACCTCGAAATTTAAACGAAAACTTCGCATATCGTAATTCGCAGAACCTACGCCTGCCATTTCTTCATCAATGATCATTACCTTTGCATGAAGTATGTCTTTCTCATACATATAAATTTGAACTCCAGTTTCAATCAATTCTCCATAATAGGTACGGCTCGCAGGTCCCACGATTTTGGGAGTAACATGACGTGGAACCAGCAATCTTACACGTACACCGCGTGCAACGGCTGCCTTCAACGCCATTATGATATCTGATTCGGGCACAAAGTAAGGTGTGGTAATATCTATGGACTTAGTCGCTTGTGTCAGACAAATGAAGTAAGCCTGCCGGATGACTTCAGTAGGAATTCCAGGATTACTCTCTAACGTTTGCATGTATGCATAGTGCAGCGACTCTGTGCCAGAAACGGGATCAACGCCCGCATCCAATTCCGCACCCCATTCTTCCGACCATCCGGAAAGTGAAACTTTGACACTTGGAATGATTGGCTTTGACCTATTTCTTATACCCTGTTTAGCCTTTTGCGGAATCTTTTCCTTCGAAGCAATATTCCAATGGACATCGAATATAGTCCGCAGATCATTTGCAACTTCGAGTCAATTTCATAATTCCAAACCCTTGTTACATCTAGCTTTTTAAGGCATAAAAAAAGGAGTACCTCCCCAAATCTCGAAGGTAATAGGCGACGAAA
>NZ_LMRY01000014.1:0-114764 GCF_001427935.1 Paenibacillus sp. Soil724D2
CTTTACCCTCATACGAACAACCTCCGGCTAATTTCATTGTATTTTCTTAGCCTAAAAGTGTCCAACTTAATTAGGGGGCTTTATAGAATTGTTGTACAGAATACAACATTGTTAGCTATCTGAGAAGAAACCAACGATAAATGTTGTACGATGTACAACTTCCCCCTCAACTAAGCCAAGGAAGGCTGTAAAACTGGCTTCCTAATTCACCTACTCTTACTCTTACTCTTACTCTTACTCTTACTCTTACTCTTACTCTTACTCTTACTCTTACTCTTACTCTTACTCTTACTCTTACTCCTTCTACTACTTCTACTCCTTTTTACTCTTCTACTCCTACTCCTACTCTTACTCCTTCTTACTCTTCTACTTCTACTTCTACTTCTACTTCTACTTCTACTTCTACTTCTACTTCTACTTCTACTTCTACTTCTACTTCTACTTCTACTTCTACTTCTACTTCTACTTCTACTCCTACTTCTACTTTTACTTTTACTTTTACTTTTACTTCTACTCCTACTTCTACTTCTACTTCTACTTCTACTTCTACTTCTACTTCTACTTCTACTTCTACTTCTACTTCTACTTTTACTTTTACTTTTACTTCTTCTTCTACGCCTTCTCTTTTTCTTTTTCTTTTTCCTTTTCCTTTTTCTTTTCCTTCCCCTACTCCTTCCCTTCTAACCGACTACAAATACACATTCCAAAAAATTCAATTTAACAATCTGACTTTGCCTAACAAACCAATCAAGCAAAACGAGCTAACCAAGCAGAACGAGCTAACCAAGCAGAACAAGCCGAATAAGCTAACCAAACTAAATAAGACAACTAAGACACAAACCTGGCCTTCCAAGCTAATAAGGATAAGTTTTACTCTCCAAAAACTCCATAAAAATTAATCTAGTCTGTCAAAACAACCGGATTTGTAGCACTTTAGTACATTACTCTACAGTCTAGTTAGATCGAAAAAGGGATAAGGTGATACTTATTACTCTACGTGAGTAACTTATTTCCTTCTTCCTGAATATAGAAGCTTCTGAACCCATGTAGCGAAATCATCTTCGCCATGAACGACAATTCGACTTAGTTCATATGGCGATTGGTTCGACGAAGCGTAGCCTTCCTTCGTTGTAAACGCGTAGCGGAATTCCTCCTCTTTTAAGATCTTCAACGTATCCTCGTTGTACTCGCCATACGGATGTGCAAAAACATCAGCGCTCTTCCCAATCGCCTGCTCAATACGTCGGCGCGATTCCGTGATCTCCTCGCGCTGCTGTTCTATACTGAGCTGCGGGAGATGCGGATGTGTCATGCTATGCGGCGCTATGTCCCACCCCGCCGCTCTCAGCTCTTGTACTTGCGGCCAGCTCAAGTAGCCTGGCTGGCCAATGAATCCTGGCGACAGGAACAGCGTCGCCGGAAAACCGTGCCGCTGGAGGATCGGCATCGCCACCTCAGCGTTGTTCGCGTAGCCGTCATCGAACGTGAGCAGCACGGGCCTCTCCGGTGACGGTTGTTTCTTCTCGATGATGCGCGCGAAGTCGCCCAGCGTCAACGGGGTGTAGTGATGCGCGGACAAATAGTCCATTTGACGCGCGAACTTATCGGGGTGGAGCACGTACGTGTTCCCTGGTTCCACCCCGATGCTGTGGTAGTTCAGCACGGGAATCGCGATCCCATGCTGCTGCCCTTCCGCCGCGACTTGGGACGCGGATGCTCGGGTTACTGCTGGCGCGAAGCATGCCAGCCAGAGCCACACGAACGCGAATATAGGCGCAAGCGTTCGCACAATTCGCAAATAATTATTAATACCCCTACCATTCATCGTTCACACCCCATTCTAGAATTATCTCCTTCACTTCACTTGCTCTCATAAAACATGTCATATATCTTATACTCCACACATTTCATTCCCGTATTATCTCCAATATTTGAATTACATCCCTAGCAAAAGGGGATTATAACCGCGATCCTCATATGGCTGGAGCTCCTCAAGCCACTTCTCTTCCAGCTTTTTCAGCGCATCATTTTCGTCGAAGTAACCGGTCTCCTTCACTTTGAGTACTTCTAGAACCTCAAGCACGAAGGCATCGCCACCAAATTCGTTCCATTCCTTCTGCAGAAGCTGGTTCCGATGCGTGTCCATTTGTAATTCCATTAGCTTCCCATTCATAGATTTTAAATTCTTCGTGCTTATAACCCACAGCTTTCCATTAATCGTATTTCGGACTTGAAATACACCGGCTTCCTTCTTCGTTTCTTTATATTGCTGCTGCAGCTCTTGTCTACGATTCATCTCATTGATCTCCTTTTTATTCATGTTGTTCATATTCATCCTTTCAGCCAATATTGACTTCCGTCTGGTTGTCGATCGAGAAAGCCATATTCAATCAAATATCTGCGTATTTTGGCATAGTCGTGAAAGATTGGCTTGATCATCTCGTTTACTTCCTTTTCTCCATAAAAGCGATCCTGTTCGAATCGTTTGGCAATTTCACGCAGCACAACGACTTTATGCTTTTCTTGCTGTGAAAATGAGACTAGTTCACCTGACGTACCATCAGGGAAATACTTCTTAACGATCTTCTCGTACTCATCTTCCGTCATATTGTATCGTTCATCCACCATCTTGGCCGATTTATGAATCTCTACAAAAGCTGGCGCATGCTGGTCCTTCTCTTTCAACAGCTCCATCATCGTCACAAAAATTTTGGCTTAGCGCTCTTTCTCCTTCAATCCAAATCGATGATTGCGAATCGTTGAAGCACTGCCAATTCCCAATTCCTTTTGGATTTCACTATCGCTCTTTCCTTCATAGAAAAGCTGAAGCAAACTATTTTGATGATCAGTTAGACCTGTAAGCTTTTTATCCAACCCGATCAAATATTGAAAGACAGATCCATGTGCATGCCCAATATGCCATTTCAGATAACGCTCTGCCTCATACAAGACACCATCTTGGGGGTAAATAATCCCTGCTTCCGTTCTCTTGCCGCAAAGTAAACAAATGTAACCATCATCTTCCTGTAGATAGCCGCGTTTCCACTCATCGAGTGAGGCTTTCCAGAACATTACGAATAAAAAAAGAATCCCTTTCCGATAAAAGGATTCCATGTTTTCATTTCCTATTTCTTTCACCCGCGAGAATTTCTCATCGCAAATAATAACTTTGGACCATCTTCATGTCCCGTACCTGCTTCAACAAATTGCTGGTAAGCTTCAGATTCCATGGGGTAAATCGCAATTTTGCCTTCTTCATTGTAATGTACACCCCAACCGTGCTTCTTTGGAAGCATGGATGCTCTTAAACAAGGGTGGTTTTTAGAAAAAAGCTCCTCACGAATTTCATCACTACGAGCTTCGATTTCGCTCTGAGGTATTTGCTTATGTTGCAAATAGACTTCATAAATAAGCTCGCCTTGGGTATATTTGTATGGGTTCTGAGACAGCAGCTCGTATTGGATCAAATGAGCGGTTTTACTATCCTTTTTCATGGAAGGTACAATCCCTACTTCAACTGGACAGTCAGCAGAAACCTGTATAAATGTATTCTTATAACTCATGTGTTCATCATCATAGGCCATCTTGGTTTAACTCCCTCCTTCTGCAAGTTGAATCAATTTATTCACGGTCTCCCAGTTCCTTGTTGTCGCGGATACACCTAGCTTCTTTTCGATAAAATTGTTGCTGAACTTTGATTCTCCGTAGTTTTTACGAATGAGTAAATATACGGTTAGCCCTTTGACACGGAACTCGTCCACTTCATTTTGAAAGGCTTCTAATTTTGCGATAGCCGCATCAGTCGCTGAATGAGATAAAAAGGTTATATATCTTTGTTCATTCGCTTCTGCATTGACTATTTGGTAAGGTGTTTTTTCTACAACCTCGTGCAATTCCTCTAATGTTCGGATGACAACGGGAATATCGAAAGTAAGTTGTACCTTGAGCTCGTTCACAATTCGATCACGTACGTCTGCAGCATCATTTTCCTCACAATCAAAAATGACGTTACCGCTTTGTATATATGTAATTACATTTTTATAATCCATGGATTCAAAAATGCTCCGCAGCTTGTCCATCTTAATAATTTTCTGACCGCTTACATTAATTCCTCGCAAAAGTGCAATATACTTCGGCATCGCATAACCCCACAACATTTTTTAATTCCATTATACACCAATTATACCTTATTTGCTTTCATTCTAGCCTCAATATCGTTGGTTGGCACTCCATTATCCAATATGAGCATAACTAAACAACCTGAGTTCAACTAAATACTCGGCTCAGGTTGCATCAAATTTTTTAAGTGTAGTCTCAATCGCTTATTTTCGAATAAAAAAGCTTAAAACAGTATTCCAATTCCTTTGTTCGTAGTAGTTGGCTCCAAGGTCTATGTTTTCGATCCACGTTTCAGCATTTTTGCTTTGAGGATCGGTGACTATAACATTTGAATAGCTGCGATTGGATCTAATCCATGCCAACTGGTGTGATGGTAGAGAAATGGGATTAAAATCGCCGTAAGTTTCCGATGGCTGCGTCAATAATTTCTGATGTTGACTCTTCAGCTTCACATTAACCAAATATGGAAATTGCCGTTTGGCTGGGTCTATTGACCACTCCGCCTCTTTGGATCTTGAAGTAACGATATTCCGTAGACCATACCAAGTGAAGTTTTGCTCAACGTAACCCTTAGGTGTGTAGGAAACAGATGTTCCGGCAGGAATCCGCATAACTTTCAAATGTTTATTCGTTGTAGCTTCTCTTCCAACACCTTCGATATAGGCAAGTGTCTCATCTTTGCTCGCCCACTCAAACCACATCTCGTTATTAACCATTTGATCAATTGTTTTGAAAACTGAACCGTCTGCGGATAATACACACAGTGTGTTGCCATCGGCCGACAGCGATGCGGTAGGTTTAGCTAAGAAGGCAATCCAACGTCCGTTTGCAGACCACTTGAAGATGCTTGTACCAACAGCAAAAAAATCATCAGACTGCTTGGGCAGTACATGCAACGTCTCAAAGCGGGTTGGATCGGCATTCGCGGTTAATGGTATTTTCATTATTCGTATCGGTGTCCATTCGTTGTCTAAGAGCTTGGCTTCCGTTGAAACTAAAATACTGCTCCCATCCGGATACCAGGAAAAATTCCCAATCCCCTCTGCAACTTTCTTCGGTTTTGCAAGTTCATCGGAGTCTATCCAATTAAGCTGCTGGGCGGTAAGAAATGCGAGAGAATTCCGGTTAGGTTGCCATTGGAAGTTCCTTCCGCCTTCCTGTGCAACGAGATGACTATGTCCAGTTTGAACCTGTAATAGCCAAAGTTCTTGTTCATTTTCGCCCTTTGTATAGGCTATCCACTGACCGTCATAAGACCATTTCGGGTTTAATATGTATGCTCCTCGGGTCTGTTGTCTTTCGTTGTCACCAGCTTTAATCCATAGGTCGCCATTTCGAATGAATGCTGCTTTCAGCAGTTCGGCGGGCTTTTTTGCATAAATAGTCGTGCTATTCGTTATGATGAGTAATACAACCGACATAGCAAGAAATGTTCTCCTAAAAGCTGTCATGATATTCCTCCTTTTGGTAACTTATCTTTTACGATTTCCTTTTGTCGTTAAGAACATGCGGAGACATGGCCTATTGTAGCTGGGCATACACCAAATGAGTTCAACTTAGGATTTTCAATGGTTTCCATGATATATTATACTTTTGGCAAATACTTTTTCAGGAGAGAACAAACCATGGCTTATCCTGCTGCTACGAACTACGAAATTGCACAAGTTTGTTTACTAGCTGGTAAAATCATGCTGGAAAACGGTGGTGAAACCTATCGTGTCGAAGATACCATGACCCATGTCGCAGAAGCCTTTGGCGTACCGAACTCCCATAGCTTTGTAACACCTACTGGCATCATTTTCTCCATAGATGGGCCTGAGCAGACCACAAGACTAATTCGTATATCCGCTCGTTCGACCGATCTTCGCAAAGTCACGGTTGTGAATGCAATTTCTAGACGAATCAGCCAGGGGGAACTAACGCCCACAGAAGCTTATCGGCTGCTTGAGGACATTGATGTGGCCCAGATGCGTTATCCCGCTTGGTTTCAAATACTATCCGCTGCTGTTGCAAGCGGTTGTTTCTTAATCATGTTCCAAGGAGAATGGCATGATTTCCTACCTGCGTTCGTTGCTGGCGGAGCTGGCTTAGCCTTCCTTAATTATTTTAATCGGTTAGTGCCGATTAAGTTCTTCGCTGAATTTCTGGCGTCCTTACTCATCGGAACCATGGCTTTCTTGTTTGTCAAAGTGGGGTTTGGTCATGCACTTGATACCATTATTATTGGCTCTGTCATGCCGCTTGTTCCGGGACTTCTCATTACGAATGCCGTGCGCGACTTAATGGCTGGCCATTTCGTTTCAGGGGTTTCCAAAGGCGCTGAAGCCTTCTTAACTGCTTTTGCCATTGGAGCCGGCATTGCCTTTGTACTTTCATTTTATAACGGGGTGGGAGTTTAGGATGATGATGATTGAACAGCTCTTAACGAGTTTCATTGCGACTGCAGCATTCGCTATTCTTTTCAATGTTCCTAAGGGCACACTTTTGCAGTGCGGCTTCGTGGGTATGTGCGGGTGGATGTTATATGTTTCCATTCAAATGATTCCTTTAGACCCCATCCTGGCCACGTTGATTGCCTCTTTTTTCGTAACTGTTATCAGTCAATTTTTTGCGAAAATATATAAAACACCTGTTATCGTATTCAGTGTATCGGGTATCATCCCGTTAGTTCCAGGAGGATTAGCCTATGATGCCATGCGTAATGTCGTCCTCAATCACTATGATCTGGCCGTACAGTTAGCAGCCAAAGCCTTCCTGTTATCTGGTGCTATCGCGATCGGACTGGTCTTCTCCGAGGTTCTTAATCAGCTGTTGCGTCGAACAAAACATTGACCCTTTTGAACTATTTCGCAATAGTTCATGCCACCTTGATAGTTTATACCTATAAAGATGATCGGTTTTATATCTTAGATTTTTCCTGCTTTTCCCTTTAAAATGAGACCAGGAAGCAAAATCAGCTAATCTACCGAACGGAGTGATCAAACTATGAGTGAGCAAGGAAACCAACAAATCACAACAAAATTCAACGAAATTGCTGAGAAGTATGATAGCCAGCGAAGAAAACTTATTCCTTGTTTTGATGATTTTTACCACACAGCAACTTCACTTGTGCAGGTCGATCATGTATCTCCACATCTTCTCGACCTAGGAGCTGGTACAGGTCTCTTTTCCTCTTACGTACTAAACAAATATCCGAATGCCAAAATAACGTTAATTGATCTCTCACAAAGCATGCTCGACATCGCTATACGGCGATTTGGAGAAACCCAAGCCAATATGACCTACATTGCTGAGGATTATAGTACATTCGAGACTTCTGAACCATTTGATTGCGTAATCTCTTCGCTCTCCATTCACCATCTCGAGGATCAGGATAAGCATGCCCTGTATGAGAGGATTTTTAAGCTGCTTAAACCAGGAGGGGTCTTCATTAACGCAGATCAAGTACAAGGCAGCAGCACTTTCCTTGATCAATTGTACCGATCTGATTGGGAGGCCAAAGTTGAAGCCACTGATCTAACTCCTGAAGCTGTGCAAGCTGCCTACGAAAGGACAAAGCTGGATAAAATGGCTCCCCTCGATCAACAGCTGAATTGGCTTCGAGCTTGCGGCTTCATCGACGTTGACTGTGTCTATAAATATTACAATTTCGTTGTGATGTACGCTCGAAAGCTAGCAGTTTAACCTTTCTACCAAAGAGTCGGTTTAGCTACCATAAACCACATCATAGACAGCGTAATGATGACATACCAGATTAACGCCTTGCGCAGCTTGTTGACTAAGAAATCTCGACTATCGTGTGGCGCCTTTAGCTTACGAAGCAGTGGCGAGAATGCACGGGCGATAAAGTACAGCGAAGCAACCATAATGAGGACCGTAACGATAATCCATGATGTCTTCCACGTCCACGCCGTTAACCATGTGAGTAAAATCCCTGTCGCAACTAGCACATGGCCGGCATGCTTAGTAAGCCGAACCGTAATGCGAAATGGCTCTAGGTAGTCTGACAATTGCTCGAATGGCGCATTACGAATTCTAGCCAATAGTGGAAACAGGATAAAATAAGGGCCAATACTTAAAACAACACTAAATATATGGATATATAAAAGCAGTACGTACCAAGACAACACCATCATCCGTTCTATCTGAGAATTGAGAAAACCTCTATCGAGGCCATTCAAAGATGAGCGACCGCGTTTAACGAGGAGAGACTTTGGTCTACGACCAAAGATCCCTATATTAGGTTTATCGCCAATAAGAAAGCGGTTTTCGGAAACCGAAAACTTATACTTTCTTATGTGGTCAACAAAACAGTGCAGATCCATGGATCCACACTGTTTTTTGTTCTTACTTATTCAGCCTTTTGAAATTCGTGTACCCATACTTTCATTTGCGGCAGCCATGGCATACCTGGATGCATAGCTAAAATACTATCACGGTACTCATCAACGGATGTATGACCTTCTGCTTTTGCATGTTCCACAGTCAATTCACCCAAAGCTTGTTGGTAAACGTTAGTTACTGTAAAAGTAATGCCTTGCAATTCCATCGTTTCACCGATATCTGCATAGCGTCCATTACGTCTGCAAGCTGTTTTCTCACCAGCAAGTACCTTGCTAACTTCAGCTTCTTTCGTAACGAGTCGGTCGATCGAACACGTTTTTGGTGGCAATGTTTCGTTCATGTTAGTTCCCTCCTTTTGGCAGTTCTCATTATATCGAATGTAACTAGCTTTGTCGAACTGTACGGCAACCTTGTTACTAGTCATCTTTTCTTACTTATATTTTGCCATGATTTCGGCCATCATCTCTTTCATCCCATCCACCAATTCCGATGGACTTTTTACGGTCGCCTCACTACCCAAACCAAGAATAAACTTTGCGAAAAACGGGATGTCACTTTTCGCAATGTTACCGTCTAGCCAACCTGTGCCATCGTTACGGATATGTAATTTAGATACCGTCCATAATTCATTCTCGCACTTCTGGACGCCTTCTTTGCTTAACTCCACAAATAAAATAACTTCTTCCTCTTCCTCTCTGCTAAGTGATTCTCTATTTCCAAGATGAACATAACGAAGATCCATCGGTTTGGAAGCAGAAGAAGAAACCGCCGAATGAATTCTGTCACATCGGAATACACGAATATCGCCGCGAATAAAGCAATAAGCTGGACAGTACCATAAGCCATTGCTTGCATAGATGCCAATCGGCTGGATTTCCCTACTAGATATTCCTTCCCGCGATTCATAATCGATGAGAAGGACTTTTTGATCGATAGCCCCATCCAGTAAGATGGATAAAAAGGGGGATTCCGAATGTCTTGACGGCGTTATAAAGTCAACCCGGTTTTTCATTTGATCAATACGATCCCGGACGTCTCCAGACATGTAGTTATAAAACTTGCTCAATGCCGAAGAAGCTTCCGTTTTAAAAGGGAGATTGGCATAGTGCCGCAGGGCATGACAAGCAAAAAATATGGCTATGGCCTCTTCCTCAGTAAAGGCAATGGGTGGCAGGATTCTTTCATTCAACACCTGATAACCGCCATGAGGTCCCACTTCCGAGTATAAAGGAACTCCTAACTCACTTAATTCCTGTAAATCTCTTAAAATCGTTCTCGATGACACCTCAAATTCTTGGGCAAGTTCCTTGACAGTAAACTTCCGTTTTCGGTTAACAGTCATCATCAATGCCAGGAGTCGTTTTGATTTGGGCATAGCAATTCTCCATTTTTTATATTTATGACAAGTACTGTCACTATTATAAATTATAATTGGCATTGAGCGAAAGAATAAAAAATTTGAACCAAGGGAGCTGTATTATCATGATTTTACAATTAACACCTTTTATTATGTTGGACGGAAATGCCAAAGAAGCTATCGATTTTTATGTACAATCATTAGACGCTAAAGTTGTCTTTATCCAAACCTTTGGAGAGAGTCCGGATTCCGACGAATTATCATTTCCAGAAAATGCAAGAGATCGGATAGCTCACTCGGTGCTAAAAGTCGGCCAAACAGAACTGATGGTTTCCGATATTTTTCCGGGTCAACCCCATCCCATTGGCAATCAAGTTACTATCTGTATAACAACTTCTGAAAAGGAGCAAGCTGAGCAACTATATGAAGCGTTACGACAAGACGGCCAAGTGAGTTTGGAACTGCAAGAAACTCATTTCAGTCCAGCTTACGGTATGGTCATAGACAAGTTCGGTGTAGTCTTTCAGATCTTCACTGCGCGTCAACGCTAACCTATCTATTTATGGTGAGATCGAAATAACAGCCCTTTTTTATGGGAGCGAAGGACTAAAACCTTAATATAAAAATAAGAACCCCCTGGACATTAGCCAGGTCCTTCGTTTAACAGCCCCTCCCAGCTACTTGGACATCTGTAACGATGTAATTCATCGTTACAGCGCGAGACAGCCACGGCTGAGACATCTGCAACGATGTAAAACATCGTTGCAAGTTGCACGCAGCACGGGAGACAGCACTGTTTTCATCTGCAACGCTGAAAATCATCGTTACAGCGCGAGACAGCTACGGTTGAGACATCTGTAACGTGTAAAACATCGTTACAAGTTGCACGCAGCGCGGAAGACAGCACTGTTTTCATCTGCAACGCTGAAAATCATCGTTACAGCGCGAGACAGCCACGGCTGAGTCATCTGCAACGATGTAAAACATCGTTACAAGTTGCACGCAGCGCGGAGCAAGCGCTGTTTTCATCTGCAACGCTGAAAATCATCGTTACAGCGCGAGACAGCTACGGCTGAGACATCTGCAACGATGTAAAACATCGTTACAAGCTGCACACAGCACGGGAGACAGCACTGTTTTCATCTGCAACGCTGAAAATCATCGTTACAGCGCGAGACAGCCACCGCTGAGACATCTTCAACGATGTAAAACATCGTTACAAGTACCTCGCAGCGCGGGAGACAGCACTGTTTTCATCTGCAACGATGAAAATCATCGTTACAGCGCGAGACAACCGGCTGAGACATCTGTAACGATGTAAAACATCGTTACAAGTACCTCGCAGCGCGGGAGACAGCACTGTTTTCATCTGCAACGTTGAAAATAATCGTTACAACGCGAGACAGCCTCGGCTGAGACATCTGTAACGATGTAAAACATCGTTACAAGTTGCACGCAGCGCTGGAGACAGCACTGTTTTCATCTGCAACGCTGAAAATCATCGTTACAGCGCGAGACAGCCACCGCTCAGACATCTGCAACGATGTAAAACATCGTTACAAGCCACACGCAGCGCGGGAGACAGCACTGTTTTCACCTGCAACGCTGAATATCATCGTTACAGCGCGAGACAGCCACGGCTGAGATATCTGTAACGATGTAAAACATCGTTACAAGTTGCACGCAGCGCGGATATCAGGCCTTATCTCACCTGTATTAAAGGGTTGCCTATACGTCACCCAAACCATATAAATACTTATCTTATAACCAAACCACTCCTTTATGGAGTGGCTTTTTTATGACAGATGGAGACATCACTTGCCCTGTCCGATGACAACTCACTAAACATCAGATATTGAATATTAATGCCAATGGAGGAAATATTATAAATAAATAATAACACCATTGGAAAGGTGATAAGATGCAAACAGAGCATAAGATTTTATTAACATCTGCAGAAATCGCAAACATTTGGTCTGCATATATAAATGATACATTAGCAGTTTGTACACTAGAGGTTTACTTGTCACATGTGGAAGATACAGAAATTCGTTCCGTCCTTGAATTTGCCATGCAATTATCACGAGCACACGTACAGAAATTAAAATCTTTTTTCATTGAGGAACAATACCCTGTTCCAGACGGATTTTCGGAAAAATTAGATGTTAATTTGGAAACTCCACGCTTGTTTCTAGATGATTTTTATCTTTTTTACATACAGAATATTGGCAAAGTTGGGCTTGAATTTTATACGCTGGCTTTGGCCAATGCCGCTCGTTTGGATATGTGTGAATACTTTACCGAATGTCTAAATGAATCGGCTCGATTGCTAAATAAAGCAACAGAAATCATGTTACAAAAAGGAACTTTCATAAGAGCTCCCTTTATTCCAATTCCGAAAAAAGTTGAGTATGTCCAAAATCAAAGTTATCTTGCAGGTTTGTTTGGACATGGTAGACCGTTAAATGCTATTGAAATAAATCATATCTATTTTAACCTCATTCAAAATCAATTGGGTCGGTCTTTGCTGATTGGATATAGTCAAGTTGCTAAGGACAAAAAGGTCCGCGATTATTTCATTAGGGGCAGGAACATTGCAGATAAACACGTTGAAATCTTCGGAACATTACTAAGTAAAGAATATCTTCCATCTGCAAGTGCGTGGGATACACTACCAACAGAATCAACCGATGCGCCATTTTCAGAAAAACTAATGATGTTCCATACAACCGCGTTAAGCTCGGCTGGAATTGCACATTATGGCAGAAGTCTTGGTCAAAGTCCTAGGACTGATTTAGGAGAAATTTACGTTCGACTAACGGCAGAAATTTTGAATTTTGCAAAAGATGGATCAGATATCTTAATTGAGAATGGTTGGTTGGAACAACCGCCGCAAGCTGCTGACAGAGATAAACTAGCAAAAGCATAGTCCAACATGATTAAAATAAAAAAACCGCCAGACACATAGTGGCGGAATCAATCATCTATAACGCATTGTACGTTTTTTGGGTGTCGTCCATCCCAAGGAGTTCGGGAAGATTTACGACCGTATATCCGTAACCCGCTTCATATCTTTTATCATACGGTTTCGTATGCCCATAATTTGGCTGCGTATTGTTAGCGCCATAATGCGTATGAATAACTGCTTTATTGTCATACTTCGCGACCATATCAGCAGGACCAGCAACCTCAAATTCAGCCCCGTAATTAGCTGGGTTATTACCATACTTTCTCACATAATCCAAACTATCAACCCGGTTTTCGTTGATATCCTCGATGAGTTGAATAAACGGCTGAACAAACGGAACAAATTCTTCCGTCATATCGTAAAATTTAACCTTAGCCTTATCATACAGAACGTAGGCCAAGTAATTTTTCCATTCTGCCGTGAAGGCAGCAGCGCCGGTAACGAAATCAGACACCTTGTTCCCAGTTAATGTTATTATTTCCTCTAACCAGGCCTGCAATGGCTCGGGATCATCCTTACAGTAATCAATCGTTTCCTGATCTGTATACGCGTCAACACCATCGTAATCAGGATAAAGCGTGGAAATCTGTGTCCGCAGCGATTCAAAATCGCTAGCTTTTGCTTTTTTCCATAACTCATTCTGAATCAGTCCGGCAATGAAGCTTTCTTTTAACTCACCGGCGTCAACTTCCGCTTCATTTAACACTTTTTTCAGTCCTGCAATCCCTTTTTTCACCTCTCCTTTTACATAAGCAGAGGTATCTTTTTTCAGGAATTGTGCATACTCCATAAATATGACATTGGCGTCTCCGAGATCGGAGGCTTCCACATGCTTTTCATCCTCGTCACCGTTACGTTTTTTTTCACTGGAAACAAGCATTCTTTGTACGACGCCGGCATCGCTCAGCAAACTTCTTTGAATGTCTGGACGTGAAGGCTCAGCTCCCCCTTGCACATGCTGTAAGGCCTTGGCACCCATGATATCAGCTTCTTGCTCCAACCCTGCATCATCGTTGATCGCAACGTCTCCCATTTGCATCCTAGGTTTCACCTTGCCTTGCTTTTGCTGTACAACATGCCACGTTTCATGAGGGAGATGCTGGTCTTGTCCGGGTGCAACATGAATATTCGTCCCCTCCGCATAAGCATGGGCTTGCAATTGGGCAGGCTTGGGAGAATTATAGTGGACTTTCACATCGTCCAAGGAAATCCCCGAAAGTCTCTCCACACCTGATTTCAAATCATCCGGAAGCCCTGTATGATTTGTCTTTCTCTGAACCGTTTGTGTCGGATTGGCTAGTTGGCCAGCCCGTACCATTTGGGCAACAGCCCGATTCCCTATCGTCTTTTGTAAGCTATGTATATAATTTGGACTCATTTGCACTTGAGTAGAAGCTGACAACCCGTGATCATTTAATGCAGATGTTTCTATTGACCTGCGCATTAAACTTTCATTTTTCATCCTGATACCTCCCCTCGTTACACTTAAGTTGATACCATTTTATCATATTATATGAAACAAGAATGCCACTATTTTCCTTCATCACCTTCACATTGAGATACCCTTAGCCCGCTTGCTCTTCTATTGGCGACACACATTTTTCCAACGGTAGGCGGAGTGTGATCCGGGTGCCCCTTTTGGCATCGCTCTCGAAGATAAATTGTGATTCCTTGCCGTAGTACATGATCATCCGTGTGACCACATTTCGCAGTCCGAACAGATCCTTATCCTTCTTGAAGTCCGTTGAAATACCTTCTGCCGCTAGCTTAGAAGCTTCCTCCAGTTTGCCGCAAATATAGGCGAGCCTTTCGTCATTGACCCCTACCCCGTTGTCGCAAACTTCAAGCACAAGCCGATTACCTTCCAAATACGAGGAAATGAACAGTTCTCCGCCCCCGCTCTGCTTTTCCAAACCGTGCAGCACAGCATTTTCTACAAGCGGCTGCAAGAGGAGCTTCAACACATGATAAGGAGCGCTTTCCTCGGCAATGTCGTACCGAACCGTAAAATGGTCCAAGAACCTCAGCTGTTGGACTTTAATGTAATATTTCAAATGCTCGATGGTCTCCCCAACCGCAAACGTTTCGTTTCCCTTATTCAGGCTTAGCCGGAAAAATTTCGACAGATTAAGCACCATTTCGCTGATTTCATCCGCTTCATAGTTTTTGGCCGTCCAATAGATGGAGTCTAGTGTGTTATAAAGAAAATGCGGGTTGATTTGCGACTGCAAAAACTTAAGCTCCATTTTGGACAGTAAAAGCTGTTTCTCATAGTGGTCACGAATAAGTGTCTTCTGATTCTCAGCCATCCGATTGAACGATTCGATCACGTATCCCAGTTCGTCCACACGCGTATCTTCCAGTTGAATCGTGAAATTACCTGTACGGAGCTGTTTCATCCCATAAGCTAGCTTCCGCAGCGGTGCGGAAATTCCCCTATAGATGATCCAGGAAATCCAAACGGCTAGCACCAGACTGACGGCTAAAATCCCATAACTAAACACCTTTAGAGAGTCGGTATGGCTGCGGAGCTCCGCCAAGGGCTGCTCCATCATGAGCGACCAACCGGAAAACTTTGATTTCACACTGATCGTAACCATTTCCGTACCGGTTTGCTGTGACTTGCGGATCGTCCTAACTTCATTCACGGTATCCCAAACTTGAGGTTGTACACTCGCACCTGTGCCCGTGATCGAGCTTCCGTCGCTGCCAAACAGATAGATATTCGCATTTTTAGAGGGAAGAAGCGGTTTCGCCAACTCGATTAGAGCGCTTTTTTTGACGGAAAGCACAAGTAGATTCGGATTAATGAGCGTCCTGTTATACGGATCCATCGTCCGAATCAGATGAACGCTGTCTGCATCGAAGTAAGATTCGCCCTCCTTCGGCGTAAAAAAAACTGTACCCCCACTGGATTCCATTAAACGCTGGTACCATTCCTGCTTCTCCGCGCCTTCGGGCAGCTTGCGCCCCCCCAGTTTGGTGGAAATGACGGTACGTGACGGCATATGGATGATGGAGATTTGGTCCACGATCAAATTGACCGTCGTCATGTTCGTGATCTGGTCCATCACTTGTGCAAAATGAACGAACGACTGCTTTTCCGGCTCCTGCCCAACGGACTGCAGTGTTGTGTTCATGTTCATATCGAATGCGATCAGCGAAGAAAGCTGTTCGAGGTTCTGCAGTGTCAGGTCGATGTAATCCGTCATCGTATGCAGGGCCCCTTGTGTCCTCTCACCCGTTTGAACTTCTAAAATCGACTGTGATTTTGAAATGGCAAAAAGACTGAAGCCGGCGAGCGGAAGCAGAATCAGTAAAAAGTACCATGTTAGCCGAATCTGAATATAACCGACCAGTATTTTGTGCACTTTAGGCAGGATTTCTTTTAACATATTGGTGGTCCCTCCATTCGTGCCCTGTTACTTTCCGGCTACTTGCCGGTTTCTCGCCACCATTCGTTCACTTCTCCAGTTATTTCATCGCCGCCTGCATCCTTCCATTTCTTCACAAAGGCATCGAATTCCTCGATGGGGCTCAACCCCGCGATGATTCGTGTAAAAGTCTCTTCTTGCAGCTTGGAAAGCTTGACGTAATGCTTGCCCATTGCGGGTGTCGGCGGTCCATTAAACCGGTCTTCCATCAGGTTGCTTTCGATTCGCTGCGTGTTTTCGTATAGATGAAATTGTTCGCCGAGTCCCTCCAGCCGATCCCGCGTTATGTCCTGATCAGCGGTATCGACCAACGCTCCATAGATACCTCGATAGCCATGCTTCGTGTGCTCGTCAAACCGGATAGAAAGCTTTCCGTTCACTCGAGTCCAAATTTCGTTCTCAAAACCTAGCTTCAGGCTTGTTTGACCGGGGCCAGCGATAAAATCGAGAAACTTAACAACGGCTTCCGCGTTTTGACTCTTAATGGGCACCACATTGTAAGAACGGACGTTTGAAGTGCTGTAGACCCCGTGTTTACCGTTCGGTCCTAACGGGAAATCAAGCGGAATCCATATTGCATTTGGATCATTTTTACGGTTAGCCGCAATGTGGGTGCGTGTGTCAGACCATGCTGCGGAATATAAGCCGACCCTGCCAGTCGCAATCTTTTCGCCAAGTACATCGATTTTATTGAGCGGGAACTCCGGGTCCAGAATATTCTGGTCGTACAGGCTGCGAAGGTAAATGAGTGCCTCTTTCATTTCTGGGAGGATACCGGAGTAAACCAACTTACCGTCCCGCTCATACCAAGCGTTCATTTGTACGCCGAAGGCGCCGAGAAATGGTGACGTTCTCCTGAGACGCTCAAGGATCGAGAGACCAAAAGTATCCTTTCTACCATTTCCGTCCGGGTCTCCTTCGGCAAAAGCCTTCATCACCGTTGTAAACTCTTCGATTGTTCGCGGAGGCTGCAGGCCGAGCTTGTCCAGCCAGTCTTTTCGAGCATAAACAATTTCAGTTCCCTTCACTTCGTTCAGACTGGGTATTGCATATATATGACCATTGACGGTTACGTTGTCCCAAGCTTCTTTTGGGATTTTGGCTTTCAGGTTCGCCCCATACTTCTCAATATAATCATTCAAAGGCGTGAGCGCCTTCTGATTCACGAAATTGATAAACCAAGAGGGATTGCTCGTGTTCAGTAGATCGGGAGGCTCCCCAGACGTCATAATGACGTTTAGCTTTTCATCATATCCGTTCAGCGGCGGGAGTGTCACATTCACCTGTACGCCGATGTTTTTCTCAATGTAGCTAAGATAGGGGTTGTTGTTCTCGTCCATACCTTCCGGAAAGTTCATGCCCAGGCTGTTCACGATGATTCGAATGACCGGTTCCTGGACAGCTTCCGAAACGTTGTCTTGGTTCTTTGACCATTCCGGAAAGCTGCATCCGGCGGTAGCGAAGCACGTGAGTAGGGCTAGAATGGCCGCGCTATTTCTTTTCATTACTCAACCACCCCTCCAGGCATAATGAACCAGCAATCTTTAATCGGCCAAAATCTTTCGCAGGGCTGGCGTCAACCCATCTGCCATACGCAAAAAGCCGAGGTCCGTCGGATGGACTCCGTCAACGGTACATTCGTGCGCATCCTCACCCAGCAGGTTAGATCCGTCGTAAAAATAAATGTTGGCATCGCCCATCTCGCGCTGCTGCTCTACGGTTCGGAGCTGGAATTGTTTGCGTTCCGACCGATCTTTCACCATTTGATCATGAAATTTATCCTTCGCATAGATGATGCGCGACATTACAAGGATTGGAGTCAGCGGATGTTTATCTCGGTAGATCGATATGAACTCGGGTAGAGTTGTCTGAAGCAGTTCAGTAGAAACGCAGTTCGCCTCATAATCCAGTATCAGGCATGCAGGGTTCGGGATGTCCGAAAGGATATGAGCGAGCTCAGGTTCTCCCTTACCGTTGCCGGAAAAGCCCAGGTTGAGAAACTCCCTGTTGATACGTCTGGAAAGTATGTTGGTATAAGCCATCCCCGGACGGGCTGCACAGCCGCCTTGCGTGATTGAGGTGCCGTAGACAATGATCTTGCCGTTATTTTCGTATGCCGGTGGCGGAGCGATCTGCGCTTCACGTTCCAAGCCGATCCAAACCTCCTCTACGCCTTGGTAGAGTGGAAAATTTAGCGTAATGATCCGTCTCTCCCGCGCCATATCCTTAAAAATAACAGCTTCGTATTCGGCGAGCTTGTGATCATAAACCGTTGTGCCATAATATAGCTGCTCTCCTGGACCTCCAATGTAACAGTCAAACCCGCACTGCCCTGTCGAGGGCATATGATACATATTGGCAACTCCTGACAGTTTTACTTTGACAGATAGCGATATAGCATCCGTCTCGAAGCGGATTTGACCGCCGGCGGTGCAGTTGGCCAATTGGTCTACCGCCTCTGGGAGTTTCCAATCTGGTTTTGCCGGCAGCCGGCGGTAAAGCCTTTCTTCGTGCAGCCAACCGAAACCGGCAATATGGAATGGCTTCTCTAGCGGTGAATACCAATTAACATGAATGTCGCCTGATTGCTGAATTCGCATGTTTGCGTCCAACTGCACGGCGTTAACAGGTTGTTGTTGATTTGGCATCTAACATTCCTCCTCTACTTACTCCTTAAAATCCACTCACATTGTGGGGCTTTGTTATCCATTTTCGACTCCGATCCAGCAATCCCTTTTTTTCCATAGGCAATGGTTATTAAAGTACCAAAAGAAGTCATGGTCCTCCGCTGTGACCTCGTTCCCGCTGTATTACAATGAGGATAGCCTGTGAAATCCTGCAGGCGAGGAGGAAAAAGGAGGGAATATTTCCATTGCCACACATGAACAGCAACCACAACATTCAAGAATTTCATGCCGATATCATCGTGATTGGCGGGGGAACCGGCGGCTGCGCAGCCGCCCTTGCCGCTGCCAAATCGGGCAAGACGGTGATCATGACCGAGGAAACCGACTGGATTGGCGGGCAATTAACGAGCCAGGCTGTTCCGCCAGATGAGCACCCCTGGATTGAACAGTTCGGCTGCACCCGCACGTACCGGCAGTTCCGGGATGGGGTGCGTGATTATTACCGGCGCCACTTTCCCCTTACCGAAGAAGCACGGTCCCGCATTCATCTTAACCCCGGGAACGGCGGCGTTTCGCGGTTGTGCCATGAGCCACTCGCAGCACTGGCAGTTCTGCAGGAAATACTGGCTCCTTATATTCACAGCGGGAGGCTGCAGATTCTTACCCGTCATCGCGTTGAATCGGCTTCCGTGGACGGTGATGATGTACGAACCGTAAGGGTAAGGAATTTGCTTACCGGGGAACTCGTGGAGCTATCCGCCGCCTACTTCCTTGACGCAACGGAATGTGGAGATGTTCTGCCGCTTGCCGGGGCGGAATATGTGACTGGGGCGGAGTCCAAGAGCCAAACCGGTGAACCGCATGCCGTGGAAGGTGAAGCTCTTCCACAGGACATGCAGGGCTTTACATACTGCTTTGCGATGGATTACATCGAAGGCGAAGACCACACCATCGAACGTCCAGAGCGCTATGATTTCTGGCGGCAGTATAAAGCCGATTTTTGGCCCGATCGCCTGCTAAGTTGGTCTGGCGTCCGCCCTCATACGCTAGAACATGTCACTTATGAACTTTTTGAAGGGACGGAAAAGTACTCTCTGTTCTACTATCGACGCATCATCGACAGCAGAAACTTCGTGAAAGGCTTTTATCCTGGTAGCATTACACTGGTCAACTGGCCGCAGAATGACTACTGGGTTGGTTCGGTCATCGACGTGAGCGATGAGGAAAGAGAACGGAATCTGTGGGATGCGAAGCAGCTTAGCCTCTCCTTGCTTTACTGGCTGCAAACGGAAGCGCCTCGGCCGGACGGAGGTTTCGGCTACCCGGGACTTCGTCTGCGCAAAGACATCGTCGGCACCGAGGACGGACTGGCCATGACTCCGTACATGCGGGAGTCACGCAGGATCAAAGCACAGTTTACCGTACTGGAACAGCATGTGAGCAAAGCCTGCCGCCCCGATGGTAAAGCAGAGCAATTTGCCGATTCTGTCGGCATCGGCTGTTACCGAATTGATCTGCACCCGAGCACGGGGAACCGCCATTATATCGATATCTCTTCCCTACCGTTCCAGATTCCACTAGGCAGCCTGATTCCCGTCCGCATAAACAATCTGCTGCCGGCATGCAAAAATCTTGGCGTTACGCATATCACAAACGGCTGCTACCGGCTCCATCCTGTTGAATGGAACATCGGCGAGGCTGCTGGTTTTCTGGCAAGCCGCTGTATCGACCGTGAACTCCTGCCCCGCGAGGTGCGCAGTATGGAGACAGAGCTTCGTGGCTTCCAGAATATGCTTGTAAGCTATGGGATTGAACTCGCTTGGCCAACGATTCATTCGGTATAAAAATAGTCTAGAGACGAGGAGTTTTTCAAATGAGCAAAGTACGTATAGCGGTTATCGGAGCCGGTTCCATTTCTGAAATGCATTTGAAGTCATATCAAAATAATCCAGACACTGAGCTTTATGCCATCTGCGACCTGAACGAAGAACGCGCTAAGGCGAAAGCCGAAAAATACGGCATAACACGCATTTACACTGACTACAAAGAATTGCTTGCCGATCCAGGAGTTGATGCCGTCAGCATCTGTACGTGGAACAATAGCCATGCGCCGATATCCATCGCCGCATTGGATGCCGGCAAAAACGTGCTTACGGAAAAACCGCTCTGCAAAACGGTAAATGAAGCGTTAGCCGTGGAGGAAGCGGTCCACCGCTCCGGTAAAACGCTTCAGGTCGGCTTCGTCCGCAGATATGCATCCAATACTCGTATCATCAAATCATTTCTAGAAAACGATGAACTCGGTGAAATTTACTACGCCAAAGCTTCGTGCATTCGTCGTCTCGGTAATCCTGGCGGCTGGTTTTCCGATGTGGAACGTTCTGGCGGCGGCCCGTTGATCGATGTAGGCGTCCACGTTATCGACCTCTGCTGGTACCTGATGGGCCGACCGAAAGTGAAATCAGTCTCCGGCAATACCTACAATAGACTCGGCAACCGTGCCAACGTGAAAAACCTTGCCTTCTACAAGGCAGCGGACTATGACGCTTCCCACAATACCGTAGAGGATATGGCGAATGCGCTGATTCGTTTCGAGAATGGCGCCTCCATCCTTGTAGACGTAAGCTTCACGCTTCATGCGAAGGAAGACGAGCTTACCGTGAAGCTGTATGGCGACAAAGGCGGCGCTGAATTGGAACCTCAGCTATCCATCGTCACAGAGAAGTATGATACGATCTTGAACCTCACTCCGCAGATCAACAACCTGTCTTTTGATTTTGTTGCCGGGTTTCAGGATGAAATCAATTACTTCATTGAAGTATGCCAAGGCAAAAAGGAAACCATTTCTCCTGTTCAAGACGGCGTTGAAATGATGAAAATTCTTTGCGGTATCTATGAATCTAGCGAAAAAGGCGAAGAAATACACTTCTAAGAAACGGCTTGCGACAAACCTCAAAGTTGAACTGGTCCAAAACTAGCCCTATCAAATGAATGGAAGGATAGTGAAACCCGTTGAATAAGTCGAAATGGATGTCTTTGACCTTATTGGTCACAATGATCGTTTCCCTTTGGTCCACGACCGCTGCTGCTGCTGCGGAGACCGTTTCTGGCTCCGCTGCCACTGCCACTGCGGAGGCCGCCGCCAATTACATTGAAGTTGAAGCCGCTCCGGTAGATATAACCATTGATATTGAAGGTCCTCGCAAGCAAATTAATGCTGTCGATAAGGATGTAAGCGGTATTACCGATTATGTAGCTTTATTCACAACGGAATATGCACCTCAGATTACAGTTGGCAAAACTTCCGTCGGCGTTGTCGTCGATGGAGCTAACCAAGTGACTCGCGTGGTAAACCCTTCCGTGAACGGCGGAGTGCCAGTCTGGACAGGGCCTACTGACCTAGTCATCCCTCAAGGCGGTTACATCCTAGTTTCGAATGACGACAGTTGGGCGAACAAAACCTATAAGCAATACCTCGCGAAAAATTTCAAGGTTGGTGACAAAATCAAGCTGCGTAAAAACGGGGAAGTCATTCCTGTCTCTGAATTAATGACAGGACAAGGCCTCAAAGCTCGGCTTAAACTGAACAACGACGAATGGTTTACGGTAACCGAGCCGAAAACAGTAGTCTCCGGCAAGCTGGAAAACCTAGAGCAAGGTATCCCCTATTCAATTCGTGTGAACCAATCCACGGTTACGTTGCAAGCGAACGGCACCTTTCAGCTCGAGGTTGGTCTCACGGAGGGTGTCAATTATCTTGACGTCCTCGCCATTAAGAACGGGACGGAGAATGACCGCAAGACGCTTGTCGTGTTTTACAAAAAACAAACGGGCACCGCAAAGGAAGTCGTCCTATGGGTCGACCAAGGAACGAATATTTTCAAACTGCAAACGCCTGAAAATGTTCATGATATGCTGACCAAGGCAAAAGACGCCGGAGTCACGGCAATTGCACTAGATGTTAAAGGTGTAGAAGGCTTCGCCAACTACAAGAAAAACGACCTAACCGGTCGTCCGCATATCTCCCAGATGACCGCGCCGACCCGCGCGGGAGCGAATCCGAACCTTGACATGCTGGAGGAGTTCATCAGGTACGGGCATCAGCTCGGCATCAAAATCCATGCAGCGTTCAACGTCTTTGCCGAAGGCTCACCTGCGCACAACGAGTATGGGCTGCTGAACCAGCACCTCGACTGGGAAGAACATGTTTACCGTCCTGAGGATGGCGGTCAGATTCTGCGGCTGCGTGAAAGCAACTATTACAAAACGGGTAAATCCCTCGTAGCTTTCGTTAACCCGGCTAATGATGACGTAAGAGCCTTTGAGTTGAAAAACATGGAAGAAGTTATCAAAAACTACGATGTTGACGGCGTCGTGCTAGACCGAACCCGCTATGACAATGAAACTGCCGACTTCAGCCCGTTAACCCGCTCGAAGTTCGAGGCGTTTCTCGCCGATCGCGGTAAACAGCTTACAAATTGGCCTGCTGACGTCTTCACTTACGTGAACAATGTCCGGCAATACGGACCTCTCATCAACGATTGGTGGGAGTTCCGCTCGCAGACGATCAAGACGTTTACGGATGAAGTCCGTTCGCTCACCGATCGGTACACAGCACTGAAAGGCCATAAGATCTACTCTTCCGCCTATGTAGGCTCCTGGTTCGATTCTTATTACCTGAACGGCGTCCACTGGGGCAGCCCGAATTTCAAATACGACAGCCGTTTGCAATTCCCTGACGACAGCCTTTACACTGAGTCTTACGCACAAACCGGTTATACGGGCAACATCGATTTTCTAATGATCGGCACGTATCAAACAACACAAAAAGAAATCGAGCATCACATCACGCTGGGCAGCATTGTAACGAACGGCGAAGTTCCGATGTACGCGAGTATCGCACTGGCGAACATCCAGGATCCTCCGCTTCAGCGGTCAGTGTTCCAGGCTGGCTTGTCGCAATCGAATGGTTTGATGCTCTTCGACTATTCGCAGGTTAATTGGTCGGTTGTTAAAGCGTCGCTCCAGAACGTGGAGTACGTCAAGGATTATCAGGTAGGCTCAAGTGTTCCTAGCAATCCGGAATCGTTCCTAGAAGGCGATTTGTACAATGTAAGCCGGAATGAGAATAATCTCAACGTCTATACGGATTCGTTCGGTCTAACGACAGCTACCAGCACCTTTGGTGTCGAAGCGATCGTAGACAGCACCGGTAAAGTCACTAAGGTCGTAAACCAACAACAGGCGCTTAGCTGGAACTGGACGAATATGTCACCCAATAACAGCGTCATTCCGCAGGGCGGCTTCGTGATCTCTGCTCTGGATGCTTCAGGCGTTCGGACGAGACGGCAGCTGGTTGCCAAAACTTACAAGGTCGGTGATGCTGTCAGATCGGCCGTGCTGCGCGGTCACCTTGCCTATGCAAACGTTAGCACACCGCTGAAGAATCTCGAGATCAAAGGCAATGTTGAAGTACTTGGGCCGGGTACGGCTGATGTTCGTTTGAATGGCGTTCCCGCTGCATTGGCTAGCAACGGAGACTTTAGCGGTATGGTCCCGCTGGAAGTTGGTTCCAATCCTATAAAAATATCCGTTTACGTAGACGGCCGCAAAACGAACGAAAAAACCGTAAACATAACGCGTACGGCTCCTGTCATCACAGGCATTGAGCTTGATTCTGCCGCCTACCGTCTAGTGGCAGGCGACAAGCATGCAACTGTCACAACAGCCGTCTACTCGGACGAAACGAGAGCCGTAGTAACCGGTGCTGTGTTCAGCTCCAGCAATCCTGAGACAGCAGCCGTTGCCGCAGACGGAACGATTACCGCGCTGAAGGCCGGAACTGCGGAAATCATTGCTGTATATGATGGAAAAACAGCCAAATCAGTTGTTACTGTCGTCGAACTGGCAAGTATCACTTTTGAAGAGAATAAACACAGTCTTGTGAAAGGTGAGACCTTCCAAGCACCGCTCAAAGCAACTTACTCAGATGGCACAATGGCGTACATCATCCAAGGCGCGACATTCATCTCTTCGCTCGATAAAGTTGCATCCATAGCTGCAGACGGCACTATCACAGCTGTGAAGCCTGGATCAGCAACCATTACTGCCTCTTATCGTGGCAAACAATCGGAGATTAAGATCAAGGTATTCAATACACACAATGAAAAGATCGATGATAAAGAGAATGATGATGGCGTGTACGACGATGCAGCGAATGATAATAGAGAGAATGAAGTTGGAGATATGGGTTAAGGTTTGACAACGGATAACCTCACATGTTCAAAAAGCATCCGGTTCTTTCCATTTGGAAAGGACCGGATGCTTTTTGGGGCAGATACAAATGGGGCCGATTGGTTAGAATTGTGCTTGCGCGTTGGTTCTCACGAGGAACTATCCCATCAGTTGGTTACGATGACCTGCGGAACGTCAGTACCTTATTTTCGGCCAAAGGGCTCAAATTGGGGTCTTCACGGAACGAGAATACCTTATTTCTTCAAAATACGGTCATTTAGTTGTATTCTTGCGAAATAGAGGATCGTCGTTCCGTTTGACCACAATATCGGCCTTTTACAGCACTTTAGCGCATCGTCGTTCCGCTTCCCTCTTGAAATCAATAGCTCGTTCCGCTTTCAGACCTCCGCTCAACTTGCCAAAGTCACATGCTCCATCCAATCCAGGCTACGGAGTTGTTATGCCGACAATATAGTTCCACACCGGATTACATGCATAATACACGCTCATTACACGCGCAACTCAAAGTTCCCATCTCCGTTTACGGCAGCAGCTCCAGCCACTGATATGGCGTATTCGCCGCCTTCATTCCAAATTCCAGAATCGTTGCAATCGCAATCGTTTCTGCCTGCGGAACAGGCGGCTTACCCGTCTCGAAAAAACCGATAAGATTCTCAATAAACGCCCCAAAGAAATCCGACTCGATCTTTAGAAACTTCGATGCCCCCGCTTCATAACTGAGCGCCATGCTGAATGGACATTCCCATCCATATAGGTTGATCGTTGCTTGGCGGCCGTCCGCATACCCGATTAGCAGCGCTGGCGTGTTTGCCGTTCCCGTCCACATCACTCGTTGGACATCCGTCCCCATCAACGAGACGATCGGCTCCACCTGATGGATCGAATAGT
This sequence comes from Paenibacillus sp. Soil724D2, assembly GCF_001427935.1. Taxonomy (NCBI): domain Bacteria; kingdom Bacillati; phylum Bacillota; class Bacilli; order Caryophanales; family Paenibacillaceae; genus Paenibacillus; species Paenibacillus sp. Soil724D2. The sequence continues at coordinate 25,993 of NZ_LMRY01000014.1, forward strand.
TCTCAAATTGTCCCGGTCCTAGGCTGCAAATGGACTCTAGTCCTTGTTTTTTTAGTCCTATATACTCTGAAGCGAACCGTAAAGCCGAAGTCGAGTACATGGGGGTCCCATGCTTATCTGCGAGTTCGAACATCCGCAAGGCCGCTGCTCGGTTAGGCGCGAACGTTTTATCAATGTAGGTAGGCTTGCCCGAACGAAGTGGAATCAACGACAGTTCCTCATGGTACTCCGGATGATCCGGTGACAGAACAAGCAAATAGTCACTCTGCTCCACAACCGCCTCGATCGACTCAAGAAGCTGGATTCCCTTCTTCTCGCTCCATTCCGCATTGCTAAGCTTTCCTTCGACATTAGACTTGCCATAAGCGTACGCGACCTTCATGCTGCCACTCGATGCCTTTTCAATCCAACCAGGATATTTTTCCGCATGCCACTCGTCTAGGAAATAGTCAATAAATCCAATCTTTTTCATCCTTTTCTCACTCCCTCAGAGAAATAAAACCCCCACGGCGTGAACCGCAGGGGAATATTGCTCCTTAAAATTACTTCTTGTTCGCTGCGTACCATTCGTTGACAGCTTTCGTCATTTCATCCCCGCCATCTGTTTTCCACTGAGCCAGGAATTTATCATAATTTTCGAGCTGTTCTGCACCTGTGATGTATTTCAGGAAGGTGTCTTCCATCAACTTTTGCAGTTTTAAATTGTATTTACCGATTGCTTCAAGTGGAGGTGCAAAAGAGAGCGGATCTACGACGATGTTGCCTTTGGCAGCTTCCTGATTTTTGTTAAATGCATCGGTCAGGATAGGATCTTTACGAACGCGCGCCTGCCAGTAGATTGGGTAGTTTTTCTCATCCACGCCAGTGAGAAACGAAGAAGCGTTATTATACTGGTCGTTGAAAATCGGCAGAATCGGGAAGTAGTTGCCGTTTTCCACCTTGTGGTGAACGCCTTCTTTTCCGATCGTCGCTTCCTTGTGAACGTCTTTATCGAGCTTCAAATCCAGGTATTTGATAATCTCTTCCTTGTTTTCAGCCCATTTCGGTATACCTACGTAATAGCTGATACCTGCGGAACCCATGACTTGTACTTTGCCGTCATCGCCTTTCAGGTAAGGAAGGCTTGCGATTTTGGCGTTAGGCGTGTTTTTCAGAAGTGCATTTTGTACAGTAGGCGCGTTGAAGTAGCCGTTTGAGATCATAGCCGCTTTGCCGCTCGTGAAGTTCTCGATGACTTTGTTCGCCTGATTGAGAGACCATTCCTGGTCAATCAATTTCTCCGAATAAAGCTTCTTCATGAACTCTAAATACTTTTTCATGTTCGGATTTTCTACCACATTGACCAGTTTGCCGTTAACATCCTGCCAGCCGGTCGTTGCGGTAGATTGAACCAGCGTGAGTCCGAAGGTCGGCATGATTTCAGGCACGAGCGGAGATTTACCGCCGGACAACGCCATGACATTCTTCTTCTCTTTGATTGTCTTCATCACGTTGTACAGCTCATCGCGTGTTGTCGGGGCCTTAAGTCCGAGTTCATCCATCCAATCCTGGCGCACGATCAGCGCTGTGTTAACGATCGTACCTGATCCGGTCTGTGGAATACCGTAAATTTTACCGTTCAGCTTCGCCCCGTTCCAGGAGTTTTGGGAAATAACGTTCTTCATGTTCGTGCCATATTTGTTCACAAACTCATCAATCGGCTCCAACGCGCCGGAAGATGAGAGTCTGGAATACTGTGGGCCACTGAGCAGCATGAAGCTGTATTTCTCCTTGTTGGCCATGAGCAGATTAAGCTTGTCGTCTGGGTTCTCGACCGGCAGCATGTCGTAGGTAACTTTGTAGCCGGTTTTTTCGTTCAGGAACTTCGCCACGACTTCAGCATTGGGATCAAAACGCGCATATTGCAGCAGCGCCTTGAATTCTGGCTTCGGCTTGTTGGTATCTACAGTTGCAACTGGAGCTGTGGACGCAGACGGCGCTGTGGTATTGCCTGCCGTTTGGCCGCTTCCGCCACAAGCGGTGATAGACGCTGCCAAAGTCGTGATGGACACTAGAGCTAAAAATTTTTTTACCATGAAAGAGCCTCCCTTTTTCGTTCTTTGAGTATGGAGAAGTGCGTAAAACCAAATTTCATGGAACCATCTTTGAGCCTGCCCACCACCACCCTTCAAGTTTTGTTTGTGAGATTCAGCCTTTTACGGAGCCGACCAGAACACCCTTCACGAAATATTTTTGCAGGAACGGATACACGAATATGATCGGCAGCGTCGCCAGAATGATGGAAGCCGCTTGGATCGACTGTGGTGAAACGTTCAGCGATGCGTCAACATTGGTCCTCATGAAGGCGTCTGTCGAAGAAACGAACAATTCCTTTAAATAAAGCTGCAGCGGTTTCATTTCTACTGAGTTGATATAGATAAGTGACGTAAAGTAATCGTTCCAGAACGTAACCGCGTAGAACAATGCTATGGTCGCCAGCACTGGCATCGACAACGGCAAAATGATGCGCACAAGGATCGTCATATTGCTGGCCCCATCCATTTTCGCCGATTCTTCAAGGCTGTCAGGCAGGCTTTCGAAATAGCTTTTGACAATGAGCATGTTGTACACATTAATCATTAATGGCAGGAAGAGCACCGGCAGTTTATCGATAAGATTGAGTTCGTGCATAAGCAGGTAAGTCGGGATCAATCCACCGCTGAATAGCATTGTAAACAGGTACATGATGATAAAAAACTTGCGTCCCCTCAGCCTCGGCTTGGAAAGCGGGTAAGCGGCTAACGTCGTCATGAATAAAGCGAGCAGTGAACCAACCAGCGTCACCGTAATGGAAACCATAAACGCATTCAGGAATAAGGAATTGCTCGCCACATACTTGTAAGTCCCTACCTGAAAATCGATCGGGTACAAGGTAACCATCCCCGAAACGACCGCCGCCTCGCTGCTAAGCGATTTGGCGATGAGATTGATGAACGGAAAGATAGTGGAAAGTCCCAGCAAAATAAAAAAAACATGATTGACCACTGTGAAGATTTTCTCGCCACGAGATGTTGGGATGGCTCCAGACCTTCTGACGACAGGTGATTGTAAGGTGCCTTTTGTATGCATAGCTGTTCCTCCTAAAAGTTTTGCTTTAGCAAAACTAACATCGTAAGCATAAGCTTTGTTCGCCCTTTACCAGATACCTCGTCCGAAAAACTTTCGGGCCAATCCGTTACCCGTTAAGATCAAAATAAACGCAACTACGGATTCGAATACTCCTACGGCGGTTGAGAAGCTGTAATCCTGTTCACCAAGACCTATGCGATAAACAAAGGTGCCAATAACATCTGCGACGTTGTATACGCTTGGGTTATACATAACGAGAATTTGTTCAGTTCCCGCTTCGAGCACATAGCCGAGACGAAGAATGAACATGAGCAGGATAATTGGAATCAGACCAGGCAGTGTAATATGTATGATTTGCTTCCATTTATTCGCCCCATCTATTTTGGCCGCTTCGTACAACCCCGGATCGATGCCGGCCAAAGCCGCCAAGTAAATGATCGTGTTCCAACCGGTCTCCTTCCAGCCTGCCGTGCTGATGAGAACCGAGCGGAAAATGTGGCTGTCCAGGAAAAAGCGGATCGGTTCGCCGCCCATGGCGACGATTATTTTGTTGACGATACCGCCGTTCGTGGAAAGCAGATCGATGAACAAGCCGCTGACGATAACCCATGACAGGAAGTGAGGCAGATAAACGACAGTTTGTATGCTTTTTTTGAACGCCATGTTCTTCAATTCGTTAAGCAAAATAGCGACCACAATTGGGAGCGGAAAGAGAAATACGATTTTATAAATAGAAATGATCAAGGTGTTCTGGAAAACTTGCAAAAAACTGGCGGAGGAAATCAATTTATCGAAATGCTTCCACCCGACCCATGGACTTGCGGCCATACCATCGAAAATATTGAAATCCTTGAAAGCGATGATAATCCCGTACATCGGCGTGTACTTAAACAGCAGCAGAAAAGCGATGCCGGGAATGAGTGCAAGATACAAATCCCAATCTTTCCTGATATCAATCCACAATTGTCGTCTATAGCTCTTTTTACCATTTTTCTTTGTTAATATGAGAGTATCCGTCGTTGTGGTCGTTTCTCGCAAGGTGTCTCCTCCTTCTTACCTGTCTTTCTTAGATTTAGTTTATCACCCACCGTTTTTTTGCGAATTAGAGGAATATTACTTGTTTTGGTACTTTCATAACTTCTCGCGTCTGATATATGAGAAAACCTCTATCGAGGTCATTCAAAGATGAGCGACCGCGTTTAGAGGTAGGTTTTATCGCCAATAAGAAAGCGGTTTTCTGGAACCGAAAACTTATACTTTCTTATGTGGTAAAAAAACCTTCCCAGATCAACTGAGAAGGCTGCCAAACGGCTTGCAAGGAATTCAATGACGAACTTCCCCGGGCGTCACGCCCCAATATTTGCGGAATACTCTTGTAAAATAGCTCACATCCCTATACCCGACTCCAGCAGCGGCATCATATACCCGTGCTCCCTCCTGCAGGATTGCCTTGGCCCGCTCCATTTTACGTTCCAGTACATAGGTGGAGAAGGCTTTTCCTGTTTCTTGTTTGAAGAGACGGCTTAGGTAGGAAGAGTTAACATACAACCGGTCAGCGACAGCATGCAGCGTCATTTCCTGATCAATTTCATTTTCGACCAGACTTAATATGGTCTTGATCATGCCATGACTCGTCGATTTCCGCCTCTGGCTGGCATAGGTTAAATACGCCCTAATCATCCGCTGCAGCCAAAATAGAATTTGTTCCTTTGCGGCCAGCTCCAAGTGATTGTGGAAATACACGTAATCCTCACCGGCCACTTCCCTCACTGGCCAGCCCTGCTTCTGGATCATGCAAATAAAGAGGCTAGTGAAATAAAGGATGTGCTCATGCATGTCTTCTACCGTTTCCGCTTTGGCCATACCGCCGTCCCAGAGGGCAGTTAAGGTTTCGATCGCTTTGTCACCTTCCCCTGTTTCTAGAGCGATTTCCAGCGCCTTCTCCAGGTTTGGTTGAAATGACAGTTCAGGTTCTCTCCCCTGCTCTTCCCGGTACGGGATCGCCAGATCATAGCCCAGTACAATCCGATTCTGTAACGCACGAACCGCCTGGACATACAGCTTGTTCATATCCTCTTGGCCGCCTGTTATCCCGCTAATCCCCGCGCTTGCACTTAGCCTAAGGCAGCTTCGTACAGTTAAAAGCAGTTTTTCGGTGACTGCATTGACTTTCTGTAGGGCAACTCCAGGCTCTTCATTTCCATCAAGTTGGAACACAACGACCGTGCAGCCCGCATAATCGGTAGACACCCAACAAGGAGTGGCCAGCAACGTTTCCCTCACGATACTGCTCAGCGAAAATTGCAGTAGCGAAATATCTTTCTTACTGAATCGGGTTTCATCCTCCGACAATGGGTCCATATCGACTACGGCAACAGCATATTCGGCATCTTTTTGTAAATCCAGTTGGAGATCCTTGCTTTTCTGTTCAAGCTCCCAAGGTTCGTACTTCCCGTTCAGCCACCCCTGGAAAAATTCATTGACCAGCTGCGGAAGATGCAGCTTCCATTTATGCTTTAGCTCATCCTCGTTATGGCGCTGCTCAAGCTCACTCTTCAACCGATCGGCCGCTTCGAGCACCGTCTCCAAAATCTCCTCGTCTCCTGCCGGTTTTAACAAATATTTCATAACGCCAAGCCCCAATGCCTCTTGAGCGTATGCGAAATCGTCATGTCCGCTGAGAACAATGATTTTCAACAAAGGGTCGGCTTGGCGAAGTTGTCTTGCTAGAGTCAGCCCGTCCATCTCCGGCATCTGTAGGTCCAGCAAAATAATTTCAGGCTTTTTACGGTCGATCAGCCGCAGCGCTTCTATTCCGTTTCCAGCCTGCCCGACGACTTCTATTCCGTGCTTGTCCCAGGGAATGTTGTTAGCTAGTGCGTTTCTGAGTCGGATTTCATCTTCCACAATTAATAAATTCATAGTCGGAATCTCCTTGATGGATAAGATGTATTCAAAACCCATTCGCTCATGGCATGTTACTTTCCTGCGTTGGTCTAACTTGTCACTAACCCAACCGCCCTCACATCCCTTTGGTATGAGCCAAGAGCGTAAACCGCTCTGTTGTGTGTTTGGTATAGAAATTATCATATCTGCAGCGGACTTGATAGAGGACAATGGTTACTTTCTTTGGTATTTTGACATAAAAAAAATCTCTTGGAAATTCAACCCTCTCCAAGAGACTTCTTTTTTAGTGATCACAGATAGGCTTTACGATTACTCTCTCAACGCTTCTTTCAATTTCGTAGACATGCTATCCATAGAGCCCGAAGATGGACGCTTAACTCCGCGTAGTTTCGCGATTTCTTGTTTCAATCTCTCGTTTTCTAATGTTAATTTTTTGATCTGATCTAGAAGCTGTCCCTTTTCCGAGCCTTCATTATTTTCCAACTGTACCGCGCCCTTTCTTCCGGATAAAAGTGCCCCTCGCCACAAGCAGATCATCACGTCAGATTCACTCCATGCGTCAAAGGGGCTATTTAGGGATCTTTGGTCGGAGATCAAAGTCACTATTTTATTTGTTCAATTCAATCGTATAAAGACGTCCTGTCTCTTCCCAAATTTCGCCTGGTTCCAAGGAAACTAGTCCAATTTGATCAGCCGGGAGATCAACGTTCGGTGCATTCACTAGATTCATTTGCGGCTCTGGGCAGAAAAAACCTTCAGAAGCGCCATTATTCCAGATCATCCACTGTTTGTAGGAAGTCCCTACATCATAAACAAGTTTGATCCCTTCGCGTGAATCTGTCAACTCCATATAGTTACGACCATTTTGCGGCGAGGTTGTATAGTGATTATCCATGGATTCAAAGAACGGCGACAAGCCGCCTACTTTCATCTTCTCTTCCTCAGCTGACAATGGCTGATACTCACCTGTTGGCAGCATTCTTTCACTCATTTTCCAGCGGTTGCCGATTGTCATTTTGAATCCATAATCAGAAGCCTGACTGTTCGGAGCAAAAGGTGCATTAATCGTCGTGTGATACGCTAACAAACAAGGCATTGCCTCTTTGCCTTCATTATGTACGGATACATGCTGATGTAAACCATGTGCATTCAATGTGTAAGTCAAGCGAATGGTGAATTCATGAGGTAAATACGCATAAACCGAATGCCCTTCTCTTACGCGTAAAGCTAAAGTAACACGACTCTCAGATTCATCTCTACTAAATTTCTCAACAGCCCATGGAATATTGTGTACAAAACCGTGTAGGTGATTTCCTGTTTTCGGTTCATTGATCGGAAATTCATAGACTTTGCCTTTCCAAGGAAACTTCCCGTCCTCATACCGATTGGGTGGAAATAATACCGGAATCCCGTGCACGATCGGACGTTCTTTAAAAGCTTCCATCTCTTCCATTGCAGGCTCACGCAAAAAGCGATATTCTTTTTCAGTATCTCTAAAAGCAATTAGATTAGCCCCAATTTCCGGTAAAACAGCTGCTTCATAACGGCTAGCTTGTAACCAAATGGCTTTCTCTCCTTGGTATGTTCCTTCAAACGCTTTCGTCGTCATTTCGCGTTAACCTCCTAGATAGCTGTGCCATTAAATTTGGACAGGCTTATATGAATTTACTCTAAAGCATGTGAATCAAGGAAGTCAATGGATGAAAATAACGCATATATTGATAAATATGACTTTCTATATAGGTACGAAAAAAAACTACGACTGACCAATCAACATACAGCTGTTGAGTAAGGAAATGGGTGTGAAATCAACTTCAGATTCATCTTTGCCGGCTAAAGGACTGGAGCGATTATTCTGGTTAATTGCTCCGTCGTAGAAAAAAACTGTCACCTTCAAAAAAGATGACCGGATGCCTGCACAACCGCTGGAACAGACTGGGTCAATACAAAAATGTAGTCTTAGGGATGCTGCAAAGCCCAATCATACGCAAGCTTGATCCCGGATACAGGCAGTTTCTCATCAATAACGTTGTGCGGGTATGGCGTTACATGATCGGCAACCTCAGTTCCATCACTCAAGTCGACCAGTACGGCACGGCCAGATTCCGTTTCATAGTCAACACCAATCGCTTATATCTTAGACATGGATAGCCTCCTTTAAATATTCAGCTGTTTCTAAATTCAGTATATCACTTGTACGTACAAGTTGGCTAGATGAATTTTTAAGAAAGTGAAACTTGGATGGTTGACTCCCTGACGATTAATTCTGGTTTATAGACTTTCCCCATTTCACTTCCATTTGCTCGTTTATTCTGTATCATATCGATCAATATCTTAGCTGCATCAGCTCCCATTTCCGTTTTGGGATGCGAAAGTGTCGTTAGCTTGACTTCTGTTGCGGTTGCTAAAGAAGAGTCATCAAAACCGACCAGCGAGATATCCTGTGGCACTTGAAGGCTTGTTGTACGTACAGCTTCAAGCAGGTGAATAGCTATCTCATCATTGTAGCAAACGAAAGCCGTTGGCCGCTCATCCGCCTGACCTAGCATCGTTATTGCGCTTTCGTAGGGTTTTTGTCTTTTCTCCTCCGTCAAATAATGAATGACGAGTTCCGGCAGCAACGGGATTTGATAGTGATGATGAGCTCGAATAAACCCTTTCAACCGATTAACCCCTTGCAAGTCATCGGTCTTGAAAAACCCAGCAATACGGCGATGCCCAAGCTCAATTAAATGCTGAGCAGCCTTGAATCCGCCCTCTTCATCATCCACGACCAAAGAAGGACAATTCATCTCAGGGTACCGCTCATTAATCATCAAATAAGGAATATGTAGATAGTCTAAGGAAAGGTAATAGCTAAAATTCGGATTGCCTTCCGCGCTTTTGGTTGGTTCGATAATAAGACCGCTTAAGGGCTGACTCATCATCATGTCGAGGCTTTCCTTCTCTTTTCCCTTATCATTGTCTGTGGAAGACAAGAGTAGTCTGTATCCTCTCGCGCGTAATGCAGACTCCGCTCCTCTTACGATATGAGGAAAAATGTAATTAGATATATATGTTGTCAGAATGCCAATGGTTTGAACATCCCGACTTTTTTGCGTTTGGGGCGTGGAAACGAATGTCCCTTTTCCTTGCATCCGATACAGCCAGCCTTCTTGCTCTAACTCCCCGAACGTCTGACGAACTGTTTGACGGCTCATCTGAAATTGCTCGGCTATTTCATTTTCCGATGGCATTTGATCATTCGGTTTCAGCCTCCCGGTATGAAGCCACGATAAGATTTCTTGTTTGAGCTGTAAGTATTTTGGCATTTGCTTTTCTTTCATAATTCACCTCAGGTATTAATTCTGACCGTATTATATCATTTGCTCAACTTGTATGTACATATACGGTAGGGGGAGATGTACTATATGTAAGGCGGAAAACGCGCTTAAGCTGAAGCAATCAAATAAAAAAGGGTAAGCTTAGCATAGGTAGAAAAAAAGCAGCACGCCCTCTGACAAGGAAACGCACTGCTTTTAAAGGCGCAAACTTGTTGCAGCACAACGCCCGTATTAAATCGTATAAAAAGATTAGCTAATATACACTCGTATATGCTGAATCGCATTATAGCCATAACCTTTTACATTCCAATCTGCCATTTCGCTTTGAATATTACCTGCTGTATCCTTAGCTCTGATCTTAATATCGTAGGTTCCGGATTCCGTTACCGTCCATTTCCAACACCAACGCCTCCAAGAATAAGTTTCTTGCTGATCCAACCAAGATGCTGCGTGCCAAGTGTTTCCATTGTCCGTACTTATCTCTACCAGAACGACTGGATCACTGCCAGATATGGCCATCCCCCATACCCAATTCTCCCCTTTTGCCAATACCTCCTGATCTGTTGGCCCCGCAATGGTCGAATTGAGGCGAATGGAAGTAACCGGTTCGGGAGTAGTTGGAGTTGATGGTTTTCGATCATAGACATAATCTACGACTTGGAAAGGTCCTTGAAAGTGCTCCTCCATTACGACGATACGGTGAAGCCATTTGACTGAAGCCATTCCATACCATCCTGGAACAATTAATCTAGCTGGATAACCGTGACGGAAGGGTAGAGGTTTTCCGTTCATGTAAAGGGCTACAATGGTATCGGGATGCAGGGCGTGTTTGAGAGTTAAACTTCTTGTATAGGAAAACAAGCCTGGCATATCCGTTCGAACACCCTTATCCATACCCTCGAACGCCACTTCACGTGCATTTCTTTGAACGTCCGATACATACAATAAATCTTGAAGTCGTACCCCTGTCCAAACAGCATGACTAATTGCCCCTAGTCCCCACTGCTCGCCGCGAGTTTTCGGCTGAAAAAATAATCTCTTATCTCCAACACACTCGAGCGTTACAGGCAGTGTAACTTGAGGCATTTTCAAGAGATCATGATACCGAAAATGAATTGGTTTATTTACACTTCCTTCAATAGAAAGTCCCCAAGTTCGCATGTCCACATTCGGATATGGAAAATGGTTTCGGATATAAAACAGATGTTCAGGCGTGATTCGACTGGAAAGTGACAGCATTGGGAATTCTTGATTTTCTGGCATGATTCTACGTGTAATCAAATGAGGCGAATACAACAATTTAACCATCCTTTCGTAAGAACAAGATCTTACTAAAAGATATGGACCACATGCTGAATTGAGACTTCAATAGTGTTGGACCTCTTCACTAGAAGTTGATCCAAAAAAAGTAACCTGCTGCTTCAGCAACAGATTACTCTACGTTAAATGATGATCTTTTCGCTATAAGGTCCTCAGCTATTCCTGTAATCATCTTCTTCATGAATGGATTGATAGGAGTGTGTTCCTCTAAAAGAGAAATAATTTCTAAGGCTGATTCAGGACAACGCTCATAACGCCGCTCATTTTGAAAAGGATCCTTAAAGCAGGCTTCTTCACTCGTAAATATCCGCGAGCAAGCTAATAGCTTATCTAGTGCGATGTTTTGAATATGTCTGGTAGCAGACAGGCTTCAAGAATTCCAAAATCGCAGAATATCCCGTCCTTATAGAAAAGCTTGTACCCATCGGCCGTAAACTGGTAGTAATATCCAACAGGACTGATCGACGTTAGCCAATCCAAATTTTCAATAAGTTCTGTTTGAATCCCTTTTTTGGTATAACCAAAAAATCTAAATCTGAGTAAGCATCTACTCGCTCTTGCTCTGCCATGGATCCGAAACCGATGAGCGCCCTAGCTTTACCTGTTTTCCTTAGAGATTCACCTATTTGTTCCAGACGTAATAATTTACTTTCCTTTAATTGTGTCCAGTCCACAGTTCTCCCCCTTTGAACACCAGCGATATTGCTTATTTAATCAAGAATTTTAGTCCGTTTATTTCCATACATTAGAATATGCCCTTCACTTGAAAGGAGTCCTTCTATGTGCAATTATCCAGTTAATAAGTCGGCCTCTTTTTCTCAATATAAATGCCCACCTACAATAGAAGTCCTAGGTACAGGTAGAGCGGCTGCAGCTCCCGACAGGGCGTTAGTGGTGCTGGGAGCCATAACCGAAGGTCCTGTCTTACCTGCTGTCCAAACCGAAAACGCAAAAATCGTAACCACTATCATTCAATCGTTATTAAAACTAAACATCCCCCGGGAAAAGATACAAACGTACGATTTTGGAATTGAAATTCAATACGATTATCATGATGGTAAGCAAATTTTTCGAGGCTATAAAGTAACCCATCTCTTACAAATCACCAACGATAAGGTAGAATTGACAGGAATTCTCGTTGATACCGCAGTTGCAAGTGGCGCTAATAACATCACCGATATTAAGTTTACGACATCACAGCCAGAAATTTACGAGAATCAAGCATTATCGCTTGCCATTCGTAACGCCCGTCAAAAGGCTGTTACTATCGCAAATACACTAGGAGTTACTCTTATCACAGTCCCCAGTCAAATCCAAGAAATTACCGAAACCGCCGAACCCATCCCCTATGCAACTACCATGCTTTCCAAAAGTGCCGTCACCCCGATCCAACCGGGACAATTAACGATTTATGCCAAAGTACGTGTGTGGTATCAGTTCTCCGACCGATAAATGAATCGTACTGATTTACACTACTGGTTGATGACCGGATGGTTTCATTGATTCCACAACCTCTTAACAAGCTTTAATTCCTTTTCTTCAAATTCTAGTCTATAAATATCAGGTTTAGTGGTCTTCTTCCAAAATTCGAATCCGTAATTAGAATCAAAATAATTCAATATGATCGTCATTATATTTCCGTGTGTACCTATAGCGATTTTCTTGCCTTCAAAGTTAGACAATAATTTCTTAATTAATGGTATAGCCCGTTCCTGCGCCTGTCTTGTTGTTTCTCCTTCAGGCATGCAAAAATCAATATCGACAAAAGATTGTTCAATTGCAATTAATAATTCCTCTTCGGATACTGCGTAATTCAGGCTAGCAATTGGTCTCTCGGTAAGCTCTATGTATGGAATAATTTCTTTCTTTAATAGCTCTGCCAACGGACTAACCGTTTCTATTGCTCGAAAATATGAACTTGAAACGATAACATCTATGTCTTCGTTACTTAATATCTCTGCCACTCTCATAGCGTCTAATTTTCCTTGTTCAGAAAGACTAGAGCCTCCTGCTCGTTCATGTTCAATTGAAAATGGGGCTAACCCATGCCGAATAAAATAAATAGAGGTTTTCATTCATTCTCCTTTCACTTACATCATTTCTCCGTAAAGTTAATATTTTGAATCTTAAGGAGGTGCGTAACTTAGTGGATAAAAAGAGTACTTGTCGACTTATCCGTTCGTCTCGAACTTATCATGGAAAACAAGGTCTTGATTATGCCGAAGCCATATCAAAGGAAAGCGTTGGTGCACAAGGGATCTGTATGCATTTATTGATTATACCACCAGGAAAAAGAGCAAAGGCTCACCTTCATCAAGATCATGAGACAGCCATTTATATGCTTCAAGGAAAATCTGCAATGTGGTATGGTGAGCAGCTTGAACAGCATATGGAATTGGATGCGGGGGATTTTCTATACATCCCAGCAGGGATCCCTCATCTCCCCTATAATCCAAGTGAGACTGAGTCCTGCACGGCTCTGATTGCCCGAACTGATCCAAATGAACAAGAGAGTGTCCTCCTTCTTCCTGAGCTTGATGCTGTTTGGCAAAAGAAACAGTTATAAGCAGAATAGCGTAATAGTGACAGCATTTGTTAATCTACAATAAATAATTTGGCTCCAGTTTTCGTATAAGATCTATGTGGGTTTGCATCATCAGCCACTTGATAACTGACTCCTGAGGTGAGTTTAAATTCTCTTCCATCTGAAAGTTCGGTATACAGCTCACCTTCTAGTACTAACAGAACGTGACCTCTATTACACCAATGGTCAGCTATATAACCAGGCGTATATTCTACCATTCTCACCCTTATGTTTCCCATTTCAAATGTACGCCAATAAGCATCACCTTCAATTCCAGGATGTTGGGTAGCGCTTATTTCACTCCAGTCAATTGTGCAGAATGGAACATCCGTTATTTTCATAAAATGGTCCCCCTTTGATAATTTGGTTTTCATATGACTACCATTTTCCGATAGTCCAATGTTCTTCCACTAAAATTTTACATATATTAAAAATAAGGTTGAACACAAGTTGTGTCCAGCCTTATTTCCATTTTTTCCAATAACCTTATTAATTACTTATTGTGTTACAGTAATAATCATAGCGGTTAATCCCCTACTATTTATAGATGCTCCTGTTATGCCGTTAGCTGATCCTGCGATTGTAAACGAGTAACTATAGGTTCCTGGACCAGGATTATCCACCCAAGTCAAAGAAGTCGTTACAGCTGCTTGCGGAAAAAAGGGCTGATCCTGATTTTGGATCATTACAGCACTATCTGATGTAACGATGTCCCCTTGATTTCTGGAAATGGAGCTTTCCACCGAATAATTTTGAACGATGATAAATTTAATATTCGCAAACGCATCTAATTTGACCACCTGATTAGCGAGCAATGTAATTGGCGGTAGAATTAATTCTGTCGCAGCATCTCCCGATCCTTGGATAATAATAAATGGGACAGGAAGGTTGCTTCCCGCGAATCGAACATCGACAATACCAGAGGATCCCGTCGGCCCCTCAAGACCTTGCGCTCCTTGGAGTCCTTGAGCACCTGTTGGTCCTGGTACTCCGGCCGGTCCCATAGGACCTTCCTGTCCTTGTGGACCTTGTAAACCCTGTAGACCTAGCGGACCTTGTGGACCAGTCGATCCAACAGGCCCTTGTGATCCTAACGCACCTTGACTAGCCGCTGTTGCGACGTTTAATGCACTAGCACCAATCAATTGCACAACGTTTGATGTGATATTGTTAACCACGCTGGGAGCAAGTTTGTCTAATGTGATGGCTCTCCTTGCTATCTTGGATCCACTAACAGCTCTTGGAGCAAGTTCCCTTCTCGTTACCGCCCTACTTGCTATTCTGCCTGAGGTTATAGGCAGTTCAAGCTTCTTAACATCTCTCTTCAGAACTTGTATATCATTATCTAAGCTTGATATCGTTCGTCTTCTGACCAATGTCATCATCCTTTCTCATATGCTAGGGATAATAAACTACCCACATTATATGAGGAAGGTGATATGACTCGGCACGATGTTTGTCTTGGTTCATTCATCTAAAGTTCAAGTCGTTAATTTCGCATATACGCCAAAGAACAGCATCACTTCTCCAATAATCATGTAATTTGGTAAAAGAAAAAACATATCCAGCGTGAAAAATATCCCAAGTAACCCTGCCAATAACACTAAGTGAGATATACCTAGTCTTTGATGTGCGTGTCGATATTTATGAAAAACCAACGTGGTTGAGAAAAAGTAAAGCAGTACAGATCCAAAAACAAAACTTAGCATAAATGAATAATTTAATTGTTTCAAAAATAACAATTGGATCGATGCTGCAATCATACACATGGATAAATAAATGAATAAGTGGCCATATATGATTGTTTGCCCTGCTGTTTCTAATGTCTTATTCACTTTCTTTTCAACATTGTCAAAATATTGCCACCACATAGCAATAATTAATAAAAAAGTGAGGGTCGCAAATACAATAGATTGCCACGTCCAGTCACTAGACTGCAAGACTGCAAGTATACTGATTACGGATTCACCAAGAAGAATGAGTGTAAACAACGAAAAGCGCTCTAATAGATGATGCGTATTTATAGGGCTTTTCACCAAGTATTGCCGACCGATTAATGGGAGCGAAATGTCTACTGAAATGCCTGCGTACAAAACGGCATAACGAATCCACGAGTCGAAGAAAAGTGAGCAAGAAGATATCACCAATCCAATCCAAAAGCGGCTACCTAAATAACGGGCTGCGATCTTTCTATGTGCTTCTTCTTTTTTATGTACCGAAAGATATTGGATGGCTGTCATCGCTCTTAAACCAATATAACCTATTAAAAATGGGACATAATATTGGTCAAAATTAACCGATAGACTGGCCGTCATGATGAGAACAAAAAATAATTGCAGAATCAGAAATATTCGGTGAGATAAGATATCCCGTCCAAACCGGTTTACAAAGAGGGATTGCCCAACCCATGCCCACCAAATCGGAATAAATATGAGAACGAATTTGACTAAGTATTCAACTGGAATTGATCCATTTTCGACATGTAATAAAACATGACTAGCCTTTGAAACTGCCGCTACAAAAAGCAGATCATAGAAAAGTTCCAGCCAGGTAACTTTCTTCTCAGCAAATGCAGTGATTTGTTGAGATCTCGTTGTGTGTTGATTCATCATTCTGCTCCTTTGTTTTGGATGTGATTTAATAAAATGCTACCCACATTTTAACATATAGGCTTATCAAATTAATTAATTTTCTATCGTTTCTATTATTTCTCGTTGAAATAGTTACCACAAATTGGAAAGCAACTATCACCCACGCAGATGCGTCTATATATTACCAAAGAAAACTTAGTAAGGGTGTATGAACATGAAGATTAAAACCAGCTTTCTTACAGGCACAGTGTTTACGCTGCTGACCATGATGTTTCTCCAAACAACGTCGGCACAAGCCGAGGTGAATCCATCGCCTACTGTATTTCTGGACGGGCATCCGTTGTCCTTTCAGACTCCTCCCGTGATCGAAACCGGCTACAGCCTTGTTCCGATGCGTGCCATTTTTGAGGCTGAGGGTGCAAAAATTTCTTGGGATGAGACCACAAGAACGGTTACTGCCATTAATAAAGACGTCGTCCTTACATACCGAATCGGAGAAACAGTCGCTTATAAAAACCAAGAACGGCTGGAGATGCCCGTGCCAGGCAAAATTATCGACGGGTTTACTATGGTTCCGGTGCGATTTATTAGCGAAACACTTGGCAATATCGTGAAATGGCATGAATATTCCCGTTCGATTACCATTTCATCCGCTCATGACTATGAAACTACTATTGAATACGGCGTCAACCTGCGTGACTCTCCAGCAAAAGATACGGAAACCCAAGTGCTCCGAATTCTTCCGAAAAACGAGAGAATCCACGTAATCCGAGAAATCGACGCAAATTGGTTGGAGGTACAGACCAAAGACGATACAATTGGTTTCATCTCGGCTGCATCGATGTATACCGATTACACAAGTTCCGCTTTGGCCGAAAAGAAAGCCGATGAGTTACTCGCCTACGGTTCCAAATTCCTGGGAACCCCTTACGAGTTCGGTGCCGCTTCAGGCCAAACCAATACGTTCGACTGCTCTTCTTTCGTCCGGCATGTTTTTAACGAAGTACTGTCTATCGATCTGCCGCGAGTCTCCTATGACCAAGCCCAGAAAGGGAAAGAAATCGAACTCGACCAAATACGTAAAGGCGATCTACTGTTCTTCAGCGCTCGCGGGCTAGATATCGGCCACGTAGGCATCTATGCGGGAAACGGGAAAATCCTTCATACTTATTCGAAAGAGCTTGGCGTTCACATTGCAGACTTCGATGAAAAATGGAAGAAACGATTTGTCACGGCTAGGAGATTGTTCTAAATGAAGAAGAGTCATGTTGCGAATGCAGCATGACTCTTCTTTTTAACAAGGGGTCAAGTCCTTGACTATTATTCATTAGGCTTTGCTATTTCTCCTTAAAAAAGAAAGATGAATGCGTAGCATGATAACCCCAATGATATACACACCAACCGAATACCACATTGACCAATTATTATAGGTCAAATAATCGACACGTATGGCTATCCATTCAAAGAAAATAGAAAATAGCGTGCATCCAAATAAATAAGCGAAAAACTTGAATCTACTCAGTGGCATAAAGTTTAAGATTATAATACCTACCGCCCCTGGAAAAACAGTTTGGATCACAACAACTTGCCATTGTATGCCAGGACCAAGTTGATCATAAAGATGTAAAACAAGGTCTAACAACTGATCCGTGGAGCGTGTAATAAACACCATGAATAACCAAGTACTGTACATTTCTTGGCGAGTCAGTCGCTTAGGCATAAGCCAGACGATCAGATTGGCTAAGATTGATGCGATTGTCATGAACAGCAAAATTCTGCACCTCGTCTCAATGTACCAGGGTTCTCTCATTGAATAACAGTATGGTCAGAGAACTTAATGTTAATTCAGATAAAGCCCTACTTGATCCGAACAAAGCAAATTCTTTTCAAGCCCATCGAAACCAAAAATAAGCCTAATTAGTTCAACTAGTTCTGAACTAATTAGGCTTAACTTTTCATAAAAAAAGCTGAAGATTGTGCTACTTTGGTCCTGAGAGAGGTTTCTGTTGCGTTTTCCTGGCAAAAATCGATTGATAATCGGCCTGCATGCCCTCCATCGGGAGAACAGAAAGGTGTTCGATGTAGAATACTTCACTTACTATTCTCTGAATGTGCTCATCTTCATAGAAGGCGAAAAACCGCTGAGGTCTGTACGAGTCATTTTCCCAAATCCCTTCGCTTTCGTACCCGCCATACAGGCCTATGTACAAGAAACCGTCTGGCTTCAGCACTCGCTCTATATTGGCCAGAACTTGCAGGAGACTATCTTTTGGCACATGAAGCAGGGCATTCATCGTCCATATCGCGTCAAACGACTCCGGCTCCAATTCCAAGGTGTAGAAATCCATGACAAAGGCTTCAAGTCCTTTTTGAAGGCAAATGTTCACCATCTCATCGGATAAATCAACGCAAGAGACATGGCATCCATGATTTTTCAAATATATCGCTTGATGGCCAGGACCGCTTCCAAGATCTAAAATCCGTTGCCCAGTACCCTTATCATCTGCCTGAAGCCTAGCCAAAAAACGATCCATCTCATCTACTTTCCACGACTGAACTGTATCCCCAGCCCGCAATCGAGCCTGTTGATCATAGCTCATCTTGAGCGTTGCCTTTACCTCAGGATCCATCGGTGTTTTCTCCTATCCAAACGATCGATATGTAACAGAATGATTATTCCTTCACTAGGTTTTTTTGAGCTGCGTCCACTAGCAAATCAAACCATTCGTCGTCTTCCAACAAATCTTCAACAGCTTCAATATCCTCTTCTTTTCCTGATTCCTGTAAAAAGTGAAGCGCATAGCTCCAGTCATCTTTACCTCGTTTGCTTTGCAGGGTAATTTCGTACGGGTGCTCGTGGCCTTCCACCTTGAATTGCACTTGCCCGAGGTAACCTTCTTCTTTGTTGTGTTCCATGCTTGCCTTTAGAATTTCAATCATGTTCATCATCCTTTTCTATTCGTTGTAACCAAGTCCAAATCGTGTTCATTGTGGTTTGCAGGTTCGTTGCTTCATTCCATATATAGGGATTGTGATCTCTGAAATAATCGGCATGCCCACCTATTAACGGTAAAGTTTGTCGATGAGAAGGTGCATGTTTCATGCCATTCCAACGGCGCAATCCCAAGCGCGTTCTCATCCAGCCACCCCATGTGCCCAGTCTAGGTACTGGATCATTGGATTTATCCAACTGATTAGCAGCATCAAGATAAAGGACACGGTTCTTTAACGAGGGAGGAATCGCACATTTCGGCGATCCGATTTGGACCACACCGAGGATGGAAACCCCCTCTTTCATAAGGGCATCGGCCGCCAGAATACAAGCCACAGCCCCTGCACTATGCCCAATTAGCAGCAGTTGCTGGCCAGGGACCAGGTTGTCGTTGATCAACTTCAACAAGCTTTTGCCGCCATAATGAGACCTTTTTCGATGTGCATTGTTCCATAGATCACTGGTAATTTCTCGGAGCTGCACTTGCTTTCGCCGCGTCCAATCGCCATATGGATAATGGATAACGACTTGGACACGTGAACCGACTTGTTCAAAACGAGAAGCTAGTTCCGCGGCGAAAGCATCTAGGAAATAAGGCGCTGTGGCAAAACCAGCAGATACATAAATGACGAATTCCTCCGGTTTGGAGTGGATTGTCATGGCTTGCTCAGTTCCCTTCTCGTGCAAATTAGGTTAGGAACGCGGTTTAGCTCGATTTGTCGGCATCGCCGCCATCGGATCGTCCGGCCAGTAATGTTTGGGGTATCGGCCTTTGAGATCTTTTTTGACTTCGAAATAAGCATCCCGCCAGAAGCTAGCCAAATCCTTCGTCACCTGAACTGGACGCTGAGCAGGCGATAATAAGTGTAAGGTCATGGGCACCCTACCCTTTGCGATCCGAGGGGTATCGGCTAAACCAAACATTTCTTGCAAGCGAACTGATAACGCAGGCGACTCACTGACGCTATAATCAACGGGAATTCGGGAACCGCTGGGTACCTGAATGTGCGTTGGCGCCCATTCTTCTAACCATCGACGCTGCTCCCATGTTAGCATTTCTTCTAATATGCTTGTCAAGTTAAGACGCCCTAAAGCCCCTTTGCTTTTCAAACCATAAAGATGAGGTCCTAGCCAGTCCTCTAAGGAAGCAAGCAAATTGGCATCCCCCATATCTGGCCATTCTACATCAAATCGATGCAAAAACATAACACGCTGTTGAAGCTGCCTCGCACTCCGAGTCCAAGGCAGCAGTTCCAAAGATTCTTCTTGAATTCCGGATATCAAAGCTTGCAGCACCAAGTCTGGGTTTGGATCCTGCAATGGGTTTTCTTTGAGGATAATGGCACCTAACCGAAGACGCTGTCTTGCTTTAACGGAACCCGTTGCCTGTTCCCAAGCCACTTCTTGTTCTTTGAGCAAGCGGCCCTCAAAGGCTTCAAACAGCTCGTCCTCCTGTATCGGGGCTGCCAAATATATGCGGCTCTCCGATCCATTATCGTCCAGCTCGGCGGCGACGAGATAACGCTCGTTCGAGAGCGGCTGCAGCTCGGGCAGCACAGCGCCGCGCCCGCTGCTGAGCAGGAACCGCCCCGTCGACCGCCGCTGCGCGACGCGGTCGGGATAAGCGAATGCGAGCAGCAACCCGCTCGCATTCGCTTTATTCCCGCTTGGGCGGATGCCGAGCTGCTGCATGAGCACTTTGGCTTCCGCCGCTATGCGGCGGCATAAGCCAAAGTCAACGTCTGCGCGCTGCTCGCCCTGCGCAGCGCGCCAGAGCACTTCGATGCGGGTACGAATATCCGCATCTCTCCCCTCAGCAGCGCGCATGAAATCGCGCTCGCCAAGCATTACGGCGAGCTCGCACGCTAGCGCGCCGAGCTCAAGCGGTATGGCTTGCAGCACCATGTGCGCAAGCCGCGGGTGTAGACCCAGCGACGCTAGGCGTTTGCCGTGCGCGCTCAAGCCCCCGTCCTCGTGCAGCGCGCCCAGCTGCACGAGCAGTTCCCGCGCCTGCTGATACGCAGCAGCAGGCGGCGGGTCCAGCCAGACCAGCGAAGCTGGGTCTGGCACGCCCCAGGCGGCCAGCTCCAGCGCGAGCGGCGCCAGATCCGCTTCGCGGATCTCTGGCGTGCTGCTCAGCGGGAGCTGCCGCTGCTCGGTCTCGGTCCACAGGCGGTAACACACGCCTGGACCGAGTCGACCGGCACGGCCTCTGCGCTGATCCGCAGAGGCGACAGACACAGGCACCGTCGTCAGACGAGTCATGCCGGTCCGTGGTGAGAAGCGAGGCACGCGCATGAGCCCGCTGTCGATAACGACCGTGACGCCTTCGACGGTCAAGCTTGTCTCGGCAATCGAAGTGGCCAGCACAATCTTCCGGTGTCCAGGGGAACATACTGCCAACGCATGGTCTTGCGCCTCTTGAGAGAGATTACCATACAGAGGTGCAATCTCTATCTCTTTTCCTAATTTAAGCGCAGTAAGGCTGTTAGCAACACGATGAATTTCAGCTGCGCCCGGGAGAAAAACGAGCAAACTGCCTTCATTCATTTGCAAGGCGCGTTGGATGCTTGTTACTACAGCCTGTTCTAATTTACTCGTAATTTTCGCATCCAGATAATGAGTTACAACCGGATAAGTTCGCCCTTCACTTTGAATAATCGGTGCATGATCAAGCATGGCCGAAACCGTGTTGGCCTCAATCGTAGCCGACATAATAAGAATTCGCAGATCCTCACGAAGCAAGGTTTGTGATTGCCTGCTAAGTGCCAACCCCAAATCAGCATGTAAGCTGCGCTCATGAAATTCATCAAAAATAACAGCCCCTACCCCTTCCAGGGCAGGATCTGCTTGAAGCATGCGAGTAAGAACACCTTCTGTTATTACTTCAATTCGTGTGTTCGGTCCGATTCGCGAGTCATTTTTCACCCGATAACCTATGGTCTGCCCAACTTCTTCACCACGAAGCTTCGACATATAGCGAGCAGCTGCACGAGCTGCCAATCTTCTGGGCTCGAGCATGAGTATCTTTTGGTTTTGAAGCCAAGACTCTTGCAGAATAGCAAGCGGTACTTGCGTTGTTTTACCTGCACCAGGCTGAGCGACTAATATCGCGCATGCATTTGTTCGTAACGCTTCTTTCAATTGAGGAAGCACGGTTTCAATCGGTAACGAGTTCATTTGTTTCACTCCGAGGCTTCTGTCAGTCTTATTATCGCTAATTAATGACATTAATTATTATTGAGGTGAAGTTGTATTGTCGATTTTTGTTCGGATTTCCTCTTACAAAAACTGTTCCTCACCTATTCAATCGTGTATACTAGATTAGAATCCGGTCACTAAAGGAGAACTTGAAGATGAATGTACATGAAGCGATATCCAAACATTCGAATGCACAGCACCTACATCTCGTTAGGTTTGCAGAGCTAGACGCACAGCGTGAGCAAGCTATTGATGCTGCTGTCGACCTGTGCAGAAGCGGGCTGCCTTTTAACGTTGATGCGATCAACGCCGTAACAGCTCAAATCATCGCCCATGCCAAAGAAGGTATTTCTCCGCTCCGTTCTTATGTAACAGAAGACATGGTGCGTGATTACGTAAACAAAGGTTAAGGAGATAAGTATCGATGGGTGTTCTAACATTTATTTCATTGCTAATTATAGGATCAGCATTTAGCGCTGGATTCTTGCTTTTGTTTAAGCGAAAAACAGCTCTTGGTATTGTCTGTATCGGACTCTCCATTGTCTGTTATATCGCTTATGCCTACATAGCAAACAAGTATTTCGTCTAAAATTGATATGTACGCTAATAGAGAACCGATTGGGTCACCCGATACGGTTCTTTTTCATTCCGACCATCCATTTTCCATTAATGTACGAAACACTAGATCAAAATAAGCGACTGGATGCGGCACCAAATGATCTAGGGTCAGAAGCAGACTTGTTTGATCTACCTCGCATTCAACACCCATTTTATAGCCACTTGCCATTATTTCTTTTGTTTCTTGATGAACTAAACGTTCAAGGTCAGCGACACTTACTGCGAACAGACCGCTTACCTCATCTGGCTGCAGCACGTAACGATTCAGTGGTTGGTCGCAACGGTATATAAACACATGACAAAACTCACGATCAATGAGCTGATCCGAAATCTGGTCTTCTTCTGCAAACATCCCGCAAGGGATTAAATCACTGAAATCGACCTTCAGCCCTAGCTCTTCCTCTAGTTCCCTCACACCGTCTTCCGTGGTTTCTCCGGCTGCGAGATGCCCGGCGCAAGAAATGTCCAGCAAGTTTGGAAACAGATCCTTCTCTGGATGTCTTAACTGGAGCAGGAGATTCGGCTCCTTCCCTTCCAGGCTAACGATCCAACACTGAAAAGTGCGATGCCAAAGCCCTTTCGCATGCACTTCTGAGCGCGGAGCCACCCCAAGCCTATTCATCTTTTCATCATAGATATCAAACATCTCTTCTGACTTGTTCAAATTGCTCGAGTTCTCCCCTCAGAACCTTCTATGTACCTGGTTACCTGCGTGTTATTTTTTTCGTCATTTTCATGGCGTAGAGGTCTTCTTCCAATGAACTCATTCTTTCCATCAATGCCTTGCCAGCATCTTCGATGGCCTGGTTATAAATAGGTGCAGCCAATTGTTGAAGCATATAATCGATTAATTGTTCTGTGGCCAACCGTCCTAATTCAATATTGTGATCCAACTCCAGATGGCCTTGCAAATCCTCAATCAACAATTCCTTCTCTTCTTTTGCTAATTTCAATGGTTTCATACGAGCACCTCACTTAAAAATCATCAAATCGATTTCTTGAAACCGACTTACTTCTTTTGCCCAACGCTCCGAAACATAATGGGTATGTACCGGATGAGCATTGTAAGCTTCATAAGCCGCTCTATCAGCAAAAACCATTGAAAATCCGTAATCATAATCTGTCTTTGTGCTGACTTGACGAAACACTTCAAATTGTTCAACCCCAGGTATTGCTGCCAGTTCTTCAGCACTGCTTTTTAGAAATTGTTCGGCTTCCAGCGTATCTTTACCTGCATGTAAATTAAATACAACCATATGCTTGATACTTGCCTGATTCATAGGTCTCTCTTCTCCTTTTGTTTCCATCTATAATTCCATTATAGCGGATTTTGTATCAACGAACTATATAACCTCTTTGCTTCTTCCATGCTCGACTCCGACCTACTTAAAGCTTGCTCTAACTCGTTACATATTCGATTCACTTCCATCGATTTATCTTCTACTTGTTTTGAAGTTTCGTGAATCTTACCTTGAACCAACCAATCGGTTAATAATCCGTCAAAGAAATAATCTGAGAATTTGAGAAATCCACTAATATGGCTATCTATCGATAACGTCATATGGACATCCTTAAGTTCCTTCTCAAAACGGCTTAGTCTACTCTGAGCAGCGTGTACATGATCCATGGCTTCATCAATTTTCCCGTGTTTGATATGCGTAGACAGCATACCTCCGCCGAGCATATCATAAGTACCCCAATTCCGTGCAGAACGAAGTGAGTCAGCTGCTAATTGCAAATATTTCAGGACTGACTCTCCTGCGCTTAACGCTTCTTTAAGCTCTTTGATTTGTAATTGAAATTCCGCTATCCGTTCAGAGAGCTCCCGCAGCTGCCCGCTCTTCTCAGAGTCATTAGCATGAATATAGGATTCAATTCGTAGAGTCAGATCTTCCACTTCTATGTCCCAAAATCGCACGGAATGGAGCTTGTTCCGCATCTCTTGTATCTCTTGCTCAAGATGATCCCTTCGACGGACAGCTTCATTATATCTAAATTTCAATTCCAGCAGTTCTTGTTCCTCAACAGCCAGCTTCTCTGCTTTCTTGTTCATTAAATCATACAGAAAGCTGGTAAAGCTGCGAGTTTTCAATTTTTCCACATCTCTTTTTTCTTTGATGAGCTGTTCTTCCCAAATGACAATATGATCTTTTGAGTTACTCCATTCTCTTTCTAAATCCGCTAACCGGGCCGACCAAACTGCTTGCAATCGGCCATTTTCTTTGGCTGCTGCCAATCTTTGCACAAGCTCTTGAATCATATTCCACCATCCCTTACGCGATTTATCTACTCTAATAGACGACGTCCAGCTTTCATTGGTTTCATCAACTTCCTATTTATGGGGAATAAAAAAACCACAACTGTACACGTTAAAGATGAACGTTAAACTGCCCTTGAAAGGAAGAACGACATGGAAAACGAGAAGCATAGAGGCAAATACAAAGGCACAACGAATATGAATGCCAAAAATCAAGATATGGCTTTCGTTAACGACACATTAGAAAATGCACCCGACACGACACCTATCAACATCGCCAAGGACGACATTAGTGAAGGTAACGAAGAACAACAATTGAATCAGAAGTAAGGAGTCATTCTTCCATTTAGAGCAGTCTGCTATTTCCTAAAGTTGGGTATAGCCGTCTGCTCTTTTTTACTTTACGTAACTTGGCATCCCCTTCAGCTTGCGATACTATGGAATGAGTATTTAGTCTTGGGGAGGTTATCACATTGGAACAAGTCATCGTTATTGGTGCGGGTCCTTGCGGATTGTCTGCTGCTATCGCTTTACAGCGCGAAGGCCTTTCACCTTTACTTATAGAAAAAAGCTGCATCGTAAATGCCATTTATTTATATCCAACCTATTTACAGTTTTTCAGCACACCAGAGCTGTTGGAAATTGGCGGTTATCCATTCACAACACCTCATGAGAAACCTTATCGCCAAGAAGCTTTGGTCTACTACAGAGAGGTTGCGCGAAGAGAACAGCTGCGAATTCATTCCTATGAGGAAGCTGTTTCTATCGAACGACTAGAGACGGGATTTAAAGTTCATACAGAGGATCAATTTGGGAAAAAGGCGGCGTATATCACGCGCAATGTTATCGTAGCTACGGGCTATTTTGATCATCCTAATTTACTCGGTATACCCGGTGAAGAACTGCCAAAGACGACGCATTATTATAAAGAAGCACATCCGTATGCAGGGGCAAAAGTTGCCGTTATTGGCGGAAACAACTCCGCTGTCGATGCTGCAATGGATTTGCTTAGAGTTGGCGCTGAAGTTACAGTGGTTTACCGCGGCAAGGACTTCTCAGCCAACATTAAACCGTGGGTTCGTCCGATATTTGAAAGTATGGTGAATAAAGGCCGTATTCGAATGTGGTTCGATTCCCAAGTAGAACGTATTGATGAGCATACCATTACCGTGCGAAAAGGAACCCAACACGTCACTTTAGATAATGACTTCGTACTTGCCCTAACCGGATTTCGACCGGATCGTGAGCTTCTGACCTCCATCGGTGTACAATTCCACGAAGAAACCAACGCTCCTCTTGTTCAACCAGATACGATGGAAACGAACATCCCAGGTTTATATGTAGCTGGAGTTGTCGCTTCATCTAAATATGACGCGAACGAAATTTTCATTGAAACAGGCCGTACGCATGGTCTGGCAATCACGAAGCATATCGTTTCCAGAACGAACCTCCAATCCAATTGATTGGAGGTTTTTTATATATGAAAATATTTCCCATTTTTCATAGATTCCTCTTCCATTACGAACATTTGTTTGCTATAATGAAAACAAGAACAAATGTTCCAATTAGATGAGGAGGTTGTTAACATGATGAACACCAGTCACAATTTTCGGTTTATTGAGAGGGATTATTGGTACCACAAGGCATTGTGTAACACTGACCATCTTCTTCCCGGACAGATTGACGCCATGCTGGACGAAGCACACACCCACTACGCCGATTATACGTTCAAGTTTTATGACGATGGTTCGGTGACAATCATAGATAACGACACAAATAACCGCATTAAACCTCGCGAGCTAACAGGAGCCGTATATGACTTCTACATTCGTAAGCGTATTTATTTAATTAAAACCAATCTAATGGAGAAGCAACTCCAATACGCCTGATTGAAGCACAAAAAGGCCATCTGATTTGGACGATCGTCCTATCAGATGGCCTTTTCTCTACACTTTATTATATCGAAAACAGGTTTGGTTGTGATCGTTCACCATGCCAACCGCTTGCATATAAGCATAACAAATCGTCGAACCTACGAACTTAAAGCCGCGTTTTTTTAAATCTTTACTCATAGCATCAGAGATTTCCGTCGTCGCGGGCACCTGACTCATATCCGTCCAATGATTGTTGATCGGCTTCCCGCCAACGAATCCCCAGATATAGGAATCAAACGTACCAAACTCCTGCTGCACCTTTAGAAAGGCTTTCGCATTCTGAACTACAGACGCAATTTTCAAGCGATTGCGAACGATCCCTGAGTTCTCAAGAAGTTCATTCAGCTTTTTATCGTCATAGTTCACAATAATCTGCGGATCAAACCCATCGAAAGCTTCCCGATAGCTCTCCCGCTTCTTCAGAATCGTATACCAGCTCAGTCCCGCTTGTGCGCCTTCCAGATTAAGCATCTCGAATAAATGCCGGTCATCATGGACAGGAACACCCCATTCATGATCATGGTAATCGATATATAACGGATCTTCATTAACCCAACCGCATCTAATAGTCATTTAAACACTCACCTTATCTAAAAATCGAACATGCGTTCTATATTATTATAAAACCTATACGAATAGATGTCCAGTTAGATTTAATTAGAATAAGTGAGGTGTAGGAATGCCGTAGAATTGTTTGGTATTATTCAAAAGAGTATGTGCCGCTTCTTCCACTGGCAGTCCTTTTAGAAGCGCTATCTGTTCAATGACAGCATGGACCATACGCGGATGCGTCTGCTGCCCCTCAAAGGGCCCCTCGAAAGGCCATGGGCCATCCGTTTCGACCATCAACAGCGTAATAGGATAATTACGAACGAGTGTGCGTATTTCTTCTTCATATAGAACGTCCGGTGTTATGGAGATAAAATAGCCAGCTTGAATCATACGCTCTACCGTTGAATGTGACCCTTTGAACCAATGAAAATGCGCTTTTTTCATGCCATGCTTTTCAAGTAAGTCGCACACAATGTCAGCATCCTCGTACACTGCATGCAAGACTACCGGTTTATCCAATTCCACTGCCAACTTCAAGAAGCTCTCAAGCAGTGCAATGTAAGGCGCTAAGTCAAAAACACGCCCCTGTGCTTCAGCTTCCAGCCTCATATAATAAGGCAAACCAATTTCACCAACAGCGATCATCCTAGACGAATGCTCACGAATCCATTTGTTTAAATCATTCAACTGATTTTCAGTAGGCAGATCTTGTTCAGGGTGATAGCCATATGCTGGAAAAACTTGCTCTGGGGCTTGCATTAACAGCTGCTCAGTTGCCTTACAGGAGTCCAGGTGTCTCGACACTGCGATCAATGCCTCAATGCGGCACTCTGCTAATTCCGTTAAAAGAGTCCGTGCAGCAGATTCTATGTACATATCGAGATGAATATGAGCATCAATGGCTTTTATCATATGTAATCTCCTGACGCAAAAGCCCTTGAATATACTGCCGGAGCTCTTGAAATTTCGGTTCAAGCATGACGGACTCTTGACGCGGCCTTGCAAACGGAATAACCAACTCTTCTATGATCTTGGCAGGCTTGTTAGAGAGTACATAGATACGATCGGATAGAAACAACGCTTCTTCAATGCTATGTGTCACAAATAGAATGGAGCGCTTATTCTGTTCCCATATATTAAGCAGCCATGCCTGCATGTCTTGCCGTGTAAGTGCGTCTAAGGAGCCGAACGGCTCGTCCAGACACATGAGTTCCTGTGGACTGAGCAAAGCTCTCAGAAATGAAACACGCTGCTGCATCCCACCTGAAAGTACATGCGGAAGTTCTTGCTCATAGCCACCTAATCCGACCTTCGGCAGCCACTCCCTTGCTTTGGCTAGCGCGTCTGTTCGCGTTTCTCCTGCAACTTCCTGAGCAAGTGCTACATTGGACTCAATAGAGCGCCATGGGAACAAGGCAGGCTGCTGAGGCATGTATGAGATTAGGCCTTTAGAGCCGGTTACATTCACACCATCCAGCCATACCTCCCCTGAAGAAGGCTTTACAAGCCCGCCAATAATGTGAAAAAGGGTGCTTTTTCCGCTGCCCGATGGACCGATAAGTGAAACGAACTCCCCCTTTTTAACATGTAAAGAAATATCCGCAAGCACGGATACGCGCTGTTTTTTACCAGGGAACGTTTGATGAATTCCTCTAAGTTCTAATTTACTCATGAACTCATCTCCCCTTTCTTAAGATGACCGTTTCGCGTTCCATCGAATGACGAGCTTCTCAAGCCCAGCGATGAGCCAGAAGAAGAGTAAGCTGAGCGTGACAATCATCAGAATTGCAACAAATTCGCGGTCAGCGCGGAATGCCGATTTTTGCAAAATCATATAATAGCCCAGTCCAACGCCTCCGCCAAGCCATTCGGCAATCACGGCCCCCATCACACTGTATGTGGCCGATATTTTGAGTCCTGTGAAGAGGAATGGCAAAGCATGCGGTAGTTCTAATTTATAAAAGATTTGCCGTTTGCTGGCGCCGATCATCTGCATATAGTTATACATACTGCGATCCGTTTGCATGAAACCGTCCAAGGTAGACATCGTTACAGGAAAAAAGCAAACAAGTGAGATTAATAGAATTTTAGGTAAAATGCCAAAACCAAATAAAATGATAAGCAGCGGTCCCAGTGCAATGGTCGGGACATTTTGAGATAAAATAAGGAGCGGGTAAAAACCAGCCTTTAGCGCAGGCACTCGATGTAAGCAGCTAGCGACAATCACGCCGCCTGTTACACCAGCACTAAACCCAATCAACATTAAACGCAGTGTAGCGAATGTGTGCATCCATACCCTGGGCATATCCGTAGTGCCGTCTTTCCATATTTTGAGCGGACTAGGCAGCAGCCAGCTTGCTGTACCTCCCCAAGTCACGGCAAGCTGCCATAAAAGCAGCAGAAGGATGACCACAACAATCGGTGGCCACCCCGCTTTGAACCAGCGATGCTGTTTCATTATCTGTATTTCTCCGTCAATTTGTCCATAGAAGCACCTGACGGATTGAAGTAAATTTTCACCTGCGAAATTACGTTAGGGCTGCCCATCTCAATCATCGCGGCATTCATGTCTTGAATGATCGCCAGAAGTTGGTCGAGCTCCCCTTCCATTGTCGTTTCCAGCGGAGATACGAAATATTTCACGCCAGACTTGGCTATCACTTCAATAGCACGGTCTACATAGGGGATGACATCTTCATTGTTTTTCGTTTTCGGAATGATTTGAATACTGACAAGTGCATTAGCCACTATAAGTGCCTCCTCCAACAAATCGTGTTATTTTGAGCTTTCCGGTAAGAATTTGTTCGTGAATGCAGCATCTGCATCGATATTTTTCTCGAGCAGCTTGTGATCAAGCATCCAGGTCGCATAATTTTCCCATACGGATTTTTTTTGTTCGCCCCAACGAGCGGCATCATCTTGATAACGCGGGCTAAGCCATTTTTGACTGGCAAGCACAAGTTTTTTATCTAAATCAGGAACCGCTTTGATCAAAATATTAGCAGCGTCCTCAGGCTTGCTGATCGCAAATTGATACCCTTTCGATGCAGCAGCCATGAAGGCTTTCACGAGCTCAGGCTTCTCTTTGATCATTTTCTCATTCGTCGCAAGAACCGGTGTATAGTAATCCAGTTTATCCGAATATTTGTTCAAATAAATCATGTTCAGCGGCTCACCGCGCAGCTCGGCATCTACACCTGTCCAAGCGTAGTAAATCCATGCGAAATCAATATCCCGCTTAACGGCAGTGAAATAATCGGCATCACCGATGTTCACGATCTTCACTTTGCTTGGATCTGCTTTTTCGGATTGCATAAGCGAGTCGATCATCGCACTTTCTGACGGTGCACCCCAACCGCCATACGTTTTCCCCTCGAAATCCTTAGGCGACTTGATGTTCTTCGCTACCGGCGATGCAAAACCGGATGTGTTATGCTGAATCACCGCAGCAATGGAAACTAACGGTACACCTTGAATTCGTCCTTGTGTAATACTTTCTTGATAACTGACACCGAATTCCGCAGCGCCTGAAGCAATCATCGCATCGGCTCCGCCTTCACCAGGAGCAATAATTTCTACATTCAGTCCCTCTTTTTCAAAAAAGCCTTGATCCTTAGCGACGTATAACCCCGTATGGTTCGTATTTGGCGTCCAGTCTAGAACGACCTTCACGTTCGTTAACGGCTTGGCCGTTTGTTTTGCCGGCTGTTCTGCCATCTTATTACCGCAACCTGCCAAGGCGACTGTTAAGCTCACTAGCATAAGTGGTGCAATTTTCTTCCATTTCATTCTTTGTTTCCCCTCTCCACATCTCTTTTTAACCACAAGAAAAAGCCCCCGTTATCCGGGAGCGCCATGTGTAGAAAATGATAAACCCATTCGAAACAGATCGAATGAACGTGCATTTATGTGAGTTCTCTACGCTGGCATTACCCAGATCAGATTAACGGTGAGTGACAATGACGGTCACAATCTCAGCCTGACTTCTCAAGCTCCCGTGGGTTCTTATTGGTTTGTTTATACCATACCTCATGTTCGTACTTATTGCAAACAGAAATGATAACTACATTCCTGCTGCATCCAGCAAATTGGGCTTATGTTATACGCTTTTGATGCTTGTTGATAACTCTCATTAACTTCTTCAGCAGACCCGACGGCCATAACTTCAAATTTGTTTGTAACGTTGGTCAAAGGCTTTGTACATATAGGCAGCCATCCGTGGTTACTGTTGTTGTATTTTCTGCAACATTTTCCACTCACAAACGCTATTTATTAAGTGTAAGTTGTAGTTTGTACAACACTTCTTTTTACCCCTTTGGAGAAATGACCTGTAGGGGTCCAAACTGTTGCACTTTATGCAACATCGTATCGCAATAGCGCTTTTATAGGCTGCAATTGTTGCATTTCCTACAACATCATCCATCGAGAGTTCGTCCAGCCCTTCACCAACCTTTAAAAACAAGAAAAAACCACCGTTTACCTTATGAATCCCCCCCTAAATTTTTCATCGGTTTAACCCAGGGGTTTTTCCAATGTTTATTCTAAGGGGCGCTCTTCAAAGGAACAGTGGCCTTAATTAATATGTCTAGTTTCTCGCAAGAGTCAATTGCCATGTGACGCCGAAACGATCACCAACCCAACCAAACTTTTCACTAAATGGGTAGGCCGCTAATGGCATGAACACCTTGCCGTCTTGCGCTAACTTCTCATACACGCGATCAATTTCCTCTTCACTGTCACATGTAACGTACAAAGAAATCGCAGGTGTAAAAGTGAAATCGTGCTTTACATAGCTATCTATGCACATAAAAACCTGTCCATGAAGTGAAAACGTGGCGTGCACAACACTTCCCTCCGCGCCTGCTTCGCCTGCTCCATAGCGTTTTATGGTCAATATCTCGGAATGGTCAAATAAAGAAGTATAGAAATTCATGGCTTCCTCAGCTTGACCGGTAAACATTAAAAACGTAGTAATTTTTTGATTTGATTTTTCCAAATACACACAGCTCCTTACGGTCAACTAAGTAACCATTCTTTCATCTGTGATCCCATTCGTTTCGCATCCTGATAGCCAAGCTCGTGCAACGCTTCTAGTTTCTTTGGATCCTTTTCCATACGGCCTACTACTACTTTCGACGAAGGTCGTATAATGATCGCACTTCCATCTGCTTCCATTCGTTCAATGGTTTCTAAGGTTCCATTATAGATTTCACTTCGATTGACAAGTACATTTACAAGGCCGTTATAAGCCGGGTAGAAACTTTTAGCTAGCCACCGCTGCTTAAAGGGACTCTTGCGATACCCCTGTTCTTTGGTCAACACGATAACATGCTTTTTGTTCCCATCAGCAAGAGACTTCTTCACAGGAATCGGATCTACTAAGCCGCCGTCAAACAAGGTCCGACCTTCATAATGAATCGGAGTGGCTACAAATGGCAATGAACTTGATGCTTGAACAATCGGCAAGGTTTGCTGCATAAGCTGATGTTTCGTGTAATAAATAGGTTCGCCCGTATGCGCATCGGTTGTACCGATCGCGAACTGCTGTGACGAGTTATAGAAGGTATCGTAATCAAACGGTACCAGCTTATTCGGCAACTCTTTAAATATAAAATCCATCCCAAATATGCTCTTATGACGGAATAAATTGCGATAGCTTAAATATCGGTGATCTCTAATATAACCGATCGTTACTTTTTTATTACGCCCGGGTTGTTTGGAAATATACGAAACTGCGTTACATGCACCTGCGGATACACCAACCACATAAGGAAAATATAAATCCTCTTCCATAAAGTATTCCAAGACTCCTGCGGTGTATACGCCACGCATACCTCCGCCTTCCAGTACGAGTCCAATTCCTTCCATGGTCACACCTTCTTTCTCTTTCTCTCTGTCTCTAGCCCCTTTCTAGCATACAGGAAATGTCAATTAAAAGAAATGCTCCTCCATCTCCGTAAAAGAGACAAAGAAGCAGATTTCATGCCACTTTATTAGATGGATTCAGGAATTACCCCAGATAATCCACGTTTTTGGCGAATTTTACGGATGATGATGTTAACGCTGCTCCTTGTAGAACTCTTTGATTACCAGGAACTCATCCAAATGCTTAATAAAGAGATCTACGATCACAGGATCGAAATGCCGACCGCGTTCCGTTTTAAGCAAATCCATTACACGATCAAGTTCCCAAGCTTTCTTATAAACACGATCACTGCATAAAGCATCAAATACATCAGCTAATGCGGTTATACGACCATAGAGGTGTATCTCGTCGCCTCGAAGTCCTTGGGGATACCCTGTTCCATCAAAACGCTCATGATGCTGCTGTGCGATGATAGCAGCGGCATTTAAGACTTGCTTGTTCGAATGCTTGAGCATTTCGTACCCCAGATTCGAATGAGTTTTCATAACATCGAATTCTTCACTTGTTAGCGATCCAGGCTTGTTCAAAATCGCGTCTGGTATGCCAACTTTACCAACATCATGCATCGGCGAAGCCAAGCGAATGACTTCGGCTTCCTGCTCAGATAATCCATATTTAATAGCCAGTAAACGGGAGTATTCGGCAACTCTTTTCACATGGTGTCCCGTTTCCTTGGATCTCGTTTCCGTGATTTCACCCATCGTATAAATAATTTCTTGCTGTGTGCTTTCAAGCTCTTCATTCAAATAAATATTTTCGAAAGCCACAGAAACATTCGCACAGTAAATATCAACTAAATAATGCTCCCACTCGCTGAGTGCTTTGAATCCATTCATATAGATGACATTTTCCATCCCCATCTTACTTTGAAAATAAATCACAAAGCGATCCGATGCGAAGCTGCTTTTTTTGGAATGAAAGGCATGTTCAATCTCTTGGAGTACATCTGTAGGAACAACATCCCGTGCTCGTTCGTCTTGATTGGATGCGTAATCCCCGCTTGCTGCTAGGATATAAATATCTTCCACACCTTTAGTAACAGCAAAGCTGCAATGAAGCGCATTTTTATGTAAGTTAACGATGGAGGTCATTTGTGTTAAAACGCCGGAAGCAAATTTCTTCATAGATTGCAGCTCGAATAACGAAGCAGATGACTTAATAATCTCCTCCAAGCCCGATCTGCTTTTCTCAATTGTTTTAATATCGCGATAGGAGCGCAGCGCCGTAACCACTGTGGTGAACAGCTTCTGTGTTGTGAGTTCTGTTTTTTCTTTATAATCATTAATGTCATAATCCATGATGACCGTGCGTTCAGGCGCTTGACCTGGCTGACCTGTCCGCAAAATAATGCGTATCGCCTGATTATTCAATTCTTCGCGTATGTACTTAACAATTTGCAGCCCTGCATCATCTTGTTCCATGACAACATCCAAAAGGACTAATGAGGCATTCGGTTGTTGTTTTAACAGCTGTTTGGCTTCTAAAGCCGAATAAGCGCTATGGAATTCCAGCTTCTTTCCATCAAATTCAAAGTCTTGCAGAACCATTTTCGTCACTTGATGGATTTGTTTCTCATCGTCAACAATGAGTACGACCCAAGGGTCTTGTTCGATCGGAACTTCCTTTGCTGAATCGGTCTCTTCTTCCTCAGCAAAAAAAAGCTCATCCTGGTCCATTAACCCATCTTGTCCTGTCATTGCACAGCTTCCTCCTCTTTCGGAATTGTAATGGTAAATAAACTTCCTTGTCCCAAGGTACTAGAACCTTCGATGGTTCCATTCAGTGATTGTGTAACGAGATTATAGACAATATTCATCCCTAACCCTGTTCCGCCTTTGCCGCGGCTCGTCGTGAAGAAAGGATCAAAAATTTGATCTAGCACTTCTTTCGTCATCCCTTTACCGTCATCGGTATAGGCAAGGATAATATAGTCTTGATGCTCTTCAACACGTATGGTTAAACTGCCTTCTTCCTCTATCGCATAGGCATGGTTCAAAGAATTCATGACTAAATTCGTAATAATTTGTGATAAAGCACCTGGGTAAGTGTAAAGAATCAGCTCATTATCGCAATAAACATCTACTCGTAGCCTTGTTTTCTTGAGCGTAGGTTTCAAGCTTGAAATGATTCCCTCTAAATACTCCTTCAAATGAAACGAGCGCTTGACTTCAACGCTTTGATCAACAGAAATTTGTTTAAAACTGCGCACCAAGGAAGAAGCGCGTTCCAGATTGGTCTGCACCATGGCATTCGTCTCTTGTGTGATGGATAGAAACTGCTCAAGGTCAGACTTTTTCATTTTACCTGTTTCATACAGGTTCTTAAATTCCTTCGTCTTTTGATCTAAATAGCTGATTGCTGTTACACCAATTCCAATTGGTGTGTTGATTTCATGTGAGACCCCGGCTACAAGATTACCCAAGGCTCCCATTTTCTCCGATTGGACAAGATGGTCCTGAGTCACCTGCAATGTTTTTAGTACCTGCTGAAGCTCTTGGTAGCGTTCATCCAAATTTTTGACCATATCATTAAAAGCTTCAGACACTTCGTCGATTTCAGGGGAAGCTTTGAACTGCAGGCTAGGAAGATCTCCTCCTTGCCTTACAACAAGCGCGGCTTCACGAAGTCGGCTTAATGGTCGAATAACAATTCTTCTCAAAATAAGCCAAAGCAATGTTGACATAACAATAGCTACACTAATGCCCACAATCAGAATAAGTTTCGTTCGCTTTGCAAGTAGTACGGCTTCCTCGGACGAATCAAAAATAACTTCTACCGCACCTACAACAAGGCCATCCTCCTGTAGAGGCGCCGTCAGACGGACTACCGGTTTATCCGTTTGTGCCATAGGCACACGGTCAACAATGGTATGATCCTGCTTAGGAATGATTACACTATCAAGAGGCATATGATTACCGACTTCAGAACGATTGGAAGCCGCAAGAACTACGCCTTGTTTATCGTAAAGCTTCATTTCGAGTACACGCGTATTTTTGTATTGAATATAATCAAATATTTGCTGTACATCTGTAACGGAACGAGATTCTTCATAGCGTCCATTAATGGCAATCGTCATACCGCTTATTTGACTCACATAGGCTTCTCGAATGGATTGATTTAAACTTATGGTATCGAAAACCAACATTGTTGAGAGCATACTGACCGTAACTGTAGTCACGAGGAAAACAATTCTTTTCTGTAAGCTCAATCTCTTTGGAAGAAATGACATGGGATGCTCCTACTTCACTTCAAACGTGATCGTCTTGCTTACATCGTAAGGTGTGTGATCGTTATTATGTAAGGAAACCTTTAATTCGTGAGGAGCTTTGCTTAAATGTTCATAATTTTTTTCAGTGGTCGTCATAATTTCTTTTTCTGCTTTGTCCAAGGAAACATGAACGTGCCCTTCCCCTTGCTTGCGCTGTTGATCATAATGCTCTTTGGAAAGCTTAAGGTCCGTTATAATTCGAAGGGTTGCAGCATCTCCATTAACAATAATACTTGCCTCTAAGGTAGGTGTGAATGAATTTGCCGGTGAAGTATTTGTTTTGGATGATCCACATCCGGAAATACTTAGTGTAACAGCTGCAATTATACAAAAACCTTTCCATGTTCTCATCGTTTCATCCCCTATTTAGACCCAAATTGTCTAATCATGTCAAAAAAAAGCTATCTTCCTTAGCTTATGAATATTCAAGCGGTTTGTCCACTTTTATTTTGGAAACAATAGCCTTTTCATGTAATTGATTTTGTATTCGAAATTTTCTGACTTTTCATGTCGAATTATCATAAGAACGCTCACATTTTGCGCTTCCCCAGGAAATAATTTCATTTCCCAATCGAAGAATGATTTCCCCAACTTTGGAGCAATGTAGTAAAGTCGCTGTTCTTTTTTACCCATAACAATTATCCTTAGGAGGCATTCCCCTATGACAGAAACCCATCAGCATCAGCAGCCGCTTCAGCACGCCATTGACGCAGCAGATCATGCTATACTCCAAGCTCAAGACGCTGAGCATCAACTGCAAGTTGCCATTACACAGGCCAACCCTCGGTCTATTCAATCTGCACAAGCAGCGCTTACAGAGGCTAAGCAGCAAGTTCATGAAGCACACGAGCAGCTACAAGCTTTTAATAACGATGAGTATGGGCAGCAAATACAGCAAACCATGGAACAATTGACGCAAGCTTCACAAGATATCGAGGCCAATCAAGAGAAGTTCCATACCCCGAAGCAAATTCGATAAGGCTATTATTCTCTGCAAAAGGTGATCGAAATTCGATCGCTTTTTCTTTTTATACGAACATTATGTTAAACTACGGAGGAAGGTTTTCAAGTTATTTGGGGAGGCACTACATTTCATGCTCGTTATCGGAATTGCCGGTGGTACCGGTTCAGGAAAAACTACAGTAGCTCGATCTATCATTACCAAGCTAGGATCCACGAACGTGACATTAATTTCACAAGATAATTATTATCTTCATCATAGTGGTCTTACTTTTGAAGAACGGGAACGTATTAATTATGATCATCCCCGTGCCTTCGAAAACACCTTGCTGCTCAAGCATTTAAATGAATTGAAAAACGGCAATGCCGTTGACATTCCTGTGTACGATTTCTCGCAGCACGCTCGCTCACAAGAGACGATTCGTATCGAAGTAAAACCGATTGTGCTTCTTGAAGGCATTCATGTCTTAACAGATGAAGAGCTGCGCGGTGCTTTGAACATTAAGGTGTTCGTTGATACCGATCCAGACGTCCGTATTCTGCGCCGACTATCCCGAGATATTAATGAACGTGGACGAACGCTCCAATCTGTCTTTGATCAATATTTGACAACCGTTAAGCCAATGCATGACGCATTTATTGAGCCGTCCAAGAAATATGCTGACATTATTATTCCTGAGGGCGGAGAGAATCAAATCGGAATTTCTATGCTCACTATTTTGACAGAGCGGTATATGACGGATCAAGCAGCAAGCTATGAAATAGGCTAAATGTTGACTAAATGAAAAAGGACACCAAACCTTCGTTAGGTTTAGTGTCTTTTTTTCATACAGATTGACGTCGAAAAGTAAACCCAGATAGGGCAAATAAGATATAGATAAGGCCTATTAAGTAAAAAATGCTGGCCGTGCTAATATACCGTATAGCTAGTCCTCCCATTAAAGGGCCGGCTATACTTCCTAAGCTGTACTGGATAGAAGCAAGTACATTCGCAGTGGGTACTAAATGTCTGGGCAATATATCTGCCGCGTAGGCCAAACCTAGTGAGAAAAACGAGCCCACCATGCCCCCAGCAACGCCGAAACAGAGTCCAATCAACCAAAGATTCGAGCCAGCAAACGGAATACATAGAAATGCGATGGAGCCAATGAGGCCACTCACAATAAGGATACTTCTCCGCCCCACACGATCACTCCAAATCCCTAGCGGCAGCTGCATGATGAGACCCCCTACCCCCATGATGGGCAGCAGAACACCAATATTAGATTCCGTGAGACCTGCACGCAGTCCATAAATCGGAAAGTTGCTGTTCATCGAGGCTTCCATATAGCCATAGAGTAAGGAGGTAATAAGCGGGAACCAAGCGATTGCTAATACCTTTGAAGCACGCTTATGCACCGCTTCCACTTTGTCTAGTTGCTCTGGCTTCTCATTGGACAACTGCAGCACAAGCGTTAGAACGATTAAGAAAAAGCAGCTGGTCGTCAAAAAGGGAACCCAACTACCTGCTTTGAGCAAGGTAATTCCTATAGGTCCTAAGCTAAAACCAACGCCATAAGCCATGCCGTATAAAGAGATATTACGTCCTCTACGCTCTTTAGGGCTTGATGTAACGATCCATAACTGGGTTGCATAATGCAAGGCGCTATCCCCGATCCCTACAAGCAAACGAAGTACAAACCAGAAACCAATCTGCTGCCATAACGGAAACAAACAAGTTGCCAAGATGACCAGTCCCATCCCAACCATGATGACTGGCTTATATCCGTATCTTCGCACAGGTCTTTCTATGAAGAACATCGTGGAGAAAATACCAATATAAAGCGCAGCAGCATTCAGGCCATTGGCTTCCGTTGAGACACCCGAACGATCCAAAAGGATCGTTAGCAGCGGCAGGAGCATGCCTTGACTCATCCCTGCCACGATAACGACCATAATTAATATGATTAATTTGTTAGTTGAGATCCGTTGTTTAAGAGCCATTTCCAAAATCCACAGCTTCCCATCTCTCCGCGTATTCATTCAGCTTACCATGGAGTGGGACATGGAATTGGTTGATGATGACGAGTCTTACTTTTTTGATCCATTCCTTGAAGGAAGGATATGTCACGAATAGATTCGCATAGCGATCACTCATGCATACGAAATGGGGTCCGGGCGTTTTATCCGTCAAAAATTTCAAAGATGTATCTATCGGTGTGTACTTCTTACGCTTCCCTTCCCACTTATCCACGTCCAATTGAAGGGTGGTATCCACATGTTCCAGTAGGCTTTCCAAATGCTTCACACGGGCATAATAGGGCTGCTGACTAGGTATGTCCATTCTCCGTAGCGTTTCCTCATGCTGGGGATAAATGATAGCCCGAACGAACTTTCTTTCCTCCGCCCATTTGGTAAAAGCTTGCAGCTCTGTCTCCGTCCAGTCCTCAAATGTTTCAAATAATAAAACGGTTCCTTTATGAGTCTCCGCTGGAGGTTCGTACCCGAATGGTACTTTAATCTGATCTCTTGCCATTGCGTCCTCCTCTAGTTGTAATTTCTGTTGTCTGTCATTCCTTGATATATTGTAGCATACCCCATTAAGTTCCACGAAATCATTAGTCATTATTGGCTTAAGAACGCTTGTTGCGATATAATTTGTTAGTACATATATTCAATCAAGGGAGACCTATAGAATGAGAGATCCAAGACTTCAAACTTTTGCCCGAAATATAATCCGTTATTCAGTTAGCCTTCAGCCTGGTGAGAACATATTGATTGAAATGATTGGAGTCAAAGACCCCGAACTCGCCAAATGCTTCATTGAAGAAGTTTATGCCGTAGGCGGTAAACCATTCATCGAGCTGCGCGATCCAGCCATCATGAGAAGTTTACAGATGACAGGCACACAAGAGCTATTTACCCAATGGTCCGAATTTGAGCTTGCGCGGATGAAGCAGATGGATGCTTACGTAGCCGTCCGTAGCGGTGATAATATTACCGAATCGTCCGATGTACCCGATGACCAAATGAGGCTCTACCTAAAATACTTCCAACGTCCTCTCTTCGACGAACGTATTAACAATACCAAATGGTGTGTAATGCGTTATCCGAATCCTTCTATGGCTCAGCTTGCCGGCAAAAGCACCGAGGCTTTCGAAGATTTCTATTTCAATGTTTGTAATCTCGATTACAGCAAAATGGCTGCCGCTATGGAATCACTTGTCGACCTGATGAACCGTACAGACCGCGTTCGCCTTGTTGCCAAAGGGACTGATATTAGCTTCTCGATCAAAAATATTGGCGCCGTTCCTTGCTCTGGTTTGAGAAACATACCTGATGGTGAAGTATACACAGCGCCTGTGAAAGACTCCGTCAATGGAGTAATCAGCTATAACACACCTACGATATATTCCGGCACTTCTTTTGAAAATATTGTATTACGGTTCGAAAATGGCCGTATTGTTGAAGCTACAAGCAATGACAGCAAGAAATTGAATGATATCCTGGATACCGATGATGGTGCTCGATATATCGGCGAATTCGCAATTGGCGTAAACCCTTACATCCAACATCCAATGAAAGATATTTTATTCGATGAGAAGATTGATGGCAGCATTCACTTTACTCCAGGACAAGCATATGAAACAGCGGATAATACGAACCGCTCCTCCGTTCACTGGGATATGGTGCTGATCCAGCGTCCCGAATATGGTGGCGGCGAAATCTACTTTGATGATGTTCTCATTCGCAAAGACGGACGCTTCGTCATCCCTGAATTGGAAAAACTGAACCCTGAGAACTTAATGTAGTTAATTTAAAAAGCAGCCGCTGCTTCCGACTAATCCTCGGTAAGCCTAGGCTGCTTTTTTCATAAGATCGCAGGAAATAATAAGTAATGCCATTAACAAAACGTGATTAACCAAGCCAATGAAATACCTGTTTCGGCGATTGATCAAGGGATGGCAGCTTATTGGGAATAAGCAATAACGTGTCCTTCACTTGCTCATTATGGATCGCAGCCCATTTGGAAGAATTTATTTGAACCTCTGTGCCCTTAGGAACAAACTGGAATAATTGCTGCACATCCGGATTCGTCAGTCGAATACAGCCCAATGATTGATCCGTGCCGATTGAGCTCTCATCGAATGTTCCATGAAGTGCAATCGCTCCAAGTCCCAAGCCGGCCTCCCCATATACTTGTGCATGTTTACCTTTGGGCTTCTGTACACGATCCATCACCCGAAAATCTCCTTGGGGTGTGCTCCCGTTGGCTCCAAGACCAATATCTTTAACCCACAGTAAATAGCTGCCGCTAACCAGTTTCAATTGATGTTCTGCCTTGTTGATTTCTATATGCACAGGTTCATAGGGTACTCGACCAACGACTGCTTCATTCGCATAAAACATCTGCTCGACATCAGCCGCGCCGAAATTGTAGACCCACCCGCCTCGCCCGTTAAACACCGTGGATATGTCATTGGAACTTGTGAACGCTTCTAACGGTATGAAGCTCAAATAATTATTCGGATAATCTTGCAGGAGAGCATTCAGATGAACGGGAGCATTTCCATAATCTTTGCGGTACGATTCCAAAGCTGTACGAACTAAATTAGCACCAATCGCACTAAGCGGTTGGTGCTTTTCAAATTCGGAATTCAGAAAGCGAATTCTCACTGTACGATCCGTCGCGGGATGATATTGAGCGATAACAATGGCGCTTTTCGTCAACTCATCATTCGTGAGAAGCATTGTTTTCCCTTGGTTCACGTTATCTTGTGAAACGATGCCATAAATAAGAATACTGGAATTCGGCATCTCCTTGGCTAATTCCAAAGCCTGCTTATGCAGTGCTGTTTCAATATCTTCATTTTTGGTGTCAGGATCAAGATACATGATAAATGGGACATCTACTGTCTCATATGTAACATCGCTTCCAACACCCCAGACTTTCATTTTCGAAATCGCTTTATAGATCGGGGCATCTCCAACAAACAAGAAGACTAACATCAAATTAAGTACAAAGAGAACGATAAGCATTGTTTTCATAAATGGAGGTAACAGCCGTTTTTCCGCCTCTGGGAATGCCTTTTGCATACTAGCTGCATGTTCCGCTTGTTGTTGATCCAATTCACGAATGGCTCGATTAGCAGCCGAATAAAATGGCGATGGATACGTTCGAAGAACTTCTTTGTAATGGAAAATCGCTCTTTTCAAATTTCCTTTTAACTGAAATTTTTGTCCGATCTTATAATGAGCTTCCGGAGAATTAGCGTCAATATATCGGATCACTTTTTCGTAATATTGTGGATCAGAAGGGCTTATGAACAAGTTCTTATGCAGATGAATCAGATTATCGTCGAGATGGTTACGAAATCGTTGGCTTCTGCGAATCATTCGGCTCCTCTCCGTTCAATAGAATTGCTTGTCCACTCTAGTTGAATGATACAATTAGTATCTCTGATACATAATGTATCATGCGTAAGATAAAAAGACAACTATTTATTACCTTTTGTCTTATTGAATGAACGATAATCATTTAGCAAAAGCTGTATCGACGGAGGTGATAAATCATGAGTGGAAGAAATAGTAAGCCCAAGAACACTGGACCTGCAGGCAGCCCTTCTCGCTTAGATCAATTCGGAGAAAAAGCCGTACAACAAGAGAAACGAGAAGCTAAGGAACGTAACAATCCGACATGCTAGTGATACTCTGAATACTTTAGTGATGAAATTCATCGTCTCAGTTGCTATCTTCAGAGGACTTAGGCTGGCTCGGTGCCTGAAAGGATGTTTTTCATCGTTATGGAGTCAATTCTAGCTACTCCATGTTCTTTAGCGATGAATTTCATCGTTTCAGATGCCTTCTCCTAATTTTTTGACTTGTCCGAGGAACTGCTGCATTCCAACACAATAAAAAAGACGTTCTCACCACGCCAAACATGGTGAAAACGTCTTTCCTTTTATCAAAACTTAATGAGCCACTTGATTATAAGTCATAATCCAAATCGAACCGGCCACAATCGTCAATAAAATAACAAGACCAAAGATCAGCGCCATGATATTCCAGCGAGCGTTCTCGCCCTCTTTCACATGCATGAAGAAGAACAATTGAACACCGAATTGCAGTACGGCCATGATGAGAATCAAAACGATTGTGCCTGTTTTGCTCAACATATGGTTCATGACGGCAACGAGTGGAATGATGGTCAGAATGATTGAGAGAGCAAAGCCAATGATATAAGATTTCAATGAACCATGAGCGTCATGGTTTTCATGTGAACCTGTATGCGGTTGACTCATCTTACATCACCCCCATCAAATAAACGACTGTAAATACGAAGATCCAAACAACATCAAGGAAATGCCAGTACAGGGAAATGACAGCTACTTTCCGTTTGGTTACTGCTGTGATGCCGCGGCGTTTCAATTGCAGCATCAACCCGACCATCCAGATCAAGCCAACCGATACGTGCAAACCGTGTGTACCAACTAATG
Source organism: Paenibacillus sp. Soil724D2 (assembly GCF_001427935.1). NCBI lineage: Bacteria > Bacillati > Bacillota > Bacilli > Caryophanales > Paenibacillaceae > Paenibacillus > Paenibacillus sp. Soil724D2. Next base: position 70,010 of record NZ_LMRY01000014.1, read on the forward strand.
CAAAGAAGGCTGATAAAAAAGCGCTCGTACTAATAGTTGCACCCTCATGATTAACCATGTTAATGAATTCATTAAGCTCGAGTCCAACGAATGACGCTCCCAGAAGCACGGTTACGGCGAGCCAACCGATTAACTGCTTCATGTTCCCTTTATGCATACCAAGCACGGCTAAACCGCTTGTGAAGCTGCTAGTTAGCAAGATAAAGGTTTCTGCAATGATACCTGGCATCTTGAACAATTCTTCCGGGGTAGGTCCCCCGTTCGTATTTTGATGAAGAACCATGTACGTTGCAAATAAAGATCCAAATAAGATACAGTCCGTGATTAGAAATATCCAGAATCCGAACGTTTTGAGCGACTCGTGATCATGTTCATGATCGTGGGCGTGATGCCCACCTTGCGCAGCTGCATGTGCCATTATACTTTCGCCCCTTTCAATGCGGCTTCCGTACGTTTCACTTCATCAGCAGGAATATAATAATCCGTATCATAGCTGAACGAACGTGCAATCATACTAATCGCGACACCAATTAAGGCAGGAATCGTCAGCCACATCCAATCAAATACAAAACCAAATCCTGCGAAAAACCACAAAGCGGACATTATGAATGGTATGGAAGAATTCTTAGGCATGTGAATCGCATCATATACGATCTTGGCTGGTTGCTTGGCAGATAAGCTTTGCTTCTGCTTTATTTCCCACCATGCATCTGCCTCGTTTACTTCTGGCAATACGGCAAAGTTATATATTGGAGCTGGCGAAGGAATCGACCACTCTAGTGTTCTGCCATCCCACGGATCCCCGGAAACATCCGGTTCTCTGAATTTAATCGAGTGGGCAATTTGCCATACTTGGAAAATGAACCCGATACCCATAAGGAAACCACCAACTGTTGACACAAGATTTAACGGTCCCCAGCCCATATCGAAATCGTACGTGTACGTACGACGAGTCATACCATCTAAGCCTAAGAAATATTGCGGCATGAAACAAACATAGAATCCAATGTTCCACAGCCAGAATGCCCATTTACCTAAGTGTTCATTAAGTTTGAAGCCGAACATTTTCGGCCACCAGTAGTAAAGTCCAGCGAAGTAACCAAAAGCTACACCACCAATTAAAACTTGATGGAAATGCGCAATCAGGAAGTAGCTATTATGGAATTGAAAATCAGCAGGCGCAACAGATAACAATACCCCTGTCATGCCCCCAACAACGAAACAAGGAATGAAGGCAATCGTCCACATCATTGGTGTCGTAAAACGAATTTTACCGCGGAACATAGTGAATAACCAGTTAAATACTTTAGCTCCGGTCGGTATCGCAATCAACATCGTACTAATGGCGAAAAAGGCGTTAACATTCGCGCCGGAGCCCATCGTAAAGAAGTGATGCGCCCAAGTGAAGAAGGACAATAAACTAATGATCAGCATAGCAAAAACCATCGATTTGTAACCAAATAATTTCTTTTTGGAGAAGGTCGAAACAACTTCTGAGAAAATCCCGAAAGCTGGAACGACAACAATATAGACCTCGGGGTGACCCCACATCCAAATCAAATTAATGTACATCATCGGATTCCCGCCGCCGTCCAACGTGAAGAAATGGGCGCCAAGGAAACGGTCAAGGAATAATAAGGCTAACGTAACTGTTAGGATCGGGAAAGCAAAGATAATCATAATACAGCTTGAAAATACGGACCATGTAAACATCGGCATTTTCATCAACTTCATGCCAGGTGCACGCATTTTCAAAATAGTTACGATAAAGTTAATCCCTGTTGCCAAACTACCGATACCGGATATTTGAATCCCCCAGATATAGAAGTTCTGTCCAACACCCGGACTGTGGGACACTTCCGAAAGCGGCGGATAGCTAAGCCATCCTGCATCCGGTGATCCGCCAATGACGAACGATACGTTGAAAAGCATCGCTCCCCAGAAGAACATCCAGAAGCTAAGTGAGTTCAAGAACGGATAAGCGACGTCTCGAGCTCCAATTTGCAGAGGGACTACAATATTAAATAAACCAAACATTAGAGGCATAGCCATGAATAAAATCATAATCACGCCATGCGTTGTGAAAATTTGATTATAGTGCTCTGGTTGCAGAAATTCGCTGTTTGGCATTGCTAGCTGTACACGCATTAGAAGCGCATCCACACCGCCGCGAAACAGCATCATGATCGAACAAATGATATACATGATCCCGATTCGTTTGTGGTCAACACTTGTTAACCATTCACGCCAGAGCCAGCCCCACTTCCTGAAATAAGACAGCACGAAAATCATTGCGATCATCGAGAGTCCGATACTAACCTGAGCACCCAGGATGAGTGGATCGCCCGTTACGAAAAACTCTGATGCGAATTGCTTTATTTTATCCAACATGAGCAGATCTCCCTTTCTCAAAAGCTTTGATCGATCATTTTGTCATTTTCATTTGACTGTGATCATTATGATTCATAGGGGCATTTTTGTCCGTAGCTTGAGGCTTACTCGTCTCTTTCACGGATTCTGTACCTCCATGACCACTGTGAATGGATTGACCATTCGTATATTTCGTTACAATCTTATCGAAAAGTCCATCTGGTACCGATGAGAAGTATTGCACATCTGACTTACCAGGCTTTGCTAATGTTTCATAGCTTTCCATCGTAAGTTTTGTTGGAACCTTTTTCGTTTTGGCTACGAAAGCATCGAAATCGCTCTGAGATGTCGCATTCACATCGAATGTCATATCCGCAAAATGCGCACCGCTGAAATTCGCTCCCGTTCCGAAGTAATGCCCGATCTCATCGGCTTGCAAATACAGTGTCATCTTCATACCTGACATCGTATATATCTGCCCACCCAACTGCGGGACCCAGAACGAGTTCATCGGAGCATCTGAGGTCAGTTCAAACTTAATCGGCGTATCCTCTGGAATTTGCAAGTAGTTGACCGTTGCTATGCCCTGCTCCGGATACGTAAACAACCATTTCCAATCCAGTGATGTCACTTGAATGGTGACGGGTGGTTTATTGGATTTCAACGGCTTAGAAGGCTCTAGTGAGTGCGTATAACGAATAGTTATGACTGCCAGTGCCACAATAATAATGATGGGAATTGACCACCAAACGATTTCTAAAGTAGTACTGTGCGCCCAATTTGGCTTATAAGATGCTTTATTGCCTTCTTTATCCCGATACCGCCATACGATCCATGCAGTTAGCGCAAGAACAGGTACGAGGATTACCGTACATAAAATAGTAGAAATCACAATCAAATCTTTCTGTTCAGCACCCACAGGTCCTTTGGGATTCAGTACCATAGCTTGATTACTGCAGCCTGCCAATAAAATAATGATGGCGACCATCATAAAGGGCAGCAAAGCTTGTACGAGTGTTCTCTTCTTCATCCTACTTAACCTCCCTATCAACAAATCTGATCTACTATCAAGATATCATCTCGCTGATAAAAGTACACTGTCGCAAATACAACTTAACAAATACGTCAAAGGATCGACGTTTTACTGTAAAACAAATGTCACAGAACGTTTGTTGACTATTATAAAAATGTATGAAAATGCATGAAAACGAAAAAGCCCTTCAAGTTGTAACTTGAAAGGCTTTTTTTATTACTCATAATACGTTGTAATCATTCCGACTTTGAAGCTGCACGAGAATGCACCAAGTGAATAGCCGTCCGAATGACATAGATGTGCACACTACCTACCATGAAGCCAATACCAACCATTAAAGAAGCATTACGGTCACTAAAATGATCCATATTCATCAAGCTTAATAGTAATCCTATGCCTAGCAACGTCCATGCCGCTATTGTCATCATCTTGACTAATGGCATTACATCGCGCTCACTGCGCTCATTACTACTGATCAAAACGGCTCTATTTGCCATCATTATCACTCCAAACTCCAATGTAAGTGCTTTATAAACATAGTATATCACAAATCCAAAATTTGTTCATACTTTATTCACACGTTGATCAAAATTTGGACAAAACTAAATACGTTTAGTTCACAAATAGAAATATGTTGACATTAATATGAATTTGTGTTATAATAAAATATTTGTTTGACAACTCACCAACCTCCTGGGTATGATAGCACTGTTATTCCATTATCATTTCTCTTTGGAGGGATTCGAATGCAGATTGCGAACGGTATTTACATGCTTGAACTGTCAGTTCCTGTAATGGGGCGTATCGATGTCATACACCCAACCCTTTTAATCGATGAAGGGGGCGCCACTCTCGTGGACACCGGATATCCCGGTATATTACCGCTTATACAGAATGCCATGGAGGAACATAACATTCCATTCCGTCATTTGAAAACAATTATTATTACACATCAAGACATAGATCATATCGGAAGTTTACCTGATTTCATAAGCAAATCTCCGCATAAACTTGATATCTTGGCCAGTGAAATCGAGAAACCTTATATTCAAGGTGAGAAAATGTTGATCAAAATCACACCAGAATCGATCGAAAAAGCGGTCGCTAGTTTACCTGCGGACATTTCTCCTGAATGGCGAAAAGCTTTTCGATCAGCTTTGGAGAATCCGCCCAAAGGACCGGTCAATGGCATTCTTGAAGATGGACACGAACTTACCTATAGTGGTGGAATTATCGTCATACATACCCCAGGTCATACTCCGGGACATGTTAGTCTGTACCACAAACAGAGTAAAACATTGATTGCGGCTGATGCCTTGGTCGTTTCAGATGGTCAACTTCTCGGCCCTATTCCGGAGTACTCCGTTAACTATGAGTTAGCGATGCAATCAATTAAGAAGTTCATCAAATACGACATTGAGGCTGTTATCTGCTATCACGGCGGGTTGTATAAAGACAACGTAAATCAACGTATTGCGCAATTGGCAGCTTCTTCTTTTAACTGAATCATCATCTTATCGTTTAAAATCGAAAAAGCAGGCTGCCACAATTGGCAACCTGCTTCTCATATGTATGTCCTGCTACTTCAATAACGTGTAACCTCCGATAAACGGAAGGGGTTTTACTTGGCCTTGGGCCGCAGCGACTATACCTAGAATGGCTAAAACAAACACAGCTAAATTCGCTAAAGGCAATAGAATCCAACCAATGAAAGGAATGATACCCAAAACAACATTTACGATGACAGCGGCTAGTAATAACGTAAGACCTTGGTTAGCATGATACCATGCAAACTTGGAGTCCTTTGCAGCGATGAGCGGGATAAAAAACAAGATGTATGCAATGATGGCCATTCCCTTATTACTTTGAATATCCGAAGAATCATACATAGACAGCACCTCTTTCTTTTTCTCAAAGTATACTATTCCATTATATTCGGTGTTTTCCATCTATTCTATTGAATTTCATACTTTTCGAAAAATTATTTTCCGGAGTCAAATATCCCATCAGTTGCTAAAATCACGCCAGAGTCTGAGTAATTCTTGTTCGCGGGAAGGGTCCATACCTGCAAGGCGAACTATCTCAGATGATCGTCCTAAATCCCAAACCAAAGTGTCTTGGACAGTCTCACTTAACGGCCTAGTTGTTAGTCCCGATTCGAAGGCTTTGGCATTGTCCAAAGCAAACATCCCAACTAAACTATCGCTCTTTATCCAAAGTGGAAGCTCCATCCACTCCCCGACTTCATGTGCCACTAAGAACGTTTCCGATACCCATGAACAAGATGTTTCAGATGCACATACACTTTTACATGCCTCAACTACATCTTCCATTGTATAATCGTTGCCGCTTGCATGGAGTGTGCCCGTTATACCTTGTTCAACTAACCGAATAATCCAAGCCGATAAATCTCTTACATCAATAAATTGGAGCTTCCGTTCTTTCGGCAGAGGAACTAACACGTCTCCACCCCGATGAAAACGAGATGGCCAATAGGTGAATCTATCCGATGCATCATAAGGTCCAACAATGAGACCTGGACGTATAACTAGTGACCGGTCAGGAAATGATTGGTTCACCGCTTGCTCACAGAGGGCTTTTAGCGCACCGTAACGCCGCCCTGGATCAATTGTTTCTACCGATTCCAATTCAGCCACTGGTGCCGACTCATTCAAATTTTCCTTCCGAAGATCGTCATAGACGGAAACAGTAGAAATGAAGGTAAAGTGCTTCACTCGATCCTTCAACAGCTTTGCAGCGGCATCTACAACCTCTGGCTGATATCCGCTCGTATCGATTACCGCATCCCATTCGTGCTCTTGAAGCAAGTGTAAATCAACGTACCGATCACCATGGATATGCCGGACCTGTGGAAAGGCATTAGCGTCATGCTGTCCCCGGTGAAATAAAGTTACTTCATGCCCCCTAGCTAATGCGGCTTCTGTAAGCGCTCTTCCTAGGAATTTCGTACCGCCTAGAATTAGTATATTCATGGACTACCTCCAAATATTTAGTTTATCTACACGCGATAACCCAGAAGCCAATCCAACCGCTTCATTTGGACATTATCAGGAAGGAGTCTAAGCACCTGATTTCGCAGCATAATAGCGGCTGGATTGCTCATTTGCACGATGCGCGCCATTCGTCTAGATTGATGCACAACTTGATTGGCTCGTGGTTTTCGATTGCTCTCATAAGAATGAAGTGCGGATGTAACGCTATTTAAAGAAAGCATTGAAATTCCTTCTAGACATCTAGCTACAACAAGAGCATCCTCCATCGCCTGAGCGCCTCCTTGCCCGAGATTAGGCAGCATAGGATGAGCTGCATCACCAACCAGTGTTACTCTCCCTCGGCTCCATCTTTCAAGTGGTTTACGATCATGAATGTCATGCGTTAAAATTGCCCCCTCATCAGTAGACTGGATAGCCTGCTCAATCGGATTATGCCAGCCCTCAAATTGCATAAGAACGTAGTCCTTCTTACGATCTACACCTGTCCCTGAAGCTGCATTGATTGCCGCGAACCAAAAAACTTGCCCCTCGCCAATCTGAGAAAAACCGAACCGTCGTCCTCTCCCCCATGCCTCAAATCCTCCACCGATCTCAGGCATATAACGCTTATCCAAGAATGTAGTAATGCCTCGGAAAGCTCTAAAACCTGAATATCGCAGTTGTTCTAAACCAAATAATAGTTGAGCAACTCGTGAATGAATACCATCTGCACCGATTAAGATATGTCCGCTATCTTCTGTTCCATCATCAAAATGGACAACTACCTGATGCAGATCCTGTTCAAAGGTTATCAGCTTTTTATTCATATAAACGATTGTTCGCTCATCTAGTTGTTGAAATAAAATCATTTGAAGCTTCGCGCGATGAATAAGGTAGCTATAAGTTCCATATTGAGCGGCTTGCTTCGAGACGGGAACTGAAGTGATCGGTTTACCATCCCATGAGCGAATTTCAGCCAAGCCAACTTTAGCGCCGGCCCCCCGCACCTGTTCATCCAAGCCAAGCTCCGATAATACATGCATCGCATTCGCAGCTAACACAATTCCAGCACCGAACTCGGATAGCTCTTTCTTTTTCTCGTAGATGACAACTTCCCAACCTTGCTTTTCTAAGAAAAGCGCTGTCGTTAATCCACCAATCCCAGCTCCAATGATAATTGCTTTCCTAGTAGAAGGTAAGATATTCTTCATGTTGCCCTCCATAACCAAACGAACCATTTCCATCTACTGTAACATATTCCATTCAAGACAAAAACCTCCTAAAACCAAGGGTTAAGGAGGTGCGTTATTATGAGGGTATGAAGTTTATATTCTGTTATGTTGCAACTAATTGTTGTTTAACCTCAACGATCTCAAGATTCGAGAAAAATCGGCTTAACTTCATCATTTTCTCATTTGCTGCCAATTTAGAAAGTGGCGGGCACATAGGCTTTCCTCTGTAACATACGATAAATAACAAACTCATCACCTACTCTTCCATTCAAGAATTCACATTTTCACTTGATACATAACGTATCATACAATAATTTTACTCTAGATACAACAAATAGAGATAAATACCGTCATATTTCGATAGTATATGTAATTTCACAGGACTTTATAACCATTAAACTCCTACATAATTCGAAAGACCCCCTCGGAATGAGGGGGCCCTTCGATATTTTAAACGATGACCAATTCGGAAAGCTTGGCACGTACCTGCTCAACTAATTCAATCGCATCTTCGGAACGATTCACAACATCAACACGATCCATATCTACAATCAACACTTCAGAGGCATGATAATGATTCATCACCCAGTCATCATAACCTGACCAAAGCTGCCGATAATAATCAACCAAAGATTGATCCTGCTCGAAGCTGCGTCCCCGCAGTCCGATGCGGTACATAACCGTTTCGAATGAAGCTTTTAGATATACCATAAGGTCTGGCGCTTTCTTAGGAAGCTCGGCAAGCTCAGACATCATATTGTCAGCAAGCCCCTCATAAACATCAAATTCCAGCTGTGAAATACGGCCTAACTCCCGATTCACTTTGGCAAAGTACCAATCCTCATAAATACTTCTATCCAGTACATTTCGATTATGTACTAACGCTTGTTTAATTGCTTTAAATCTTGTATTCAAGAAGTGCAATTGAAGTAAAAACGGATATCGCTTCAACTCAATTTCTTCCGGTGATGCCGTGTAAAATAGCGGTAGTATCGGATTATCATCGACACTTTCATAATAAACATTAGAATTTAATTCTTGCCCAAGTAAAGTAGATACCGATGTTTTACCTAGACCGATCATTCCCCCAACCACGATCACAGCCATTGACCCCTTTCTCCTTCTGCCCATTCGTAATTTACCGTCAGTCAATTCTTGCAAAGCTTCCCTATTATACAAGGAATTCATAGTGGTGGGAACCCTATTTTTTCAACTTTATCTATCGTTTTCTTCTTCTCTTGTAATCCGCTCAATGACAGCATGAAGATCATCTGGTCTAAGTAATTCAACCGGTGATACGCCTTTTTCGAAGTGTAAATAATCGCCTTCAATCAGGATGACGTACCGTTCACCTTGTCTGGCAATGTGAACTTTGCGTCCATAATCGGCAAGCTGCGCCTTCACACTGATATGATCTAGCTTGATGCGCATTTCCAGATCCGGCTTCTGCTGGGCCAAATAATTAGCGGCATCCATGACCTGAGTCGGTGTCCACTTCTCCTGAAGCTCGCGCTTTTCACTGGCTGCCCAAATTTCCAAATCCTTTTCTTCCTGCTCGCGTTCCTCCGGTTTATGCTCATAGTCTCTCTCCAGCTGCTGCTGAACGAGCCCTAGTACTTGATGATGCAAAATTTCTGGCATGGACTGCTCATATTCTACATATTTTAGGAAATCCTCAAAGTAACGAGCATGTGAAGCCTGGTGAATTTTCAGCTCCGCTGGTTCTAACATGCCTTCCTCAGGCATAAACGGATATTGGATCGATTTCATGTTTTTTGCATTAATCGCCATTTCCACTTGATTCAATAAGCTCTTTTCGTCGGTAATCCGTGCAATTTTCGGCTCAAAATCGCACTTAAGGATAAATACAAAAGGATCATCAAAATATTGATTGAGCTTCGCACTTGCGACAAGAAAAGCTCCGCCCCTGACCGCACTTGTGTTCAGATAAGCGTTTAAGAGTTCGTCAGCGACATTAAGGAAGTCCTGTTTATTCTCTGCATAGCGCAAACGCGCGAATAGATTATAGTTCGGATTACTTTCTAATTCGAAGCCTGGCTCGGTAATGAAACGTCCTATCTTCGTAGGCACCTGCTCAGCTCTCGGGTTTCGCTCAACTTTGCGTTTAGCAATTCGGGCGAACTCTCCGTCTAAGAATTGTTGTAACGCACTGTCTTCATAATCATTCTCGTCCAAAGTCTGATAATGGCGATAACTTTTAGCGGATGCCGAGTCGGCACCTTCCCCTTGGATCACAAAAAATGATATATATTGAACTGCGAATTTCATGCTGCTTCTCCCTGTCAATCGTATTCAAAATTGCACAACTTTGATTGTACTTGGTATAAAACCGAAACACCACAAAAAAAAAGGAACAGTTTGTGATTGTTTGTAAGCTCATGCTGTCACTACTAATAAGCGCTGCTTTTTCAAAATAATAAGACAGAGGTGTGAAGATGATTTACGGAACCAAACTACTGGAAACAGATACAGAAATTTTCATTGCCGCTCTTACAAAAACACCTGTTTATGTTTGGTCGTTAGATTCATTAGGCGTTTATTATCAGGTAAATTCGGGTTTTATCGTAAAATATACACCTGATGAAGTACAAATTCATCCTGAACAGGACTCCTCAATGACAAAATGGTATTCAAGAGAGACGAATGAATTTAGTATCCGTTTCTAGAAATGAATAAAACCGCCCGTTCCTGTTACTTGACAGGCCTGGCGGTTTTTACATTCATGCTATTCAAATTCACTCATGTCCTTACCTATCGTCTGCGTCGGCAAAAACACATCAATAATGGTTCCTACTCCAATTTGGCTCTGAATTGACATTGTGCCTTTGTGAGCTTCAACGATTTTGAAACACATCATCAGACCGAGTCCTGTGCCCTTTTCCTTCGTTGTATAGAAAGGTTCACCTAATTGCTTGACTCGCTCCTCTGGGATGCCGCATCCATTATCCTGAGTCCTTACTCGAATCATCCCGCTGCCCTGCATGGAAACGGTAATCTTAATTTGTCCATCCTTCGTTATCGCTTCAATCGCATTTTTCACCAAATTAATAAACAATTGCTTAAGATGCATCTCAGAACAAATGAACTCCGGAATATCAGACTCAAACTCGAGCAAAAGCTGCACATTACATAGATTAGCCTGCGTATCAAGCAGCGCAATCACGGTTTGTAATATATTTATCAAATCACTTTTTTTGTATTGAATAGCTTCCGGTTTCGCAATGACGAGGAATTCACTAACAATGAAATTAATCCGATCCAGTTCGGACAGCATAATGTCAAAATAGTGCTGTTTTCCCTTCATATCGTTCTGCAGCAGCTGTAGGAAGCCTCGGAGTGACGTGAGCGGATTCCTGATTTCATGAGCAAGTCCGGCAGCTAATTGGCCAGCGACGGAGAGTTTATCTGATTTACGCAACAATTCCTCAGTTCGTTTCCGTTCAGTAATATCTCGCGTAATACCAGCAAACCCGATAATCTCGCCCTTCTCATTCTTGATCGGCGTTTTGGTCACACTTACGTGAATGAGCTGTCCATCTTTACGAACTCGAACCGTCTCTAACCCAGAAATTTGATTACCCGCTTTCAATATGTCATGAATTTCTATACGATGCTCTTCCAAGAAATCTGGATATATGGGTAATAGTTGGTTTAGAAGCTCATCCTGATTCCAACCAAATACTTTCTCATAGGCGGAATTGACAGAAATAACCTTAAACCGTTGATCAAGTACGCAGATGGCATCTGTTGTATTATTAATAAAAGATTCCAGCAGCTCCTTCGTTTCTCTAAGCTCTGTTTCCATCTGTTTACGTTCCGTAATGTCCACACAAGAGCCGATCACTTCAATCACGCGGCCATTTTCAAAAATGGGACGTAACGATGTCAAATAGGTAATCCCCCGGAATGTGGCTTCATACATGACATTTTCTTCCCCGCTCCATGCCCTGCGATAATACTTATCGATATTGACAGCCATATAGAAAGGCCATATCTCGTATAAGCCGTTGCCAAGGATATGCGATGGCTTATAGCCGAGCCTATACAGAAGTTCACCGTCACATAAGGTATGAATGAATTTCCCTTGCATTTGTCTGAATTTCATGGTCATTCCTTGCTGTCTGCGAACAGTGTCATGCAGATCCTGCTGCGCAACTCTCAAGGACTCACGGTCTTTATTATGCTGGGTGATATCTCTAGCGATAATATAAACGCCTTCCGTTATCCCATTCACAATAATCGGCACATTTTTTAAGCCTAATTCTATCATGCCGCCACTCTTATGCGTAACCCGAAGCATATAATTATCCGTCTGCAAGAGCACACTATCGGTCGGGTATTCAGATGGATCCTCTTGTTTCTCTTGTTCCCAGAATTGATGGATGGACCGTCCAACCATATCCGTCTTCGAGTAACCCAGAATCCGTTCCATAGCAGGATTCACACTTATGATCACACCGTTCAAATCACTTGTTATGATCCCCGCAGGATTATGCTCAATTAATGAATTATACCGCTGCTCACTCTCAGCAAGTTTAAGTTCCATCTCGGACTTTATCGAGAGATCTTTCATCTGAGCCATATAATAAAGAGGTTCATTGTCAGAGTTTCTAATTAGCGAAATTCCGCATTCCACCCTTTTGATTGCTCCCTCTTTTGACTTCAATCGTTGTTCGATCTGAAAATAGCGTAAATCCCCAGACAACAATCGCTCTAAGTGTCCAGGCAGTTTGTCGTTCTCTTCGGGCAAAAAGATCGTAGTTATATCCGTATTTACTAATTCTTCTTCCGAATATCCAGTTATCGCGCTCAAGCTGTTATTCATCTTCATCCATTGTCCATTGAGCGAAATAATCGCCATGCCCATCGTTGTGAATTCGAATACCGTGGCAAATGACGGTTCCGTTCTCGAAAGCATATCCATTCATTTATCCCCCATCTTAAACATACATGGATGGTTTCCATCACCAAATGTTTGAATTCGACGATTTAAAGATGATTCCTCCCGTAATAGCTCTTAGTTGATCAAATAGTTCATGAAATGTGCCCCTGAAATTCCTCGTTATGATAAAATAAAATGGTTCTTCTATGTATGTTTGAACATCACAAATTAGGAGGGGCACAATTGCCTAACATCTGGACACATCTGATTTTCGGTCAAGAATTAATGAACCAATTGGGGCACGCCAATATGCTGAATGATCAGCAGATGCGACATGTTTTCTCCCTTGGCTGCCAAGGACCCGATTTCTTGTTCTATCATAACTTCTTACCTTGGAAAAAAGACAAGAAACTCAATCAATTGGGAAGTCTCATGCATGCGAGAGCATGCGGTCCGTTCTTGATGGATCTACTTTCCCATATGCAAGGCCGGGGCTTGTATAATCCCGCTGTTGTTTATGCACTTGGATTCCTTACACACCATATTCTCGACCGCAACATGCATCCCTATGTTTTTTACAAATCAGGCTTCAAGAAATGGGATCACCAACGATTTGAGATTATTATGGACACACTCATTGTTCGTCGCAAGCTTGGACTTCAGACATGGAATACGCCTGTATGGAAAGAAATATATGTTGGAGAAGCTCTGCCCCTTGGTATTGTACCTGCGCTTGCCCACGCTGCCGCCATCCACTATCCTGATCATGCATCACAGATTACTGACAAGGATTGGAACGATGCTTACATGGACATGATTCGAGCTCAACGCTTATTCCACGATCCGAAAGGAATCAAACGTTTATTTACCTTCGGTCAAATATCGCCTTTTGTCTATACCAGACATCCGGCTCCGCTTGATTATTTAAACGAAGCCAAGACGGTTTGGAATTGTCCTACATCTTTAGAAGAAACGTACACATACAGCGTCTGGGACTTATGGGATATCGCGATGGAAGATGGACAAATCGTCCTCCAAGCAGCCATACAAGCCATACAACGAGGTTCTTCGGCTGATTACCAAGCCTTTAAAGAAGTTCTCAGCAATCTCTCCTATGAAACAGGTAAAGACTGTGACAGCGGACTGCAAATCACTCATGTGAAGCCTATGATTTAAAGCTTAGCATCATCAACCTGATCAAGCCATGAGTCGATATGACCAATTACCGAAGCCACACAGCCATCCTTGAAAGGTGAAATTAGCTTAGCGACTTGCACAAGCTCGGTGAAATTCAAACTTCCGCCTTGCTGACAAAGTCTTAAGTAATCCTCCCAAGCTAGTTCTGGATTTTCATTAGCTCGTTTCCAGAATTGAAACGCACACACTTGCGCAAGGGTGTAATCAATGTAGTAAAACGGGCTTTTGTAAATGTGGGCTTGCTGCTGCCAAAAGCCCCCTCTTTCCAAATAGTCATTATCCTCGTAAACACGATGCGGCAAATATTTGCGCTCAACCTCGCGCCAAACTAACTTACGTTCAGCGGGTGTAAGTTCCGGCTGCTCATAGATCCGATGCTGAAATTCATCTACCGCAACACCGTATGGAATGAATAAGAGCGACTCACTAAGATGCTTGAATTTATACTTATCTGTCTCTTCCTCGAAGAACAACGACATCCAAGGCCAAGCGAGAAACTCCATGCTCATCGAGTGTATTTCACAGGCTTCCAAGGTTGGAAATATATATTCAGGCACTTGAAACTCTCGGCTGCTATAGCCCTGGAAAGCATGTCCTACTTCGTGCGTTAAGACATCAATGTCACCTGAAGTTCCGTTAAAATTAGAGAAAATGTACGGTGCTTTGTATGTACTAATATAAGAGCAATAACCACCTACGCGTTTTCCCTTCTTAGCCACTAAATCCATCAAACCGTTATCGATCATAAAGGTAAAGAACTCATCCGTTTCTAGGGATAGCTCTGCATACATCTTACGAGCTTGTTCCACAATCCAATCTGCATCGCCTTTAGGTGTTGCATTCCCGGAGGCGAAACCAAACTTGTCATCGTAATAGTGCAGCGAGTCTACGCCGATTCTAGCCTTCTGCCGCTCCTTTAGTTTGGTTGCCACCGGTACAATGTGTTCAAGAACTTGATTCCTAAATACATCCACATCTGTGGCATTATAATCAGAGCGGTTCAAACGAGCATATGCGAGTTCAACAAAATTGTTGTATCCGAGCTTCTTAGCTATGAGAGTGCGAATCTTCACTAATTGGTCATACAATTCATCCAATTTCGCTTCATTCTCTATAAAAAAGCTATATTTCACATCATTCGCTTCTTTACGGACTTTTCGGTCTGTTGATAATTGAAAAGGCACGAGTTGGGATAAATTTCGTTCTTCCCCTTCATAAATGAGCTTCGCAGATGCAAGCAGCTTCGAATATTCACTGGCCAGTTTGTTTTCCTGAACGAGATCTTCAACAATTTCCGGCGAAAACGTTTTCAGTGATAAGGAGGCAATCGTGAACAATTGCTTCCCCCATTTGCCTTCTAACTCTGATCGATAGGAGGACTCAATGAGAGCATTATAAAATTCGGTAATTAGCCCTTGATATAAAGGCTCAATTTCGTCGAAATACTCTTGCTCCGCTTTGTAAAATTCATCATTTGTATCCACACTGTGACGAATCCGCGCAATAGACTCCATTGACTCCAACTCACTTCGCAGGCTAACGATCGCTTCCATCGCTTGGTCCTGATCGCCAAACGAAGATGCTCGTTTAAATGCCTCTAAAAGCTCCTTAAATTTAATTTCAAAAGCGTTAAAGTCGGGTCTTTCGTACTTAAATTCTTGAAATTTCATTGGATTCACTCCTTTGAGTTTTCGCCAGAAAAACTGGCAGTCTAATTACATAACTGCAATACTGTATGGAAACAATTCACTGGTCATAAGTTGATTAGAAACAGCAGGGTCTTGTTCCATGATCAGTGTAGCTTCTAACTCATTATCCACCCTCAGGATAACAATGCCAAATGTTTTTTCATCAAAAGTTTGTGTTCTTCCTGCTAAAATGAGCTCCCCCTCCTCTTTCAACTGTAAAAGGTATTGAAAGTGCTCTTCAACAATTTTTTCTTCTCTATCTGTCCAAACACTGCGATCTAGAAAAGCAGGTTTTAATCGTAAGACATAAATAAATTCTTTATTGTCGCTCATTATTCCCGCTCCTTCACAAATAAATTTGGTATTTGCCAATCAATTTCCGAATTTCCAAAGTCCCTAAGATGCGCATTCACTTGCGAAAAAGGCTTACTGCCAAAAAATCCGCGATACGAAGAAAGCGGACTTGGGTGAACTGATTTTATGATTACATGCTTCGAAGTATCAATTAGACGCTGCTTAGCCTGTGCATGACTTCCCCACAGTACAAAAATGACCGGATTCTCCCGATCACTAAGTGTCGTTATGACTTTGTCTGTAAAACGTTCCCACCCTTTTCCCTTATGCGAATTCGGCGTATCAGCTCTCACTGTTAGGACAGTGTTCAACAGCAGTACGCCTTGTTCTGCCCAAGTCTTCAAGTAGCCGTTATCGGGGATATAGCAGCCAAGGTCAGACTGTAATTCTTTATACATATTTTGCAAAGATGGCGGTGTCGGTATACCCGGTTTAACGGAAAAACTAAGGCCATGGGCTTGGCCTCTACCGTGATAGGGATCTTGTCCCAAAATAACTACTTTGGTATTCGTATAAGATGTTAAATGAAGTGCACTATAAATCTCATTTTGTCCTGGAAAAATGGTTTGTGTCGAATACTCATCATTAAGAAATTTTTGCAACTCATGGAAATAGGGCTCTTCCAACTCTGACCCCAACAAAGAAGCCCAGTCGTTCGTTAAATGTCTCACCATTCATCCCTCCTATCACTCCGTTTCCGTACCGAGCTCTCCCGTATCCATGTTTTTCAGCACGATTCGTCCATCCGCCGATGTACCATCTGCAAGTACGAGCTTCAGCTTCGTCGTTTTTCCTTTATTTACGAGCGCCTGAACTTGGGCGTCCGTTAGATTCCGGCCAAAGCTTTCTTTCCAGATGACGAATTTGCAGCCTTCCTTATAGTGCGAACAGCCGTAACCTTTACGTCCCATGAAAAGAGAGCCTCCGCACCCTGGTCTTGGACATGTCGCAAGGAACGTACTAGCTCCATCTGTTTGTTTAGCAGGAGCCGCTTTCTTAGGGGCGGATGCTGTTTTGGTGCCGCCTGAAGCTGAAGCCGCACTCGATCGTACAGACCCGCGTTTGGGTGCACTAGCAGGAGGCGTTTCTCCTTCGAAAGCTGTTTTGGAAGCCCTAGCTTGCACGCGAACCTTATCAACGATAAGGGTTGCGAATCTTTTGACGTTATGCATAAACTGCTCGTCCGAAGCCGTACCACGGGAGATTTCATTCAGTCTTCGCTCCCATTGCCCTGTCATTTCAGGTGAAGTCAGCAGTTCAATGCCCGCGCCGCGAATTAATTCAACAACCGTTCGCCCCTTCTGGGTCAGGACGATTTTCTTGCCCTGCATGTCAATGTAGCCAACCTTCTTGAGACGCTCGATAGTCGCTGCACGAGTTGCCGGAGTGCCGAGTCCCGAATCTTTCATCGCATCGCGGAGCTCCTCATCCTCAATCTGCTTGCCGGCGCTTTCCATAGCTTTGAGCAGCGTTCCTTCGTTAAAATGCTTTGGCGGCTGCGTATCTTTTTCCTTTACGATCGCGTCATGGCAAAGGACATTTCCCTGTGAATCGATGGAGAAAGGCTCATTTACTTCAACCTCTTCGTCTTCTTCCTCTTCCTTCTCCTTGCCCTTCGTGCTCTTCGCCTTTTCTTTTTTCTGATCGGCGTAGATGACCTTCCAGCCTAATTGGAGCAGTTCTTTGACCGTTGTTTTAAACATTTCTTGTTCTACTTCAGTCATAACCGTGTGAACCTTATACTCAGCTGGAGGGTAAAACTGGGATAAGAAACGTCTTACAATCAAATCGTACAATTTCTGTTCATCTGGACTCAGTCCTGATGCTTTGCGATTCGTCGGAAGGATCGCATGGTGATCTTCAACTTTGCTCGGATTGCAAATAAACTTGTTATTTTTATGCACCAGATTACGATTTGCCCCTTGCACAAGCTCATGGTAAGCCGTTCCTTGTAATGCAGATAAGGACTTGTGCATTTCCGGAATATTTTGCTCAGTCACATAGTTGGAATTGGTTCTTGGATAGGAAATGACCTTATGCTTCTCATAGAGTGCCTGAGCCGTATCCAACGTCTTTTTCGCTGAGAAGGCGTATTTCCCATTCGCCTCACGCTGCAGCAGCGTCAAGTCATACAATTTAAACGGATATTCCTTCGTCTCTTTCACTTCATAGGAGATAATCCGTGCCGGTTTCCCTTTGACCTTGGCAGCAAGCGCCTCGACCTTCGGTCCATCCGTCAAGCGCTCTCCCTGCCACATGCCTCTATACGTCGTCTCGCCTTGTGTAAAATGCCCTTCCAGCTCATAAAACTTGAGCGAAGAGAAGGCTTCAATCTGCTTCTGTCGATCATAAATAAGTGCTAGAACGGGCGTTTGAACGCGGCCAACAGAGAGCAATACGTTATGCTTAGTTGTGAATGCACGAGAACCATTCATGCCGATTAGCCAATCAGCTTCACTGCGAGAGCGCGCGGCGCGCGTTAAATTCTCGTATTCAGCGCCGTCCTTTAATGTAGCGAAGCCATTTCGAATCGTTTCCGAGGTTAAATCGGAAATCCAGAGACGCTTAACAGGCTGTTTCAGACCAAGATGCCGCTGGATAAGCGAGAAGATATGCTGCCCTTCCCTCCCCGCATCGCAAGCATTGACAAGCATGTCGCATTTCTTCGCAAGCTCAGCAATCACTTTAAGCTGATCGTAAGTCCGCGGGTTTGGAATCAACTTAAATTCATTAGGAATAATCGGCAGGTGATTAATATTCCATTTTTTATATTTATCATCATATTGATCAGGTTCAGCCAACTCAATTAAGTGTCCGATCGCCCAGGTGATGATGTACTGCTCACCCTCTAGATGGGACCTGAGATTTTTGGCTTTGGGTTCTATTGCGGCGGCTATATTACGTCCCATATCGGGTTTTTCCGCAATAATTAATGTCTTCAAGAGAGTATCGCTCCTTAATTGAACTTTCTAAGTAGATCAGAATCTGTCGCCTCAGTGTATCCCACTTTATAAATGGCTGCAATATGGTAATGATCGAAAAATTTTATTTTTAGCAAGTAGACTTTACTCCAAGTCCCTTTACTTCCTTTGAATAT
The DNA here is from genome assembly GCF_001427935.1 of Paenibacillus sp. Soil724D2. Classification (NCBI taxonomy): domain Bacteria; kingdom Bacillati; phylum Bacillota; class Bacilli; order Caryophanales; family Paenibacillaceae; genus Paenibacillus; species Paenibacillus sp. Soil724D2. Next base: position 88,877 of record NZ_LMRY01000014.1, read on the forward strand.
GATAACTGGAAACATCAAATGAAGCCAAGAGGTGAAAGTTCTTATTATGCATATTCTGATTATTGCTCCTGAACAAATCCCCGTCCCTCCTCCCGTCGGAGGCTCTGTGGAGCATTGTATATACCAAATCGCCAAAAAAATATCCTCCAAGCATAAAGTTACCATAATAAGTCGGCTGCGCTCTAACTACCCAAAGACAAGTAGATTAGGTCATATTACGATTCTTCGAGTCCCAGGTGCCAATAAACAAGCTTATTTATCTAATGTACTTAAGACTGTCAAAGGCCATCATTATGATAGGATTCAAATCGATAATCGCCCTAGATTTGTGCGTTCGGTGCGAAAAGTATTCCCACATACGCCAATCTCTGTTTTTTTGCATTCAAAGACATTTATATCCCCGCCAATGACATCCAAAAAGCAAGCTGCAAGGGATCTCAGCGGGGCTAATCGCATTATTGGCAACAGCCTTTCGCTGCAAAATCACCTGAAACGAACCTTTCCAAAAATCAGCCATAAGGTTCGTTACGTTCATCTAGGCGTTGATCTCACTCAATTCCGTCCTCGTAAAAAGAAAGAACATTCAAATGACGGTCGCCGTCCATTTGTCATTCTATTTGCAGGTAGGTTGATTCCGAAAAAAGGAATCCCCGTACTAATGAAAGCTACAAAGATCGTTATGAAATCCATCCCTTCAGTAAGGCTTAAAATTGCTGGCGGAACCGGAAAGCCAAGCTACAAGAAATACTTGAAGCATCTAGCTTCCTCACTCCGAATCCCAGTAACGTTCAAGGGTTATGTTTCACGCAGTCAAATGCCTCGTTTCTATCAGTCCGGGGATTGTTTCGTTTGCCCGTCTCAAGGTCATGAAGCGTTTGGTTTAGTGAATGTGGAAGCGATGGCATCCGGCATTCCAGCGATCGCCTCCAGAAATGGCGGGATTCCTGAAATTATTCGACATAAGCATAACGGACTTTTAGTGGCGAATTATCGAAGCCCGAAGGCTTTTGCCAAAGAAATTATTAAACTAGCCAAAGACCCTTCTAAGGCCAGAAGACTGGCCAAGCAAGCCCGACTAGATGTAACGAGAAAATTCAGTTGGCGAGCCACAGCAAGCAAATTAGAAAAGATTTATACGAAAAATTCCACGTAGAGGTGCTGTTATGTCCATGAACCGAGCTAGAACAGTAAGCAGCAAATGGGTCAAGACGAAAGTTCTTTTATTAAACAAAGAACTTCGCAAATTTGTTCCGGAAACAAGAATCTATAGTCAAAAGAACCTGCTTGAAATGCTAAATAAACATAAAATGGTTTATGTCAAACCACTCAATGGCTCTTCTGGGCATGGTGTTATTCGTGTAGAGAAAAATGAGACTTATCGATTTCAGTCCGGCAAAAGAGCTAAATCCTTTCGAACTTTTTTAGGTTTATTCGGTGCCCTAAACAAAGCCAAGTTAGCTAGATCCTATTTGATTCAGCAAGGCATTCATCTCTTAACCCATCAAAAGAGAATATTCGACATACGTATAATGGTACAAAAAAGCCCTAAGAAAACTTGGGAAACTACTGGTTATATTGGTCGAGTTGCTCATCCACAAAAAATAGTAACGAACTTTCATAATAGCGGCAAACCGCTTCCATTAGAATTATTACTTGCTACTTACTTAAAGAATCCGAAAAAAGATTATTATATCAAAAGCTTGCGACATCTAGGATATCAAATCGCAACGCATTACCAGAAGGTTTATCCGAGATTTAAAGAAATTGGTGTTGATATCGGTATTGATAAAAAGTTAAAACCATGGGTCATAGAAGTAAACACAGCACCTGACCCCTTTATATTTAACCAATTAAAAGATAAAAAAATGTTCTTCAAAGTACTCCGTTATTCGAGAGTAAACGGCCGATTCTTACCCAAAAAACGTAAGTAATCATTTCCTATGCTTAGTAAAAACCTCCAATCCCACTTGAAATGGGACTGGAGGTTTATTTGCTTTATGAGGTTAATCGGCGTTAGCGAACCATCTGCCGTTCTCAGAAGTGGAACAGACCTTTGTTTTTTTCTTGTCAAGGTTTTTGGCCTCATTGGATTCTCATGGTTTTCTAATAAACCTCGTTTAAGCCTGATTTGACCTAGTGTTCCCCTATTGTTGGTAATCTATAGGTCATTCTGGATGTGTTAAGGTTATCCCAGGTGGAAGCCTAAAACACGATCCTGAAGGAGGACATCCAATCATGAACAACATGAAAAAGAACCGCCTAAGTAAATCGCTATTAGGAATTACACTTAGTGTGTCCTTATTTGCATCAGCTAATCTAATAGCAGCCCCTCAATCCGCACATGCTGCAAGTGCAGCTTCTATAACAGCAGCTTCAACATCGATGCCGGGAAAAGCAAATCGTGTTATCTCAACCGGCAAGCAATATCTTGGCGTGAGGTACAAGTTCGGATCGCAGAAAAGCAGTGCAAGTTCTTTTGACTGCTCGTCTTTTACGCAATATGTATATGGCAAGAATGGGATCAATTTGCCTCGTTCCTCCAAACAGCAATCACAGGTAGGTACATTTGTGCCTAGGAATCAGCTGCAACCTGGAGACCTTGTCTTCTTCTATTCACCTATTCATCACGTAGGTATCTATATGGGTAATGGTAAGATTCTTCATACGTACGGCAATCCTGGCGTAACGATTTCAGATATGAATTCCGGTTGGTGGAGCAGAAATTACAAAACGGCTCGCCGCGTGATTAACTAAGCCGGATATTCACAAAAAACTCCTTCCAGATATCCATCTGAAGGAGTTTTTTTATTCATTAAATGACTTTATTCTCTTCATGATCTACGCTTTTTCCGGGAATGATAAGAATATGGTGAGTTATTTGTGTTTTTATCTTTACTTCCAAATACCTCGAATAGCAGGAACTTCATTTGTACTGCCCAAATAAGGCAATTTATACATCTCTTCTAACGTACGTAATACATTCAAATGCGTAATATGCTGATCATATTTAGCTGCTTTGACCATTGGTCCTACAAAGATTGTTGGGATATGATTGTCTTTGGAATTATCATCTTCGTCCCACGTAAGAACGAGCAAGCTGTTATGGCTTTGAGCCCAGGTTACATAGGGACCTATGTGTTTTTTAAGCCAATCATCTGCGGCAAGGATTGTCCCGTCATGCATGTCATTATCCAGATTAGGGATGACGAAAGATACCGTTGGCAGTTTGCTAAAGTCTTTTGGAAATTGGTTAAAAGGTTGATTGCTCTCTTTGGCAACATTGGAGAAACTCACCCATGGACTGTGTTTGCGGCCATATTGATGATTCGTACAAACGGTTGAACCTATCGCAGGTAAATCCTCCGAGTAGCCTGCAAACGAATAGCCTGCCTTCACCAGTTCGCTAGCCAAATTAGCCGTCTTAAATTCATGACCGCAAGAATCATTTTTAACACCTTGATCGGAGCCTGAGAATAAGACGAAATAATTAGGCTGACTGGGATGTGCCACGGCATATGAATGTGTGAAGAACGCTCCTTGCCCAGCCAAAGCATTGATATAAGGGGCTGAAGCATTGCCAATCAATTTCTCATAGGAATGATTCTCTTCTACCACTATAACAACATGGTCGGGTTTACCGCCTTCGAAAATTGCCGGGTTAGGCGCTTTCGCCGGACTTGAAGCCGTGGTCAACGGACTTGGTGAAGGTAATATGGTAGGGGTTGGCGAAGCAGCGGGTGTTGCTATTTGAGTTTGTGGTTGGATTGATGTCGCTACATGACCTTGATCCGGATTGGAACAAGCTGTAACCATTAGTATAAGAATGGATACTGCCAAGAATGTTTTTTTCAATGGATGTCCTCCCGTCATTCCCCGCTTATCAAAGGTATGCATGAATTAAAAATAAAACAGCAAAGATTAGTCCTAATCGCAAATGCCATTTCCGATCAAGTCCTCGAGATCGAAATACCCCTGCAATCGGTACAGGCAACAAGGCAAGTCCTGCTAGAAGTCCACTTATATTGGCAAAGTCTAGCTTGATACCATATAGAATAGCACCCACGATATGCAGAACAATGACGCCGATGGCAAGAATGGCGATAGGTGTATGGAATTTCCGAGTTATTCTCAAAAGGGTAATAACACTCCTTTTCAGTATAAGCCATTGTTCCACCCATCGTCTCTGTATTATTATTTTGAGCACATAGTACGCCAAAACGGCAAATAATAAAAAACTTGCTTGGGATCCATAATTTTTATATAAACCTTTGAAAGAGCGATCATGCCATTGTATAGATGGTACATGGAACATTGTCCATGTGCCATATATGACGATTAGCAGTGTAATTCCAAGACTAAGAATCACCCATTTACGGTCTTTCGCCCAGAATGTATTCATAATTCGTTTACTGAAGATTGCGGCGATACGTTCCTTCGCCAAATCTTGGACTCGACAGCTTCATAACAATGGATGCATTTATTCAACCATGTCAGTGCCAACAACGAACGCTTAAATAACTGATGGATGAGAACCGCGGCAGCTATTCCAATCACAGCGCCTCCTATAACATCAGAAGGATAATGAATCCCTGTCCAAATTCTTGAGAAAGCAATACCAGCTGCTAATACAAGCCATAACTCCCCTTCTTTTCTCCGGTGAATCCAAATGGATGTGGCTATAACGAAAGCGCCGATGGCATGGTCACTTGGAAAAGAGGCATTGGCCGGATGAGCGATCAGTTGAATGACATTATGTGTGACAAACGGGCGATCCCGGTAAAAGAAATGCGCAAGTATTCCGCTGAAAGCTACTGCCACACATGCGGACAGAAGTGATTCAGCAATCATTCTACGCTTGAGATCATGCCTCGTAAACCAATAAATCACAATTCCGATGTAAAACACGTACTCCGCATAAGAAGCTAACAAACGCATAATCGGGTTTAGAGCGGGTATCATATCCCCTAATTGATTAATGAGTTGAAACCAATGATAATCCAACTGTGTAAAGCTCATCTTCATCATCCTTTATTTATACTGAATGCTCTATCGAAAGCATTTGCATTGACTTTACATGATAAAGATGAGAACGACATGAGAAATGTACTATTTAATAATTTGATTTATTGGTAATGTAATTAAGACTATGGTACCTTCGTTTTCCTTGCTTCGGATGGTTATTTCCCCTTGATACTTGTGAACGAATTGCTTGGCAATAGACAATCCTAGCCCGGTACCCGCTATCTCACGATTTCTTGCTTTATCAACACGATAGAACCGATCAAATACATAGGGTAATTCGGCTTGCGGAATCCCTATTCCATGATCTTCGATAGTAATATGCACTTGATTTATCAATCGAAGTCCCTCAATAACGATCCGTCTATCTTGAGTGGAGTATTTAACCGAGTTATCCAGAACGATTAGGAAAATTTGCTCCAGGTGCAGCGGGCTTATGGATACCAAAGCATCACTCATTTTCTCCGTATTCACTTGAAATTCAAAATCGGGATTAAGGACCTCAAATCTTTTTAGCGTTTCTAAGATTACGGGTTCTATTGGAATAGGCTCACTAATTTCAGAATCGAGGTGAGTTTCTACTCTCGTTAGGGTCAGAAGTTCTTCGACGATCCCTTTCAAGCGTCTAGTCTCTTGGAGGGAAGCTTGCAAAGATTCATTTAAGACTTCTGGATCTGATTTACCCCAGCGATTTAAGAGGGACAAGTGACCTTCCAATATCGTTATGGGTGTCCGCAGCTCATGAGAGGCATCCTCAACAAATTGCTTTTGTTGGCGAAAGGAGACTTCCAACTGATTCATCAATTCATTAAATAATTGTGCTAAACTGGATAATTCATCTCCATTTTCTATGTTACTAACCCGCTCAATCAGCCCTTTCTCCTTTACACTTCGAATGGTTGCTGCCAATGCCCGAATAGGGCGCATCAATTGCTTCGCAATCGCTAAGCCGCTAATTGCACTTATAAAAACAGCCAACACCCCGCCGATCAGCATCACCCAGAATAACGTCTTACTAAAATGATCGAACGTTTCTAGATTACTTGCGAACTCTAAAGTTCCAACAAACTTTGCCGTTATAAATGGGCTCCTATAAATGAGAATGTGATCTTCTTGGCGGATGGTATCCAAAAGTTCAGACGCTGTCACAGTCCTAGGTGTAACCCAACTTTCATCAAAATGATTGGATACGGTCAGGAGTGGCTCTCCATTATTCCCAATAATACGTACTAATTGGTTTTTTCCAATCATTTTTTCTATGTAGGGTCGAGCTTCCGTTATCAACAAGGCATCCATTGTATTTGATTTTTCAAGTAAATAGTCTTGAAGCTGCGTCATACTAACTTGAATTTTGTCTTTTTCTTGATTCATCATCCACTGTTTGAGAACAAGATATTGGGAGAAATTATAAGTTGCAAATAAAAGGAAGATGAGTGCAGTTGCTCCTAACATGAGCTTCCATTTGATGGGGAGTTGTCGAATTAAACGAGTTAATCGTTCCATCATCGCATCACGTATCCGATTCCCCGAACCGTTTGAATACAACTATTCTCTCCCGCTTGATCTAGCTTGTTCCTCAAATACCTGACATAAACATCGACAACATTCGTCTCCACTAACGAATCATACCCCCATACATGATCCAAAAGCATATCGCGCGTCAGCACGAGATTAAGGTTTTTCATGAACATCACCAATAGATCGAACTCACGCTTAGTAAGCTCAATGATTTGATTGTCTTTATAAACCATACGAGCATCCATATCGACGTGAATATTTTGAAATGAAAGCATAGCATGCGGGTCGTTTCCCTCGAGTTCGATACGACGGAAAATAGACCTTATCCTAGCCAATAATTCCTCAATCGCAAAGGGTTTGGGCATATAATCATCGGCGCCGCTATCTAAGCCTGATACACGATCAACAACGCTATCTCTGGCTGTCAACATGAGGATTGGAGTCTTCTTCGCTGCACGAATACGGCGGCAAACCTCAATTCCGTTCAGCTCTGGCAGCATAATATCTAACAATATCAAATCCCAATGATCTTGAAGGGCTAATTCTAATCCTGTTTTCCCATCGTAAGCTGTATGTACTTCGAATGATTCGTGCTCCAGTTCCAATTGAATAAAACGAATTAGGTTTTTTTCGTCTTCTATGAGCAATACCCGTTTCATGAATATCTCCCTTGTCTCGTTAATCCAATAAGTATAGGCTATGTGAATGAGAAAATAATGAGAATTTTCGCTGTAATCCGTCTCTGCCTAGTTTCTATTTCAAAAGCCCCAGAATACTGGGGCAAATTAACCATTCAGTTACGTTGATTGATGTAAGAGAAACTTTGCGTATCGCATTGGTGTTTCATATGTGCGATAAAAAGTCGTTTCTAAGCCTGCTTTTTTAAAGGTATAGCGTTGGTCTCTGCCGTTTACTTCGATCAATTTGATGCGGCCCCCCTGATCAACGCCCACATCTAATCCGATATCAGCCATATGAGGCAATTTAACGCCAATATATTGGGCAATTGCCAGAGATACTTGCTGTAATTCTTGCTTCATTTGGTCGGAATCAAAACTACTGGACTCAAACAGCTGCTCGCACCGTTTAACTTTCCCTCCCTTTGCCACATTAGTCACATGACGGCCGGAGGCTGCGACTTTCCCAATCATTCCGGTAACTTGCCACTGCCCACTGCTTCCACGCTGTACCGATACACGAAGATCATAAGGCCTTTCTTTGTAAGTTGCTAATTGGATTGCTTCCTGAATCATGTAGTTTTGTTTACCCACTACCTTCCCAATGAATGAAATGGCTTTCTTCTTGGAAACAAGCTTTGGTTTCCTTTTCATCCAGTACAAAGTCCAATCCCCACTCTCCTGCTTGGATATTTTAATAATCCCGTCACCTACACTGCTGTTTGTCGGCTTGATGAAAAGTGAGGCGTACTTCTTCATGGAGTCTTCTAATTTTTCCCGCGAATATTTAATAGAATCAGGAAGATACTTACGCAGCGAATGATTGGAGTTTAAGAGTTGATGTATGCGATATTTGTCATATCGATTTTGTCTGTTGAACACGATGCTCGATTGCGAAAGCTCTTTTAATTTTTTTCTTAAATAAGGAGATAAGCAAATGGCTCGGTTATGTGTCACACGAGGAATAGATCGCCTAACGAGCCTGTACGCATTATTCTCATAGTAATAACCCAAAACAGATTTACCTTTTACATGCTGTAAACACATATAAAAAGGCCTTATTCCATGCATCTTTCCTGCTTTGTTATACAGGGCTAAGCGTTCATTTCCTGTTCTTCCTCTTGCAATACCCAAATAAGTTTCCAAGTCCAATAGGACACCTACCGTAGTACGCATCGAATCACCACCATTCGAATAATAGAACTATGACAGTGTATGTCCCTCTTACTCTTGCAAACACGGTGAACACCTAAGCAAAGGAAGGAAATGACACAATTTAAGAGAAGGAATTTTTTGCCATCTGTCGAAATTATCTTAGGAGTATGATTAAAGGAGGGCACGTATGTCAAAGCGCGTTCAACTGCTCGTCGGCACCAATAAAGGCATTTTCATTTATTCCTCAACGACTGAAAGACGGAACTGGTCCATGCAAGGACCTTTTTTACCAGGATGGGAAGCTTATAGTGTTCTTGGAGATACACGAACAGCAAGTACGTTGTATGCGGGAACCTCTCATGCCGCTTATGGTGCGACCATACGAGTGTCCAGCAATGGCGGTGAAACGTGGGAACAGATTGCGGATAGTCCGAGGTACTCCGAGGAGAGCGGTTTTTCACTAAACCGTATTTGGCAGTTGGTACCAGGTCTTTCATCACAGCCCGGAACTCTTTTTGCGGGTGTCGAAGAAGCGGGATTATTCGTTAGCCGCGACAACGGTCAGACGTGGCAAGAGTTAGATGGTTTAACGAAGCACCCCACACGTCCAGAGTGGTTTCCCGGAGCCGGCGGTATGTGCTTGCATACCATTCTCATCGATCCAAGGAACTCGCAGCGCATGTGGATCGGAATATCTGCGGTTGGTGTCTTCCGTACACTTGACGGGGGGATTAGCTGGAAGCCCTGCAATAACGGCTTGAACCGGATACCAACAGGTCAACCTGATGAGCGTGTCGGATACTGTGTGCATAAGATGGTGCTCGACCCGGAAAACTCCGATGTTCTCTATATGCAGGAGCATAGCGGGGTGTTCAAATCCATTGATGGCGGTGACAGCTGGCATCCTATCGAGAAAGGCCTCACATTACGCGAAGGCGATGCCCCGTTTGGTTTCCCGATTAGTATTTCACCAACAGGTGATTTATTTCTTATCCCGCTGGAAAGCAGCGAACAACGATCTATGCGTGACGGCAAGTTAATTGTTTACAGAATGGCACGCGGTGAACATACCTGGAAGCCTATTGGGGATGTTCTCCCAGAAGAAGAACGACATGTCAGTGTACTGCGAGATGCGATGGCTGTGGACTCACTTGAGCCTTATGGACTTTATTTTGGAACAACATCAGGTGAAATTTACTGTTCATTAGATCGCGGAGAAAGCTGGGAACGTCTGCCAGGACAATTATCACGAATCCTAACTGTGAAGCCAATGATTTTGGAGGACTAGCATGCTTATTACCGTCAGCGTCCCCTCCTTGCTGCGTGATTGCACAGGGGGAAACGTTAAATTTCAATTGGATGCGCTTACGTTACAGGATGCACTAGATCAACTTATATCGAGCTATCCCCTGCTGCGCGTTCATCTTTGGACCGAAACTGGACAAGTCCGAAAGCATGTCCTGCTCTATTACAATGACACGAATATCGCATGGCTGGATGACTTAAATATCACGCTGCAGCAAGGGGATCAGCTTATCGTTTTCCAGGCTGTCTCCGGCGGATAGAGCAGATGTACGCAATGTCAGATGCTAAGCCTTACTATCGTAAAAGAAATGCTTCGCATGAATGCTATCACCGATCTCGATGATACCGTAGGAGTATTGCGGCTGCCTTCTTTTGTCCGTAGGCGAGCCTGGATTAAACATGAGAATGCCATTAATCGTTTGCTGGTATGGAACATGGGAATGTCCGAAGATGACGATATCCGGCCGCTCGGCCTGGAACGCTTCTCGGGCTCTTTCCTCTGTCGTTTTACGAAAGCCGTCTCCATGGATAAGACCTATTCGATAGTCGCCGAGTGTCAGTATTTTCCTCAAGCCAAATCGTTCTATGATGTCAGATCCGTCATTGTTACCTGCCACAGATTCGCAAGGTGCGATTCGCTCAACCAAGTCAACAACGTGCTCACTCACCCAGTCTCCGGCATGAATAATAAGATCAACACCTTGTAAACCTGCAATTAACGCATCTGGCAGTTTCTGAACCCGAGGTGATAAATGAGTATCCGAGATCACACCAATTCGCATATGGACCACTCCTTCATTAAATCTATTAGCCATGATATTCGTTCAAATTAACTTCCCATTCCAATAATAGCTATCCTCCCGGTATACCCGAAAAGCGATCTCCACCTCAGGAATGCCCAGCGAAAGAACGTGTTTGGTCAGCACGCTAGCATACTGGTCACGCGTTTCCTGCCCTCTCTCGAACCAACCTACTTCAATAAAAGGGTATGTATGGACTTGCTTTCCTTCAAATATAGAAACTGTGGGAAGACATTCCAGCATAAAATTGTCCGTTCCGCACGAGCATACTTGAGCTAGTTCTTCAATTAACGCCGCACTAATGGATTGAATTTGAGGAACACTAATTCCTCTAACGATCATTTGTGGCATGGATAACGCTCCTTTGTATTTTCTTAGAAGACTGATAGCTGCAGGCTCAGATAAAAGTAGTGTAGATACTACAGGTCTTATTGTAGCATATTCGATGTTTACCGGGCAGTTTGATACAATATAAACATACGAGCTTTGATTACGCCAAGGGGGACAACAATGTGAAAGAACCCATCGTCATACAGAACAAATTAAGAGAAGCTATGGGTCATCTCGAAAAACGGTTCATGGAACGGGAAGAGCTCATCCGTGTCTTACTGCTCGCTATCATGAGCGGCGAACATGTCTTATTGGTTGGACCTCCCGGTTCAGCCAAATCTCAATTAGCACGCGCTGCCGCCGAATTATTCGGTAATGAACCTTATTATGATTACTTATTAACCCGATTCACAACACCTGACGAATTATTCGGGCCTGTTTCCTTACAAAAGCTTAAAAATGATGAGTATGTAAGGCTCACAGACGGCTACTTACCAAGTGCCCGCTTCGCCTTTCTCGATGAAATATTCAAAGCGAACAGCGCCATACTTAATGCGCTTCTTTCTGTCTTGAATGAACGTGTCTTCTTCAATGGACGGCAAAAGCAGCAATCTCCCCTTCTATTCTTAATGGCAGCATCCAATGAATTGCCTGAAGATAACGAACAATTAGCAGCGCTGTACGACCGTTTTCTGTTCCGTTTTGAAGTCGAATATGTCAAGCAAATATCCAGCTTTGAACTCATGTTTCAGGCACCAACCACACCTCTCCCTACCCTTCTATCAACGGAATTGGTGAAACAGTTGAAGTCTCAAGCGGCCGAGGTTCAATTGCCAGATGCGCTGGTTTACATGCTTTTTCAATTGAAGACAGCTCTTGAAGAGAAAGAATACGTGCTTTCGGATCGACGCTACCACAAGATTGGCCATTCGTGGAAGATTTCAGCAGCTATCCATGGGCGCAGCGCTGTCAATGTGTGGGATACCGTACTGACCCCGCATATGCTGTGGGATTTCCCTGAAGATTTGGCAGAGCTCAAAGCCATTTTCGACTCCTTATTCCAGGACATGCTCAAACGAGAAATGGAACAAGAACTCCCGCTGCTTCAATATAACTTGACGGTTAAGAAATGGTTGGAGAAAGAAGATGAATTACATGCCTTCCAATTTAAAAAAGAAATCGGCGGCGCTTTAAATAAGGATGCTTCCGAGCGATTGAAAGTAACTTTGGAAGATTGTCGCATTGAGCTGGAAGAAACAGCCAGAAGCTTACGCGGCAAACTTGTCTCCTGGCAGGAGAAAGAAAAGAAATTACCGGAATGGATTGCTTCTCAATCTATTTTTCTGCAGCATCCCGAGCAATATGCCGTTAAATTCACGCACTTACGCATTCAGGGCGAGCGCATATTACAATCGATCCAAGGCTTATATCGCACATTGTTTGACCGGGAAGTCCCGGGAATTATATACGACTATACGTTATAAGAGGTTACCTATATGATCATACGCTGCACTCGGGTTGACAGGTATGTGTTCGAGGGCTACGTACACTCATCGCGCGTCGCACAAGAATGGATGCGCGAGGCCGTAAGGCAAGCCCCTTGGTTTACGCTTGAACTTTTTGCAGATTTCTTTATGTGCTTCTATTTAACGAAGCCTGATGTGGACGGCACCGTAGAGGAAACCCCCTTCCACCGCTGGATGGTCTTAACGCTGCGCAAGCAGTATTTCTATGTGTCCATACATCCTCGAACAATTGGACAAGTAAATGCTTCTTTCAAAACAGCGCTTAAGGCGCTTATGTGGCTTACCGAGTCCTATGAAAAAGAAGTCAAACGCAGACAAAAGGAACAGCAAATGAGCGGCTTCGGCTTCGAGAAGAAGCAGCAGATGAGCGGGCAAGAGGAAAAGAGCGTCAGTGAGCGTCTCTCCGAGAAGCAAATCGAGAAGCTGCGGCTCGTTGGGTATACACTGCAGCAAGGGAAACGCGCCGTCGAAGACAAGCAGGAAGCCGTCGATTCGAGGCCGCTCATCGCCGAGGAGATACGCACGCTGAAGCAGCGCATCACGGAGCTGCAAAGCGAGATGCGCACCGAGTTCATGAAGCGCGATAAGCTGAAGGCGAAGCTGCGCAAGGCGGAAGAGGAACTCGAGCGCCGCGAGCGGCAGCTGGACCGCATGAGCGCGCGCGACATCGCGGCCATGAAGGAGATCGAGGCCGAGCTTGGCGACTGGCTCGGTCAGGCTTTAAAGGAGACGCTGTCCCTCGAAGAGACGGACAGCTTCAATGTGCACGAGCTCGTGCAAGCGAGTCAGCGGCTAGCGAACCGGCGCTGGGGCAGCGAGCTGGGGAAATTGCGGCGGCAGACGTTCGAGCGCTACGTGCAGTGGATTGAGAAACTGAAGCGCAGCAAGGATCTGGTGTCTTTCCTGCAGGAGGTGGGACGGAACATCCATCACCTTCGGGTGCAGCGGAAGAAGCTGCGCTCGCCTTACGTTCCGGAAGCCTACGATGATTTACGCCAGTCTGGCGACATCGCGCATCTGCTTCCGAGCGAAGCCAGCCTGCTCGCTGATGAAGATTTCGAGCCTTATTTTCTCGTCAAATGGATGGAAAATAAGCTCATGACCTACAACTACACCGGCTCAGTTGAAGAGCCGCAGAAAGGTCCTGTTATCTGCATGCTCGATACCTCCCACTCGATGCGAGGCAGCAAGCTGCGGCTTGCGCAGCTGTTTACGGCGACCTTTGCCTCCTTCTCCCTCCTCGAGCGGCGGGACTTCGTCCTGCTCTTGTTCGGGGCGAAGGGCGAGCTCATCGAGCATGTGCTATCTTATAAGCGGCCGGATTGGGACCGCTTCTATGGTCTGGCTCAGCTCGCTTTCGGTGGCGGCACGAACTTCGACGCGCCGCTGAGCAGAGGCATGGACATCGTACAGCACGAGCGGCAGTTTCACGATGCCGACTTCGTGATGGTCACCGATGGTGTCGGCCAAATCTCCAAAGCAACGCTGCAAAAGCTTGGAGCTCTTGGTCAGAAGAAGCAGCTGCGGCTGCATTCGCTCATTATCGGCTCCGCCCGCCAACATCTCGTTCAGAAGTACGAAATTGTCGGCGTTTCTCACCAAGTTAGATTCGCGACAGCCTGGGATGTTCAAGATCCAGTGAAGGATGAACTTCTTCTGGATGTGTTTGCTAAGCGATAGTGAGAGCTTCTAGATAGCGTAAAAGCCTTCAATCCCTTGGGAATTGAAGGCTTTTTCTTACTTGTCTCAGTTACTTCCTTTTGAACCAGTAAAAGCGCGGCGGGGGGAGCTGGGTGCTGGTTTTCAACTGATTCATATACTAGAATAGCTATCACTTTCATAATACCCCCACCCTGAACCTTCATGAGCGGAACGCCAATGCCTTATTTTGCTCGAAAGTCGCTATTTTGCTTTGGAAACGGAACGTCAATCACTTATTTCTCTACAAATGCCGTATTTTTGGACAAGAACTGCAAAATAACGAATCCTTATTCCCTTTAAACGAATATAGGCGTATATTTGAGACAAATAGCGCATTCTAGTTCCTTTAGCTGGTTCCTTTCACTAGTTCCTCACCACTTCTTATCGCTGCCTCCCAGTCCTTATAGGCGCATCCAATCAATCCGCTCCCACATAAAAAAAACCATGAAATCTTCAATGAAGATCATCATGGTTTTTGTCATTTTCTATGTATTCAAGCTCTCATAAGTTCTTTTATCGTTTTCAAAGATACACCCGTTTGGTGGTAAACCTCAATAAGTGTGGCACGCGGATGAGCCCGAACGAAATCCTTCACTTTGTGGGACTCTTTTATTTGAAGCTGGGAGCAAGATTTACAATGCTTTTCAAATTTCGAAATATAAACTTGTCCGCATGTTTCACAGTTGCAAAGTGACATTTCTCTACACCTTCCTGATCCAATTCTCTATGATAAATCTCTCTAATATAGATTTCGAGAAGAGGCGCACACTTCTGGGGGTACCTTATGAAATAAATGCAATTAAATTTGAATCTCGACCAAGTCACCTGGTTTTAGTTCACCTGGGCGTTCCACGTAAGCGACAATCCCTCTGCTTTGCCCAGCATGTTTGATAAATTGTTGCGTTAGACTTCTGTCTCCGTAGTAATTGGCAATTTGCTTACCAGGACCTGCACAAGGCTCGTTCTCACCTTCGCACACAAGTCCGCCGCCACTTGGCAGGATCATTCGGATTCCCATAGGAAGCTTGGTTAATTCAGGAGCACCGCTCACAACAATATTTGCACCCAACCACTCAGGTTTAATTGTTTCCACACCCAGTCGCTGCGCAATGCCTTGCAGTTCCTCAACAGATACAATACTGAGTTGACGACGATTCATTATCTCTTGGCCTCTTTTGTACATGGGCTGCCGCGAGTCCGCTTTGGCGAATAAACCGAAGTGACGATCGCCTTCAATGCCCCCAAAACTTAGTTCGACACCGTCGATTTCTCTCGTTACAAACGTTGAAGCGTCATCCGCGATAAGTACAGCTTCAATTTTGGCTATAATTGCCATGAAGTCGTTCACCTGCCTTGTCCCCTATTATACCACTTACTTTCCCTATTCTTCCAGTACCTTCGTTAAGTCCTGCTCTGGCCATATCGTTCCATCCTGCCAACCGAGCACAAAAGCTTCCCATCGACGATTTTCCGGAAAAACATCAAGTTCACCGAAATGTTTGGAAATTGTTACATGCTGAGTTGCATGAGCCCGCAAGGCTGCTGCCTTGATCGGCCAACCAGCTTCTGTATCTACTACTATCGAAGGCTTGTGACCTTTTGCTAGTAATGAAGCTGCTGCTGCATAATATAACTTGCGTACACTCGGACATTTCCCACTTAATACTGCCGCCGTTGTCGCCTTGGAAATGGTGATATGATCAGGGTGACCATTGCCCCCATCCTCTGGAAAAGTGAATAGTACCTCAACCTCGTACCGCTGAATAAAAGCGATAACACCTGCAACTAGTGCATCGAAATTAATCTCTGCGAGCTGACCATCTGGCCAACCTAAGTGCTCCACGTGTGATAAGCCCAGTATTTTGGCGGCTTCCTCCATCTCTTTCTCTCGCAGTTTAGCCAGTTCTGATCGATCTTTTGCCCGCTCTAGCCCTTGTCTTCCCGCATCACCTCGTGTTGCCAACAACAAAACAGGATTTTCCCCTTGATCGGCAAGCTTGCGAATGATGCACGCACTAAGAAACGTCTCATCATCCGGATGTGCAAATATAAATCCATATCGGTGCTTCATCTCTTCACTCCACTCTCTTTTTATGTAAAATCTGCTGGCGGATAAATCTTTTCGATGCAATAAATCGCTTGATCCATCGGCATCACTTTCTCATGTAGATCCAGCATATCCATTAACTTCACTTGGTCAGTCGAGCTGTCTTCCAAGCCTATGCTGATAATAAAACGAATTCCAAGCTTTGTCGCAGCAGTTAGCAGCTTATCCATATCCAACTTCTCATCAACCATCATAATACCTATACCAGCTAGTTTCAGCTCATTTTTCATTCGACATGCAGTTTCAGAAGCTATAGGGTCAAGAAGGATGACCATAGCTTGCTCTTCTTGCTGCTTTCCATACGAATCTTCTGAACTCCAACCTACATTTGATCCTTCCACGTTTTGCATACCATCCACCCTTTCCATTCTTAACGAGATAAAAAAACGCGCCGGACCTATGGTCCTGCGCGAATTGCTATCCCGCAGGGAGGCCAACGCGAAATGCGTTAGCCCACCCTGATATGTACAGGTGTGTGCTAACGCCTATAAAAATAATGAATTTGTACGAACCAAGCTGTGTTTTTCATATGATTCGTCTCCTTCAACTTCATGATTATTATGATTATAGCGAGCCTCTGTCGTAGATGCAACAGCTTTTTTATTTATTCTATGCTAAAATTGCTTCAATATCCGGAGCGATAGTCGCTGGGTCCGTACTAGCACTGTACTGCTTAACAACAATACCGCTTGCATCAACTAGGAATTTCACAAAATTCCATTCGATTTCTCCTGTACGATACGGCTCAGGTGTATGGTTTAACAAGAAAGTATATAAAGGATGAGCATTTTCACCCTTCACATCGATTTTATCAAATAACGGGAATGTCACGTTGTAGTTGAGCTCACAGAAGCTTTGGATTTCTTCATTCGTGCCTGGCTCTTGACCGCCAAATTGATTACAAGGGAATCCCAGAACTACCAATCCTTTATCTTGGTACTGCTCATATAAGCTTTGGAGCCCTTTATAATGCGGTGTAAGCCCACATGCACTTGCTGTATTTACAATGAGCAGCACTTTTCCTTTATATTCGGATAGTGACCTCGTTTCGCCTGAGTTCGTTTTAACCTCGATATTGTAGATGGACATAGCTCCACGCTCCTTTAAAATTATAATAAGTTCCTTCCTGTCCATTATAACATTCTTTCTTAGGAGAGCCCAAATCATAAGCTTGACTGTTTCGCTTCCCATATACTGACAGGTGTGATATATTGTTTACCTGTTTATTTCATAAAATAAACAACATCTGATCTTAGGAGGTAACTGATCTTGGACACAAAGACTCAAAGTGCCTATCAAGAAGAATTACAACAACTTGAACGAACGAATGCCGAAATTGACAAACAGCTTGAGCGTCTTAGGTCGACTCCTGTTTATTATGGACCGGATTTAACGGAGCAAGCGTTGGAGGCAGCACGCGAGAATGGTCGACACAATTTAGCTAAAGCCGTCGATGAACCGTATTTCGGCCGCCTTGACTTCCAAGAGACGGGAACGGCTTCCGCCCTTCCGCTTTATATTGGCAAATCAGGTGTCGAGGACGAGCGAACAGGCCAATTGCTTGTCATTGACTGGCGGGCACCAGTCGCTAGCCTTTTCTATTCATTCACGGGTGGACTGGACGCAGCTTCTTATGATTCACCGGACGGCCTTATCGATGGCCTCGTATATCTCAAACGAAACCTCGTTGTCCGTAAACAAATTCTCCAGCGTGTCGTTGATACCTATGACCGCAATGCAGACTCTCTGGCCGTAGGCGATGAGTTCTTACTCTACCGACTTGGCGAAAATAAAGACAATAAGCTGCGCGACATTGTATCTACAATCCAGGCTGAGCAAGACCGCATTATCCGCGCAGCGAAAAATACCGCACTGATTATCCAAGGGGTCGCAGGAAGCGGTAAAACAACTGTCGCCCTGCATCGACTTGCTTTCTTACTCTATCAATACCGTGAACAGGTTCGTGCAGAACGGATGATTATTTTTGCACCCAACTCCATGTTTCTCGACTACATATCCGGCGTACTGCCCGAACTTGGAGTCGGAAATATCCAGCAAAGCACTTTCACAGATTGGGCAATCGATGTGCTCGACCAAGAAGTGAAGCTAGCGGATCAATCACTAGTTCTTCAAACCTGGTTCTCGCTCGGCAGCAAAAGACCGCAGGTAGATGATCAAGCGCCGGGACGATTTAAAGGATCCATTGCTTTCAAACAATACCTAGATCTCTGTCTCACAAGGTTCGAGGAGTCTTATGTACCTACTTCCGATTTCATCCCGTGGGAGGGTATCAAGCTTCCAATTGCAACCATTCGCGAATGGTTTTTCGTTGAGAATAAGCATTATCCGCTTGTCAAAAGGCGCGAGCGTGTCATTGCTCGGATCAAACGCTGGATGGAAATTCAGCTCGACAAGATTTGGGAGCAAAGTCGGAAGAAAGAGCTGAAAAAGAAAGCTTCTCAGCGCCTGCGCACGTATCTGACAGGATGGCCTGATCACTCGGCATTCAGCTTCTACAAAATGCTCTTCTCAGACAAAGGTCGCCCAGACAGCTTGCCCATTGACCTGCTCAGCCAAATACCAGAACCTATTGTCACCGCTTCGCTGAAGCTTTTCAAGAAAAAAGAAGTGCAGCTCGAGGATCTCGCTCCACTCCTTTATATTCATACACGCCTTTTCGGCATTCCCTCAGATCGGTTATTCGACCATGTGGTGATCGATGAGGCGCAGGACTTCTCGCCTTTCCAGGTAGCTGTGCTTGATTCTTATACAAGGAATAGTTCGTTCACGATACTAGGCGATTTATCACAGGGAATTCACGCTTATCAAGGCATCACAGACTGGAAGGAATTTTCCAGCTTGTTTGAAGTAGAAGAGACTGGTTATTTCGAACTTGAACGCAGTTATCGTTCCACGATGGAGATCATCTTGTTTGCCAATCAGGTCTTAAAACGAGGCGTCGAGAATCCGCTCCTTGCTGTTCCAGTGTTCCGCAGCGGCAACAAAGTCCGTGTTCTACAGACGGATATCAAAGGCCGATTGCCGCTGCTGCAGCGTGCCATCGCAACCTTGAAACAAGGGAGCTCGAGTACAATCGCTGTTGTTGCCCGTACGGAGAAGCAAGCACAAGAGCTTCATGATGCGTTGACTGAAGCTGGCATCGAAACGAATCTCATAACCTCCAAGCAGCGGGTATACCGCGGTGGCATCTCAGTCCTTCCCGTCTTTTTGACCAAGGGACTTGAATTTGATGCTGTGCTGCTCATGGATGTTACTGCCGGGCATTACGAAGCCACTTTTATGGATGCCAAGCTTTTGTATGTAGGCTGTACGCGCGCGCTTCATGAATTATGGCTGATGGCCCCAGGCGAGCTGTCCCCTCTTGTCTCGACGGAAGATACGGAGATAGTTGAAACCCATTATCCTGAATAATTTCAAGAAGTGTTGTAGTTTGTACAACATTTTCCAAGATTTACTCCGTTATCTCTGAGAAAGTTGCAGAAAACACAACATTTTATCACCAAAATAGCCATTTGGCATGAAATTCGAATAAATTGTTGTACAGCTTACAACATCTTCACGTCGGTAAAAGAAATCGAGATAAATTGTTGCACGCTATACAACTTTACAGATGAAATTAATTCCGTGGCTCCCCGTGAGGGGCAAGGTTGGCCAACAATAATGTAAAATTCATAGTTTGTACAATGAATAAAGACACCTACTTCACCGATCATTAGGATCGAGTAAATAGGTGTCTTTTCTACTTTTTTAGTAAGCGATCAGTACGCCGCCTTCACCAGCATAGGTACCAATAACCGTGCCCATGTTAGAGAACAACACTTTGCGGAACGGATATTTCTCAAGTAGTTGCTTCAAGACTTCACGCGCTCTATCCTCGCAATTGCAATGCGCGACAGCAATCACATCTTTATCGAAATCGTGGTGAGCTTCCCCAATTTTGGTGATTAATCGTTTCAAAGCTTGCTGGGTACCACGGATTTTCTCAATCACTTCTATGGTACCTTCTTCACTGCCTTTCATTAAAAGCTTTATATTCAGCACAGACGCAACAGCTCCGCGCACTCGGTCGAGTCTGCCACCTTTTATTACATTTTCTAATGTGTCTAGAAAGAAAAAAGTGCCTGAAGTCGTTACGGATTGACCTATTTCTTCTACTATTTGTTTAAATGGAACATTCGCTTCTGCCATTTTGGCTGCCTTATAGACGAGAACGCCAAGTCCAAGTGAAGTTGTTTTCGAATCAATAACCTCGATACGACCCGTATAACCTTCTTCGAGAAGCATCTCTTTAGCCATGACTGCATGATGGTAAGTACTGCTAAGAGCCGATGAAAGACTGATCACAAGAATATCTTGATCTACTTGGGCTTTCTGATACTCAGCGAGGAATAGCTGCGGAGCCGGACTTGACGTCTTCGGTAGGACGCTCTCCTTTTTCATTCTCGCATAAAAATCAGCTAGCACCATGTCAGGTGGCATGCATTCCTCTCCAAAATGTACGGATAATGGAACAATCGCAATCCCTATCTCGTCTACAATCATTTCGGGGAGGTCGCAACTGCTATCTGTGATAATCTTGATTGTCGTCATGGTGTCCACTCATTTCTTATTTTTTGGCGAAAACAATACCTAATGTATGCGGTCCGCAGTGGCTGGCAACAACGCAGCCCGTTTCAGTTATATGAACTTGTTTCACATTCGTTTGTTGTTCAATTTGTTGTTTGATGTAAGCGGCTTCTTCTGCTGCCGAAGAGTGAGTGATAAACAGGATTTCCGTGTCCATGTCATCCTTTTGCGCTAAAGCATTTTCCAGAAGCTGATGGAGTGCTTTTTCCCGTTTACCTCTTACCTTATCCGTCGATATCATAGCCCCGTCAATGACTTTAACGATCGGTCTAATTTTCAACAGACTCCCTATAAAATGCTGAACACTTGAACATCTTCCGCCTTTATGCAAATATTCCAATGTGTCAATGATGAATTCAACTTCCATTCGGGTGATTAAAGGTTCAATCAATGATTTTATTTCAGAGCTGCTCCGACCATCTATTGCCGCTTGCGCAGCTTTTAAAACTAGTAGACCTATTCCTGTTGATAGATTTCTAGAATCAATGACCGTTACCCTGCCTTCTGGAAAACTCGCAGCTGCAATAGTAGCATTCTGAAGCGTTGATGAAAGCTCAGAAGAAAGACCAATAAAGACAATGTCTTCTCCTCTTTGAATAATGGGTTCAAACGCTCGTTCGAAATCAGTAGGAGATGGAGCCGCAGTCTTGGGCAGCTTGCCGGTTTGGTCAACTAATTCATATAGTCTATCAGGTTTTATCGTAATGCCATCTTTGTAGGAATTATCCTCAAAAATGACATAAAGAGGCACCACCTCTATTTGAAAGCGTCGATAAAGTTCTTCGCTTAAGTCACTTGTACTATCTGTAAATATGCGAACCCGGGACATTGCGGTCATACCACCTTATCTATGCTGTCTATCTGTTAATCTATCTATGCTATCTATCTATCTATCTATCTATCTATCTATCTATCTATCTATCTATCTATCTTGAACCCACAACAACTCTATTAAGATTGTGTAAAGTATAATTGAACTAGTCGGAAAGCTCAATCCTACAAAATAAAGCAGCTCCAATTTAGAAGCCGTAAATGGTCATCCCACCATCAACGAACAGGGTCTGACCTGTTACATAATTCGCCGCATCTGAAGCGAGAAAAACAGCGGGCCCTACCAACTCCTCGAGCTCACCCACGCGCCCTAGAGGTGTACGCGCAATAATTTCTGCCAGGTAATCTGGATTAGAAAGTATTTTCTCTGTCAAAGGCGTTTTGAAATACCACGGTCCAATACTATTCACATTGATCCCATATTTACCCCATTCAAGTGCTAGCACCTTCGTCATTTGGATCATCGCAGCTTTGGTTGCTGCGTATACAACACCTGTTCGAAGGGCAACCTGTCCTGCAACAGAAGCGATGTTGATAATTCTTCCATATTCTTTTTGCTGCATGTGACGACCTACGATTTGAGAGCACAAGAAAGCAGATTTAAGATTCGTCTGCATAATGGTGTCCCATTCTTCATCCGTAACAGCCAGCGCTTGACTGCGAATATTCATTCCCGCATTGTTCACTAGAATATCCAGTCGACCCGTCTGTTCAATGATTTGTTGGACAGCTTTCTCGATCTGTTCTCTATTCGTGACATCAACTGTAAACGGATATGCATTTCGTCCAAAGGCACGAATTTCTTGAGCTACTTCCTCAATATCACTCGCTGTACGCGCAAAAAGAGCTACATCTGCCCCCGCCTCAGCAAGGCCTATCGCTAGCGCTCTGCCAATGCCTCTTCCTGCTCCTGTGACTAAAGCTATTTTATTAATTAATTGAAATGAAGGTAAAAACATCTTTTCATCGTCCAATCTATAAGGTAGTAGGATATTTTAGAGCGAAAGAAGGGTTATCTATGGACTATTCCGTTCGGGAAGAGAAGGCCAACGCCATCAGCCACGGCGTAGGCGTGTTGTTAAGCATCGCAGCGCTTGTCCTGCTCATCGTGCAGGCTTCCTTACATGGCACGGTTTGGCACATTGTAAGCTTCAGCATTTTTGGTGCAGCTTTAGTCATACTTTATACCTGCTCCACGCTGCTTCATAGTGTGAGCCATCCGCGATTGAAGGATGTGTTTGAGCTTCTCGATCATTCCGCCATTTATTTGTTAATTGCAGGCAGCTATACACCTTATTTACTCGTCACATTGCGAGGACCATTGGGCTGGACCTTCTTGGGTGTGATTTGGGGCTTAGCGCTTGCCGGGATTGTCTTGAAAGTTTTCTACGTGAAACGATTCGTCTTGGTTTCAACTCTTTGTTATATACTCATGGGTTGGCTGATCGTTTTCGCCTTTAAACCCTTGTACTTAAACCTGCCATTTGGCGGTATCGTGTGGCTTGTCGTAGGCGGACTGTTCTATACGTTTGGTTCCATCTTTTATGTATGGCGGCGCATCCCTTATCACCATGCCATATGGCATGTTTTCGTGCTTGCTGGTAGCGCCTGTCATTTCTTCTCCATTTTCTGGTATGTCATACCCGCTTAATTATTGGATCAATTGCTGGAGGTGTTGGAGAGAAACCGCATTCTCCACTTGACGCGCCAGTTCTTCATAACCAATTTCATTGGGATGAATGGCGTCTTCTGATAAATAACGGCTATCTTGCCCTACGAAAGCATCATACACTTGAACCACAAGAATATGTGGTTGCTCTAATTTGCGAAGAAATAAATTAAAGCGCTGTACCCAATATGCGGCATCCGGCACCTGCGGCAGAGGATTGTAGAGCCCGACTAAAACGATTAAGTAAGGCTCCTCAACCCCTTGCCGCAGCGCCTCAATTTCACCGATCAATTTCTTATAGTTGGATTCATACGTTTGAAGAGCAGATTTTAAGTAAGCAGGATCTCCTTGATAAAAGAAAGGAATTGCTGCCTGGATTAAGTCATTGCCACCAGCTGTGATCGTGATGAGATTCGCTTCTCTTATATCCCTTTGGATCTGCGGATCTAACTCAAGTGTTTGAAGCAATTGACTAGTTGTAGCACCATTCTTGCCTGCAGGCTTTAAGTGAATAGGAACCTTCAGCAATTGCTCCAACTTTTGCCGATAGATAGATACGAATCCGTGACCTTCCGGAGCTCCAAAACCAACTGTTAGTGAATCTCCAAATGCCAAATAATTGATCGTCTTTTCCATTGCTATCCTCTCCCTAAAGCCTGACGTATAATACTATATGCGCCAGCGCCCAGTTTGGGAAGGGACACTCTCACCAGTTCTTTCGTCGTTTTTTTATACGTTTACATACTGCTTCACATAATTTTCGATTTGTGCCTTTTCCGAAAACGTAAATTGGAATTCACAATCACAGCCCTCGTCGTGAAGAACAATTTGAACAATTTCTCCATCTAGATTACAGATGACGAGTATAGATGGATCGATTAAATCCTCCGGAAACTCCTCGCCAACCTCTTTATGAATACCTAAGAAAATGTCGCGCCATTGCCCTCTTACCTCTGATTCTGTGAAAGATAATGTAAATCGGTGTTCTTCATGTTCGGCTCCATATTTCATCATGTGAGAGTCCCCCTAATATTTCGCAAAAAAATCTTTTTCGTAAGATTACGTTTGTTAACTCTTTTGTGTTCGTTAATTGTAACCCAGTGCGCTCTAAAGTGGTAGTTCGCCTTCCTTTATACTACAATGGAGCTAAGAACCATTCAACAAAGGAGCCTTCCATTTATGAAAACAACGATTACGCAAACCATTGAAAGCCATGCGGACAGATTCAAAGCCATATCCTGCTTTATAGGGGCAAACCCGGAGCTAGGGCATGAAGAATTTCAAGCTTCTGATCGCTTAACTGAGGAATTGGCCTATCATGGCTTCCATGTTGAACGCGGTGTATTAGATATTGCAACCTCTTTTATTGCTACATATGATTCTGGTAAAGCCGGCCCTGTCGTGGCCTTCTTAGCTGAATATGACGCATTGCCCGACCTGGGTCATGCTTGCGGTCACCATCTTATCTGCATGATGAGTATTGGCGCAGCCATAGGCCTTAAGTCGGTCATCGACGAAACAGGCGGCAGTATCCGTGTATATGGCACACCTGCCGAAGAAACCAAGGGCGCCAAAGTGCCAATGGCCGCGGCTGGACTATTCAAAGATGTGGATATCGCGCTGATGGCTCACCCGTACTATACGTATGAGAAGTCAGGCGAATCACTAGCTATGGACGCTATTCAGTACGAATTCTTTGGTCGTTCCGCTCATGCAGCAGCGCAACCTTATGAAGGCGTCAATGCGCTTGATGCTGTGCTTCAGCTTTTCAATTCCATAAATGCGCTGCGCCAACAAACCAAGTCAGATGCTCGTATTCACGGCATCATCAGCGAAGGCGGCAAAGCTCCAAATATTATCCCTGACTATGCCGTCGCTCAGTTCTATGTCCGTTCAGCTTCACGCACGTATACGAACGAGCTCGTCCAGAAAGTCCTTCACTGCGCTGAGGGCGCTGCCCTGCAAACTGGCTGCACGTTAAAAACTTCCTTTTACGAGTATTCGTATGACGAACTTCGAACCAATGAGACACTATCAGCCGTCTTTACTGATCAGTTATTAACAATGGGAATTGATCCGAAAGAGATCGAAGTTGGCAAGGATCACGGTTCCCTCGACCTAGGCAACGTGTCTACCCAATGCCCGACGATTCACCCATTCGTCAAAGTTGTAGACGAGAGACATATGCTCCATACCAAGGAGTTCCGTGATCTCGCGCTGCAGGAACCCGCTCTTAATGCCATGATTTTCACAGCTAAGCTGCTGGCTTTCACAGCATACGAAGTACTCACTAGCCCAGAGCTGTTAAGTAAAATCAAAACAGAGTTTGCTGCGGCGAAGAAATAACTCCCCATACGAAAGACCAGCCGCATGAAACAGAGCTCCTGCTCTGTTTCATGCGGCTGTTTTATTTGAGGCTTATTTGATTCCTTGAAGTATGATGTTGTAAAAAGTGCAACAATTACTGCTCATATCCTGTCTCTCTCGCCTCATTGTTGTATAATGGAGTCAATTTCATAATTAAATATTGGTTAATGCACGGAGTTCCCCTAGCAGGGTGTCCCTCATTTTTTGAAAATTCGATTTCTAAGCTGCCTCTGCGG